>JAFSDL010000048.1 GCA_017436285.1 Clostridia bacterium
GTCTCAGATGGTCTGAGGTTGCAGGTGCAGAGGGCTATAAGGTTTACCGCAAAGCTGATGATGTCAGCTATAAGCTTATCTCAACTGAAAAAGGTGCAGATAATGTTACATTGAGGGATGCCACTGCAGAAAAAGGCACAAAATACTATTACAAGGTAAAAGCATATAAGAGCAAAACCTATAGTGCATATTCAAACACAAAGTCTATAACAGATAAATATTAATTAATAAGTCGGACAGTCACAAATTTCAAATAAATTTGTGACTGTCCGATGAACGTTTTATTTCAATTTATTCCCTTAAGAGTATTGTAAATTCAGAAGAATAAAGTTGCGGTCATTCCTGCCTTTCTTCGAAGAAAGGGGGACCATCTTGGATATAAAAATTATAGAGGTTTGGTATTAAGCGAGCCCATTATAAATTATTTGAATAAAGTTCATCGGAATGGTGGAAAATTCTCGATGTGAGTCCTCGAACATCGTTGAAGCGTAAGCTTCAATTGTAATGCACCTATAGCCTGAATATATAAATTTAAATCAATAAGTTTGTTATAGTTTCACCTGCGGCGAAATGACGCTCGAGGGTTCGCGTCAAGAACTCTCCACCACCCGACCGACCTCGTTATAAACTTTATTATTAGGCACGCTTAAAACTAAAATCAAACAAATAAAAAAATCAAAAGGCGGTCCCCCTCTCTTCGAAGAGAGGCAGAACCACCAACTGCTTTGTTCTTCTGTCTTTACTTCTTGCGAAGTTTTGACATTCGCAATGTTTTACTACTTGCTACTTGCTATTTGCTAACTGCTAACGACCGGAGACGTTACTTTATTTCAAAACTTACCTTTGAAAAATCAAGATTTTTTAAATCTTCAACATTCATTGTGAAATATGCGATTTTTTCGGTGTCTGCAAGGAATTCGGGCATCCCGTCATCAAGGGGGTCATACTGTAAAAGTGTGATTTCCTCACCGTTTTCAACTAAAATTCTTGTGCCGTCTTCTGCATCATCTGTATCAAAAAAATCAATTGAAAACTCGGTTTCAACATCACCTAAAAATTCAAAGCCTGCGTTAAAATCATCAATTAAGGTATCGGGCTCTGCTTCGCAATAGCGGACATTAGGGATGAAATTGCCCTTGTCTTCAGTTAAGAAAATATAAATGAAGCCCTTGTGGTCAATTATATTTTCTTTATCGTAGCTTTTGAATTCCGATAATTTCAATTGGCAGAAGAAAAAATCTTCATCACCGATTGTACCATCACCGAGCCATTCCTCAGGCATTGTGGGTGAGCCGAAAAATTTACTTGTTCCGGGGTCATATTCCCCGTGTGCTTTTTCTACTTTAATTCCTATCATTACGCTATACTCCTATGCTAATCCGAAATATTCTTCCAAAACAAGACCGCTGTCTTTAAGCTCCTTTGCAAGCTCAACCCCAACATATCTCCAATGCCAAGGCTCATAAATAACCTTTGTTATATCCTGCTTGTCCTTGGGATATCTCATAATAAAACCGTAATCCGCAGCATTTTCGGTAAGCCATTTGAATTCTGCGGTATCCTCGAACCATTCGTCAACACAGACAATGTCCATTGCATAGCCCAAATTATGCTCTGATGAGCCGGGAGGCATAATAATTGTTGCGGCTTTAACCTTGGCATCCTTATTTGAATACCCTTGGCTTTCATAAAAGCTTACCTTATTATTATAGTTCCTTTCCTGCAATTCATATGAGCGGTAGCCTGAGCAAGGGGTAAGGCTTACGCCATCCTTAAGGGCAGCGTTATACATATCCTCGTAATGCTCGGCAACCTTTCGGTCAAGTCTTTCTTCACTACCACAAACATAAACCAAGTCAGGCTCATAATTATCGGGTATTCTATAGCTTGAATTAACAAGGGTCAAATACCATTTTTCTTCATCAATGGTAATGATTGTGGGGTTATCCATAGTACCCGGTTGAGCAACAGCCGCCGTAGCAACCTGGGTTGTTTCAGGGGCGGTGGTATCGGGTGTTTTGCCGTTTTCTGTTGATTGAGGCTTTTTGCTGTTGCCTTTTTCTGTGGTTTGAGAGCTCTGAGAAGACGTGGTTTCTTTTTCTCTCAAATCGTTATTGTTTTTATTAACAGAAACACAGACAACTGCAACAAAAACCACTACAAAAGCCAACATAATGCAAAGAAAATTCAGGGCCTTCTGATCCTTTGTGCGTTTGTGCTTCTTCTTTATATTTTTACTTGCCATATTTTAACCTCTTATAATTTTAATCCACAAATGATATTATATTGATACGCAAGGTAAATGTCAAATGGTAATTCTTTAAATTATAAGTATATATTAGTTGTAAATTACAAAGCTTGAGGTCCGATTTTGTGCTTTTTATACAAATATAAAAAAAAGTTGAAAACTACTGTTGTTATATGGAATTTTGTGATATAATTACACAGTGAATAAGTCGAAGTATCGACAGATGCAAAAAATCGAAAGGGGTCAAACCTTAATGAAACGTATTTTTACTATTGCTACTGCTATTTTGCTTGTAAGCGCACTTTTAATGACTTTCACTTCCTGCGGTTCTTCAGATACCGACGAAGAGGTTGCTGAGGTGTATTCAACAGAAGAAGCAGTTTACACCGAAAGTGCTGTGCCTGTTGGCAAAACAAGTGATGAGGTTCTTTCATATTTCAATAGTCTTGTTAACAGCGTTAAGCTCGATAAACCAGGTGTTTCATACAGAATCGAAAAGAATGTTCCTAATGACAGCCTTAAGGTAACAAAGCAGGGTGCAGAGGATGCTGAAGAAATCGATGCTTCTCTTAAAGCAATCAACGATGCAGCAAAGGGTATAAAGGATCTTATTCTTGAAGATATCAAGGAAACCTCAGGTAATATCAATTTTGGTGATGATAACTCTGAATCACTCTTTGTTAAGGGTGAATCCTGGGCATCCAAGCTTACTGCTGAAGATATTGATTATGCAACTCTTCAGGAAATTGGTGATAAATACTTTATTACAATCGCATTCAATGACCTCACAAGTGATGAGGCTCAGGATGTTCTCACAAAGGCATTTGACCTTCGCGATAAGGAAGAAATTCTTGCTTCTGAAGAATTTGCAAAGAGCAAGGAATATCTTGTTCTTAATAATTATGATGTTGTTTACAGCGGTTGCAAAATTACTGCAACAGTTGACCGTCTTACAAATGAGATTACAAACATCAACTATTACAAGGCAGCAAATGTTACTGCATATATGACAGGTGCAGGAACTCTTGAAAGCTACGGAGATGTAAGTGTTATGTTTACTCTCGAGGACAAAGCAAATTATGATATAACTTGGGAAAGTGGTTTACCCACAAGCCCTGTTGAAACCGCAGAAGCAAAATAAATTTTCTTACAGAGTGGTGAAGCCCACTCTGTAATTTTAACGGAGGTTATTCCATTGAGTAAAAAAATAATTGCAATTCTCACAATCGCCACACTTCTTTTTGTTTGTGTGTTTGCAGCTTGTGAGAAAAAAAACAGTGATTATACAAATTTGGAAGATTATGATCTTGTAACTGATGAGAATGGCGAAAAGATTCTCGCAGAAGATGGTCAGCTATTGGTGTATGAAACAGATGAAAAAGGAAAATATGTTACCGATGAATCCGGAGAAAGGGTGACACAGGTTCGCCAGTTCCAACCGATTGAAAAGGATGGCGTTGTTGAAGATTATGGATTTAAATTAATTCTTCCTGAGGGCTGGAAAACAACAGCCGAATTTGGCGTTTTTGAGTCGAAAAGTAAAGGTTTGAGTTGTCAGATTTCTGTTGTGAAATATTTTTATGCCGATTACTACAATATGAATCTTGATTTTTATAATAGGCTTAAAGATGAAGGTATTAACGTTACTTGGGAAGAGGATGTGGATTTTGGCAAAGAATTTAAAGATGTATGTCGCTTTATGATGGAAACAGATGAAGGAATAGCAGTTCTTTATTTCTTTGAGAATTCTGATAATGTTTATAAAGTTCTCTTTTCCGGAACAGATTCCGATACAATTATTGCAGATACCGAAGATTTTTGTAAAGCAATGTCCTTTAAATCCTTTGCTTACTATGATGATATAACAAGCTCAAGTAAAGAATATTCAACAACTCTCAGAACAACTGAAGAACAATAAAAATAAAAGGGGCTGTAAAAAACGACAAGTTTTTTTACAGCCTCTTTTCGGGGATAGGAAAAAAAGATGCAGAACGGACAAACCGAGTCCCGATAAGGCTTCAGGCTTATCGGGATTTGCCCGAAGGCGTGCAAAGGTACGTCGAGTGGCGAGGTTTGTTCGTAGCATAAAACATTAAATTTTCTTGTTTTTTGAGTTTTGAATATGTTTATGGGGTTCTTACAGCTTTTTTACTGTAGGAACCCCTTGGTATA
>JAFSDL010000049.1 GCA_017436285.1 Clostridia bacterium
ATAACTCGCCGTAAGGCGAATAAAACTGAAAAACCACTTCCGAAGAAGTGGTTTTTCGTTGGTGGAGACGGTGGGGATCGAGGGGGCAAGCCCCTCGCATTTGCTTCGCAAATCCCCCGATTATATGTCCTTCGTGCTCCGCCAAGGCGAACCGCACGAGATGGATTTTGGGGAGCCCCCTGTTCTATCATAAAAAATGCAAAAACCAATGCAATATAGTGATATTCCGTCTATGACGGAGTGATATATTTTGCTTTTGCAAAATGTGATATTTTATTCGCCACAAACTCGCGAAGCGAATAACACTATGCAAAGCATAATATCACTGCGAAGCAATATAACTCGCCGTAAGGCGAATAAAACTGAAAAACCACTTCCGAAGAAGTGGTTTTTCGTTGGTGGAGACGGTGGGGCTCGAACCCATGACCTCTTGACTGCCAGTCAAACGCTCTCCCAGCTGAGCTACGCCCCCGTATTTATACAATGCTCACGCATTGTGTGATATATCTGCTTCGCAGATGTGATATGCACTTTGCAGTGCGCGATATGTTAGCTTTGCTAACGTGATATATTTGCCTGACGGCAAATGTTTAACGGAAAAAGTATAGCATTTTGGGTTTGGTTCGTCAATAGAAAATAGGGTGAATTTTTTTGATTTTTTATTAAAAATTTTACATGTTTTCTATTCCATTTTTAATGTGTATATGCTATACTTTAATATGTATAATTAGGTTAATAGGTGCTTTTGCGCCTTGTGATACGGAAGGACAGTTTAAATGGCAAAAATTATTTCCATTGTTAATCAGAAGGGTGGCGTTGGTAAGACCACAAGTGCCGTGAATCTTGCGGCGGCCTTAGGTGCTCTTGGTAAAAGAGTTCTGCTTGTTGATATTGACCCTCAGGGTAATACTACAAGCGGTTACGGAATTTCCCGTAAAAATCTTATAGCCACATCTTATGAAATACTAATAGGCTCGGCAACGGCATCATCTGCAATTATTAAAACAAAGTTTCAGGGTGTTGATATTATTCCCTCAAACATAAATCTTGCAGGTGCAGAGCTTGAGCTTGCAGTTATTGAAAAACGCGAGGCAGTTCTCAAAAATGCTCTCGCTCCCTTGCAGGCAAGCTACGATTTTATTTTCTTTGATTGCCCGCCGTCATTGGGGCTGATAACTCTCAATGCTCTTACAGCATCTGATAGCTTTTTAGTTCCCATTCAGTGTGAATATTATGCACTTGAGGGTCTTTCACAGCTTATGGCAACTGTAAGAACAATTAAGAGACTTTATAACCCTCTCATTGAGCTTGAGGGTGTGCTTCTTACAATGTATGACGGAAGGCTTAATCTTACTCAACAGGTTGTTGCAGAGGTTAAAAATTTCTTTCCCAAAAAAGTATATGCAACGGTTATTCCACGTAATGTAAGACTTTCCGAAGCACCCTCCTTTGGTGAGCCTGTGATTTATTATGACAGAGCTTCGAGAGGTAGTGAAAGCTATATGGCTCTTGCGGAAGAGTTCTTGAAAATGCAGATTTAATCCATTTATAAGGAGAAAAATGAAATGGCAGTGAAAAAATCCGGACTCGGCAGAGGCTTTGATGCAATTTTTGCCGATAACTCCGTTGAAGATATTTCTGTGGGCAACAGTACCACAAAGGTTAAATTGCTTGATATTGAGCCTAACCGTGAACAGCCGAGAAAGCAATTTGATGAGGAAGCACTTACAGAACTTTCTGACAGCATCGCTCAGCACGGTGTGCTTCAGCCCCTGCTTGTAAGACCAATGCCCGATGGTGGCTATCAGTTGGTTGCAGGCGAAAGGCGTTGGAGAGCTTCAAGAATGGCAGGGCTCACAGAGGTTCCTGTTGTAATCAGAGATTTAACAGATTCTCAGGTTGCAGAGCTTGCTCTTGTTGAAAATTTGCAGAGAGAAAACCTTAACCCTCTTGAAGAAGCTAACGGTTATAAAGAATTAAGCGATAAATTCGGCTATACTCAGGAGAAAATTTCCGAAATTGTCGGTAAATCCCGCCCCTCAATTGCAAATGCCTTAAGGCTTCTCAATTTGCCCGAGGATGTTCAGGAAATGGTTTCAAAGGGCAGTCTTTCAATGGGTCACGCAAGAGCGATTTTATCTCTCACAGACGATAAAATGAAAACCGACCTTGCAAGGCTTGTTATTGCAAACGACCTTTCAGTAAGAGAAACTGAAAGAATTGCAAGGAATATGATGAAGGAAGCCCCTGCAAAGAAAAAAACCAAAAAACGCAATCCTTATTATGATGAAGCAGAGCTTGCGCTTTCAGAGGTTTTAGGAAGAAAGGTAAAAATAACAAAATCTTCTAAAAAGGGTGCACTTGAAATTGAATTTTTTGATGATGCAGACCTTAAAAAGCTTTTGAAGATTTTTGATAATGAATAAGTGTAACAGGAATAAGAAAGAAGGATAAGAAAATGATTGATATTAAATTTTTAAGAGAAAATCCCGAAATAGTTAAGCAGAATATTAAAAATAAGTTTCAGGATAAAAAGGTTGGCCTTGTTGACGAGGTTATTGCCCTTGATGCAGAAAGCAGAAGGGTGAAGGGCGAAGCAGATAATCTTCGTGCTTCAAGAAACAAAAACAGTAAAATGATAGGCGCTCTTATGGCTCAGGGCAAGAAAGATGAAGCAGAGGAAATGAAGAAAAAGGTTTCTGAGGATGCATCCCGTCTTGCTGAGCTTGAAAAAGCAGAGGAAGAGCTTTCAAAGAAGGTTAATGATATTATGATGAATATTCCCAATATCATTGACCCATCTGTACCTATCGGTAAGGATGATAGTGAAAATGTTGAGGTTCAGCGTTACGGTGAACCCCTTGTGCCTGATTTTGAAATTCCCTATCACAGAGAAATTATGGAACGCTTTGAGGGTATTGACCTTGACAGCGCAGGTCGTGTTGCAGGTAACGGCTTCTACTACCTTTGCGGTGATATTGCAAGGCTTCATTCAGCGGTTATCTCCTATGCAAGAGATTTTATGATTGACAGAGGCTTTACCTATTACATTCCTCCCTTTATGATCAGAAGCAATGTTGTAACAGGTGTTATGAGCTTTGCTGAAATGGATGCTATGATGTATAAAATCGAGGGTGAGGACCTTTACCTTATCGGTACAAGTGAGCACTCTATGATTGGTAAATTTATTGATACAATCATTCCCGAGGAGAAGCTTCCGCAGACTCTTACGAGCTATTCACCCTGCTTCCGTAAGGAAAAAGGTGCACATGGTATTGAAGAGCGTGGTGTTTACAGAATCCATCAGTTTGAAAAGCAGGAAATGATTGTTGTTTGCAAGCCTGAGGACAGCTCCTATTGGTTTGACCAGCTCTGGAAAAACACAGTTGACCTTTTCCGTACTCTTGATATTCCCGTAAGAACTCTTGAATGCTGCTCAGGTGACCTTGCAGACCTTAAGGTAAAATCAATTGACGTTGAGGCTTGGAGCCCCCGTCAGCAGAAATATTTTGAGGTTGGCTCCTGCTCAAATCTTTCCGATGCTCAGGCAAGAAGACTTAAAATCCGTGCAGGCGGTAAGGATAAAAAATACTTCCCCCATACTCTTAACAACACAGTTGTTGCTCCTCCCAGAATGCTTATTGCATTCCTTGAGAACAACCTTAATGAAGACGGTAGCGTAAATATTCCTGAGGCATTAAGACCTTATATGGGCGGGAAGGAGAAGCTTATACCTACGGTATAAGTGGCAAAGCCACTCGATATAAATCCTTACGGATTTTCGATATAGCTGAAGCTTCGATATACCTTCGGTTCGATATGTGCCTATGGCACGAGATAATAAGGATTTATGTCATATCGAATTGAGCAAAGCGAAATATATCGAATTTTGTGAAGCAAAATATATCGAACAAGCTTGCTTGTATATCGATAAAATAATTTGAAATGCCAAAAGTGTTTTAGGAAACAAACTATGTATAAAGATAGACGAGAAGATAATTTTAAAAAAAATAAACGTGATTTTGACAGAAGAGATTTTGACAGACGGGGTTTCGATGATAGAGATGATTTCAGAAAAGAAGGCAGTCAACCCGATAAGGACATAATTTTCGGAAGAAATTCCGTTAGTGAGGCAATTAAGGCTGAACGCCCTCTTGACAGTATTCTTGTGGCAAGAGGGGAGCGCACAGGCTCAATTCCCAAAATTCTTGCAGATGCCAAGAAGGGAGATATTCCTGTTAAAGAGGTTGACCGCAAAAAGCTTGATTTCATGTGCGGTCACGGAAATCATCAGGGAATTGTGGCAGTCGGTGCGGTTAAAGCATATTCAACTGTTGATGATATTTTCGCTCTTGCAGAAGAAAAGGGCGAAGCACCGTTTATTATTGTGTGCGATGAAATTGAAGACCCCCATAACCTTGGTGCAATTATAAGAACTGCAGAGGCTGCAGGGGCTCATGGTGTTATTGTTCCCAAAAGGAGAAGTGCACCCCTGAGCTTTGCGGTTTCCAAAACAAGCGCAGGTGCAGTTGAATTTATGCATGTTGCAAGGGTTACAAATATTCCTCAGACTCTTGAGGAGCTTAAGGACCGAGGCGTGTGGGTTTACTGTGCAGATATGGATGGAGAAGCCTTCTATAATGCAAATCTTAAAGGCTCTGTGGCACTTGTTATCGGTTCAGAGGGCAAGGGCGTCGGCAGACTTGTTAAGGAAAAATGTGATGTGGTACTTTCAATGCCTATGAAGGGGAAAATCAATTCCCTTAACGCTTCTGTGGCTGCAGGCATTTTAATGTATGAAATTTCAAAGCAAAGAGATATTTGATTTTGTGAGGAAAAAGGATAATGGCTGACGAGAGAAAAACACCGAGAAAATGGTCTTTAGAAGAAATTGATGCACTTCTTCAGGACAGTGGTATGCTTTCTAAAGAGGAAGTGCCACAGGAGTCTGCCCCCGTTAAGAAGGCGGAGGCAATAAATCCACGTCCTGTAAAAAATGAAAATATAGACCATCAGATTATTTCCGAAAAAACGGAAAAATCCGAGGGTAGCGGTGAGCCTCAGGTTTATGGTTCTTTTGTCAGCGAAAAATACAGGGACAGGTTTTTTAACAGACCTATTCAGAATCTTGAAAAAACTGCAGAGCATCAATTTGTTCCCTTGGAAGAACAGAAGTATGAAAGAAGCGGTTTTGTTAAGCAGAAAAGCAGCTTTGAGCATACAGATGACCTTTCTCCTGTTCCCACTCTTGTTCCCGATAGTAAGGTTGCAGAGGAGTCTGCTACCGATAAAACCGTGGTATTCAACGATTCGGCTGCTCAGAGCACAGATGAGGTAAGATATCAGGAAGCAAAAACCCGTACAATAGCCCTTCGTTCATTGGCAGTTACCGATGGTAATGCTCATGAACAGGAGCTTCCCGATGAATTTGATGATTCTCAGCTTTCTTTTGAAGGTTTTCATACTCAAGAGGTAGATACAGTTGACGAAAGAGACGTTGAAGAGGAGTTAATCAAGAAAAGAAAGCTTAAGGCAAGCACATTCACAATAACAAGCGATATTTCCCAAGAAGAAAAGGAAGAGTCACCGAGGAAATACGGTACAGATGAATATCGCACGGCAGACGATAAATTTAAGGTTTCATATTATCTTAAAAAGAACAAAAACACAGCCTTTGCAGGAGCTGTTGCAAGCTATATAAGCTTCGGCTTGTTGACTGCACTTTCGGTTTTTGCAAAAAGCTTTCCCGAAGCCGAAAAGGGAGTTTTAATTGTAGCCTTAGCTGTTCTGCTTATAACCATTGTTGCAAATGCCAGTGTGCTTTTAGATGGTTTGAAATCCTTCAAGGGCTTGAAATTCGGCAGAAACACAGGCTCTGTTGTGTCAGTTTTTGCAGCCTTGGTACAGAACATAGTGTTCCTTCTTTCTACGGCAGAGCCCTTTGAAAACGGACTTGCCCTTCTTTCTGCGGTAGCGGTTCTGCCACTGGCATTCAACAGAACTGCTGAGTATTTTGAATGTAAAAGAATAATGGGGAATTTTGAATATATCTCTGATAATGAGTTGTATTCAATCGGTAAAATTGAGAAAAAGCAAACTGCCTTTGAAATCGGCAGAGGTCTTCTTTTGGACGACCCCACTGTTTTAGCATCTCAGAAAACCAACTTCCCAAGAAGATTTATAGAGCTTTCTCAGAAATTTTATCCTTCCGATGATATTAACAAGCGCCTTGTTCCCATTGGCTTTGGTGCATCGGTGCTTGTTGGTGCAATAACTCTTTTAATCACTAAGGACTATCTTTCTGCTATTACTGCCTTTACCGCCGCAGCTTGCGTAAGTGTTCCGTATTTTTCTTACCTTGTTGATGCACTTATTATTTCCAAAGCATCAAAAAAGCTTTTGGAAAAGGGCGGTATGCTTGCAGGCTGGGATGCTTTAAATGAATGCAACACAGCAAATGCTATAGCTATTGACAGTGCAGATATATTTGATGAAAACGGTGGTAATGTTTTCGGTATTCACCCGTTTTACGATATACAAATTGATGAGGCTATTTTGTATACTGCCTCACTTCTTATTAAATCAGGCGGACCCTTGGGTAATTTGTTCAAGAGAATAATTGTAGGCGAAACCTCTCTTTTACCCCCTGCTGATTCACTTACCTATGAGGACAAATTAGGTCTTTCTGCCTGGATTTTTAACAGAAGAATCCTTGTTGGTAACGGTGATCTGTTAAGAAATCATAATGTTACCATTCCCGATATGGCGCTTATTGAACGCCATTTGTGCGAGGGCAGATATCCCCTTTACCTTGCAATTGACGGAAAAGCGGCGGCAGTTTTCATTGTTTCCTATGATGTGAATAATGAAAATGCAAAATTACTTAAAGCCATAGAAAAGAATAGTATTTCTCTTCTTATTCGCTCGGACGACGCCAATATTACGGATGAATTGGTGGCATCGAAGCTTGCTTTACCACGCAGTGGTGTTAAAGTAATTTCTGCAGTTTCCGGTGATATTTATAAAAACTATTGTGCAGGCATAACCTCGGCGGCAGATGCTCTTTTAATGCACGACGGAAAGCCACATTCATTCCTTTCGGCAATAAATGCGGCGTTGTCCTTAGGTTCTGTTAAGCATATTCTTAACATTTTCCAGACCTGTGCTATGGGTATCGGTCTTGCAATAGTAAGCGCACTTGCTTTTGTTTCTGGGATTTCATCAATGAATTGCTTGCAGCTTATAATTGTTCAAGGATTTTTTGCGGCATTTACAATTTTTGTTATGACGGGGAGCTTTTTTGCTACAAACAAAAAATCCAAAAAGGAAGCATCGGTTAAAGGAAAAAATAAAAAGAAGTCATAAATCGTCAGCATCCTGCACAGGTCTTTCATCATCTGTAGGCAGGCCAGTGTAAGAACCGTTAACATCACTTTTGATTTTTTTATCATTGAAATTTTCAGTGATTTCCAATGCTTTTTGGGTTGGTTTCTTGTTTTTCATTTATAAAACACCTCACATATATTATTGTGAGATAACTATAAAATAAACGGAGGAATTTTTTATGGAAAAAGTTCGTTTAGGTATTATCGGTGTTGGTAATATGGGCTCAAGCCATATAAAAAACGCACTTCAGGGCAAAATGCCTGAAATTGAAATTACTGCAGTTGCAGATATTAAGCCTGACAGATTAGAGTGGGCTAAGCAGCAGCTCCCCGAGGTTAAAACCTTTGATACAGCATCTGCTCTTATGGATTCAGGTGAGGTTGATGCAGTTCTTATTGCAACCCCACACTATGACCACCCACCACTTGTTATTGAAGCACTTGAAAAGGGTCTTCACGCTATGAGTGAAAAGCCTGCAGGCGTATATACAAAGCAGGTTCGCGAAATGAACGCAGTTGCAGATAAGAGTGACAAAATTTTTGCAATTATGTTCAATCAGAGAACAAATTGCCTTTACAGAAAGGCTCACGAAATTGTTCATAGCGGAAAATATGGCGAGCTTAAGAGAGTAACCTGGATTATTACCGATTGGTACAGAACACAGGCTTACTATAATTCAGGCGGATGGCGTGCAACTTGGTCAGGTGAAGGTGGCGGTGTTCTTCTCAATCAGTGCCCTCACCAGCTTGACCTCTGGCAGTGGATTTGCGGTATGCCTGAAAAGATTACTGCAGTTTGCCACGAGGGTAAATGGCATAACATCGAGGTTGAGGATGATGTTATGATTTACGCAGAATACCCCAATGGTGCAACAGGTACATTTATTACCACAACAGGCGATTACCCCGGCACAAACAGGCTTGAAATTACACTTGACAGAGCAAAGCTTATCTGCGAGGACGGAAAGCTTATTGTTAACGAGCTCAAGGAAGCTCTTTCTGATTTTACCAAAAATGCTACAGAAGGCTTCGGAAGCATAGAATACGAAACCTTTGAAGCTGAATTGGACGGAAGAAATGTTCAGCACCCTGAGGTTATGAATAAGTTTGCTGCAGCAATCCTCAGAGGCGAAGAGCTTGTTGCATCAGGTCAGGAGGGCATCAATGGTCTTATGATTTCAAATGCGGCGTTCCTTTCCTCCTGGTTAGGTGAAAAGGTAGCTCTTCCTGTTGACGAGGATTTATTCCATAAAATGCTTCAGGAAAAAATTGCAGGCTCTACTTTTGTTAAGGAAGTTAAAGAGGTTGTAAATGAAAATATGGATTCAACTTATTAATATCTAATACGACTACATTAAGGAGTCTGAAAATGTCACAGCAATTTTTAAAAATCACTGTTTCTACAATTTTGATGATGTGTCTGCTTTGTAGCTTATCAACTGTTTTTGCAGAAAACGGGGATATAGATTTCGATTTTAATATTCAACCTATTGAGCCAACAACTCAGGTTGAAACCATTCCTGCTGAAACAGAAAAAGAAACGGAAAAAGAAACTGTAAAAGAAACACCAAAACAATTTACAGTAGAATCTGTAGAGAAGAATCCTGTTGATAATACAAAAGCAGAAACAACTATCCCACAAACAGGCTCAACAGCAACAGGAAT
>JAFSDL010000050.1 GCA_017436285.1 Clostridia bacterium
GAAGGTGACCTTCGTCGTGAAACAGCTTTCGATATCAAGAGACTTGTAGAAATCGGTTGCTATCGTGGCGTACGCCATCGTAAAGGCCTTCCCGTAAGAGGTCAGCGTTCAAAAACAAACGCACGTACTCGTAAAGGTCCCAAGAAAACGATAGCTAACAAGAAGAAATAAGTCGAAGGAGGTATTAGAATGGCTACAAAAGCAACCGGCAAAAAGAATGCCGGAACACGCAAGCGTCGTGAACGAAAAAATATTGAACGCGGTGCGGCTCATATCCAATCCACCTTCAATAACACAATTGTTACTATTACTGATACTCAAGGTAACGCAGTTTCATGGGCAAGTGCTGGTGAAATGGGCTTCAGAGGTTCTCGTAAGTCCACTCCTTTCGCAGCACAGACTGCTGCTGAAACAGCAGCTAAGGTTGCTATTGAGCACGGTATGAAAACTGTTGAAGTTTATGTTAAAGGCCCCGGTTCAGGAAGAGAAGCTGCAATCAGAGCATTACAGGTTGCAGGCCTTGATGTTACACTTATTAAAGACGTAACACCCATTCCTCACAACGGATGCCGTCCGCCTAAAAGAAGACGTGTATAACATTATAGGAGGAAACGAATTATGGCAAGATATACCGGTGCGGTATGTAAGCTTTGCCGCCGCGAGGGCCAGAAGCTCTTTTTAAAGGGTGGCAGATGCTATACCAATAAATGCGCTTTAGAGCGCCGTTCCTACGCACCCGGCCAGCACGGTCAGGGTCGTAAAAAGATTTCCGAATACGGCATGCAGCTTCGTGAGAAGCAGAAAGCAAGACGTTATTACGGTGTTCTTGAGGGACAGTTCCACAAATATTTCCTTATGGCTGAAAAAATGCCCGGCCAGGCAGGTGAAAACCTCCTCAAGCTTTGCGAAAGCCGTTTGGATAATATTGTTTACCTTCTCGGTTGGGCAGATTCCCGAGCAGAAGGCAGACAGCTTGTTACACACGGTCACTTCTGTGTTAACGGCAAAAAGGTTGATATTCCTTCCTACCTTTGCAAGGCAGGGGACGTAGTTTCCATTAAGGAAAAATCAGCACAGACCGACGCATTCAAGAATATTATCGAAGCTAACGGCAGTCGTCCTGTTCCCGCTTGGCTCGATATCAATCGTGAAGCTCTCACAGGTAAGGTTGTTAACCTTCCCGAAAGAGATCAGATTGAAGCTCCTGTTGCTGAGCATCTTATCGTCGAGTTCTATTCGAAATAATGCTCTTTAGCCTCGAGCCTATAAAGGCTAAACAAAAAACGCAGGTTATCTGTGTAATTTTTAAGGAGGGTTTGGTATGATTGGTATTGAGAAACCCGAAGTAAGATTTACCGGTTCAGCAGAAGATTCAGCATACGGCACATTTGTTGTTGAGCCTCTTGAAAGAGGTTTTGGTACAACACTTGGTAACAGCCTTCGCAGAGTTCTTCTTTCATCGCTCCCCGGTTATGCAATTACTTCTGTAAAGATTGATAATGTTCTTCATGAATTCTCAACAATCCCCAACGTAAAAGAGGATGTAACTGAGATTGTTCTTAACCTTAAGGGCGTTATTCTCAAAATACACGGAGACGGCCCCAAGATTATGTATATTGAGGCAAATGGCTCCGGTGAAATCACCGCAGGTGACATAAAAGCCGATTCTGAGGTTGAAATTCTCAACCCCGACCATCATATTGCTACACTTGATGCTGATGCACATGTAACAATGGAGCTTACTGCAGATAAGGGCAGAGGTTATGTTTCTTCAGACAGAAACAAACAGCTTCTCGAGCCCGCTATCGGCGTAATTGCTATCGACTCTATTTACACACCTGTTTTAAAGGTGAACTACACAGTTGACAACACTCGTGTAGGTCAGATTACCGACTATGACAAGCTCACTATTGATGTTTGGACAGACGGAACAATTTCTGCTAAAGAAGCTGTTTCCTTCGCTGCTAAAATCCTTACTGAGCACCTTAACCTCTTCGTTGAGCTTTCTGATGAAGTTTCCAACACAGAGATTATGGTTGTTAAGGACGATACATCTATGGGTAAGGTTCTTGAAATGACTATTGAAGAGCTTGACCTTTCAGTTCGTTCATTTAACTGTCTCAAGAGAGCCGGTATCAATACTGTTGAAGATTTAATCAATAAAACTGAAGACGATATGATGAAGGTTAGAAACCTTGGCAGAAAATCTCTTGATGAGGTTGTTGCTAAATTGGCTTCTCTCGACCTTTCTCTTCGTGATGAAGACGAATAAGAAATTCGTATTTTCTACAAAGGAGTGATTTAGATGCCCGGAACCAGAAAACTCGGCAGAGCAACTGATCATCGTAACGCAATGCTTCGTAATATGGTAACATCTTTACTTGAAAACGGTAAGATGACAACAACAGTTACAAGAGCTAAAGAAGTTCGCGCTATGACTGAAAAAATGATTACTCTTGCTAAGGTTGACAGTCTCCACAATAAGAGACAGGCAATGGCATATATTACTAAGGAAGATGTCGTTAAAAAGCTTTTTGACGAGATCGCTCCCAAGTACAAAGATGTAAACGGTGGTTACTGCCGTATAATCAAGACTGAAGCTCGCCGCGGTGACGCAGCAGAGATGTGCATTCTTGAATTAGTTTAAAATGAAAAAGTTGCTTGACTCTGAGGTCAAGCAACTTTTGATTTTATGACCATATCAGAAAAACTTAAGTTTTTCTGATATGGTCATATTTATTATTATTCTTTATCTAATATTATTTTTGCAATTTTATAAACATCGCCGCAACCGAGGGTGAGCACCAAATCGCCTTCTGTGATATTTTCCTTAAGATAATCGGCAACCTTCCGGAAGGTATCAAACCAAACAGAGCCATCAATTTCATCCGCAAGGTCCTGAGTTGTAATTCCGTAGGTGTTGATTTCTCTTGAACCCATAATCTCGGTCAAAACAACCTTATCTGCAATAGAAAGTGCTTCAGCGAAAGCATTGAGATGCATCTTTGTGCGACTGAATGTGAATGGCTGGAAAACTGCCCAAACACGCTTATAATCCATTCTTTTTGCGGCAGAGAGGGTAACCTCAAGCTCTGCGGGGTGGTGAGCGTAGTCATCAACAATATCTGCACCGTTGTATGTGCCTAAAAATTCAAAGCGTCTGCCTGCACCTTTAAAGGTAAGAATACTGTTTTTGCACTGTTCAACACTTGCACCGCAGTACATAGCAGAAGCAATAGCTGCAAGGGAGTTGAGAACATTGTGTTCACCGGGGACACTTAATTCTATTCTTGTTTTAAATTCACCATCAATGTAAAGGTCATAACAGGGGAAAGCGCCATTGTTATAGCCGATATTTTTAGCAACGTATTTGCAATTATCATTAGTGCCGAAAGAAATTAAAGCTTTTCCTTCGCTTATCCCTTTGATACTGTCAAGAGTGTTTTTGTCATCGCCATTATAGATAACAGCTTTTGTCGACATATCTGCAAATTTCCTGAAAGATGCTTCAAGATTTTCCAAAGTTTTGAAATACTCCATATGGTCCCGGTCAACATTGAGAATAACGCTGATATCAGGCGTTAAATCAAGGAAGGTATCCTTATATTCACAAGCCTCGCAAACGAGAATATCGCTTTTACCAACTCTGCCGTTAGTGCCGGTAAGAGGTAATTTACCACCTATAACTGCAGAGGGGTCAAAATCATTATCTATTAAAATATGGGTGAGCATTGATGTAACAGTGGTTTTGCCGTGAGTTCCGCAAACACCGATGCAATTATCATATTTCCTTGTGAAATAACCGAATAATTTGCTTCGCTCAAAGGTGGGAATACCGCTTTCTTTTGCCGCAACAAGCTCAGGATTATCGGGGAGAAGAGCGGCAGTGTAAACCACCATATCTGCACCCTCAACATTTTCTGCCTTTTGCCCCATTATAACGGGAATACCTAAAGCACGAATACGCTTTAAGGTATCAGACTCGTTATTATCTGAGCCTGTAAGGTAATGACCCTGGGCGTGTAAAATTTCTGCAAGGGGACACATACCGCTACCGCCGATACCTATAAAATGTATTCTTTTAGCTGATTTTATAACATCATCAATTAACATATCAAAAATCCTTTCGGACTTATTTTAACATTAAAATTATACTCCAATAAAAAAGAAAAATAAACCCCTAAAAGAGATTATCTGTTGAATAAATTTCTTTTCTCAAGACTTTTTCTTAAAAGTGTGCCTAAAATACCGCAGGAAACAATTTCTCCAAGGCAAACAGTTAAGGCGAAAAACAAGAAGGTACCTTCTAAATTATAGACATTCAGAAGCACAAAAGGAACAATAATTGTGTTTGCGATTATTGGTGGGAGCGTTGCGAGGATTTTATGCTTTTTAAGGAAATATGTTCCCAAAGCACCGATTAAGGTTGCAAGGCTTCCAAAAACCACATCCCACATAGCACACCCTGTGAGAATATTTGCAAGAACACATCCTGCAAAAAGACCGGGGATTGCTGCAGGGGTAAATAGTGGCAAAATTGTCAATGCTTCTGAAAATCTTACCTGTACTGCAAAGCTTGCAAGCCCCATAGCAGAAGCAATGTAGGTTAAAACAACATAGAGAGCAGCTATAATTGCCGCAATAGATAGGTTAATGATTTTCTTTCTGTTTTTCATTTTTTAATCAACTCCATAGTTTTGTTTTGTGTGAGGATGGTTTCGAACTCACATTTTGTATAAAAAAAGCAAGGATTTTTCGTATATAAAAAGCATTGCTTATTTTAAATAAAAAAGATATTATATAAATAAATTATTCCCATAAGAAAGGGTGTTTTTATGATTAATGTAACAATCTGGAACGAAGGCAGACACGAAAGAGAAAGCGAATCAGTTGCTAAGGTTTACCCCAAGGGTATTCACGGCTGTATTGCAGAATTTTTAGGCACTGATGAAGAGCTTAATATTACAACTGCAACTCTTGATGATGCTGATAATGGTCTCCCTGAAAACGTTCTTGAAAATACTGATGTTCTTCTTTGGTGGGGGCATATGGCACACGAATGTGTTCCTGATGACCTTGTTGAAAGAGTTTATAACCGTGTTATGAGAGGTATGGGCTTTATTGCACTTCATTCTGCTCATTTTTCAAAGCCATTTAAAAAGCTTATGGGCACAACCTGTTCTCTTAAATGGCGCGATGGCGACAGAGAAAGACTCTGGTGTATAAATCCTGCTCACCCCATAGCAAAGGGTGTTCCCGAGCAGTTCGATATTCCTGTTGAGGAAATGTATGGTGAACGCTTTGATATTCCTCAACCCGATGAGCTTGTTTTTATCGGTTGGTTCAAGGGTGGCGAGGTTTTCCGTTCAGGCTGTTGCTACCAGAGGGGCTTGGGAAAGGTTTTCTATTTCCAGCCCGGTCACGAGGAAAATCCCACATATTATATTCCCGAGATTCAGAAGATTATCAATAACGCTGTTCATTGGGTGGCACCAAATAATATTGTTCCTGAAATAGATTGTCCTTGGGTAGAATCAGTTGAAGAGAATTATAATGGTGACAACAAATAAGTAGTATATCACATATTTTAGTTTGTATCAATAAAAAGGTCGTGGAATTATGATAAAATTTGTTTTTCAGGGTGATTCAATAACTGATGCTAACCGCAACAGAGATGACATTAATAACTATGGTTATGGTTATCCTAATCTCGTTGCATCAGAGCTTATGTGCAAATACCCGGGTAAATATGAATTTATAAATGAGGGTATAAGCGGTGACAGAATCGTTGATTTGTATGCAAGAATCAAACAGGATTTGATTAACCATAATCCTGATTATCTTTCAATTCTTATTGGTGTTAATGATGTGTGGCACGAATTAAATGAGCAAAACGGTGTTGCCGCACCTAAATTTGAAAAGGTTTATTCAATGCTTATTGAAGAAATTAAAGAGGCACTACCAAATATAAAAATATTCATTTTAGAGCCCTTTGTTCTCAAGGGTTCAGGAACTGAAAGATACTTTGATGAATTTCTCGCAGATATTAAATTACATTCTCAAGCTGCAAAAAATGTTGCAGAAAAATATGGTTTAACATTTATTCCGCTTCAGGAAAAATTTGATGAAGCCTCTCTTCTTATGCCACCAACCTATTGGACAGCAGATGGTGTTCATCCTACTGCAGCAGGTCATGCTTTAATTAAGGAAGAGCTTGTGAAAAATATAATATAACAAAAAATCAGTCCGTTTTGAACGGGCTGATTTTTATTATACCACTAAAGGCTTATCATTGTTTTCAGGCTCTGCTACTCTGAGAATATAGTCCCTGTTTTCCAAAGCACCCATTTCACAAAGGGCACCCGTTGCGGTTTTGTAAGCAAGGTCAGGAGTATTGTTTTCCTGACTTAAATGAGCTAAAACAAAATGTGTTGTGCCTTTGTTTACAAGAGCTCTCAGGGTATCTGCACAAGCATCATTTGAAAGGTGACCAATATCCGATAAAATTCTTTTTTGAAGAGTATAGGGATAAGGACCGCTTCTAAGCATAGCAATATCGTGGTTTGATTCAATATAAACGAGGTTGCATCCGGTTATTTTAGAAAGAATCTCACTTGTTATGTAGCCCGTATCCGTTGCAACAGCAACCTTTGTTAAGCCGTCAGTACCTGTAATAACATAGCCTCTTCCGTCTGCACAGTCGTGAGAGGTTTTGAAATTCTCAATTTTCAGACCTGCAATTTCAATAGGCGAATCGGGGAGAGTGATGTCTATATGTTTTTCTGAAAGAGTGCCTTTTCTCTTTAAAGCTAAAAGTGTTCCGTTTGGAGCATAAACAGGTATTTTATGCTTTGCGGCAAACACACTTAAACCACCAACGTGGTCTGTATGCTCGTGGGTTAAAAGAATTGCTCGCACCTGACTTATGTCAATACCCATATTATTCAGCATTTCATTTGTTTGTTTGGCACTTCTGCCCACATCAATGAGAACACCACCATCCTGATCACCGATGTAAACAGAATTGCCCCTGCTCGAAGAGAACAGGGGACAAAACTTAATCATATTTATTATTCCTCTTCAAAATTTACTCTTGCAATTTCTGCGCCTACGCCTATAAGCTTTTCGACGAGGTTTTCATAACCTCTGTCAATAAGCTTGATATTACCGACAGTAGTTTCTCCATCTGCCATAAGACCTGCAATAACCATTGCGGCACCTGCTCTTAAATCATCTGCCTCAACGGGAGCGGCACGAAGCTTGTCTACACCGGTGATGAGAGCGGTGTCACCATTTACGATGATATTTGCGCCCATTCTTCTTAACTGGTCGATGTATTTAAAGCGATTATCCCAAACATCTTCAACAACTGTGCTTGTACCGTTGCAAAGGCAGAGCATAGCTGCAAATTGGGGTTGCATATCTGTGGGGAAGCCCGGGTGAGGACTTGTTTTTACTCTGCAAGCCTTCATTTTTCCGCCCTCGGAAATAATTCTTACACTTTCATCATATTCAATAACTGTAACACCACAGTCCTCAATCTTATTTGTGATTGATTCAAGGTGCTTCGGAATAACATTATCAATGGTAACATCGCCACCAACTGCAGCAGCGGCAACCATATAAGTACCTGCTTCAATCTGGTCGGGGATTATGGAATAGGTGCAACCGTGCATTTCTTCAACACCACGGATTTTGATAACCTCTGTACCTGCACCGCGAACATCCGCACCCATAGAGTTAAGGAAGTTTGCAAGGTCAACAATATGAGGCTCTCTTGCGGCATTTTCAATAACGGTAAGCCCTTTTGCCTTAACTGCGGCAAGCATAGCGTTAATTGTTGCACCAACAGAAACAACATCAAGATAAATTGATGAACCGTAAAGCTCGTCCGCCTTAACATCAACAATTGCATTTTCAACATCAACAGTAGCACCTAACGCTTCAAAAGCCTTAATATGCTGGTCAATGGGACGCACACCGAAATAACAACCACCGGGAAGAGCAACACAAGCTTTACCGAAATTGCTTAAAAGCGCACCTAAAAGATAATAGGAAGCACGAAGCTTGCTTGTCATTTTATCAGGAATTGTAACGGGAGTTACATTCTTGACATCTACAAGTATTACATTAGGCTCGGGTTTAGCAACCTCTGCACCTAAAAATTCAAGAATTCTGATCATCATACGGACATCGCTGATATCCGGAACATTTTCTATTCTGCAAACATCCCCTGCAAAAACAGATGCTGCAATTATGGGTAAAGCGGCATTTTTTGCACCGCTGATATTTATATTACCGTGAAGCTTGTTGCCACCGTGAATAACAAACTTTTCCACAAACCGCACTCCTTTTTAGAGTAATTTTATGTTTATAAATGTCCTCAAGCGGACAGAAGAAAAAGTCGCATATATACAAATATAGTATAACACTTTATGCTGAAAAAAGAAAGTGTTATTTATAATAATCATAGGTTTATTTTTATATAAAATTTGTGCGTTTTTTTGTAATAGTTTACAAATAAAACCATTCTTCCAATATTTATACAATGACTTACACCAACATCTTGTGTTAACATATACACATTCATTGTCATTTCCACTCGTTTTACAGTCAATGAAAATATTTATATACGAGGTGTTTTTCTATGAAGAAAGCAATAAGTATTTTAATGGTGTTGGTGTTAAGCCTTACCGTTATTCCATTTACACAAAAGGCAAAAGCCACAGAAAAAATCTATGGTGCGGGTAAGGTAACAACTACCTCAACTGCACTTAATGTGCGTTCAAGTGCCTCAGGCACATCTACAGTAAAAGCAAAGCTTTCAAAGGATTCCTATGTAACACTTATTTCAAAAATCGGAAGCTTCTGGCGGGTGCAGTATTCTGCCTCAGGTTACGGATATTGTCACGCAGACTATATTGAAACCTATTCAACAAAGGTAAGGACAGTTAAAACAACATCGGGCAGACTTCGTGTGAGAAGCTCTGCCTCAGGTAGTGCAGATATAAAGGATTACCTTTCAAGCGGAACTCAGGTTACAGTGCTTTCCACAAGCGGAAGCTTTTCAAGAATTCTTTATAACGGAAGAAAACGCGGTTATGTTGCTTCAAGCTATCTCACGACTGAAGCTTCAACATCAGGCTCATCGTATAAAGCGATAAAATTAAGCGTGCCATCCTTTAAACAAACCGATTCCCGATGGGCGAATGTTACTCTTGGTTCATCAGGTCAGACCATAGGCAGAATCGGTTGCGCCACAACTGCAATTGCAATGCTGGAAAGCTATCGCACAGGAACAACCATTTATCCCAATGCAATGGCTAAAAAGCTTTCTTATACCTCTGGCGGTGCAGTTTATTGGCCTTCTTACTACACAATTATAACATCCTCAAGTGGTTATCTTTCTAAGATTTATAATCTGTTAAAGGCAGGTAAGCCTGTGCTTATCGGTGCAAAGAAAAGCAACGGTAGTCAGCATTATGTTGTTATTACAGGTGTTAAAGCCACCAACACTCTTACAACCTCATCGTTCTATATTAATGACCCGGGCTCAGATACAAGGACCACCTTGAATCAGTTTTTTGCGGTTTATCCGAATTTTTATAAAATGATGAGTTATTAAAAAGCTGCCAGTCGCCAGTCACCAGCCACCAGCTTATATAAAAGCTACCTTTTTGTTCCGTTTCTTATTTTAAATCCATAACATAAGTAAATTTAGAATAATAGAGTTGTTGGATTAATTCTGGCAGCTGGAGACTGATAGCTGGCGACTAAAAAACAACACTTTCCTTTTGGGGAAAGTGTTGTTTTTTATCTGTTCTGTTCAATTAATTCAAGTGCTATTTGTTGTAGCTCTTCTATTGAATTTATGAGCCCTATTCTTGCCCGATAGTTTGCAGCTCCGTAAATACCCTTGGTATACCACGCTGCGTGCTTCCTTGCTTCTCTTATACCAATTCTTTCACCTTTGTACTTGCAAAGTACTTCAATATGCTTAAGCATAACTCTCATTCTTTCAACAACAGGAGGGTCGGGGATAATAACCTCGTGGTCAAGGTAAGCGTTAATCTGTGAGAATACCCAGGGTCTGCCCAAAGCACCTCTGCCCACCATTACCATATCACAGCCTGTTTCTTCCATAAGCCTTGCGGCGCTTATACCATCAACAACATCACCGTTGCCGATAACGGGAATTGAAACTGCTTGCTTTACCTGGCGGATTATATCGGTATTAACGGGAGGGGCATACATCTGCACCTTTGTTCTACCGTGAACAGTTATAGCCGAAGCACCTGCATCCTCGCATCTTTTTGCAAGCTCAACTGCATTGATATTGTTATCATCCCAGCCTGAACGCATTTTAACTGTAACAGGAACAGTTGAAACCTTTGCAACAGCTTTAACTATATCAGCAGCTAAAACAGGGTCCTTCATAAGTAACGCGCCGCCACCTGAGGAAGCAACCTTTGGTGCAGGGCACCCCATATTTATATCAATAAAATCAGGGTTATATTCAAGCGCTTTTTTTGCGGCAATTGCCATTGTTTCAGGGGAATTACCGAAAATCTGTGACCCTGCAGGGCGTTCTGTTGGGGTGATTGAAAGTAATTCTGCACTTTTTTTATCACCAAGACTTATACCCTTTGCGCTTGCCATTTCGCAAACTGTGTAGGCGGCGCCATAGCCTCTGCAAAGCTCCCTGAAGGCTCTGTCTGCAACACCGGCAAGGGGCGCAAGAGCAGCTTTTTCTTTTATTTCCAAATTACCTGTTTTCATCATTGGTTACCGAATTTAAGTGTGTGATTTTTAATTGCATTAAAGGATTCTTCGCTGATATGATGTTCAATTTTACAAGCGTCCTCAGAAGCGGTTTTTTCATCAACTCCGAGACCTACAAGAAAATTTGTCAGCATTGTGTGGCGTTCAAACATTTTGAGGGCAATAGCTCTGCCTTCTTCAGTAAGAGTTATGTAGCCCTTACCGTCAACAGTAATGTAACCACCGTTTTTCAGAAGTCCGATAGCACGACTGACACTCGGCTTTGAATAGCCCATATATTCACAAATATCAATTGAGCGAACACTGTCGCTTTTCTGGGTGAGAATGTAAACTGTTTCAAGATACATTTCGCCTGATTCTTGTAAATGCATTATTTTTGCTCTCCTAAATCAGTTTTCTTTAATGTATAATTTCCGCCTTTAAGCTCTCTTAAAAGGTCATCATTATCATTAATGGGGTTTTTAAAATATATTCCACCTGCACAGGCATCACCGATTTCGTGAAAATCCGAGCCTGAAACCACAATTGATTTATTGTGCTTTTTTGCCCATAATTCAGCTATATCGTTATTGGATTTGTGACGGGGATTACCGTTATAAATTTCATAACCATCAAGAATATTCCAGTCGGTTATTTTCATACCTCTTCTGAAAGGGTGCGCCTGAATGAAAAGCATTCCGTTTTCGTGACAAAGCTTTGAAACCTGCTTTGGTGTCATAGCCATAAGGTCACCGTTGGAACGAAGAAAATCTTCTGTTACACCATAAATGAGATAGTCATTTGAGGTATTATAAAAATTTATCTCTGCGCCTAAAAGCACGGTGAAGCGGTTGCCTGCAGCTTTTTTAACTGTATGAAAGCCCTTCATAAAATGGTCGATTTTTTCATCCCAGGGGGCATCCTGAAGCCCTGCTCTTTCAAAGGTAGAGGCATTGAGATGGTTCGTTAAAACAAAGCCTGCATAATCGCTATCCTTGTAGCTTTCGATTAAATCCTCGGAAAAAGCAACTGCGCAGGTGCTTACCTCTTTGGTGTGGGTGTGCATTTCAAACAAATATTCCATAGAAAACTCTTTTCGTAATTATATCTAATTATAAAAAAATTATAACTCTTTTGCATTTAAATGTCTATATTTATTGTTGCAAAATTTCACAGAAATGATACAATAGAACTAATAAATTAGTTTAAAAGGTTTGGTAAAAATGCTTGTATTTGTTTTAATATTGGCTTTTTTGATTTGTTCGGGTATAACCGTTGCAAAAAAAGACGAGTTTTTCAGCGATTATTGTTCGCCGAAAAACACCAATACAATTAATGCGATTTTTTCTGTTCTGATTTTTTTAAGCCACGCAGTTACATATATTGAGCTTGACGGTGTTTTGGATGCGCCTTATTTTGAGTTCAGAGTCTTTCATAGTCAGCTTGTTGTGGTTACTTATCTTTTCTTTTCGGGCTTTGGTATTATGGAATCCATCAAGAAAAAAGGAACTGCCTATGTTAAAGCGATGCCCGTTAACAGATTTTTCAAGCTGTGGTATCATTTTGCAATAGTTATTGCTTTATTTACTGTGGTTTCCATTGGTATTGCAGGAAATGAATTTTCATTTTCTCATTGGCTTCTTTCTTTTACAGGACTCAAATCTATCGGTAACAGTAATTGGTATATGTTTGTTACCTTCCTACTGTATATCATAGTAATTATTTCATTCCTTGTATTTAAAAAGTCCAATATTTTAGCTCTTGCTTGTACGGGTGTTTTATGTGGCGGATATGTTATTCTGGCAAACAAAGCAAATCTTGGAATAGCATTTTATAATACTGCTCTTTGCTTCCCACTGGGAATGTTTTTCTCTATGTTAAAGCCTTATATAGATAAAATCTTTATGAAGAATGACATTCTTTGGTTCTCAGGCTTTTCTTTGTGTGTAGTATTATTTGCCTTTTTCTCACAGAACAGAAGTCAGAATTTCTTGTTCTATATTTTGTTTACCTTCTTTGCCCTGGCAGTAATTGTTATGTTTATGATGAAGGTGAATATAAAAAGCTCTGTTCTTGATTGGTTCGGTCAGCACATATTCAGCTTCTTTATTCTGCAAAGAATACCTATGATATTATTGAAAAGCTTCGGCTACAATAAAGATGGCTATTTCTTTGTTATAGTTTGCTTTTTCGCAACAATATTCCTTTCGGTTATATTTGATGCTTTCACCAATAAGCTTGACAGCATCATTTTCAAAAATAAAAAAGCTTTAAAACAATATATTTAAGAGGTGCACATTATGAAAAAGTTAAAAGCAGCAGTTATTGGTGTTGGCGGTATTTCCAACGAGCATATCAATGGCTATATAAAAAATGAAAATGTTGATTTATACGCTTTTTGCGATATAAACGAAAAGCAACTTAAATATATGTCCGAAAAATATGGTGTTCCTGCAGAGCGTTGCTTTGCTGATAAGGATGAAATGCTCAAAGCACTTCCTGAAATTGATATCGTAAGTGTTTGCACATGGAACTCTGCTCACGCAGAATGCACAATTGCCGCTCTTAATGCAGGTAAGGATGTTATTTGCGAAAAGCCTATGGCAATGAATACAAAAGAGGCAGAGGAAATGCTTGAAGCTGCAAAGAAGAATGGCAGACATCTTCAGATTGGCTTTGTTCGCCGTTATGGCAACGATGCAGATGTTATGCAGGATTTTATCAATGCAGGAAAATTCGGCGAAATTTATTATGCTAAAGCTACATATCTTCGCCGTAATGGTAACCCCGGTGGTTGGTTTGGCGACAAATCCCGTTCAGGCGGCGGTCCCCTTATCGATTTAGGTGTTCACGTTATTGACCTTTCAAGATTCCTTTGCGGTAATCCTAAGCCTGTATCTGTTTACGGTGCAACCTTCCAGAAGCTTTTCAACCGTCCTGAAATCAAGGATGGAAAGGGTTATACATCTGTTTCTGCAGGTGATAAGGATATATGTGATGTTGAAGACCTTGCAACTGCACTTATCCGTTTTGATAATGGTCTTGTTCTTTCTGTTGAGGCAAGCTTTTCGCTTAATATTAAAAATGGTGAGGGTAATATTCAGTTCTTCGGCACAAAAGCAGGTGCAAAGCTTGACCCTCAGGTAGAAATTTTCACAGACGAGAACGGATATCTTGTTGATATGAGCTTCAATAAAGATACATCACTTTCCTTTGACGGACTTTTCTGCAGAGAAATTAACCACTTTGTTGATTGCGTTCTCAACGGAACAACCTGTAAGGCTCCTGCAGAGGATGGCGTTGAAATTATGAAAATTCTTGATGCTATTTATGAATCTGCAAGAACAGGGCATGAGGTTATAATAAAATAAAATCCTTTACTGTATAAGCCTTCCTTGCGAAGGAAGGGGGACCACCGCTTGCGGTGGTGGAAGGTTCTAGTGCCGTAAGGTGCGTATAATAAAATCCTTTACCTTATTTTTATTTTGGCAAATTATGAGGCGGTGTGAATTATGAGAAAATGTGATAGCTGTGGTAAGCTTTATCAGGAAACCAAGGATGTTTTCTGCCCTCATTGTGGCGCAGTAGCGGTAAAGCAATGTACTCACGGCTCTTCCTTTGACAGTGGAAGATACGACAGAGGTGAAATTTATAAAAACAGCAATACACAGCGTCAGAACACCACATATAATCAAGGCTATGAGCCCCACGTACAAAGAGGTAGCCAACCTTATAAAAAAAATGAAAGCAATGAGGGCTATGGCAATAAGGTGCCTCAGATAAATTTTCCCGATTTAACAAAAATGATGCCTAAAGTAAATAAAAAAGGTAATCCCAAAATCGGTATTATTGTTTTTGTTTGTGTTCTTGCATTCAATATTATTATTGGTTCTATAGGGTCTGGTGACTATACAGAGGATAATGAGGCTTTTTGGGAAGATGTGTCTGTTCAGGAGGAATATATTGGTGGAGATGCTTCTGCAATTGTAAAAAATGCAAGTGTAGAGCTTGTTGAGGATAATGAAGGCATAAAAACCTTTGATATTTCCATTGAAAATATGTATTTTACCTTTGATTCCGTAGATTACAGAAATCAGGTAAGGGAAGGTATTGTTCAAGGTAATGCTTTCGTTGAGATAGATATGTGCGTCTTTTCAGAGAATCCCGTGTCCGAAGAGGATTTTGATGATGCTCTTTCAGATAGCTATTATATTTCGGGAAATGAATGTGCTGAAACGGGGCGTTACCAATTTGAGCTCGAATTTGATTATGGTGAAATAATCTACCTTAACAGTGGTTTGAATATGTATCTGGAAAATGATATGAATGTTTGTGCAGAACTGCCCTTTGGTGCATTCAGTATCTCTGAAGACGGTACAGTAACATATTACACATCCTATGCAAGTGATGAAACAGATTGGAAAACTGTTTTCGAAGAATGCTCAAACGAAGCAGATATTAACGGATATAGCGGATACATTAACTTCAATAAGGAATAATTATGGATAATAATAAGAATCAAGATAATAAACCCAAATATAAAAATGGGGAAAAATACCAATACAACAGATTTGAAGATACCTTTGGTGATGCAGGCAGGTATACCGATGAAACTCCACGAAGAAAAGTTTTTCTTAACAAAACCCATTGGAAAATTATTCTGGTAATTGCAATAATTATTACTTTGGGCTCTGTAGCAATGGCGGTATTAATGTCTTTGGGTTATATTTAATATGAAAAACAAAACTAAAAATACTGCTATAAGCGGTCTTATGACGGCACTTTCAGTGGTGCTTATGATGTTGACAACATTAGTGCCTGTTTTTATGTATGTTATACCTATTGCGACAGGACTTGTGGTGTTGTTTGTAGCAGATATATCCGATAAAAAATGGGGAGTAGGAGTATATTTTTCTACCGCATTTCTTTCACTCTTTTTAATTACAGATAAAGAGGCGGCATTAACCTACGCACTGTTCTTCGGTTATTACCCATTGATAAAAGACATAATAGAAAAACTACCGAAAGCTTGGGGGTGGCTTCTGAAGCTTGCCCTGTTCAATGCTTCGGCAGTAGGTATAGGTGTTATCAGCTTTTATCTGTTTGGTGTATCAGGAGAGGAATACGAAGAATTTGGGGAATTCACTATTCCTATATTACTTATAATGGCAAATGTAGCCTTTGTTCTTTATGATTTCTGTATTACAAAAAACAGATTTTTGTTAATGCGATTGTCTGAAAGATTCAAAAAAATAATAAAATAAAAAATGTGCTTCAGTTTATCAGATTCTGATAAACTGAAGCATTTGTTAATTAAGAAACCTTTGAGAATATTTTGTTGCTCTTTTCTGAAGATTTATCCATAAGAGCGATATAGGTTCTGCCTACATTGAGAGAAAGCTCGTCGCCAACCTTATTATAGAACTTGAGCATATCATCGCTTTCGCCCTTTTTCCAGGTAATATCTGTGTAAGAACCGTTGGAAACATATATACCCTTGCCTTCGGAAAGGTCGAAATCAACTCTGCCCTTGCTATCGTTGAGGTCATTTACATCTGTGTAGCAAATGATGATGTTCTTAAAGCTCTGCTGAACACCCTCACTATCTGCAAAGCTTTGTCCGTGAAGCTTTGCTTCATAAACCTTAGTTTCTGTGTTATATGTGTAAACGTAGGTGTAGCCGGATGAGAATGCAACATAAATTCTTGCGCAGGGTGCTGAAAGAGTTTTATCCTTGGTGTTGAATGTGAATGGGGATTGGTAATCCTCTTTGATTTCTGTTCTGTATTCCTTGTTTGCAATTGCCTTCTGAATTGCTTCACCGGTTGTATAAGATGTGTGCTCGGTTGCAACATCTCTTGAACTGTCGCGATAGAAATAATTATCAACTAAGCCATTGATGTTATTAACCTTGTGGTTAGCAATCTGGCTTTGTGCCAAGGGGCTGTAACCGAAATGAACAAAAATACCGTCAAAGCCTTCTGCAAGGTCAACGAAATAATGTCTTGCACTTCTGATGGGGCCAACCTTTTCGGGAATTCTTGATGCATCTGCATACATAAGAAGCATTCTTGAAATGCCACCCTCAACAACCATTTCCCAAACAATGTCGGAAGATGTGAGTCCCCATTGAGGTCTTGCTTCAGGAGTGTTTTCAACAACCATAAAAACAGGTCTGTTTTTGAGAAGCTCTTCATCATAGCCGGGCTCACCGGTAAGAGGGTTTCTGATAGCAGTATCCTTAGGTGTTTCTTCTGCCTGAGGTGCTTTTGTGGTTCCCTCTTCTTTATTGTCGTTACCGCCACAGCCTGAAAAAGCACCAATAATGAATATAAGAGCTAAAGCAAGTGAAAGTATTTTTGTTAAACGTGAATTTTTGAGTTTTTTCATTTGTTTTTCGTCCTTTTATAATTTTTAAGTCCAGAATTCAACTATATGTCGGAGCGTGCCGAATAAAGTCGGATTCGTTATATCTATTGTAACATCTGAAACGGAAAATGCAAGAGTAATTGAGTAAAAAATGCTTGAAAAAGCAGAAATAAATAAAATATAGTTTAATACATTGGTATTGTTTTTCAGACTTGGTTTTTCGTAAAGGGAATATATTACAAGAATTGTACCAAGGAAGAATATATAACCAAAATCACTGAAATATCTCTGTAAAAGACCACCTGCCTGAGTATCTGCAATAACAATAGCAAAACCTATAAAAAAAAGTGTTATGGTAAGAGCAAAAGCTTTCTTCTCTTTTAAAATGGTTTTTACCTTAGGAAGAGCGAGGCTGAACCATAATAACGGAAGACTTGTTATAATACCACCAAAGCAGTATTCCGAAATCGTTTTACCTATATAATTTGTTTCGATGCTTATACTTTCAATAAAAGGAAATGTAGCATTAAACGAGGGTGTCTGGAAAAGATAGGTGAAAATTCCGAGACCTGTTCTGCCAATAGAAAAGCCTCGTTTTGTAACATCATTGGTTGTAAGATTATAAGCAGAGCCGAAATCAAAGGGTGAACCGAAGCGGATGTAGTTATAATACATAATTCCCGAAGCAACTACAACAAATGGAATTGCAAGTGTTACAAGCTGTTTTATGCCTTGCTTTTTGAAAATAAAACTGTTTTTAAAGAAATAACCGAGGAACAAGGGGATTGCTATTGCGCAAATAATTACCGCTTGAGGACGGCAACCAACGGATAGTGCCATACATAGTGAGCCGAAAAAGAATAAGGGAAGCTTCTTTTTCTCTTGATTTAGCCCCTTAAACCAAAGGTAAATGCCCCATACTACAAATGCCATTGAGGTCATAATAGGAACAGAATAAAAATCAGGGCGCTTTACCAGGAAGGTCATTCCGCAACAATTTACAAAGGTTAATGCGGTTAAAAGATATGTGCCAACAGAAAGGCTTTTGAATTTCTTTTTTATTATCAAGTCAAGAAGCTTGAATACACCAATAGAGAATATGAGAGCAAAAGCCATAATTCCCACTGCAGATGGGAACGGTGCATCAAAAAATGCTCTGAATGGCAGATACATTAAAAGAAGCGGTACAATACCGAAATAAACATAGTAATGCCCATTAAAATATGCCACATCCCAACGGTAATAGTCACCTGTGGAATCTCCCTGTTTAGCGCGTGCATCCGTATCGTATGGGTTTTCCATATCCTTCAGGGATTGTGGAACATCATCATTATCTATATAGGTTTTACCCTGTAGGAAAGCCTGTGCCAATTCATCATATTGGTTATGAGAAGCGTAGCTTATTTCAACAAAATCAACACCGCTGCCATCCCATTTGTTTGAATTGTAATTTTTTGAGGCTATACCCATAAAGACAGGGTTGATTGAGCCGAGAATAATGATTATTGCACATTGCAGGCATAATGCAACTATAACCAAAGAATTTTTTGAGTATTCGCTATCAGTCAATTTCTTTTTATAAAGAACAGAGGTTGGCTTGAAAAGATAAACAAGGCAGAGAGCACCTACAATTATGAGAATACGAAGAAAAGAAAATACAAAGGGTCTCTGAGCATTAATTGATATTGAATCAATATTAACCAAATCCTGATTACTTTCAAATATTAAGCCTATTTTTTCTGTTTTTCCTGCAGTATTGATGTTTATATATTGACTATTTTTAACATTGAGATAAATATCTCTTTCGGGTGTGGTGTAGCCCAATTCATTGGCTTCATCTGTCAGAATAATATTTGCAGTTACAACAGAGGAATTGTTATCGTTCAGCTTAATGTGAATGTTTTTGATTTTTTCATTGACATCAAGAATTTTGATAGATTCACCTGTGGAAAAGGTGTAGTAGCCCTCACAATTTTTGTAATCCGCAAGATGTGTATTAAGATTAATCTCCTCGTTGTCTTTTGAGGTGTAAAAATTAATATTAAAAATTGAAAATTCCAGACCCAAGCTGAAAAGAACAATTGAAGCCAAAGCAAGAGCAAAGGCTTTTTCAATATTCTTTTCAGTTTTTGATTTTTTATAAATCAAAAACGCGCATAAAGAAAAAATTAATAACAATAAAAAGCAAATAAAAGTCATAACAACTCTCCGAAAATAAAATTATATACATATTAAACCACAAAACCCATATTTTGTAAATATCGCCGGTAAAGAGAACATACAATATACGGGTGAGCTTTATGTTAAAAATTGTAAAAAATGAAATTCTTACATATTCGGTTTATGAAAATCTCGTAAAAGAGCTTGGTGGTAAATACAGTAGCTTGAAAATTACAACCTGCGGAAAAAGCCTTTTGGGAAAAGAGCTTTTTGCTTTTGTAATAGGTGAGGGAAAGGGGAATATTGTTTATGTGGGAGGCACTCACGGAATTGAATGGTTGACCTCACTTTTGCTTTTAAAATTCACAGAAAATCTTGTATTTGCCTATGAAAACGAAAAAACAATTTCAGGCTTTGATGTCAGAGAAATTCTGAAAAATAAAAAGATTATTATAATACCTGAGCTTAATCCTGACGGAATTGAAATTTCTCTTAAGGGTGCATCTGCCTGCGGAAAATATAAGGTGCAGAATTTTGAAATCTGTAAGGGCGATTTCAGCTTCTGGAGTGCAAATGCAAGAGGCGTGGATATAAACCATAATTTTAATGCGGATTGGTACACTCTCAGGGAGGCAGAAAAAGAAGCAGGCATAGATTCACCTTCCCCAAGCAGATATGGTGGACTTTTTCCTGAAAGTGAGCCTGAAACCTCAGCAATTACTAAGCTTTGCAGAGGCATTTCTGTTGATATGCTTATAACCTTCCATTCTCAGGGCGAAGAAATTTTTTATGAATACGGAAAAAATACACCTGAAAAGTCCTTGCATATAGCAAAAATCTTTTCTGCATTAACTGATTATACTTTGGTTAAAAATGAGGGGCTTTATGCAAGTGGCGGTCTGAAGGATTGGTTTATTGAAGAATTTAACCGTCCTGCCTTTACAATTGAAATCGGCAAAGGAAAAAATCCATTGCCTGTTGATAGTATTAATCAGATTTATGAAAAACTTGAAGCGATGATGGTGGTAGGGATGCTTTTCTAAGTGGCAAATTGCAAATGGAAAGTGGAAAGTTTTGGTACCTGCGGTCGGCAATTATAAATTTAAACAGTGTTGATGAGTGTAATTAGAAATTTCTTTGCTTTGCCTCTTTACAAAGAACAAATGTTCTGCTATAATGTGCTTTGTGAACAAATGTTCTTATTGCAAAGCCGTAAGGTATGGGCTTGCCCATACCACAGAAAGAGTAAAGGAAGAGGAAATTGGAAAGAGTTATTTTGCATTGCGACTGCAACTGTTTTTTTGCATCTGTTGAGGCGGCATTAAATCCTGAGCTTAATAAATATGCTTTTGCTGTTTGCGGTGACCCTGAGCAAAGGCACGGAATAATATTAGCAAAAAACGAAAAAGCAAAAAAATACGGAGTTAAAACAGGTGAGGCAATATGGCAGGCAAAAGCAAAATGCCCTCAGCTTCTGACAGTACCATCACATTATGAGGAATATAAAGATTTTTCAAAAAGAATTTTTGATATTTATTGTCAATACACAGATTTGGTTGAACCCTTTGGTATTGATGAGTGTTGGCTTGATGTTACGGGTAGCACACATCTTTTCGGTAGTGGCAAGGAAATTGCAGATGAATTGCGGGAGACTATTAAAAAAGAGGTTGGTGTAACAATTTCTGTTGGAGTTTCTTATAACAAAATTTTTGCCAAAATGGGTAGCGATTATAAAAAGCCGGATGCCACAACGGAAATTACGCCCGAAAATTTCAAGGAGCTTTTATATCCTTTGCCAATAGGCGATTTGTTTATGGTGGGCAGAAAAACTGCCGAAAAGCTTCGTAATATAGGAATAAGAACAATAGGTGATGTGGCAGAGTTTGACGAAAATCAGCTTTATCGTATTTTAGGAGAAAACGGCAGAATCATCTGGCGATATGCTAATGGCTATGATTATTCACCTGTTTTAAGATTTGATTACAGAGAGGCATATAAATCCATTGGTAATGGTGCAACCTTTAAAAGAGATTTAGTGAGCCTTGATGATGTGCGTACCTGTGTTTTTTTCCTTTGTGATAAGGTTGCCGCAAGATTACGAAAGCATAATTATGAATGCTCTGCCTTGCAGGTAGGCATAAAGGATACCCATTTTCAGACAATTCAACGCTCAACACAGCTTTCGTCACCAACGGATTTATCCTATGATTTAAGAAATACCGCACTTTCACTTATAGAAGCCAATGTGGATATAGAAAAAGAGCCCATTCGCTCTTTAACCGTAACGGGAACAAAATTACTTAATGGTGATGAAGTGTGTGAACAAATATCTTTTCTTGATTTGGAATATCATATAAAAAGAGAAAAAGAGCATCGGCTTGAATGTACCAAGGATAATATCCGCCATAAATACGGACTTGGGACAATTACGCGATGCTCATTCATAGACAATGACTTTGGATTTTAAAAATTGCCCATAGTACCGTTTTTTGCTCGGGGCGGTATCTTTATACAGCACCACTCGCTTCAAAACGGCACTCTGAACAATTTTGCATAAAGGGGAGATTTAAAGGTGAAATGTACTATAACTGATTTAAGGTCAAAAGAGGTTATAAATGTTGATAACGGCTGCAGATTAGGTTGCGTTACTGATGTTGAAATAGATACCTGCACGGGCTGTTTAGTCAGCATAACCGTTTTTTGCGGAAGAGGTGTTTTCGGCTTTTGCGGAAAAGGTGATGAAATTGTTGTGTGCTGGAAAGATATTGTTGTAATCGGCGATGATACAATTTTAGTGCGAAAAGGCGGAACAAAGCTCGCATAAAAATTAAGAATTAGAAATTAAAAATGAGAAATTAAGGGGCAAAGCCGATTATAATAATTGTGTGTTGACAAATTGTCAAATGTAACATATAATATAAATGCAAAGGAGCTATCCCGTAGACGGTTAGCCCTGAAAATTAGTTGAAATAACCGCTAAGTTTCGTAGGCTTGGGCGGTTATTTTTTTATGCTTATTATGTAACCTGTAGCTACAATAAGGATGATAACAACAAATGTTAAATACTCCATCAGCATCACCCCCTCGGTATATCGAGAGGGCAAATACCCTCTCATAAAAGAAAGGGCTAACCGCCTACCGTGTAGGATAACTCCTAAGGGAACAAAAGTTCCGTCTGCTATTGTAACATATTTTAGCTATTTGTCAACATTTTTACAAATCATCCACCGACAGCATATCTGAGATTGATACTTCAAGTGCTTTTGCAAATATTACTAAATCAATATCTGTAACAAACCTTTCACCATTTTCTACTCTGCGAATAAAGTAATGGTCAACGTCAAATCCAAGTAATTGCATTTTTGTTGCTAATTTGCGTTGCGATAGCTTTTTGCTTTTTCTTATTTGTGCGATTTTTTTCCCACAAAGGTTATTAGTGCCATCAGCGGCTTTGATTTTGAACATAGAACTACCTCATTTTTGGTGAATAGTGTTTACTTTTTTATTATTCTATGCTAAAATGAGGATGGCTTTGGTGAATAGTGTTCACCAAAATGTTTTGTTAATCAATAGTTTGCGGAGGTAGGATAATGAATAGGAAAAAAGTTTTAAAAAAGGTAATTGCAATAGTAGTTGCTCTTGCTATAGTTTTTGGGATTTCAGCGCTTGTTGCAACGGTTATTCATAATCGAAATATCGCTGTTACTGATGGTGGCGATAAGCCCGTTTCTTCGGTAGTAAAAGATGGTTTATCAGCTTATGAGCTTGCTGTTCAGTATGGTTACGAGGGCACAGTACAAGAATGGCTTGATTCTCTTTCGGGTAAATCTGCATATCAGATAGCCGTTGACAATGGCTATTCAGGAACGGAAAACGAATGGTTAAATTCACTTGAAGCAAAAAATGAGCAAAATTTAACATCTATTAAATCTGCTTCGTTTTCTTCAAAAGGTGAACTTTTAATCACTCTTTCAGATGGTAGCACACTCAATCTTGGAAAAGCTGTTGGCTCAGATGGAAATAATGGTAAAGACGGAGTTGACGGCAAGGACGGACAAGATGGTATCAATGGTACTGATGGAAAAGACGGAGTAAACGGCATTGACGGTAAGGATGGCAAAGACGGTCTTGATGGGCAGAACGGAGCAGATGGAAAAGATGGTGTAGGTGTTTCCTCTGCATATATCAATGAACAGGGACAACTTGTACTTGTTTTCTCTGACTCAACAACCGTAAATCTTGATAAGGTTGTAGGAATGAATGGTGCTGATGGTGTTAGTATTACCAATTCTGAAATAAATTCCAATGGTGAACTTGTGCTTACATATTCCAACGGACAAACTGCTAATATAGGAATAGTTATCGGTGCTGACGGTAAAGATGGCATTGATGGTATCGATGGAAAAGATGGTACTAACGGTCTTGATGGTAAAGACGGTATCAGCATAATCGAAACAATAATAAACAGTAATGGTGAACTTGTTGTTACATATTCAGACGGTAATACATCTAATCTTGGTATTGTAGTAGGTGCTGATGGACAAGATGGAACAGACGGAGCAAATGGTATTGATGGTAAAGACGGAGTTGACGGAATAAGTGTTGTAAATGCTGAAATCAATACTAACGGTGAACTTGTGTTAACATATTCCAACGGTCAGCGTTCAAACCTTGGTAATGTTATCGGAGCTGATGGCAAAGACGGTGCTAATGGTAAAGATGGCATTGACGGAAAAGACGGAACTAATGGTGTTGACGGTAAAGATGGGCAAGATGGTATAAGCGTAACAAAATCAGAAATCAATTCTAAAGGCGAACTTGTTTTAACTTACTCAAACGGTCAGGTTGACAACCTCGGTGTTGTTGTAGGTGCAAATGGTAAAGATGGCGTAGATGGTACTAACGGTATTGACGGAAAAGATGGTGTCGGTATTGAAACAATAAACATCAATGCTAACGGTGAACTTGAAATCACCCTCACAAGCGGTACAACAATGAACCTTGGTGTAATCAAAGGTGCTGATGGTAAGGATGGAGCAGACGGAACAGACGGTAAAGACGGACAGGATGGTGTCAATGGTCTTGACGGCAAAAACGGAACTGATGGTGTCGGCATAACCGAAACATCAATAAATGAATATGGAGAGCTTGTTATAACATATTCTGATAATTCAACTGTTAACCTCGGTACTGTTGTAGGTAAAGACGGCACAAATGGTGTTGACGGAAAAGACGGAACTGATGGCAAGGATGGTCTTGACGGACAGAACGGTAAGGATGGCACTAACGGAACAGATGGTAAAGATGGTATTAGTGTTGCCAAAACCGAAATCAATACAAACGGTGAACTTGTAATTTACTATTCTGATGATACATCAGCAAATCTTGGTATAGTTGTTGGTTCAAATGGTATCAATGGCACAAACGGTAAAGATGGTGTTGATGGTATCGGTATTACAAAATCCGAAATCAATGCTGACGGTGAACTCATTTTGACCTATTCCGACGGAACAACTGATAATCTTGGTAAGGTTGTCGGTGAAGATGGCAAAGACGGTACTAATGGTACAGGTTCAACAGGCGTTGGTATTTCAAAAGCGGAAATCAATGCAGATGGTGAACTTATTGTTACATATTCAGATGGCACAACAGACAACCTCGGCTTAGTAGTAGGAAAAGATGGTATTGACGGTATCAACGGTATTGATGGTAAAGACGGTGAAGATGGAGCAGACGGTAAGGACGGTATCGGCATTTCAGGTGTAGATATAAATACAGATGGTGAACTTGTTCTCACATTCTCAGATAACTCAACCGTAAATCTTGGTTGCATTGTCGGTGAAGATGGTATAGACGGAACTAATGGTAAAGATGGTGCAAACGGCACAGATGGTAAGGATGGAGCAGACGGTGTCGGTATTGCGAATGTTACAATTTCAACCGAAGGAGCATTAAGCGTTGAGTTGACAAACGGAACTGTTCTTAACCTTGGTAATATCAAAGGTGAAGACGGTATCGGTATTTCTAAATCCGAAATCAACGCTGATGGTGAGCTCGTTTTAACCTATACAGACGGAAAAACAGAAAACCTTGGTAAAGTTGTAGGTGCGGACGGTGTAGACGGGGAAAAGGGCTCGGACGGAATTGGAATCAAAACTGTTACACTCTCCGCAGACGGCGAGCTTTCTATTCTTATGACTGATAACTCCACGTACAACTTAGGCAATATAAAAGGCGCAGATGGTAAAGATGGTGCTGACGGTAAAGATGGCAAGGACGGAACTAATGGCGTTGATGGTAAAGATGGTGTTGACGGTAGAGGAATAGAAAGTGCGGAAATAAAAGATGGCAAGCTTTGGATTGTGTATTCCGATGATTTAGATAATCCTATGAATATTGGTGATGTTTACAGCGTAACAGACGGTAAGTCTGTTACTGACGGACAACTTGTATATGTTTTGCTTGATGATGGCACATATGGCGTTAAGGCGGCGAGTACATTTGATTTAACAAATTTGGTAATTCCGTCATCTTACCAAACTATTCCGATTACACAAATACTAGAGGGTGGTTTTAGTGGAAAAGACTTCATAACCTCGGTGTCTTTTCCTGATACTTTAGTCAAAATAGGCAGATATGCTTTTTACAATTGTGAGGGTATATCTAATATCGAAATTCCAGAGAATACAGCTCTTATTGGCGCGTACGCTTTCTATAATTCGGGAATTGAATCAGCCACATTCAAATCATCAAATACATGGTTGTCGGGTGATAGTGATTTTAGTTATTATTATTACAGAAGAAGTTATACAACCAATTTGACTGATAATACGGATGCGACTGAAATCCGCATCAAAAATTATGATATTACGGATCCTGTATATGCAGCTGCTGCATTATCTGGAAAAGTTGAATTAGAATATATGATAGAAATCAAAAATAGAGGAACTCCAGATAAATATGATAAAACTTTTTATTGGTTTGCAAACGATTGGACTTGTATTTAATAGTATAATTTATGGAAATAAGGAGATTAATAATGTTCTTGGATTCATCTGAAACCGGCAGAAATATTTCTGCAAAACTATATGCCGATGAAGTTGAAAAGGCAAAACTTTATATTAAAGGCTCTGTTCACTGCTTTTGTAAAAATAATCCTGATATACCTTTTTCGGTCCGTGTTTTGTTCGGCGGTGTAAATAAGAATTGGGATGACACTCCTTTGCAACCGATTTATAATTATTATGAAACACTAGGGTATACCGATGCAGAAGAACGTGCGGCAATAGATGTCGGCAGGCTTTTAAAGACAGTTTTATCAGAAGATGAAATAAGAACATATACTCAAATAAAAGGTTATACTAACGAGTATATTCAAGCTTAATACAAAACTGCACCGATAGGTTGATGCCTTATCGGTGCAGTTTTTTGTGATATTATTTCCTCGTTTTATTATAAATCTTTGATTTAATGCTATCAACAAGTGAAAGTTTTGTTTTATCATTTACCTTCAAATCTTCAATTGTATAACCCTTTAAACTGAACTCTGCTTTGTCGCTTTCGTAAAGGTCAACGATACTGCCGTCGGAAAGCTCCGTTATGCAGGAATATATGTAAGAGTACGGGTTTAAACTATCAGTAACTTTCTTTATATACTTCCATTCAACAACGTTATCTTCACCGTAAAGACCGATTCGGATAACCCCAAGCTTTCTGATTTTCTTCTCGGGACAAGCAAGGATAATTGCATCCTTACCATCAATTTTCTTTGAGTAATTTATAACAGAGAACATACAGTTTGAACAGTAGGAGAGCCCCTTGTCAATCGTATATTTGCTCCAGGTTTCGCCACCGTCTGTTGAATCTGTATAGCCTATAAATCCTGCTGTGTTTCGTGAATACATTCTCAAAACACCGTTATTCAATAAAACAAATTGGCTTTCGCTTCCTTTTCCTGCTTCGCCCACTTGCTTTGCTTTTTCAGAGCGGTGCCAGTTTTCGCCATCATCGGTGTAAATAACGCTTGTGTATTCCTTTCCTTCGTTGTTATCGTAAACGGAGAAAAGAACCCTTTGTTTTTCGTCTTTTTCAATGCATATACCAACACCGGGAGAGAAGCCTGTAAAACCTTTTGCGTTAACCTGAGTGTTGAGAATTTTGCCGTCAGACCAGGTTTCGCCTTTGTCAAAACTCTTTCTTACCCAGAGATAATATGTGGGATAGATTTTAATGGGTGCATAGGCATAGAAAATATTTGCAATAATATCTTTGTCATTCAATGTGCCGTCCTTGTTCATTTGCTTTATAAGAACAGGGGAGAAGGCATCACCGATTTTCTGATAAATGTTGTAAAATCTATCAACAAAATAATCATTATAGCTTGAATTATCGGAAAATTTTAAAACGGGTGCAAAACCATCTTCACCAAAAGTATCAACATAATAAGGATAATGAGATTTATCAAGAGTTGTGCTTTCGGCTTTTTCGTGGCTCGTTTTATCGCAGAGGGCAAGCTTACCGTCAATGAAACCGTTGCTTTTTCCGTATGTACCTGCTCTCCATAATCCCATATATGCAGGACAAGCGTCAGCCACGTGGTAAACAACGCCTTTTTTATCTTCACATATTGCTGAGTCGCAGAATGAGGCAGAAGTAGGGATTGCTTTGTTATGGTCTGCATCCTCCATATCATTGAAATGGTTTACCCATACAATATCTGACCAGGTTTTGCAGTTATCGTCAGAATAGCGGATAACTGTTTCAATATTGGCAGGGTCATCTGTTCCGTTGCCGTAGCGAACATCACCACCGGCAAGAACTCTGCCGTTTTTAAGAGTAAGTATAGAGGGAATACGAAAAAGCTTGCTGTTTGCTGTACCCTCAGCATAAGGGTTTATAAAATTTGACATTTCAGTATCTCCTTAAACCAATCTGAATGTTTTAACCTCAAATGGTGTAACATTAAAGGTAATTGTATTGTTTTTGAATTCAATCTCTTTTTCATCAACCTCCATAAGATTACATTCGTAAGCCTTTGTGAAGGGAAGATTGATTGTAAGATTTCTTTCGCCACGAACTCTTCTGCTCTGATAAACACGAACTATAATTCCGTTACCATCCTGAGCCTGCTTAACTGCGTCAATAACAATATCATCATTATCGCAGTTAATGTAGCTGAAGCTTTCGGGAAGAGTGCCGGCCTTTGCAGTAACGGGAATACCCTTAAGAGCAAAGTTGAGCTTGAACGCTTCCTCAACTGTACCGCCTGTCTGCCAGGTGCCTGCGTGGGGATAGTAGGAATAAGTAAAGCTATGGTGACCTAAATCGCCGTATCTGTCAGGAGTTGTGGGCGCACGAAGAAGAGTGATTCTCATTCTGCTGTTGAGAATGTCGTAACCATACTTACAATCGTTGAGAATGCTTACGCCATAATCACCTTCGGAAAGGTCTGCCCATTTATGAGCGCATTGCTCAAATCGCGCCGCATCAAATGAAGAGTTGCGATGAGTGGGACGTTTGATTGCACCGTGAGCAGCCTCAAAGGTTGCTTCTGTGTTAAGAACATTAACATCAAATGCTGCTTTCATAACCTTATCGCGCTCCTGCCAGTCAACCTCTGTTTCAAAGAGTAACTGTCTGCTGCCTGCATAGAGGATAATATTCTGTTCAATAGTTGATTTGTTGAATTTTCTCACAACTTTAAGAACAGCTCTTACAGGTGAACATTCGGTAATTTCAACGCTTTCTGCTTTTTCAAGAACCCATTTTTTCTTTTCATAGTTCTGTTCAAGGTTCCAGGCTGTTTCGTGAATACATTTATCAATGAAAACGGAAATAACATTACCCTTACCGTCAAGAGTTTCGCGGTTGTTTTCTTTATCGAAAATTGATGTAAGAATACCGTTCTCATCATAAGTAATCTTAAGAATTTCGTTTTCGATAATTCCGTTACCGATTTTAATACAGTCTTTTTCTTCCGCTTCTCCGAAAGCAAAGAATTTATAACCCATAGCAGGAACATTATCTGCAATAAATTCGGTGTATTCCTCGCCATCCTTGGTGAATACTCTTGAAAGGGCACCGATTTTTTTGTTGCCCTTAACAGTAACAGGCGCAGTAACCTCAGTTGAAATCATATTCCATACAACAACACCGTCTTTTTCTGCGGTGATGTTTGCGGTAATGCCTTCAAGAGCAGAGCAGAAAATTTCTGTTCCGTCCTTTTCAAGCTTTGCAAAATCGGGACGACAGTCCTCCATTGCCTCGTGAATGGATGTGCCGGGAAGAATATCGTGGAACTGATTTTTGAGGAATAAGAGCCAAAGGTTCTGTAATCTTTCAATATCATAACCGCCACCGAAAACCCCTGCCATTTCGCAACGACTCAAAAGGAATTCGTTTTTGCGGTTGCCCTTTTTGATAAAGCCCTGACTTGTGTATGTACCGCGATGGTTTTCATAATAAAGCTCATCGCAGTAGGTAGGAAGCTCCTCGCGGATTTTTTCAGCTTCCGCAAAGAATTCTGCAGGATGCCCCATTCTTGTTTTGGGAAGACCGGGGAAATTCTTAAGTCGCTTTGCATTTTCAAGCATTCTGTAGGTGCTTCCACCGCCACCGTCACCGTAACCGAACATACCAAAGCCTGTTTTCATAACGTGCTTCAAGTCGTTGTTAAATGATGCATCGCAAACCTGCTTGGGGTCATAATCGCCCTGATAATGTGAACGCTGATTAAGTGCAAGAATTTCTGAACCGTCTGCACCCTTCCACTTGAAAAGAGTGTGAGGGAAGCGGTTGGTATCCTGATTAAGAAGCTTTGTTGTAATAAAATATTTCATACCGCTCTTTTTGATAATCTGCGGTAAAGCGTAAGAGAAGCCGAAACAGTCGGGAAGCCAATATGTATCTGATGAAACGCCGAATTCCTTAAGGAAGAATTCTCTTCCGTAAAGAAGCTGACGAATCATACTTTCACCGGAGGCAATATTAGTATCGCATTCAACCCAGGTGTTACCGACAATATTCCATTGACCGTTTTTAACCTTTTCCTTAATTCTCTCATAAAGCTCGGGATAATTCTTTTTAATCATATCATAGGCAATTGCCTGACTTTGTGTGAATGTAAATTCAGGGTAAACATCCATAAGAGCAAGGTTGTTTGCAAAGGTTCTTGCGCTCTTTCTTTCTGTTTCCTGAATTCTCCAGAGCCACGCAATATCAATATGAGAGTGACCGTCAAAAATAACCTCAGAGGAGGCGGTATATTCAATTTCAGAAAGCTTTTTATCAAAATGCTCGCAGGCTATTGCAATTGATTTTCTTGTTTCGCTTTCCTCAAAATCAAAGTCTACAAGGTGGAGTGAATCGTCAAGAACCTTGTAAACGCTTTCTTTAATGAATTCATCTTTAATGCAGGGGAGTGCATCCCAGGCGGTAACGCAGTTAAGATAGAATTTTTCGCAGATTTCATCAACAACTGCAAAGCTTGCAAATTTAAGTGTGTATTCGCATTCCTTGATTCCTTCCATACCCATATCGCAGAAGCCTGCTGAGTCAATGCAAGCCTCAAGCTCAATTTCCATAGGCTCGCCGAAGGTAAGGAAATTTTCTGTAATATTAACAGTTTCTCTGCCAACCCAACCGCTCTTTTCTCTTGAAGAAACGGAGTTTGCAATTTTACCGTTGATTCTTACAAGAATTTCACCGCCGAAATCAAGGTTGAGATAGATTTTCTGACCCTTGAAGCTTTCGGGAAGAGTAACAGTTGTTTTAAAAATTCTTGCGCAGTCATAACGAGCAAGCCAATGGTCGCCAAGCTTAAGTGTTTTCGTTGTTTCGGGGTAGAATTTATGCTGCCCCTCGCCAAGATAATCACCGTCATAGGTTTCCCAAGAGGGCATATCAATTTTTTCTTTGATGCAGTATTTATTCAACTGCTTGAGCATATCGAATAAAACGCCTTGCTTAGGTGTTTTCATAGAATCAACTCCTGAAATTTTCAATATATCTAAATAATACCATAACAGGCTATGTATGAGCAACAAAAGAATTTGAAAAATCGGGGTTAAAATATAACAAAAATTATTGAGATAAATTGTAATTGTTGATATAATATAATATTGACAAAATGAAAATAAAGAGGTGAGAGTATGGCAGATAAGTTTATTTTACATTCAAATTACAAGCCTATGGGCGACCAGCCTGAAGCAATTGAAAGGCTTGTTGATGGTGTGAATAAGGGCTATATGGAGCAGACCCTTTTAGGTGTAACAGGCTCAGGTAAAACCTTTACAATGGCAAATGTTATTGCGAAGCTTAATCGCCCAACTCTCGTTCTCGCTCACAATAAAACCCTTGCCGCACAACTTTGCAGTGAGTTCAAGGAGTTTTTTCCTGAAAACGCGGTTGAATATTTTGTATCCTATTACGACTATTATCAGCCTGAGGCATATATTCCCACAACCGATACCTATATTGAAAAGGACAGCGCAGTAAATGACGAAATCGATAAGCTGCGCCATTCTGCAACATCCGCGCTTTCTGAAAGACGAGATGTAATCATCGTTGCAAGTGTATCTTGTATCTATACTCTCGGTGACCCTATTGACTATCGCAGTATGGTTATTTCTCTTCGTACGGGTATGCAAAAGGATAGGGACGAGCTTATTGCAAAGCTTGTTGAAATTCAGTATGAAAGAAATGATGTTAGCTTTACCCGAAATAAGTTCAGAGTAAAGGGGGACACAGTTGAAATTTTCCCCGTTTACTCTTCTGAAACTGCATACAGAATTGAGTTTTTCGGTGATGAAATAGACAGAATTTCCGAAATTCATCCTCTTACGGGTGAGGTTAAATGCACCCGTTCCCACGTGGCAATTTACCCTGCATCCCATTATGTTGTGGAAAGCGATAAAATGGAAAAGGCACTTGAAAATATCTACAACGAAATGGAAAATCGCGTTGAGGAATTCAAGTCTCAGGGCAAGCTTCTTGAAGCTCAGAGAATTCAGCAGAGAACCTTGTATGATATTGAAATGCTTCGTGAAACCGGCTTCTGCAAGGGAATTGAAAACTATTCGAGAGTTATGTCGGGACGAAAACCGGGAACAGCCCCCTTTACTCTTCTTGATTATTTCCCTGATGACTTTGTCCTTTTCGTTGATGAATCTCATGTAACCTTACCACAAGTCAGGGGTATGTATGGCGGTGACCGTTCAAGAAAGGAAAGCCTTGTTGAATTCGGGTTCAGGCTTCCCTCTGCCTTTGATAACAGACCTTTAAAATTCAATGAATTTTATGATAAAACCCATCAGAAAATATTTGTGAGTGCAACTCCAGGTGACCTTGAAAAAGAAAAAAGCGCACAGATTGCCGAGCAGGTTATTCGCCCAACTGGACTTCTTGACCCTGAGGTAAGTGTTCGCCCCACAGAAGGACAGATTGATGACCTTATTTCCGAAATCAATATGCGAGTTGCAAAAAAAGAGCGCGTTTTAGTTACCACTCTCACTCGCAAAATGGCAGAGGATTTAACGGACTATTTAACTGATTATGGCATTAAAGTACGCTATATGCACTTTGATGTTGATACCATTGAACGAATGGAGCTTATTCGCGATTTGCGATTGGGTGAGTTCGATGTGCTTGTAGGAATTAACCTTTTAAGAGAGGGACTTGATATTCCTGAGGTTTCTCTCGTTGCAATCCTTGATGCAGATAAAGAGGGCTTCCTCAGAAGCGAAACCTCACTTATTCAGACCATAGGCCGTGCTGCCCGAAATGCAGGCGGTCAGGTTATTATGTATGCGGATGAGGTAACAGGCTCAATGGAAAGAGCTATAAACGAAACCTATCGCAGACGCGAAAAGCAGATGAAATATAATGAAGAGCACGGAATTGTTCCGCAGACTATCAGAAAGGATGTCCGTGAAATTCTTGAAATAAGCTCTAAGGATAATATTCAGGAAAGAGTTGCAAAGCGCAGGCTTTCTGAAAGAGAAAAGAACGAGCTTGTTGAAAAGCTCACCAAAGAAATGCGTGCCGCCGCACAGCTTCTTGAATTTGAGCATGCGGCATATTTACGCGACCAGATTGAAAAAATCAGAAACGGAAAATAAATTAATTTATGGAAAAGAATTTAATTGTAAAGGGTGCAAGAGAGCATAACCTTAAAAATGTCAGTGTTGAAATACCTCGTGATAAGCTTGTTGTTTTCACGGGGCTTTCAGGCTCGGGCAAATCCTCTCTTGCTTTTGACACAATTTATGCAGAGGGTCAGAGAAGATATATGGAAAGCCTTTCCTCTTATGCAAGGCAGTTCCTCGGTATTATGGAAAAGCCCGATGTTGTCAGCATTGACGGGCTTTCTCCTGCTATTTCAATTGACCAGAAAACCACATCTAAAAACCCTCGTTCAACTGTTGGTACGGTTACGGAAATTTATGACTATTTAAGGCTTTTATATGCAAGAATAGGTGTTCCTCATTGTCCTGTTTGCGGTAAGGAAATTGCAAAGCAGTCCATCGACCAGATTGTTGATAAGGTGCTTGCTCTTCCCGAGGGTACAAAATTTCAGATTTTGGCACCTATTGCCAAGGGCAAAAAGGGTGAATTTCAGAAGGAGCTTGAGAGCGTAAGAAAATCGGGCTATTCAAGAGTACGAATTGACGGAATTATGTATGACCTTTCGGAAAAGGTTAAGCTTGAAAAGAATATCAAGCATAATATTGAGGTTATTGTTGACCGCCTTATTATGAAGGAGGGTATAAATTCCCGTTTAACAGACTCTCTTGAATCTGCATTTGCTCTCACAGAGGGGACTGCAATTGTTGATGTTATCGGTGGCGAGGAAATCCTCTTTTCTCAGAATTTTGCCTGTCCCGACCACGGTTCTTGTATGGATGAGTTAGAGCCAAGAATGTTCTCCTTCAATAATCCCTTCGGTGCTTGTCCCACCTGTTCAGGCTTAAGCGTGTTTATGCGTGTTTCCGAGGATTTGATTGTTCCCGATAAAAAGCTTTCTATCAATCAGGGTGCAATAAGGGGCACAGGCTGGAGCAAAAGTGATGCAAGCACCATTTCGGGTATGTATTACAATGCCCTTGCAGAAAAATATAATTTTACTCTTGATACGCCATTTAATAAAATTTCACCTGAGGGACAGAAAGCAATATTTTATGGAACAAACGGTGAAAGAATTAAAATGGTCCGTGAAAATGAATATGGAAGCGGAACATATATGACCGAGTTTGAGGGTATTATCAATAACCTTGAACGCAGATATAAAGAAACAACAAGCGATTGGTCACGAAAGGATATTGAGCAGTATATGACTGCCTGTCCTTGCCCCGATTGCAAGGGCGCAAGGCTCAAGCCCGCACCCTTGGCGGTAACTGTTGGTGGCATAAATATCAAAGAGCTTACTGATATGTCCATCGGTGACGAGCTTAAGTTTATAGAGAATCTTGAGCTTTCGGAAAAAGAACAGATTATCGGTAAACAGATTATTAAGGAAATAAAATCAAGGCTTCAGTTCCTTTGCAATGTGGGTCTTGATTATCTCACGCTTTCAAGAAGCTCAGGCACACTTTCAGGTGGCGAAAGTCAGCGAATCCGCCTTGCAACGCAAATCGGCTCTTCTCTTATGGGTGTTTTATATATTCTTGATGAGCCAAGCATCGGTCTTCATCAGAGGGATAATGAAAAGCTTTTGCAGTCCCTTAAAAATCTTCGTGATTTGGGTAATACACTTATTGTTGTTGAACACGATGAGGACACAATGAATGAAGCGGATTTCATTGTTGACGTAGGTGTTGGTGCAGGTGTTCACGGTGGTGAAATTGTGTGTGCAGGTACTGTTGAGGATATCAAAAAATGTGAGCGTTCTCTTACAGGTCAATATCTTTCAGGCAAAAAGAAAATTGAGGTACCTGAAAAACGTCGTAAGGGTAACGGTAAGTTTCTTGAAATTAAAGGTGCAAGGCAGAATAATCTTAAAAACATTGATGTGAAAATTCCTTTGGGTGAATTGGTTGTTGTAACGGGTGTTTCAGGCTCGGGTAAATCTTCCTTAATCAATGAAATTCTCTATAAAAAGCTTGCAACCGAGCTTAATAATGCGAAAAAATTTGCAGGCAAGCACGATGAAATTCTCGGTCTTGAAAATCTTGATAAGGTTATTGACATTGACCAGTCGCCAATCGGCAGAACTCCTCGTTCAAATACTGCCACATATACAGGTGTTTTCAATGATATAAGAGCACTTTTTGCATCCACTCAGGATGCAAAGGCAAAGGGCTATGACCAGGGGCGCTTTTCATTTAACGTTAAAGGCGGTCGCTGTGAAGCCTGCGAGGGTGACGGTATAATTAAAATAGAAATGAACTTCCTTTCGGATGTTTATGTGCCCTGTGAGGTTTGTCGCGGGGCAAGGTATAACCGTGAAACTCTTGATGTTAAATATAAGGGCAAAAGCATCAGCGATGTTCTTGATATGACTGTTGAGGAAGCGATGAATTTCTTTGAGAATATACCTAAAATTCGCAATAAATTGCAGACGATTTTTGATGTGGGCTTAGGTTATATCACTCTTGGTCAGTCTGCAACAACTCTTTCAGGCGGTGAGGCGCAGAGAGTTAAGCTTGCAACAGAGCTTTCCAAAAGAGCAACAGGCAGAACAATTTATATTTTGGATGAGCCCACAACAGGCCTTCATACTGCCGATGTTAAAAAGCTTCTTGAGGTTATCAATAAGCTTGTTGATGCCAATAACTCCGTAATTGTTATTGAGCATAACCTTGACGTTATAAAAACTGCCGACCATATTATCGACCTTGGTCCCGAGGGTGGTAACGGTGGTGGCAAAATTGTTGCAGAGGGCACACCCGAAGAGGTTGCCAAATGCAAAAAATCCTATACGGGAAAATATTTAAAGCCCTTGTTAAAAGCATAAAGATGTTATATAATTATTGCAAGTCGCCAGTTGCCGGTCGCCAGTCGCCAGCTTCGGACCTGCGGTCGGCATTGTAAAAAAGAAAAGAGGAATAATATGAAAGCAAATGAAAGCATCCCTAATTTTGATATAAAGGTAAGGGAATACACAAACTATGCAATTAAAAGCATTAAAAATGTGTGCAAAAATTTCGGCCCTCGTGCAGTTGGTAGCGAGGCAGAAAAGAATGCACAGGAGTATATGAAGGCAGACCTTGAAAAATTCTGCGATGAGGTTAAAAGAGAGGAGTATAAATGCAGTGACAAGGCCTTTATGGCTTGGGTTCCTCTTGGTGCCGCGCTTCTTATTCTTTCAACAGTAATGTTCACATTGGGCATCAGTGTTGCAGGTCTTGCTCTTTCTGCCCTCACACTTTTCTTTGTTCTTGCAGAATTTATTTTCTACAAGCCCGTTCTTGACCCCTTCTTCCCCAAGGTAACAAGCGGTAATGTATATGGTGTAAGAAAAGCAAGCGGTGAAACCAAAAAGCGTATTATCTTAAGCGGTCATACCGACTCTGCTTTTGAATGGACCTATACATACAAGGGTGGCAGACCTGTTGTTGCAACTATCATTGTAACTGCAGTTGTTGCTATTCTTTTAGGTCTTGGCGGTAATATTTACGGACTTGTTCACGGTGGTGCAGTAAGTGGCATTATCTGGGGTGAGGATGGCAATATTGCTCTTCGCATTATTGCGGTTCTTATGTATATCACAGTTCCCGTTCTTATCATGGCTTTTAAATTCTGTAACTATAAATTACCTGTTATGGGCGCAAATGATGACCTTTCAGGCTGCTTCGTTTCTTGTGCAGTTGCAAAATTCCTTGCAGATAATGACATCCGCTTTGAAAACACAGAGGTTGCAGTTCTTTGTGCAGGTGGTGAAGAGGCGGGTCTTCGCGGCTCAAAGGCATTCGCAAAGGCAAATAAGGATATGCTTAATGATGGTGTTGAAACTGTGTTTATCAGCTTTGATACAATCCGTGAGCTTGAATTTGCAAAGATTTACGAAAAAGATATGACAGGTATGGTTAAAAATGACCGCAGAGTTGCAGAGCTTTTGCAGAATGCAGCAAAAACTGTTGGTATTGATGTTCCCATAGGCACAATTGAGCTCGGCTCAACCGATGCTGCAGCAATGTCTCAGGCAGGCGTTCCTGCAAGTGCATTCACTGCAATGGACCCCACTCCTGCAAGATATTATCACACCCGTCTTGATACTGCAGATAACCTTTCCGCTCAGGCAATTGACACAGGTGTTAAGGTTGCTCTTGAAGCAGTGTTCCTCTATGACGAAAAGGGTATCTGATTATGAATAAAAATCATAAAATTACAGGTAACGGACCGCTTCTTGATAAAAACGGTGTTCTTCGTGAACCGGGTTGGGCAAATTTTCTCGTTTTTGATTATTCACCCGATGCGGTGGCAAAATCAAAGAAAAACCGCCTTAAAGAATGGGATTATTATCTCATTATGAACAGCGAGGGCAAATATGCTCTTTCCTTCACCTTTGCAGATAACAGATATATGGGGCTTGTTTGCTGTTCCGTTTTCGATTTTGAAACAAAAGAGAAATTTGATTGTACCGAGGTTCAGCTTTTCCCCAACGGTAAATTAAATCTTCCTGCAACAAGCGAAAAGGGCGATATTGCCTTTAAGTCCAAAACCTGCGATTATCATATTGACAGAACAGAGGACGGCAGGCATATTTACTGCAAGTATGAAAGATGCTTCAACCATACAGAGCTTGAAGCAGATGTTTATTTAAAGCAACCCCCAATGGATACAATGGTTATTGCAACCCCTTGGACAGAGGATAAAAAGGCCTTCTATTATAATCAGAAAATCACTTGTATGAATGCAAGCGGATATGTTAAGGTTAAGGGCAGAACATATACCTTTGATTCCTCAAAGGATTTCGGTATTCTTGATTGGGGCAGAGGTGTCTGGACATACAATAACACTTGGTATTGGGGTATTGGTAGCGGACTTGTTGACGGCAAGCCCTTTGGCTATAACATCGGCTATGGCTTCGGTGATACAAGTAACGCCAGCGAAAATATGCTTTTCTATGACGGAAAATGCCATAAGCTTGATTTGGTTGATTTCGGTATACCAACAGGTAATGTTATGGATGAATGGATTATGACCTCCAACGATAACCGCTTCAATATGAGGTTCAAGCCCTTCTTCAATGACCATACCAATATAAGCGCAGGCGTTATCTGCGAAAAAGCAGAAAAGCTCTTCGGTATGCTCAACGGAACCGCAGTCCTCGATGACGGAACAGTTTTAGAAATAAAAGATATACCCGTGTTCCACGAAAAAGTTCATCATAAATGGTAAGAAAAAACGACTTGCGCAAGCAAGTCGTTTTTTAGATGCCAGTCGCCAGCTACCAGTTACCAGTATGTAAAAGTATTGCGAAGCCTATCCCTCTTTTTTTACCCTAAAGGTAAAAAAGGAGGGGGGACCGCGTCAGCGGTGGGTGGTACACTTACAAAATCTTTTTTGTTGACAAAAAGTAGAAGTGTATGCTATATTAAAATTGTGCTATTCGAGATAGCACAATTTACAGAAAAGGAGGTCATTTGTTGATACGAATAGATAATCACAGCAGAACGCCGATATTTGAGCAGATAAAAGAGCAGATTCTTAATAAAATCACTCTCGGTGAGCTGAAGCCCGGTGATAAATTGCCACCAATAAGGCAGCTGGCATCGGATTTGAATCTGAATGTGAACACAATAAAAAGGGCATTCAACGAGCTTGAACAGGCAAATGTTATTTATTCCGTTCAGGGTAGCGGTGTTTTTATAAGCGAAAAGGCTATTGCTAACAAGATTATTCTTGAAAATGCACAACAGGAGTTTACTGCCTCTGTGCTTTCGGCAAAGGCAAAGGGCTTAAGCCTGAACGAAGCAATTGACCTTGTTAATAAGATTTACGGAAAGGGTGAGAGTTTTGATTGAAATTAAAGGTGTTACCAAAAAATACGGTGACTACACAGCAATTGAAAATGTGAATGTTACCGTTGACGATTCCTCTGTTTTCGGTATTGCAGGCTTTAATGGTTGCGGTAAAACCACACTTCTGAATGTTTGTGCAGGTGTTTTTAAAGCAGAAGAGGGCGCAGTTTTTCTTGACGGTGCAGATGCTTTCGATAACTCAAAGGAACGAAAAGAGCTGTTCTATCTTACGGATGATACCTGGTTTCCCGTAAAATCATCCGTTAAAGGCTCTGCAAAATATTATTCAGAGTATTTCCCGAATTTCGATTTTGAGGTTTTTCAAGAGGTTTGTGATTTATTCGGGCTTAATTCCAAGTCTAACATAAAATCACTTTCAAAGGGTATGAAAAAGCAGGCCGGTCTTGCAATTGCCTTCGGTGCTTCACCTAAATATCTTTTGATTGATGAAACATTTGACGGACTTGACCCCCATAAAAGAGAAATTCTTCGTAAACTTTTGCTTGAATACATAAACACAACAGGTGCATCGGTTATAATCAGCTCACATAACCTTGCTGATATTTCAGATTTATGCGACCATATCGCAATAATCAATGGTAAAAGCGTTATACTTAATTGCGCTATTGAAGATATTAGCGAGCATTACAGAAAAGTTTACCTGACCTTTGAAAATTCAGTAAACGAAGAGCTTTTCAAAGGCGTTAATTACAGAAAATGCGAATTGACCGAAAGAACTGCAACACTCCTTATTTGCGGTGATGTTGAAAAAGAGACAGAAAAATTAGGAAATCTTGGTGCGGATAGCATCAAAACAGAGCTTCTTACTCTTGAAGAAGTATTCTCAGAAGAAACGGAGGCGATTACTGATGACGGAAAAATCAAATCAGTCTTCAGGAAAAAGAAAATTTAACTTACCACATGTGTTTAACAAGAATGTTGTTATACTGTTAGTTATATATGCACTTGTTCTTATTTACGAGTTGTTAGTGAAAATTTTTACTGAGTCATTTTCTTTGTATAATCCGTATGATTTTGAACAAGAGTTTAATAATTTGTCAATAATTACATTTGCTTCGGGTTGTTTGCTTTCATTGGTTCAATTCAGATTTTTACAATTAAAAACAAAATGTACTACTATATTAAGCTTTGGCGAATCAAGGAAAACACTATTCAGAAAGAACTTCTGGTTTCCTCTTCTAAGTATGGTTTTAATAACAATTGGATTCTATGTGATATTAACGAGTATTAGTTGGGATTTTAGAGAACATTCAACAGACCTTTTAGATGAATATCTTGCGAATGCATTAATAGCAATATTACCGATTTTTGTCGGTTATACAGTTGGTGCGTTTTCAAGTATGGTGTGTGGTAAAACAATAGAAACATTATTTTTCGGAGCAAGTATTTGCGCATTGCCTTTTTCACTTTTTAATTTGGCTGATTCAATGTTTTCCTTGTTTTTGAAAGGTTATCATTCAGTGGCTTGGGAATATTGGTATTTTTCGAATTATACTTCTGCTGAAGTACATGACGTTACAACAATTTTATCTTTCTTTGATCCTCTTTATACTTTGAATTTAAATGTGTTCGGTTTTGATGATAAGGATGTATCAATGGAATATTGGTTCGAAACACCGGCGTTTTATATTGTTAAAAACTTGATTTGGATTGTAATTTTTATCGGCATAATATTTGTTGTTGAAAAATATTTTGTGAAAAATTTTCAAGTAGAAAATTGCGATAAGAAAGGAAAATCTAAACTTGTCAGAATTATATCTGCTTTAACACCAGCTTTGATGATAGAAGCCGTTATCTTTAACTATATTTATGAATATTGTTTTGCGGACGCACCATCAAGTATAATGGTTGCTTTGTTAATAGGTGTTGTAATTTTTGCTTTTATTACAGCAATCATAATTGTGCTGTTGTTTTTTAAGAAATCAAAAGGATTATTATTTAATTTATTTGGAATTGTTGTTTCAGTGGCTTTAACGTTGTTGGTATTTTTTATCTCAATTACCGGTTGCTTTGGTTATTCTTCATATTCTCCTGATGCGGAGAAAATAAAATCAGTTTCAATAAATGATGTTACTTATTTAATACCCAATTACACCATTGATTATTATGGTTCTATAGATGAATGTCTAAGTCCCGATATTAATTTTGAATTAAAAGAAGAAATTGAATTAATTAAAGATATTCAAAAATTTATAGCTAAAGATAGCAATTATGATATAAAGGATACTTTTACAATAACTTATGAGCTTGAAGATGGTAGTGTTGTAACCAGAAGTTTCACATATTTAAGTGAAGAGGCTTGTGAAAAAATAGGTGGGCTTTGGGAAACCGAAACTGTTCTGAATTTTTATAAAACAATTTTAAATCAAAGTCCGGATATTAACAGTTCTTCATCCGAGTATGCCTGGTTTGAGTGGGAAAAAGATTTAATTTTTAATAATAATTTCAAAAATATAGGTGAAAGTCATTATGATGATGAAGATTTCGATTATGCTCTTGATGATACTACATCTTATATGACAATTGCTGATGCGGATTCACTTGTTGTAATAGGCAAGGATACTGTTGCAACTTGTCTTACTAACGAAGATATTGAAAGAGATACCATAGAGCAGTTGAAAAAAGCTTTATACGAGGATTATGTAAATTTGTCAGCTTCACAGCATTTTAGACCTGAAAAACAACTTGGCATAATTAGTTTAGCCTCTTGTTCAGCGTTGTTAGAAAATGAAATGTTTTATGCTGACGAGGGTGAAGAGTTTACAGCACAAGAATTGTTAGATGATTGGAAGTATAGTCTGTTTAAATTTTCAGTAACTACAGATATGGTTAATACCATAAGTGTACTGAAAAAAGCAGACCTGTATAAATATTTTGTTTCAAATTTGACAGTTGAAGAAGCCCATATAATTGATTCACAAAAATTGTTATCGTGGATGTATTTACCTCAAGCGTTTGATGATGTTGTCAGAACTAAAGATGGTTATTGTTTATCCGCTATGACATATTGTTGGAATTATAGTAAAAACGGAGTGTACCTGCAGGATGGTTGTGGATATACCAAAGATTCTGATAAAGAATATGGTTGGTATCACAATGATTGGGATTTTGATGATGGCTATGATGAATTAATTCCCATCCCTAAAGCTGACATTAAAAAAATCACACCCGAAGAGGCGGAGAAACTTCGTGAAAAAGCATTTATGACCTATAACGCAGGGAATGATTGCAAGTTCCTTGTAATGAAATATACCGACGGAACAGCAAATATGCTTGTGATTCCCGATTAACAAAAAACGACTCAACTTCGGTTGAGTCGTTTTTTAGCTGCCAGTCTATAGTCGCCAGCTACCAGTTGCCAGCTGCCAGTATTGGATCTGCGACGCAATTGTAAAGATAGGAGAATAAAGTTGTTGTGTGTGGTGCCTGCCTTCGAAGGCGGGGGGACCGTCTTTAAAAGAATAAAAATTTGGTGTTTTGTACCAAGCGAGACTGTTGTAAAGGTAAAGAATAAAGTATAGCGGAACGGTGGGTGGTTCTCGACGCGAACCCAATGAGCGTCGTTGAATCGTGAGATTCAATTGTAATAAACTAACAGAGAACAATGATTTTATTACAGTTTCACCTACGGTGAAATGACGCTTGCGCGTCAAGAACCTTCCACCACCCGACCAACTTAAATTTTCTTTTATTGTTCCTACGCTTGAAATTATATTTATAACAGCTACAAATAAAAAGGCGGTCCCCCTTCCTTTGAAGGAAGGTCAGGACTGCCATAAAATTTATTGTTCTGTATTTTTATTTATTCCAAAATTCAGTACTATAGATTTTTATTTCAACTTGTGAATAAAAAGACCACTCAACAGTTTTGGCTCGAACCAAGTTGATTTTGGTGGCATAATCATATTTGCATCGGCAATTGACATAAGGTCGTAGAGGGTGGTGGGGTACATTGAAAATGCAACTGTCATATCCTCCTTGCATCTCTTTTCAAGCTCCTTAAGACCTCTTATACCACCGATAAAATCAATTCTTTTATCTGTTCTCGGGTCACCGATTGCGAGGATTGGTGTGAGAAGATTTTTCTGAAGAATTGAAACGTCAAGCTGGTCAACGGGGTTGTTTTCATCAAATGTGCCGTCCTTTGCAGTAAGCTTATACCATTTTTCACCAAGATACATACCAAAGGTGTGTTTTTCTTCAGGATAATATGCACCATCGCAGGATGCAAGCTCAACCTCGAATTTTTCTGCGATTTTTTCAATAAACTCTTCCTCAGTATTGCCGTTCAAATCCTTAACAACTCTGTTGTAGTCCATAATTTCAAGGGTATTAGCAGGGAAGAGGACTGCAAGGAAAAAATTGAATTCTTCCGTTCCGTCAAAGTCAGGGTTTTGTTCTCTGCGCATTTTTGCAACATTAACTGCAGAGGCGCATCTGTGATGACCGTCTGCAATATAGAAATCGCCAACCTGACCTAAAAGCTCGGAAAGCTCTTTACAGATTTCGGGGTTTTCAATTACCCATACTGTGTTACCGATTCCATCATCGGTTATAAAATCATAAACAGGAGCATTCTTTTTCTGCTCTTCAATTATTGCATTAACCTTTTCGTTATCTCTGTAGCAAAGGAAAATAGGACCTGTATTAGCATCGCAGGTATCAACGTGGCGGATGCGGTCTGCTTCTTTATCCGCTCTTGTTAATTCGTGCTTTTTAATGCGGTTTTCAATATAATCATCAACCCAGGCACAGCCCACAAGACCGGTCTGCTCTCTGTCGTTCATAATCTGGCGGTAAACATAAAAGCAAGGGCTTTCATCCATTGCGCAGATGCCGTCTTTTTCAAGCTTTTCAAGGTTTTCTTTAGCCTTTGCATATACTTCGGGACTATAAAGGTCTGTGCTCTCGGGTAAATCTATTTCCGCTTTATCAACGTGAAGAAAAGAATAAGGGTTGCCAACAACCATTTCTGCAGCTTCCTTGCTATTCATAACATCATAGGGGAGAGCCGCAACCTTATCTGCATACTCAGGGACAGGTCTTAATGCTTTAAAGGGTCTGAAAACTGCCATATTTATTACCTCCAAGGGTTAAAATCTGAATTTATTTTACTGTATTTATTTTGTTCTTGTCAATAATATTATTGCATTTTAAAAATTGGTATGATATTTTATTTTTAGAAATTTTTTAAAAGGATGCAGAAAATGGATTTTAAAAGAATAATGAATTACTGCACTAATCTGCAGTTAAATAACAACAGAACCTGGTTCCACGAAACCCACGATGAATATGAATTGGCAAGAAAGGATTTTCTTGGGTTTATTGACAGGCTTCGTTTTGTTATAAACGATGAAGCACCCGATATTGGTAAAACAATAATGTATATGGAGCCGAGAGAGTGGATGTATCGTGTGGCTCGTGATATGCGCTTTCACAAGAACGGACCGCCATACAATCCTGCCTTCAGAGCATATATTTCACCTGACAGAAAGTCTTGGTTACCCGTTGGTTATTATCTTCGTGTTTGCCCCGGTTCCTCTTGTTTCGGAACAGGGCTTTGGTGCGATACAACTGCGAAAATGAACAATATCCGCCATTATATTTCAAAGCATTTTGATGAGTTTCAGGAAATAATGTATAAAACAAATATTTCTGTTAATGGTGATAAGCTTAAATCAATGCCACGTGGCTTTTCTGCAGACGACCCGGCGGCAGAATATATTAAAATGAAGAATTGGGAAATGATTTATTTCATTCCCGATGAGGATTTTGATACCTTTGAAAACACCTTGGATTTGTTCACATTTTATATAAGAAAAATGGAGCCTATGAGAAAATTTCTTCTCAAAGCCTCAAAGCATATAGAAAATCAAAGACCTGAGTTTGAGTGGTGAAAAAAGCCTGACCTTTTGGTCGGGCTTTTTAGCTACCAGTCTCCAGCTACCAGTCTCCAGCATCGAAGCAAAAATCTTGTCGTTCTTTCTTATTCGCATTTCTTCATTTTTAAATAATAAGTGCAACGATTTTTCCTCTGTGAAGGCTGGTAGCTGACAGCTGGCGACTGGCGACTAAACAATGTTAATAATTTATCACACAATGTTGACAAATTGTGTTAAATAATTGTATAATGTAAGATGTTAAAATTTTGGAAAGATGGGGTGTTTTTTATGTCTAAAAAAACCGTATTCTTAACCGGTTCATCAGGTACAATGGGATGGGCAGGTTTCAAGGAACTCTATGCAAAGAAGAATCAGTATAATATCGTTCTTCTTAACAGAGGCAGTCAGAAAAACAAGGATAAATTCAAGGATTATGAAAATGATCCCGCAGTTAAGCTTGTTTGGGGTGACCTTACAAACTATGAAGATGTTCTCGAATGTGTAACAGGCGCAGACTATGTTCTTCATGTTGGTGGTATGGTTTCTCCCGCTGCAGACTATTATCCCGTGAAAACTCAGAAAACAAACGTTACTGCGGCTCAGAACATTGTTAACGCTATTAAGGCTCAGCCCGATCCCGATGCAATTAAAGTTGTTTACATAGGCACAGTTGCTGAAACAGGTGACCGTAATATGCCTATTCACTGGGCAAGAACAGGTGACCCCATTAAAATCAGTGTTTATGACCACTATGCAATCAGTAAAGTAAAAGCTGAGGCAGTTTTCGCTGAATCAGGTCTTAAATATTGGGTATCTCTTCGTCAGTCCGGTATTCTTTATCCTGCTATTCTTAAAAATATGGAACCCATTATGTATCATGTTCCCATTAACGGTGTTCTTGAATGGGCAACTGTTGAAGACTCAGGTCGTCTTCTTGCAAATGTTTGCGGTGATGATATTCCCGAGGAATTCTGGAGAAGATTCTATAACATCGGTTCCGGTGAAGAATACAGAATTACAAACTATGAATTTGAAGAGCTCCTTCTCGGCACTCTCGGTCTTGGCTCTCCCAAGAAGCTTTTTGACCCTCACTGGTTCACAACTCAGAACTTCCACGGTCAGTGGTACTATGATGGTGATGAGCTTGAAAAATATTGCCATTTCCGTGCTAACATTCCTGTTAAGCAGTATTTTAAACAGATGATGAACAATGTTGAGTTCTTCTATAAATTGGCTTTCCTTGCAAAGCCCTTCGCATTTGCAGTTAAGCCCTTTATGAAGAAAATTGCTCAGACTCCCGAGTACGGTACACTCTGGTGGGCAGCAAACAATGTTGATGTCAGAATGACTGCTTACTACGGTAGCAAAGAGAATTTTGATAAGCTTCCCAGAAAATGGGCTGATTTTGATATCAAGATTCCCTCAAAGAAAACAACTGCTGATGATGTTATCGTTCTTGACCACGGTTATGACGAAACAAAGGATTTCGATTCACTTACACTTGAAGACCTTCAGAAGGCTGCTGCTTTCAGAGGTGGTGAGTGTCTCGCAACTGAAATCGTTGATATGTACACTCCTGTTAAATGGAAGAGTGCAAGAGGTAATGAGTTCGAAATGAGCCCCAACCTTGTTCTTCGTGGCGGTCATTGGTGTCCCGCAGAGCTTCCCTGGCCTTGGGATTACGATACAGAAGCAAAGCTTAACCCCTTCTTTGCTCAGGTTTGGTATCCTCTTCACAGTAAAGAGCAGAATTATTTCTACGGTCCCGAAATTTTTGATAACTTTAAGGAGAAGGTTACAGAATGAAAGTATTTATGATTGGCGGTACAGGTCTTCTTGGCTGTGAAGCCGCAAGAATTTTTATCGAAAGAGGTCACGAGGTAACAAGCGTTGCTCTTCCTCCTCTTCCCGAAGGTGCTCCTATTCCTCAGGAAATGAAGCTTGAATTCTGCAATATCTACGAGAAAACTGACGACGAAATCCGTGAGCTTCTCAAGGGTCACGATTGCTTCGTTTTCGCAGCAGGTATTGATGAAAGAGTTGAATTCCCTGCACCTGTTTACGATGCATATTATAAATATAACATTCAGCCTCTCGAGAGAATTCTTCCTCTCTGTAAAGAGGTTGGCGTTAAGAGCGCAGTTATTCTCGGCTCTTACTTTGCATATCTTGCAAAAGAAAGACCCGATATGAAGCTTACTGAGAAGCATCCCTACATCAGAAGTCGTATTGACCAGGAAAATGTTGCATTCTCCTTTGCGGACGATAATTTTGATGTATCTGTTCTTGAGCTTCCTTATATTTTCGGTACTCAGCCCGGTAGAAAGCCTGTTTGGGTTATTCTTATTGAGCAGATTAAGAGAATGGATAAGCTTCCCTTCACAATGTACCCCGGTGGCGGTACTGCAATGCTTACAGTTCGCCAGGTTGGTGAGGTTATTGTTGGTGCTGCTGAAAAATCAAAGGGCGCAAAGGCTTGGCCTATCAGTATGTATAACCTTACCTGGAAGGAATTCCTTAAAATCGTTTATGCCGCAAGAGGTATGGGCGAAAACCGTAAGATTATCAGTGTTGCTCCCTGGATGATGAGAATGGGTCTTGGCGGTGTTAAGAAAGAATATGCTGCAAAGGGTATTGAAAGCGGTATTGATGTTGACGGACTTGCAGATATTATGGGTCTCAACCTCTTCATTCCCGACCGTTTCTCAAAAGAGCTTGGCGCAACTGATGATGATATCAAGGCAGCTATTTTTGATTCAATCAAGGTTTCACAGGCAGTTTATGATGGAACAGTAGAGCTTCTTGGTATGAAAGGCGAATAATTTTCGTCATATCACGCGTATTTGACGTTAATATTTAAGTAATATTAAAATCAATCCTCTCATATATTTTGTATAGAAATATATGGGAGGATTTTTATGTTTAATGATTATGATGAAAGAGCAGTAGAGCTTGGAAGATACATAACTGAAAGCAAATCAACAGTAAGAGCGGCGGCAAAAAAATTCGGTGTTTCAAAATCCACCGTTCATAGCGATATAACAACAAAGCTCAAAAGAATCGACCCCGCTTTATATGGCGAGGTTAGAAAGGTTCTTGATATAAATAAAGAGGAAAGGCATATCAGAGGCGGTATTGCTACAAGAGAAAAATATAAAAGAGAAGCGGTAGCTTTGAAACGGTAACAATAATGTAATTTGACAAATCACTCCGAAAATTGTATAGTGTGTATAAGAAAAAATATTATTAAATAATTCGGAGAATAAAGATGAAAAAAATAATAGCCTTACTTTTAATAATAAGCTGTATTTCAATTTTTGCTTCCTGTGGTAAAAATGAATATATTGATGACGGAAAAGCTCTTGAAACTGCTGAAACAGTTATTGAAATTACGGGCAATGCAGGTTCAATTGATTTGGATGAAAATGTTGCGAGAACTCTTTTAGAGGTTTATGATAAGAAAAGCCTGGGCTTATCAAAAGATATTTATGAATATGAGCTTAAATTAAGCCCAACCCGCTTTTCAGATAAAGATGCCTGCCTTGTTGAAGCATTTAATGAGGGTGATGAAAAGGCTGAGGGTACTTTTATGATTTTTGGTCAACAGTGCTTTGTTTATGACCAAAAAACAAAAGAATATTTGCTTTTGACTCTTGATGGACCTGTAAAATATGAAGTGCCTACCGAAAATTCAGAGCAATTGTCAACAACTGAGCCTGCATTTATATATGATGAAGAGAATAATAAAAAGCTACAGGAAAAATTTTCTTCATATAGTAAAAAGAAATTGGGCATAGAAAAGGAAATTTCGGAGTATGTTCTTGTTGTTACGGGAACAACCACAACAGCAGAAAATGGCGAGACAGTATATGTAGTAAGACTTTATGAAAAAACAGGCGAGTCTACAAATAATACTATTGCATTTAATGCAGATGGCAATTATGCTTACGATAACGAATTAAATAAATATGTAAAACTTTAAGATTGATAAAAGGGTATGTAAAAAGCTCGCTTTTTTACATACCCTTTTAATTACTTATATAATTTTGTTCCCGTTTGTGATAACAGATTTAATGTTAATATCATCATCAAATAAAATTAAATCTGCATCATAGCCCTTGGCAATCTGCCCTTTTTTATCAGAAAAGCCGAGCACCTCTGCAGGGGTTAAGCTTGCCATTCTCACTGCACTGTAAAGAGGCACACCCACCTCTTTATACATATTTCTCACGCAGTCCGAAAGCACACTTGCGCTACCTGCCAAGGCAGAACGGTCGGAAAGCTTCATAACATTATCTTCATATATAACACTCATACCGTTTTCCTGTGTGTAAACGGTATTTTCTTTTATGTCGCTTGCAGAAAATTCAAGTCCGTCGGTAATGAGATACATTTTCTCATCGCCCTTGGATTTATAAATAAGCTGAAGCACGCCCTTTGGCAGATGCCTTAAATCTGCAATAGTCTGTGTGGTAATTTCATCAAGCACAAGCCCGGCTTCAACAACACCTGCAGTTCTGAAAACCCCTGTTTTAAAGCAAGAGGTGCAAGCGTTGTAAATATGAGTAATATCACTATAACCGTGCTTTAACGCTTCTTCAATCTGCTCAAAGCTTGCGGCACTGTGAGCAACGGAAGCAACGATTCCTCGTTTTTTGAGCTTTTCGCCTAATTCAAAACCGCCCTCAACCTCAGGTGCGGCACCCATTATGAGAATTCTGTTCCATAAATCAAGCAATTCCTCAGGTGGATTTTTCTTGGGGTTAAGTATATTTTCGGGGCTTTGAGCACCCTTGTATTTTAAATTGAGATATGGTCCCTCAAGATGCACACCAAGAATATTTGCTTTTTTGCTTTCTTCGCTTGCTTTTTTTATAGAAAGAACAACCCTTTTCAGCTGGTCTATGGGTGCGGCAAGGGTGGTGGGAGCAATTGAGGTTGTGCCGTGCTTCAGGTGAGCCTCTGCCATAGCTATAATATCCTCGTAATTTTCGCTCATAGCACTTTTGTTTCCGCCACCGTGAACATGAGCATCGATAAAGCCGGGGGAAAGATACATACCGCCACAGTCTGTGACCATATCATTTTCCTTTTCCTCGTATCTCTCAACTATATCAATAATTTTTCCATCATCCGTAAGCACAATGCAGTCGCGGATTTTTTGCGGGAAAACTACCTTGCAGTTCTTATAAACCTTCATTCTTTTCACCTCTTACTGTTTCTGTATTAATTTTAAAATTATTCTTCTCTCTTGTCAATGAAAAGTTTTTTTACCGACCTTTAGCGACAAAAGTTTTGTTCCCCAAAATATATAATATAGAAAAAGGGGGTGGGGCATTGACGATTTATGCAGATGTGCTTGTGGCTTTGAACATTCTCATTACATATATTTTAATTGTTGCAGTCCGTGTTTTCTGCAAAATTCCAACTAATAAATGGGCGGTTCTGGTTGCCTCCTTGGTGGGTGGCTTCAGCTCACTGATAATCCTTTGGGAGAATATGAATATCGCACTTTCCTTGCTTTTTAAAATAGCTACCGCAGGTGTTATAGTGGGTATTGCCTTTCTTCCGAAAAATGTGAAAGCCTTGTTGAAAACATATATGGGCTTTTTTCTTGTGAGCTTCCTTTTCGGTGGGGCGGTTTATGCCTTGCAAATAGCCTTTAAGCCGAGGAATATATTATATTACAACGGAATTGTTTATTTCGATATGAGTATCAGTTATCTTGTGGGCTGTGTGCTTTCTGTTTATGGTGTGTTTTTAATTGGTGATTATGTTATCACAAGGCATACTCTTAAGGGTAGTAAATGCCTTCTGGAAATTGCATATAACAATATGAGCGTTACTCTTCCCGCTATTGTTGATACGGGCAATTCCTTGCAGGATGGCTTAAGCGGAAGACCCGTTGTTGTGGCAGAGCTTTCGGCAATTGCACCTGTGTTCAGCAGAGAGGAGCTACTGTTTTTTAAAAATCAGAATTATGAAAATATTCCAAAATCCTTGCACAAGGTCTTTCGCCTTGTGCCCTGCAGTGCAGTAACGGGGGAGGGATTGTTGCCGTCATTTGTTCCCCAATTTGTCAGGCTTACCACAGAAAAGGGTGTTTATAAAACAGATTTTTGCACAATAGGGGTGGTTTGCAAGCCCCTTTCATCAGGGGAATATAAAGCACTTGTAAACAACAATATTTTTGAAATGGGGAAAGAAGAGAATGATAAAAAAGCTTATAATTAAATTAAGAATGCTCAAAGCAAGGTTATTACAAAAATCAGGATTTAATACAGTTTATTACATAAACAGTCCACAGACCCTGCCGCCACCCTTATCGAAGGCAGAGGAGGAAAGGCTGACAGAGGAAAACGCCAACGGTGACCAAAGGGCAAGAGATATTTTGGTTGAGCATAATCTGCGCCTTGTGGTTTACATTGCAAAAAAGTTTGAAAACTCAGGAGTTAATATTGAGGATTTGATTTCCATTGGCACAATTGGTCTTATAAAGGCGGTCAATACCTTTAAGCCTGATAAAAATATCAAGCTTGCAACCTATGCTTCAAGGTGCATTGAAAATGAAATTTTGATGTATTTAAGAAAGGTCAATCAACAAAGGCTTGATATCTCCTTGGATGAGCCTCTTAATGTGGATTGGGACGGAAATGAGCTGTTGCTTTCTGATGTTTTAGGAACAGATGGATTGGAAATAAACGATAATCTTGAGCAGGAGGATGAAAAAAGAGTGCTTATAGCCTGTATGCAGACTCTTTCAGGAAGAGAAAGGCTTATTATGAATATGCGCTTTGGTCTGGATGGTAAAAACGAACATACACAAAAAGAGGTTGCAGATATTTTAGGCATCTCCCAAAGCTACATTTCAAGGCTTGAAAAAAGAATAATATTAAAATTAAAAAGAGATATTGAGAAAATGACAAACTAAAACAAATCCCTCTTGTATTTTCCAAATTATTGTAATAAAATAAAATTATGGTAAGCTTGGAAAATTTTACAAGGGGGCGATTGTGTGAATAAAGCACAATTGGTTTTTAAAGCGGTTGATATTATAGGCGATCCGTTACAAAATAATTTTCACTTTGAAAGTGTTGTTTCTGTGAGAGATATTGCCTATGGCAGCGAAAAAATGAATAAAGGAGATTTGTATTACACACCCGAAATTGTGGGTGACGGCAAAAAGCATCCTGTAATTGTTTATTATCACGGTGGCGCATTTCTTGCAGGAGATAAGAAATACAGAATTTCCATTTGTGAATTTTATGCAAAAGAGGGCTATTTTGTTTTCTGCCCTAACTATCGTATGCCACCTGAGGTGGATTATAAAGGTCTTATGAAGGACTGTGTTGATTCTCTCAACTTTATTTCTTCTCTTTCTCTCAAATATAACTTTGATTTAGATAATATTGTTCTCACAGGTGATTCTGCAGGTGGTTATATCGCTTCATATCTGGCTGCAATAAAATATAACGAAGAGCTTTGTGATGTTCTCGGTTTCAATAAAGTAAACGTTGACCTTAAAGGTCTTATGCTTATGTGCGGTATTTATGATTTAGAGGTGCTTATGAAGGGTACTTCTCTTATGGGGGTTATTCCCACCACAGCAAGAACTCTTCTTAATTTCAATTTCAAAAACGATTTTTCTAATATCAAGGATTTTCCTGATTATGAATATATTTCACCGGCAGAATTTGTGAACGAAAAATGGTGCAGTACCTTTATTTGCTGGGCAGATGATGATATGGTCTGTCAGGGTCAGGGTGAACCCATGGCGGAGAAATTAAAAGCTGTTGTTCCGCTTTATGACCAATACCACGTGGCAGGCTTTGTTAATAATCATTGCTACCATCTTACACCCTCAATCAATAAATATGCGAGAGAATGCTTGCAGAAGTCAGTAGATTTTTTAGCAACATTGTTTGCAGAAGAGAAAATTACTGTTTAATGCGGAGTGCAGAATTAGATGCCAGATGCCAGAGCTTTGCAAGGAGTAAAGATGTTGCGAAGCCTATCATCCCTGTTTGCCTTGGCAAATAGGGATGATAGGCTTCGCTTAAATTTACATTTTCTGCTACGGTGCATTTTTGTGCCCCGTAACCTTCCACGCTCCACTAAAAAAAGACCGGTCAATCAAGACCGTTCTTTTCGTTTATATGCTTTTTTATCATCTGTTAAGTATAGAATGTAATCGACAGATGTGTTGTAAAATGAAGCTAATTTAATTATTATTTCATAAGGGATTTCTCGTTTTGATAACTCATATTGAGAATAGGTTGTTTGTGCTATATTAAGCATTTCAGCAAGATTCTTCTGCAATAAATCGTGGTCTTCCCGCAGGTCTTTTAACCTTGTTTTTACCATATCTGTCAACTCCTTTGCTTTATTGTAACTTTTTATACAAAAAACATTGACAGATAACTCATATTGAGTTATAATATAAATGCTAAACGAACCACTGTTGCGACACAAATGCAGATAGCGAATCAGGAGTGTAGAAATGCATTCCTGATTTGCTTTTTTATGCCGACCGCAGGTCACATAACTTTCCATTTTCAGCTTTCAACTGCAACGGAATGGTCAAGATCGTTCTCTACATTGCTCTACGGCGCATTTTTGTGCCCCGTAACCTTCCGTTTTCGATTTTCAACTTGCAACTTGCAACTGTTTGCAAACCGCTAATTGCTATTTGCTATTTGCTGGCGACTGGTAGCTGATAATAAAAAAGGATGGTCAACCGACCATCCTTTTTTATTATCTTATGTTTCCTGTATTAGTCTTAAGTGTAACGTCGTGTGCGCCACCCTCAACAATACTTGTAGCACTTACAAGAGTGAGCTTTGCATCTCTCTGTAAATCGGGGATGGTAACAACACCACAGTTGCACATTGTGGATTTAACCTTGTAAAGGCTCTTTGTAACGTTATCGTGAAGTGAGCCTGCGTAGGTTACGTAGGAGTCAACACCCTCTTCGAATGAAAGCTTTGACTGACCGCCAAGGTCATATCTCTGCCAGTTTCTTGCTCTGTTTGAGCCTTCACCCCAATATTCCTTAACATAAGTACCGTTAATGTTAAGCTTGGGTGTTGGGCTTTCGTCAAATCTTGCAAAATATCTGCCGAGCATCATAAAGTCAGCACCCATTGCAAGAGCGAGAGTCATATGATAATCGTGAACAATACCGCCGTCAGAGCAAATGGGAACATAAACGCCTGTTTCCTCAAAGTATTCATCACGGGCAGCAGCAACCTCAATAAGAGCAGTAGCCTGTCCGCGACCGATACCCTTTGTTTCACGGGTGATGCAGATTGAACCGCCACCGATACCAACCTTGATGAAGTCTGCACCGGATTCTGCAAGGAAGCGGAAGCCATCGCGGTCAACAACGTTACCTGCGCCAACCTTTACTGTGTCGCCATATTTTTCATGAATGAAAGCGATTGTTCTCTTCTGCCATTCTGTGTAACCCTCGGAGGAGTCGATGCAAAGAACGTCTGCACCTGCTTCAACAAGAGCTGGAACTCTTTCTTCATAGTCACGGGTGTTGATACCTGCGCCAACCATATATCTCTTCTGGGCATCAAGAATTTCCTGAGGATTTTCTTTATGCTGAGAATAGTCCTTACGGAAAACGAAATACATAAGCTTTCCGTTATCATCAACAATGGGGAGGGAATTGAGCTTGTGTTCCCAGATAATGTCGTTAGCTTCTTTAAGAGTTGTAGAAGCAGGAGCGGTAACGAGCTTTTCAAGGGGAGTCATAAACTCGGTAACTTTTAAATCAAGGGGCATACGGCTTATTCTGTAATCACGGGATGTAACAACACCTAAAAGCTTGCCGTTTGGAGTACCGTTGTCGGTAACAGCCATTGTAGAATGACCTAAGCTGTCATAAAGCTCAACAACATCTGCTAATGTGTTATCAGGGCAGAGGTTTGAGTCACTTACAACAAAGCCTGCCTTGTAGCTTTTTACTCTTGCAACCATTGCTGCTTCATCTTCAATAGACTGAGAGCCGTAAATAAAGGAGATACCGCCTTCCTTTGCAAGTGCAATAGCGAGAGTGTCGTTAGAAACGGACTGCATAATAGCAGATACCATAGGAATGTTAAGAGTTATGGGAGATTCCTCGCCTTTTCTGAACTTGCAAAGAGGTGTTTTAAGAGAAACATTTGCAGGAATACAGTCAGGACCGGTGTAGCCGGGGATGAGCAGATATTCGCTAAAGGTTCTTGAGGGTTCGTTACAAAAATGTGCCATTCAAATCGCTCCTTTGGACAAAATTATTACCTTACATTCTAACTCTTTTTTTTTGTTATGTCAACTATGAAAAATTAACGATAAAACAGTCTTTTTTTGGCGTAAATTATTGTAAAAGCACATATTCTGTGATATCATTACTTTACTTTTACTAACGAGGTTTTTTCTATGGCACATTTTGAAATTGATTTCCACGATAAAAACAGTGAAAGATATATGATTAGTGGTCGTATCAATCAGATTCTCAGAGATATGTATAGCAAATTTGTTATTATCGACAGTGTTGATACGGGGGATTTTTTATATCGCGAGGGTCAGTATTCTGTAGAGGATATTGATAAGGGCGAATGGTCAGGTTTCAAAGCAAATAAGGATTATTGGGGCTATAAGGAGTGCTATTGCTGGTTTAAGCAAACAGTTAAAATTCCCGATAGCTTCAAGGGTCACCACGTTATCTATAAAATTATTCCTTATCAGAGAAAATGGGAGCACGATATCAATCCTCAGTTTATTATCTGCGTAAACGGTAAGGTGGTTCAGGGGGGCGACAGTAACCATCAGTATGTAACCCTTACACCCTGTGCAGAGGGTGGCGAGGAGCTTGAAATTGCAATCAATGCCTATGCAGATGATTGGGAATGGAAGGGTGAAATTCAGCTTGGGGCAAAGCTTCAGGCATTTGATGATGTTGCTTACTGCACATATTTTGATATTCTCACACCCTTAAAGGTTGCAAAATATAAGGATGAGGATAGTGACGCGAGAATCAATATTCTCAAGGCTCTCAATGAGGCTTGCAATATTCTTGATATTGATACAAATAATCGCGAGATTTTCCGTCAGTCCTGCATTGAGGCATCGGAATACCTTGATAAAAACCTTTACGGTAAATTTGAAGAGGCTACCTGCTGGGCGGTTGGTCACACTCATATTGACGTTGCCTGGTTGTGGCGCCTTCGTCAGTCAAGGGAAAAGGCTTGTCGTTCCTTCTCAACGGTTCTCAGATTAATGGAGGAATACCCCGAATATAAATTTATGTCCTCTCAGGCTCAGCTTTATGAATATGTTAAAGAGGATTACCCTGAGGTTTTTGAGGAAATCAAAAAGAGAGTAAAAGAGGGCAGATGGGAAGCAGAGGGCTCAATGTGGGTTGAGGCAGATACAAATGTAGCCTCAGGTGAAGCCCTTGTAAGACAGTTCCTTGTGGGCAAGCGCTTCTTCCGTGAGGAGCTGGGCGTTGATAACAAAATTATGTGGCTTCCCGATGTTTTCGGTTATTCTGCGGCAATCCCTCAGCTTATTAAAAAATGCGGAATGGATTATTTTATGACAACTAAAATCAGCTGGAATGAATATAATAAATTCCCCTATGACACATTCAAATGGCGCGGTATTGACGGAACAGAGGTGCTTTCTCACTTCCCGCCAAGCTGTCACGCAACTGTTAACGAGCGCAGAGATTGGCAGACAACCTATAACAGTAAATTAAGACCACTCTATGTTTTAGGCGGTTATAAGAGATATTCTCAGAAGGACCTTTCAAAGGGTTATTTAATGTCCTATGGCTTCGGTGACGGTGGCGGTGGTCCCACTATTGAAATGCTTGAATATGGCAGAAGAATGGGAAAGGGTATTCAGGGCTGTCCCGTTGTTAAGCAGTCAACCTCCCTTGATTTCTTCAAGGACCTTGATAAAAAGGTTTCAGGCAACAAGCATCTTCCAACCTGGTGTGGCGAATTGTACCTTGAATTCCACAGAGGCACTCTCACAAGTCAGGCAAGAAACAAGAAATATAACCGTAAGAGCGAATGTCTTTATCACGATGTTGAAACACTTTGTGCGATTGCCAATAAGGAAACAGGGCTTGCTTACCCTAAAGAAGAGCTTCTCAAAAATTGGAAAACAATTCTTCTAAATCAGTTCCACGATATTCTTCCCGGCTCTTCCATAGCTCAGGTTTATGAGGACAGTAAGGAGGATTACGAAAGAGTCCTCAAGGCAGGCTGTGAAATGGCAGGTAAGGCTCAGAGCGCACTTCTTTCAAAAATCAATCTTAAGGAAGACAGCATCGTTGTTTTCAACACAACAGGCTTCAACCGTCACGATGCAGTAATCTGCGAAATCCCCTGCGAAGAAGAGTTTGCACTTTTTGACAAAAACGGTAATGAAACTCCCTATCAGAAAACCTTTGACGGTAAAATCGTGTTTGTTGCAGATGTGGCTTCAAAGGGCTACTCAACCTACACAGTCAAGAAAACTGCACCAAAGAAATTCGATTTTGTTGATGTTAGTGATAAAAAAGCCTCAACACCTTACTTTGAGGTTGAGTTCAATTCCGAATATAATATTTCAAAGCTTGTTCATAAGCAAACAGGCAGAAGCGTTGCTCCCGAGGGAGAAGCTGTCGGTAAGGTTATCGCTTATCAGGACAGACCCCATAACCACGAGGCTTGGGATATCAAATGCTATTTTGATGAAAAAAGCTGGGAGCTTGATTTCAAGGAAGCAGAGCTTATTGAGCTTGGTGCAGTGAGAGCGGTTTACAAGGTTGACAGAGCCTTCCGTGATTCAACATTTACAGAGTATTACTGCATCTATAATGATTTACAAAGAATTGATGTGGACTATGAGGCAGATTGGCACGAGGACCACGTTGTTCTTAAAGCAAATTACCCCGTTGATGTTAACACAACAAGAGCAACCTTTGATATTCAGTTCGGTAATATTGAACGTTCAACAACAACTAATACCACCTGGGAATTTGCACAGTTTGAGGAGTCAATGCACAAATGGACGGACCTTTCAGACAACAGCTTCGGTCTTTCTGTTATCAATGACTGTAAATATGGCTGCGATGTTAAGGATGGTCGCATCAGACCCACTCTTTTCCGTTGTGCCACTCATCCCAATCACATTCAGGACAGAGAGCCACATTCCTTCTCATTCTCAATTTACCCCCACGCAAAAAGAGCCAACGATTCCGATGTTGTTAAAGAGGGCTATAATGTGAACTTCCCCCTTTATGCAATTCCTCAGAAGGCTCAGGCGGGTACACTGGCTCCTGAATATTCACTTGTTTCCTGCGATAAGGAGAATGTTGTTATTGAAACAGTTAAGGTGGCAGAGGATAGCGATAATATTATTGTCCGTGCTTATGAAACCTGGAACAGTAAAACTCCCGTAACCCTTACATTCTGCGGTGCAATTGAAGGTGCAACAGAATGTAACCTTATGGAAGAAGAGGACGAAGCAGTGGCATTTGAGAATAACACCCTCACTGCAACCTTCAAGCCCTTCGAAATTAAAACATTTAAGGTGAAATTAAAATGAATTACAGCTTTTTTGCGATGATTTCAAGAATGAAATACATCGACAGATGGGCATTAATGAGAAATACCGACAGAGAAAGCCTTGACAGTCACTCAAAGGAGGTGGCTGTTATCGCACACGCTCTTGCAGTTATAGGTAACAAGCGCTTCGGTAAGAGCTACAATCCCGACAGAGCCGCAGTATTAGGTCTCTACCACGATGCCCATGAAATTATAACAGGGGATATGCCCACCCCCGTGAAATATCAGAATGAGGATATTTTAGTGGCGTTCAAGGCAGTTGAGGACTCTGCAAACGAAAAGCTTTTAAATAAGCTTCCTGAGGATTTGAGAGAAGAATTCAATAGCCTTTTAACAGGCGAAAATGAGAACGAGGATTTGCTTGTTCTTATTAAGGCTGCCGACAGATTAAGCGCCCTCATAAAATGCATTGAGGAGCGCAAGGCGGGTAACACCGAATTTAAAGAGGCGGAAAAATCCACCCTTAAGCGCATCAAAAAAATGAATGTGCCCGAAGCAGATGTGTTCCTCAAGGAATTTATTCCTGCCTATGAGCAGACACTTGATAACTTATAAAAAATACAGTCACCATTTGGTGACTGTATTTTTTTAGTGGCAAGTTGAAAGTGGTAAGTTTAGGGTGCTGCGCACGGCAATTATAAAAATTATAGAAAAAATAAATTTATTGTTCTGGATTTTTATAAATTAGGAGAAAGTTTTGTTTCGAAAATGTATCTGTTTGCGAAGCATTTAAAATGTTTGGAAGCGGAGCTTCCCGTTAATTTGCCATTTGCCATTTGCCACTTGCAACTATTTATATGATTTCTCATATAATATATCGGTGAATTATATGATAAAAATGTATTTTAAGCCCAGGCTGAAAAGACCGCCACCTATAATTGCAAAGCGATTTTATTTTAAGAAAAGGCGGAATACACTTGCTTTCAGAATTTGTGCAGTTGGCTTGGTTTTTGTTGTTCTTTGTGTTTTGTTGGATATGCGTTTGCGCCCGATTATAGAAACCGTTGGTGGAAATGCTCTTAAAAACAGTCTTTCAAATGTGGTTGATGGGGCAGTTAATGAAATTGTTGATGAGCTTGGTGTGAAATATGGTGAAATGGTTAATATTGAAAAGAATGGTGATGGCACAATCGCTGCATTAACCCTAAATAATACTGCAATAAACGGTTATAAGGCAGAGCTTGCAGATGCCTGTTCAGATAAGCTTTCTAATTTTGATAAAACTGTTGTTCCTGTGCCTTTGGGCTCGCTTTTAGGTGGCTCGTTCTTGAATGGCAGGGGATTTAATATCAATACTCGCGCCACCATATATGGCTTTGCGGTAACAGACGTTGTTTCAAAATTTGAAAGCGCGGGAATTAATCAGACCCGTCATATAATTTATCTTGAGGTGAAAGCCTCTGCTTATGCTTATATGGGGCTTTGCAAATTGGAGGAAAGCGTTGATGAAACAATTATTCTTGTGGAAACAATTATTGTAGGCAAGGTTCCAAGCACTTACTACATAGGAAATGAAAACATAAATTATCCCTATATTCCTGAATAGAATATAGGGATAAAAATTTAGTCATTTATAAAGCTATCCATAAGTGTGTAGCCAACCTCAACATAGTTTCCCGCTTCCTTTGCAGTGTTCTCTGTGAAGCTTTCAATACCGTTATCGCTATGCTTTGATTTCTGATAAATAAGGTAGGGAACTGCGTCACCTGCGTGGGTCATTGTAACAATGGGTGTGGGATGGTCGGGAAGAACCATAACCTTGTAATCATCATATTTATCAAGCTCTGGAAGAACTCTTGCAAGGACTCTTTCATCAATCATTTCGATTGCCTTAACCTTGTTTTCGGGCTCGTTTCTGTGGCCACATTCATCGGGTGCTTCAATATGTATATAAACAAAATCCTTTGTTTTAAGCTCTTCAACAGCACAGTCTGCCTTGCCCTCAAAGTTAGTGTCTATGTAGCCCGTTGCACCCTCTACATCGGGAGAGCCCATACCTGCACATTTTGCAATACCTTTAAGAAGGTCAACTGCGGAAATAATTGAACCGTCAACACCATATTTCTCTTTGAAATTTGAAAGAGCAGGCTTTGTGCCCTCACCCCAGAGCCAGATTGAGTTAGCAGGGCGTTCACCCTTTGCCATTCTCTCTTTATTAACAGGGTGCTCCATAAGAAAATCATAGCTTTCCTTCATCATCCCGATAAGCTCTTTTGCATTTTCGCTATCTGAAAGATGCTCACCGATAACCTTGCCTGAAATATCGTGGGGAGGTGTCATTTTGCCAAGGTCAAGAGTACCGTTGTTCCACACAAGGCAATGTCTGTAAGCAACACCGCTATAAAAAGCAAATTTTTCGTTGCCGAAATGCTCCTGAACGCTTTTGATAATTTCTGTTGCTTCCGCGGTGGAAATATCACCTGCGCTGTAGTCCACCATTGTTTTGTCCTCATAATTTTCCTCGTCAGAAAGGGTTACAAGGTTTGTGCGGAAGATGATGTCGGTGTCTTTCATATCAACACCGATGCTGACTGCTTCAAGAGGGGAGCGACCTGTGTAGCAGTCCTTGGGGTTGTAGCCTAAAACACTCATATTTGCAATGTCGCTACCGGGCTTGAGACCCTCAGCAACGGTTTTAACAGTACCAACCTTGCCAAAGCGTGCAAGCTTATCAAGCAAGGGCTTTTTAGCCAATTCCATAGGAGTTTTACCATCTAAAGCGGGAACGGGGTAATCTGCCATTCCGTCATATAAAACAACAAGATATTTCATCTTTATACCTCATTTCATAATCAATGGATTTATTTTACAACTAAAGTATGTTTGTGTCAATAAAATGGTGAAAAAACCTTGAAATATAAAGGAAATTAGAGTAATATAGAGTTTGTAAAAAACATAAACAAAGGAGTTTGTTTTCTATGAAATTACCTATTGCTATTCAGCTTTATTCCGTTCGTGACGATATGGAAAAGGATTTTTACGGTACAGTTAAAAAGGTTAAGGACCTTGGTTACGAGGGTGTTGAATTTGCGGGTTTGTTCGGCAAATCAGGTGTAGAGGTTAAGGCTATCTGTGATGAAATCGGTGTTGTTCCCGTTTCTGCTCACGTTCCTTATTATGATATGCTTGAGAACCCCGAAGCAGTTCTTAAGGATTATAAGGATATGGGCTGTAAATTCGTTGTTGTTCCTTATCTTACAGAGGAATGTCGCCCCGGTACAGATGGTTGGTCTGCAACTGTTGAGGGTATCGGCAAAATCGGTGTGGCAGCAAAGGAAATGGGACTTCAGCTCCTTTACCATAACCACGATTTTGAGTTCCTTAAAATTGACGGTAAATATGCCCTTGATATTCTTTACGATACAGTTTCTGAGGATTTGCTTAAAACAGAGCTTGATACCTGTTGGGTAAATGTTGGTGGCGAAGAGCCTGCAGCTTACGTTGAAAAATATTCAGGCAGAGCACCCATTGTTCACCTTAAGGATTTTGCAGGTCAGAAGGGTAACGGACCTCTTTATAAGCTTATCGGTATTGAAGAGGAAGAAACTGCAGGCGCAGAAAACACATTCGAATTCCGTCCCGTTGGCTATGGCTGTCAGGATTGGAAAAAGATTATCGCTTCTGCAGAAAAAGCGGGCGCAGAATGGGTTGTTGTTGAGCAGGATGACCCCTCAATGAACAAAACACCTCTTGAATGCGCAGAAA
>JAFSDL010000051.1 GCA_017436285.1 Clostridia bacterium
TATTTGCTATTTGCTATTTGCTATTTGCTGACTGCTGGCAACTGGCGACTGGCAGCTAAAAATCCCATTGCACCAAAAATGCAATGGGATTTTTAATTATTTCGCAACTATATTAATAATCTTACCGGGAACATAGATTTCTTTAATGATATTCTTACCATCAAGGAATTCCTGAACCTTTGCATCTGCCTTTGCAGCAGCGATTGCATCTTCTGCGGAAGAATCCTTAGCAATTGAAATTGTTGCTCTGAGCTTACCGCAAATCTGAACAGGAACCTCAATTGTTGAGTCAACTGTTTTTGCCTCGTCAAATGCGGGCCACTCTGCAATTGCAAGCAAGCCTTCCTCGCCAAGCTCTGCCCAGACCTCTTCTGCAACATGAGGTGCAAAGGGACCAACAAGCTTAACAAATGCCTTAAGCTCACCCTTTGTGATTGAACCGACCTCATATATTTCATTAAGAAGAGCCATCATAGCTGCAATAGCTGTGTTGAACTTCATATTTTCAATGTCTTCGGATACCTTTTTGATTGTTTTGTGGAAAGAAACCTCGAGCTCTTTTGAGAACTCCTCGCCATCCTTGACAATTTCAAGAAGATTCCAGATTCTGTCAATAAATCTCTTACAGCCCTTAACACTGCTTTCGCTCCAGGGTGCTGCCTTTTCATAGTCACCAATAAAGAGAACATAGGTACGAAGAACGTCTGCACCGAGAGAATCAACAACCTCGTTGGGGTCAACAACATTACCCTTGGACTTACTCATTTTTTCACCGTCAGGACCAAGAATAAGACCCTGAGCGGTTCTCTTTGAATAAGGCTCATCAAAGGGAACCTCGCCTAAATCATAAAGGAATTTATGCCAGAAGCGAGAGTAGATAAGGTGACGGGTAACGTGCTCCATACCGCCATTGTACCAGTCAATCGGTCCCCAATAAGCGAGCTTTTCCTTATCTGCAAAAGCCTCAGTATTGTGGGGGTCAATATATCTTAAGAAATACCAGGATGAGCCTGCCCACTGAGGCATTGTATCTGTTTCTCTCTTTGCGGCTGCGCCACATTTGGGGCAGGTGCAGTTAACGTAGCTGTCAATTTTTGCAAGGGGGCTTTCACCGTCTGAACCGGGCTGGAAATTGTCAACCTCAGGAAGACGAAGAGGAAGCTCCTCATAGGGTACGGGAACAATTCCGCACTTTTCACAATGAACAATGGGAATGGGCTCGCCCCAATATCTCTGACGGTTGAATGCCCAGTCCTTCATTTTGTACTGAACGCCCTTTTCGCCAATACCCTTTTCACCAAGGAATTCTACCATTTTTTCAATAGAATCCACTTTCTTTGTCATACCGTTAAGGAAATCGGAGTTAACCATTTCGCCATCGCCTGTATAGGCTTCAACTGAAATGTCGCCACCCTTGATAACCTCAATAATATCAATGCCGAATTTCTGTGCAAATTCGTAGTCACGCTGGTCGTGAGCAGGCACAGCCATAATAGCACCTGTACCATATCCCATCATTACATAGTCAGATATGTAGATGGGAATTTTTTTGTTGTTTACAGGGTTGACTGCCTCAAGACCTTCAATTCTTACACCTGTTTTCTCTTTAACAAGCTGAGTTCTTTCAAACTCTGTCTTTTTAGCGCACTCTGCTCTGTAAGCCTCAATATCAGCCATATTGCCGATTTTATCTGCATACTTGTCAATAAGAGGATGCTCAGGAGCCATAACCATAAAGGTTACACCGAAAAGAGTGTCGGGACGGGTTGTGTAAATCTTCATTTTTTCATCTGTGCCATCGATTTCGAAGTTAACGAAGGCACCTGTTGATTTACCAATCCAGTTTACCTGCTGAAGCTTGATATTGGGAAGATAATCAACCTTATCAAGACCTTCAAGAAGCTTATCGGCATATTCTGTAATGCGAAGATACCATACATCCTTGGATTTCTGAACAATGTCGCTATGGCAGATATCGCACTTACCGCCCTGAGAGTCCTCATTTGAAAGAACAACCTTACAGGAGGGGCAGTAGTTTACAAGAGTTTTGTCACGGAAAACAAGACCCTTTTCAAACATTTTAAGGAAAATCCACTGTGTCCATTTATAGTAGCTCTCTTCAGTTGTGTCAACAACTCTGTTCCAATCGAAAGAGAAGCCGACCTTTTTAAGCTGTGAAGAGAATTTCTCGATATTCATATCTGTTACCTTACGGGGATGAATACCTGTTTTAATAGCATAGTTCTCGGTAGGAAGACCATAAGCATCAAAGCCGATGGGGAAAAGAACATTATAGCCCTGCATTCTTCTTTTTCTTGAAATTACCTCAAGACCTGAATATGCTTTAATATGACCAACGTGCATACCTGCACCGCTGGGGTAAGGGAATTCAACAAGGCCATAGAATTTAGGCTTGTCGGAATTATCCTGTGCGTGGAAGACTCCCTCGTCCTCCCACTTTTTCTGCCATTTCTGTTCAACGGCGGAAAAATCGTATTTCATAAAATCCTATCCTTTCTGTATGTAAAGCTGAGATTGGCTTTCTCAGTTGTAATTTACCTTTTTGTTTTAGTGGCAAGTTGGAAGTGGCAAGTGGCAAGTTTCGGGACCTGCGGTCGGCATTATAAAAAACTTATTGAATCATAATCTTTCTAAGTTTTTACACATCATAAAAGACATTGTTTGCAAAAAGTTCCAGTTCGCGAAGCTTTATAATGTTTGGAAGCGTAGCTTCCCCGAAACTTTCCACTTGCCATTTGCCACTTGCAACTTGTTATTTGCCATTTTCAACTTACAATTTTCAATCTAAAAATTGATTAACATCAATTTTCTTTGCATCCTCCCAGAGTCTTTCAAGATTATAGTAGTTTCTTGATTCCTCAAGGAAAATGTGAACAACAACACCCTTATACTCAAGAAGCACCCAGCCTGTTGCTCTGCCTTCAATGTGGTCTGCTTTGATACCTGCTTCTTCAAGCTGATATTCAACCTCATCTGCAAGAGCGCGCACGTGAGTGTTTGAGTTTGCAGTGCAGATTATAAAGTAATCTGCAACAATTGTAAGCTCTTCGATTTTAATAATCTGTATATCGTTACCCTTTTTATCATCAAGAGCTTTTACGATTTTTTTAACAATATCAAGACTCATTAATTTTTCTCCTGTTTTTTATTTACAAGCACCATCATAGCATCATTGTAGGCATCAATTGTATCGGGGTGAACAAATCTCTCGCCTCTGTCTATAAGGTCCTTTATTGTAAAGCCCAAGCCCTCAACAATTGCCTCATCAAGAGACCTGACCGCTTTTTCTCTCATTATTTCAACACCGTTATAATCTCTTTCGGCGCTGATAAAATCTGCTATAAACACAATTTTTTCAAGAAGACTCATATTTTTTCTTCCTGTTGTGTGATAGCGCACCGCATTGATAATATCTTCATTTTCAATGCCGAATTCCTTTTTTACATATATACTGCCACACATAGCGTGGTAAAGCTTTGCGGTATTTATTTCAATATCTGTAAGCTCTGCACCATTCTCCAGCATATATGAAAGCTGAAGTCCCGCAGGGGTATCCTTACAGGCATCGTGAATAAGTCCTGCAGTATAGGCAATTTCTTCATCGTAGCCATAGAGCCTTGCAAGCTCCCTTGAAGACTCTGCCACATTAAGAGAGTGAATAAATCTCTTTTCTGTAAGCATTTCCTTCAGGATTTCAATATATTCTGCATCCCTGTTCATTGATACAACCCCTTTGCCACTATATAGCTATACACATCCTCTGAAAGACCCTTGTTTATTCCCTCCTTCAGAGAAGCCCTGATTTCAGTTGAGCTGATTTCAAAGGGCACACTTTCACAGACAATAACCCTGTCCTCTGCTTTAAGAACATTTTTCACAAAATCTCTCATATTCTGCAGCTTTTCGAGATTTTCCGTTCTGCAAGCGCAGACAATGGTTGCAAGCCGAAGAATTTCCTGATGACGATACCATTTATCAAATGACAGAAGCATATCATCTCCCATAAACAGAAACAATTCTGCGTCAGGGTTTTCTTCCTTTATCTGTGTAAGGGTATCAACAGTATAGCTCTTTCCGCCTCTTCTGATTTCAATATCGCTTATACTGAACAAAGCCTCTTTAAAAAAGAGCTTGCACATTGTAAGCCTGTCCTCTGCAGTAGCAGAGCTTGAGCTTTTAAAGGGGGATAAAGCAGTCGGTATTATTATAACCCTGTCTGCACCGCATACACCCGCAAGATTTTCTGCTAAAAGCTTATGTCCCTTGTGTGGCGGGTCAAATGAACCGCCGTATATTGCAATTTTTTTCATAAATCAATATAAGGTTACGGACTGCAACTCAAGATTACCTCTGTAAGATGTTATTTTGATTTTAACTCTTACAACCTCTGTTGGAGTGATTTTTACTATTCTCTTATAGCCAACAACTCCACCCTTGCCGATTTTCTTGAACTTTCCGTTTCCGTTATCTATGTAAATCTCAAATTCCTCAATATGCTGACCGTTGATAATATTTTCCATTATCTCAACCTTGTCAAACATATCCTTCTGAGAAAGAGTGATTGTAATTTCAGGCTCCTTGTCACCCAATGCAGGGCGCCAGGTTTTGCTTTCATCTGCATCGAGAAGATTTGCACCATCAAACTTTTCAGAAAGTGAGCTGCTTACAGAAACAGTACCAATCTGGGAAACCTTGTAGTTGAACATTCTCTTAAGGTCATAGCCGAAAGCCTTGAGAATCTGTGTATCCATCTCTGCAAACTTACCGTTTTTCATTGGTGGAACACCAAGCAACCAACAGCAGTTTGCACCAACAGTGCTAAGATAAATTTTATGGAGCTTGTCCTTGGTTTTTGCGGTATATTCATCATCCTTGTGGTAATACCATCTGTCGCGGATGGACATACTCACCTCACAAGGATACCAGATAAATTTATCTTCCTTCTTGATAGCCTTGCGTGAGCCTAAATCAAGCTCATATTTTTCTTCCTTCTGACGCTTTTTCTGTGGCTTTTTGCTCTTTTCAATAGCATTATAAATACTGTATTTTTCAGGAACAACGCTCCACTCGTTTTCACGGATTACGCCCCATTCGTTGCCATACCAACGAACATCGGGACCAACAAGAGCAATAACCGCACCGGGCTGACATTCTCTGACTATTTTGTAGTAGCCCTCCCAATCGTATTCCTGAATATTGCCATTTTTATCAGGCTCTGCCGCACCATCAAAGCGAACATAGAAAATATCGCCGTATTTTGTGAGCACCTCACGAAGAAGATTTTTAAAAAATCTGTTATAGGGCTCACCGCTACCGTAAAGCGGACAGTTTCTGTCAAGGGGTGAAATGGCAATACCGAATTTCAAGCCCTGCTCCTTACATTCCTTGCTTAAGAGCTCAACAATATCACGATTTTCAACATCCCATTCTGTTGCACTTTCAACAGAATATGCAGTGTGCTCAGAGCACCAGAGGCAGAAGCCATCGTGGTGCTTAACATTGAGCACCATCCCCTTAAAGCCTGAATCCTTAAAGAACTGCACCCATTCCTGAGCATTAAATTCCTCGGGATTAAAGTTTATGGGGTTAACTCCGCCATCAGTCCATTCTCTGTTTAAAACTGTTGCAAGACCAAAGTTTATCAAACCATAAAACTCTGTTTTCTGCCAATTCAGTTGTCTTTCGGAGGGCTTTACCTCCGCCGCTATTTCATAGGGTTTCATATAAAAATCCTTTTAGTTTATTTTATTTACCGGGGTCACAGTTTGTTGCAACAATATCAACACCAAGACCGCATATATTTTCAATAATCACATCACCGATTTTAACGGGTGCTTTAACAACTGCCTTGTTGATTTCTTCCATACAATCAAACATTTTGCCCTTGGGAACGGGACTTGCAGATTTAACGGGAACAACGGGATGAACGCCACCCTCAATTTTAACTGAGGTTGTGAGGCTTCTCATAGGGTTGGTAATTTCTGTTCGGGCATAAGCATCGCCGCGCTTGCAGGTGTTACCTGTAACAGAAACAACCTCACCGTTTTCAATTTCCACATCAATAGGGCAACCCAAAGGACAAGCAACACAAATAAGATTCTTTTTCATTTCAACCCGTCCTCCTTATTCTTCTACCCGGACAACAATTTCGCTGTCCTTGTTCATATCTTTTAACATTTCTGTTGTAATAACAACATTTTCCATTTCACCGGGTGCAAGCTTAACCTTTTTCTTGGATGAAAGGATTTTACCGTCACACTCAACAACAACCTTAGCACCCTTGTAAACCTGACCGACTCTGAAATAAAGCTTGAGGTTTTCTTCACCCTCAATATTAACTCTCTGGGGAACAATGTAACGAACACCGTTGATACCCTTTGTGTTAATAAATGTACCGCCTTTTTTCTTACCGAAAATATAGTCTGCAGCACCCTTGCCTGCAATCTGACTTTCCTCTGTAACATAGTCAACAAGGTCGTGAACCTGAAGAACATTACCACAGGCAAAAATACCGGGATGAAGAGTTTCTCTGTATTCATCAACAACAGGACCGCTTGTAACTCTGTCAAGCTCAACGCCAACATCCTTTGAAAGCTCGTTTTCGGGAATAAGGCCAACGGAAAGAAGAAGAGTATCACATTCAATATATTCCTCAGTACCGGGAATTGCCTGAAGCTTGTCATCAACCTGAGCAATTGTAACGCCCTCAAGTCTTTCCTTACCGTGAGTTGCAACAACTGTGCAGCTAAGGCGAAGCGGAATACCGAAATCGTCAAGGCACTGAACAATGTTTCTTGTAAGACCGCCTGAGTAAGGCATAAGCTCACAAACAACCTTAACCTCTGCACCCTCAAGAGTCATTCTGCGAGCCATAATAAGACCGATGTCACCTGAGCCGAGAATAACAACCTTTTTACCGGGCATATAGCCATCAATATTAACATATTTCTGTGCAGTACCTGCAGTCATAATGCCTGCGGGTCTTGAGCCTGCAATTGAAAGAGCACCTCTGGGTCTTTCACGGCAGCCCATTGCAAGAACAACTGCAATTGCCTTGAACTGCATAAGTCCCTCGTTATTATTTACCGCAGTAACAACATTATCATCTGAAATATTGAGAACCATTGTATCTGTGAAAACATCAATATCTGTTTTCTCAACCAATTCAATAAATCTGCCTGCGTATTCAGGACCTGAAAGCTCTTCACCGAAATAGTGAAGACCGAAGCCTGTGTGAATACACTGCTCAAGAATACCACCGAGAGTTTCTGCTCTCTCGAGGATAACTATTTTTTCTACGCCCTCTTCCTTTGCCTTGAGAGCCGCAGCCATACCGGCAGGGCCTCCGCCGACTACAACTAAATCATAATTCAACATTCTGCCCTACCTCCTTACTTGGTTTTGTGATACATAATTTTCGACTGACCGCCGAATTTTGTGATTTCGTTCATAGGCACATTCAATTCTCTTGCAAGAATTTCAACAACCTTGCTACCGCAGAAGCCACCCTGACATCTGCCCATACCTGCTCTTGTTCTTCTCTTGACACCATCAACATCACGAGCGCCTGCAGGAGCGTGAATAGCATCGAGAATTTCGCCCTCGGTAATTGTTTCGCAACGACAAACAATTCTACCGTATGCCTTGTTTTTTTCAATGAGCCCTGCTCTTTCCTCGGTTGAGAGATGACGGAAGCGAACAGGCTCGGGACGAACAGGATTGAAATCTGCCTTTTTCTCAAAACCGCCTGAAAGCTCGTTTATGATTCCGTCAATCATTTCTGCAATTGCGGGAGCAGAGGAAAGACCGGGAGATTCAATACCTGCCGCATTAATAAATTTCTTATTGACATCGGAAGAACCGATAATAAAATCATCGCTTGTGGGATGGGCTCTGTTACCACTGAAGGAGGTGATTGCATTTCTGAGAGAAACTGCAGGAACACTCTTTATTGCATTAACATAAATCTTTTCAAGACCAACTGATGTTGTAGCAACATCGTCACCATTGTCAATATCCTCAGCAGAGGGGCCGACAATAAGGTTGCCGTCAACTGTGGGAGAAACGAGAACACCCTTACCCATTTTGGTGGGGCACTGGAAAATTGTTCTTGAAACAAGTGAGCCCTGTGATTTATCAAGAAGATAATAGTCACCGTGACGAACAACAATTTCAATTGAATTGTCACCTATAAGAGAAGCAATTTCGCCTGAATGAACACCTGCGGCATTAATTACATATTCTGCAGTAATTTCACCGAGAGAGGTTGTGAGCTTAAATGCATCATCAATATAATCAATAGCAGTAACCTCACAGTTTCTCAAAAACTCTGCACCGTTTGTAACTGCATTTTCAACACCTGCAATTGTAAGCTCATAAGGGCAGACAATTGAAGATGTGGGAGCAACAAGTGCGCCAACTGCACTATCACCGATATTGGGCTCTAATTCAACAAGCTCTTCTCTTCTCACAATGCGAAGACCGGGAACACCGTTCTGCTCACCTCTGTCCTTAAGCATTTCAAGATGGGGCATCTCCTCTTCAGAAAAAGCCACAACAAGAGCCTCGTTATTTTTAAGAGGAACACTAAGCTCCTTGCAAGTTTTTTTCATAAGCTCAACACCGCGAACATTGAGCTTTGCCTTAAGTGTTCCGGGAACAGCATCAAAGCCTGCGTGAACAATGGCAGAGTTTGCTTTTGTGGCACCCATTGCACAATCATTGCATCTTTCTAAAAGTGCAACCCTGATGTTGTATTTTGAAAGCTCTCTCGTGATAAGAGAACCAACAACACCTGCACCGATGACAGCAACATCGTACTTCATTTTAACATCTCCTCGTTAATAGAACATAATAACCTATGTTAGAAAGATATTATAACACAGTACTGCATCGAAAATCAAGTATAAGTATAATGTTTTATATATAGTTTTGACTTGTTTTTTATGTGAGAATAGTGTAAAATGAAGAGTTGAAAATTGAAATTGGAAAATGGAAAGTTTCGGGGCGCAAAAATACGCCATATTACAATTGCCGACCGCAGGTCCCGACATTCCTCACTCCTAACTCCTCACTCCTAACTAAACGAGGTATTTACAATATGATTAATTCCACAAAAAAACCTGAGCTTCTCGCTCCTGCAGGAGATATGAACTGCCTTATTGCTGCCGACAGGTTCGGTGCAGATGCAGTATATATCGGTGGTCCTCTTCTTCAGCTCAGAGCAGAAAAATCCGCCTTTACAGAAGAAAATATTGACTCTGCAGTGAAGCTTTTACATTCAAAAAACAAAAAGCTTTATGTAACTGTGAACAGCTTTACTAAAAACAGTGAAATTGAGCCCCTCAAAAGCTATGCCCGTACCCTTTACGGACTTGGTGTTGATGCGGTTATAGTGGCAGATTTGGGCGCGGTAAGAACCATAAAGCAGGCAGCCCCGAATCTTGAGGTGCATATAAGCACACAAGCCAACTGTTGCAATTATGCTTCTGCTCTGGCATATCACGAAATGGGCGCATCAAGAATTGTTGTTGCCCGTGAAATGACTATTGATGAAATTGCGGAAATGCACTCAAAAATTCCTGAAGAGCTTGAAATTGAAGCCTTTGTTCACGGTGCTATGTGTATGGCATATTCAGGCAGATGCCTTATTTCGTCATATATGAATGGCAGAAGCGGTAACAGAGGCGAATGCACTCAGCCCTGTCGTTGGGAATATTACCTTGTTGAAAGAAACCGCCCCAATGAATATATGAAATTAGAGGAATACCCCGACCATTCAGCATTGCTTTCCTCCCACGATATGAAGGCTATCGGCTTTCTTGACAAGCTTGCCCAGGCAGGTGTTGATTCCTTCAAAATCGAAGGCAGAATGAAAACAGAATATTATGTTTCTCACGTTGTTAATGCTTACAGACGGGCAATTGATAAATCCGCTCCCCTTGAGCTTTTAGAGGACGAGCTTAATGCTATCAGCCACCGTCCGTATAATAGCGGATTCTATTTCGGCAACCTTGTTCACGGTCATAAAAATGATGGACTTTACCATTGGGACTGCACCTTTGCAGGTGTTGCTCTTGATGATTGCAAGAACGGAAAATTAAAAATCCAGCAACGAAACTTCTTTAAGCTTGGCGATACAATTGAGGTGCTTTCCCCCGAAACCTTCGGTATGAGCTTCACCGCAACAAAAATCGTCAACGAAAAGGGCGAAGAATGCGAAAGTGCTTGTCACCCTCAGGAATTTCTCACCCTGGACTGCAATGCAGACGTTAAAAAGGGAGATATTTTAAGGGTGAGAACCACCAAAGAGGAAATAATTGCCAATATTTGATAGCTGATAAATTAAGTTAGGAGTGAGGAATGAGGAGTGAGGAGTGTTGGGGAAGCTTCGCTTCCGAACATTAATAATAGTTTCTCCAACCACTACTATATCCTCGCTGTTAACTATTCTTAAGATTTCAAAAATTCAGAAAAAATAAAGATTCGGTTTGTTTTATTGTACAATTGCCGACCGCACGTCCCAACACTCCTAACTCCTAACTCCTAACTCCTAATTCCTCACTAAACAATGCAA
>JAFSDL010000052.1 GCA_017436285.1 Clostridia bacterium
GAAACGGAAAAAGAAACAGAAAAAGAAACAGAGAAAGAAACAGAGAAAGAAACAGAGCGGGAAACTGAAAAGCAAACAACCGAAAAGCCAACTCAAAGGCCAGCATCCTCTCAAACAACCAAGCCCCAAGAAACTCAGGCGAGCAATGGTAGTCAGAATGTCAATGCTTTTGTAGAGGACAATGAACCTGCAAGGGAGCCTGAAACTGTTGAAGAAAGCACAGAAGAACCTCTTCCCGAAGGGTCATTTTATGTGTATCTTGAGAGAAATAACGGACAAAGGCGATTGAAAACGGTTCTTACAGGTGAAGATTATCTGCCTGAGCCTGAAATACCCACCCGTAAGGGCTATGTTTTTGACGGATGGTACAGGGATTCCAAGTTTCAGAAAAAGTGGGATTTCCTCAGAGATAAAGCAAAAAAAGAAATGGTTATTTATGCTAAGTGGACCACAGACGAAAGCACCATATCATACGATATAATAATTGATAAGGTGCCCGGCGGGAAAATAGAGGTAAGCCCACAATCCGCCAGCTTGGGAGAGCCTGTGATGATAACAGTAACACCCGATGAAGGCAAGAGGCTCGTTCAAGGCAGCATAAAAATAAATGGTAAGGCTACGGACTTTTTCAGCTTTGTAATGCCTAAGGGTGATGTTAAAATCACGGCATCATTTGAAGAAATTCCTGAAAATGCGGGGAATGAAAAAGACGATTTTAACATAGTACCTGTTATTGTAATTGGTGTTATTGTTCTCGGTATTCTTGTTGTGATTGCTGTTATAGCAAAGAAGAGACACGATTTTAATGCCGATTTAGACCCTGATGAAGAGGTTCAACTTGACGCGGAAGAATATTACGATGAATGGATTGATGAATCAATTGTTGTTGAGGATGGCTTCGTGGAAGGTAAAAAAGTAGTGGAAAGCACAGAGCCTGATTACGGCACGCCGGAAGAATTAGTATCTTTAGAGGATTTAGAAGATTTAGAATAATAAGAAAGGGGCTGTAAAAAAACCACAAGTTTTTTACAGCCTCTTTTCGGGGATAGGAAAAAAAGATGCAGAACGGACAAACCGAGTCCCGATAAGGCTTCAGGCTTATAGGGATTTGCCCGAAGGCGTACAAAGGTACGTCGAGTGGCGAGGTTTGTTCGTAGCATAAAACATTAATTTTTCCTGTTTTTTGAGTTTTGAGTATGTTTATGGGGTTCTTACAGCATTTTTACTGTAGGAACCCCTTGGTATATATGGTTTTATGCGGTCTGCGCTTTTTTTACATTCCCTTAAAATATTTATTGGTAATTTATTGCTACCATCAGTAGCATAATAAGAGCAGAAAAAGCAAATTCTGCAACAAAGAGCTTCCAGGACCATTTAATCCATTTGCCGTATGATACGCCGATAATGCCGATGGCGATTATCATTAATCCGTTTGTGGGGTAGAGGAGGTTTGTAAAGCCATCTGCAATGCAGAAGGTTGTAACAACACTTTGTCTTGTAATACCAACCAAATCAGAAAGCGGTGCAACCAGTGGCATTATAAGGAATGCCTTTGCAGTACCGCTACCAATGAAAAATTCCAGCACTGCTATAACTGCGAACAGGATAAATATTGCTCCGTAGGGGGAAACGCCCTGCATAGCATTATTTAATTCGTAAAGAATTGTGTGCATTATTTTTCCTTCGTTAAGAACATAGGAAATGGCAATAACGAAAATGATAAGCGGTATTGCAGGTGCGATTGTTTTTGCACCCTGGAAAAAGCTTGTAGCAAGATTTTTTCCTTTGAGTCCTGTAAAGTGACCTGCAAGAAGACCGCCCACTGTGAAGAGTATTCCCATTGCAGGGAGGGAAAGCCCACCACCTAAGCTGAACGCAAAATCAAGAATTATGAAAATTGTATCAATTAAAATGCAGATTACAAATGCCTTTGTGCCCTTGCGGATGCTTTCATTGGCTAATATGCTTTCCGCATCTGCCATAGTGAATTTTTCTCTCAGGGCTTTATCAGATTCATAAACAGGGGATTTTGTAGGGTCTTTTTCGATTTTTTTTGCATAGAAATACAGGAAAAGGAAAAGTATAAGATACACACCTGCAAAAATTATCAAACGAAGCCAGAGTCCTGAAAAAACCTCTAAGTCCGCAAGCTTCTGAACGGTTACAACATTGAACGGATTGAATGTTGCGGCGGTAAAGCCCCAGGCAATTGAAACAAGGCTTAATCCCAAGCCAACAAGAGAATCCCATCCGAGAGCCAGTGAAACCGCAACCGCAATGGGAACAAGGGTTATTGACTCCTCGAGTATGCCTGCAGTTGAGCTTAAAAGCATACAAACAAAAAGCACTGCAGCCATAAGGGTGTATTTTTTGTTGCTGTATTTCTTAATGAGCGTTGCCATTATGAATTTCAGTATTCCGCATTTGTCGAGGATGAGAAATGCACCGCCAATAAGCACAATTATGGCAATTATTGCAATACCTGTTCCCGCGTAACTGCTACCCAAGCATAAAATCGGGGAGAGGATGATTTTCCAGATGGGCATTTTGTAATCCTCAAGAACTGTATAGGTTCCGTCAACAATTGCCTCGTGACCATCGTTTGTGATAATCTCATATTCTCCTCGGGGGAGGGTCTGGGTAAGCGCGCCAATGAAAGCGAGAATTACTATAAGCACAACCGAAATGGTTGCCATAGTTTTCTTGTTAAGGCTCAAGCCCAAAGAATCATTTTTGTTGTCCATTTTTAATTTATCCTTTTAAAAATAATATCAAACATTATATATAAATTGTGTGGGAAAAACAAGAGTAAATTGACAAATGTTTTAATTATAGTATAATAATTTGGAATTTGGTGGTGATATTGTGGAAATTATCGAGGATTTTATCTGCGGTAAAAAGGCTTTGTTCAGCAAAAATGAAGATTTGCTTTTAAATACCTATGATTTTATTGCTGTTGTTGATGGCGTTTCCGCAAAAAACGGACGACTTTTTGATGGCGTAACAGGTGGCAGAAGAGCCGCAGAAAAGGTTTGCGAAGCAATAGTGGTTCTTGATAAAAAAGCCTGCGCTGAAAAAGCTGTAGAAAAAATTACTCAGGCGGTAGCAGAGCTTTATGAAGAAAATGAGCCAAAAGGCGCTGCTGCGGCAGGTGCAATTATTTTCAGTAGGGCGAGAAACGAAATCTGGAGTGTGGGAGACTGCCAATGCCTTATAAATGGTGAATTGTTTTCTCACGAAAAGGAAATTGACAGAATAAATTCTGATATGCGGGCTCTGGTTCTTGAAATGGCTAAAAGAGAGGGTAAAACGCAAGAGGAGCTTCTGCAAAAGGATGTTGGCAGGGAGTTTATTATGCCTGTATTGGAAAATCAGCATATATTTGCCAACAAAACAGGTAGATTTTCTTACGGTGTTTTAAACGGAACAACGGTTCCTGATGAGCATATTATTATTCATAAGGTGAAAGCAGGGGACGAAATTGTTCTTGCTTCTGATGGGTATCCATACCTGAAGGAAACACTTGAAGAAAGCGAAAAGCTTCTTAAAGAAGCTTTGATAAACAATCCCCTTTGTGACGGAGAATACCGTTCCACAAAGGGCAAGGCAGAAGATAATATATCTTTTGATGACAGAACATATATAAGATTTAAGGTGTAAGATAAAAATATGAGAGTACATAAGAAAAAACACGGAGCAGAGCGTCTTGAAGCCTGCGGAAATATTGTTATAAAGGATTTAAAAGCAGAGGGCAACACATCACAAGCTCTTTTCGGGAATGATAATCCCATAAGAATTGAAATCGGTTGCGGTAAGGGTGACTTCATTGTGGGCACTGCGGCAAAAGAGCCTGATGTGAATTTTCTTGCAGTTGAAAAGGTTTCGGATGTTCTTGTTATTGCGGCGGAAAAGGTTAAAAATTCAGGCCTTGCAAACGTAAGAGTTTGTTGCGTTGATGCAAAGGAGCTTGAAGAAATTTTCCCCGAGGGCAGTATCGACAGAATTTACCTTAACTTTTCTGACCCATGGCCTAAAGCACGTCACGAAAAACGCAGACTTACATACAGAAGCTTCCTTGCAATTTATAAAAAAATTCTCAAAAAAGACGGTGCAATCCATTTTAAAACCGATAACAGAGGTCTCTTCGATTTCTCTTTGGAAGAGTTTAAAGAGTTTGGTATGAGATTGGAAAAGCTTACCTTTGACCTTCATAATTCCGAGTATATGGAAGGAAATGTAATGACAGAATACGAGAAAAGATTTTCTTCTATGGGTGTGCCGATAAATAGGGTTGAATGCTATTTTGAATAAGTTGAAAGTGGCAAATGGAAAGTGGAAACTTTAGGGACCTGCGGTCAGCATTATATAAAAAGATTCAGGATGTTTAGTTCTCCTGAATCTTATTATTTATATGGTAATTTTACTTCTATAATGTTTGGAAGCAAAGCTTCCCCAAAACTTTCCATTTTCAACTTTCAATTTTCCACTTTTTTCTGAAAAGAAAAAAGCAACCACTCTATTGAGTGATTGCTTTATAGTGTCGGCATCGCCCTATTTTCCCAGGCGGCTTCCCACCAAGTATCTTCGGCGCTGTTGAGCTTAACTACCGTGTTCGGGATGGGAACGGGTGGACCCTCAACGCCATCAACACCGACTTCGAAGAACTGTTCGTCCGTCGAACAACATCAACCATTATAGCAGAATATTTTTAAATGTCAACACTTTTTTTCGATTTTTTTCAAAAATTTTTTATTGTGATTAAAAACAAGCAAAGTCAATAAATTTTGTGCAAGTTTTTGGGTTCTCACTGTTGATTATTTACATAAAATAGTGCATAATTAAAATAAGATACTCTTTGGAAATATTGTGGAGGGTTATAAATGGGTAAATATGCTATTACATACGATATAGGAACAACAGGTGTTAAAACCTGTATTTTTGAATTGGGCGATACTATAAAATTAGTGTCTGCTGCTTCAGAAGGTTATAACCTTTATGTTTTCCCCGATGGCGGTGCAGAGCAGGAGCCTCAGGAATGGTGGGATGCAATGTGCTCCACAACCAAAAAGGTTCTTGAAAAATGTGATGTGGATACAAAGGATATTTGCGGTATTTCCTTCTGCTCACAGATGCAGGGCATTGTTCTTGTTGATAAAGAGGGTAAGCCGGTTCGCAGAGCTATGAGCTATATGGACCAGAGAGCGAGAAAAGAGCTTAAGGAGGGTATGGCATATGGTCCTCAGATTGCAGGTGCGTTTATTCCCAAGCTTCTTAAATCTCTTATGATAACAGGTGCGGTTTCCGCTTCTGTAAAAGACCCTGTATGGAAATATAAATGGGTTGAGAAGAATGAACCCGAAAACTTCAAGAAGGTACATAAATGGCTTGATGTTAAAGAGTATTTCATTACAAGAATGACAGGCGAATTCTGTATGACTCACGATTCTGCCTTTGCAACTCTTCTTTATGATATTAAAAAGCACGAGTTCAGTCCTGCAATGTGTAAAATGCTTGGCGTGAATTTTGACCACCTTCCCCAAATCAAGAAATCTGCAGAAAAGGTTGGCGAGCTTTTAGAGCAGCCTGCAAAGGAGCTTGGTCTTATGCCCGGCACTGCAGTTTTCGGTGGTGGCGGTGATGCTTCCCTTATCGGTGTTGGTGCAGGCTCTGTTGCTCTTGGTGATACTCATATTTACAGCGGCACATCAGGTTGGGTTTCAACCGTTGTTGATAAGAGCATTGTTGATGCATCTGCTATGATTGCTGCTGTTGTTGGTGCAGAAGAGGGCAGATACAATTACTTTGGTGAGCTTGAAACTGCGGGTAAATGTCTTGAATGGGTGAAGGATCACCTTGCTCTTGATGAAATCGGCATTTATCTTGATAAGAAAAATATAACCGATGGCTACGAGGCTAAATACACAAGCCTTTATGACTATATGACCGATGTGGTTAAGGAGGTTCCTGCAGGTGCAGGCGGTGTTATTTTCACACCCTGGCTTCACGGTAATCGTTGTCCCTTTGAAGACCCCAACGCTCGCGGTATGTTCTTTAATATCAGCCTTGAAACAGGCAAGAGCGAAATGATAAGAGCAGTTCTTGAGGGCGTTTGCTACCATCTTCGCTGGTTCCTTGAAACAGAGGAAAAGAAGGTTAAATCCTCTGAAAAGGTTCGTTTTGTAGGCGGTGGTGCACTTTCTGACCTTACCTGCCAGATTCTTGCAGATTGCCTGGGCAAAACAGTTGAAACAGTTGATACACCTCAGAATGTTGGTGCTATGGGTGCGGCAGTTCTTATTGCGGTTGGTCTCGGTCAATGCAAATCCATTGAGGATGCAAAGAGCCTCATACCCGTAAGCAAAACCTTTGAGCCCAATATGGAAAACAAAAAGTCTTACGATAAATATTACGAGGTTTATAAAAATCTTTATAAATCCAATAAAGAGAATTTTGCAAAACTTAATTCGTAAAAATTCTTTTTTCGAAAAATGTTCTTAAGTTATTGAAAAAAATGTCTTTTTCTGTTAGAATATTAAAAAGTTGGTAATAACTACATAATAAGGAGTGAGGTTTAATGAATATAGCTTTAATTGCACACGACTCCAAGAAAGAACTTATGACTCAGTTCTGTATTGCTTATTGCGGTATTTTAAGTAAGCACAGCATCTGTGCTACCGGCACAACAGGTAAGCTTGTTTCCGAAGCAACAGGACTTGATATAGAAAAATATCTCAGTGGCTCTCAGGGTGGCGCTCAGCAGATCGGTTCAAGAATTGCCTGCGATGAAATTGACCTTTTGCTTTTGTTTCGCGACCCGCTTAATCCAAAGCCCGGTGAACCCAACGAAGCAAACCTTTTAAGACTTTGCGATGTTCATAATATTCCCGTTGCAACCAATATTGCAACTGCGGAAGCTCTCATTCACAGTCTTGAAAACGGTGACCTTGACTGGCGTGATATTGTTAATCCCAAGAATTAAGGGGTTTTGGTCTGTTTTTTCTTTAACGGACTTGATTTTGTCGGCATTTTGTTGTATAACTATCGGGTAATCAGGTTTATTCTTGGTTACCCGTTTTTATTTGTAATTAATATCATTTTAAGGAGATTTAAAATGGCTGGAAATATTCAGGCAATCAAAGGCACAAAAGATACTTTACCAAGCGAAAGCTATAAATCACAGTATATTGAGCAGGCGGCTCTTGATACTGCAAAAACCTATGGCTTTCACGAAATGAGAACACCTGTTTTTGAATATACAGAGCTTTTTGACCGTTCAGTTGGCGAAACAACTGACGTTGTTCAGAAGGAAATGTATACCTTCAACGATAAGGGCGACCGTTCAATAACTCTTCGTCCCGAGGGTACTGCAGGTGCTGTGCGTGCATTCCTTGAGCACGGACTTTTCAACGAGCCTCTTCCTCAGAAGGTTTGCTATCTTACATCCTGCTACCGCTATGAAAAGCCTCAGGCAGGCAGACTTCGTGAGTTCCACCAGTTTGGTATTGAGTGCTTCGGTGCAGGCTCTCCTCTTGCAGATGCAGAGGTTATCGCCCTTGCTAACAGTTATTTCACTTTCCTCGGTCTTGAGGAATATAGCCTTGAAATCAACTCAATCGGTTGTCCCGAATGCAGAAAAAAATATCAGGAGGCTCTCAAAGCATATTTTGAGGAAAGAAAGGGTGACCTTTGTGAAACCTGCCTTTCCCGTCTTGAAAGAAATCCTATGAGAATTCTTGACTGCAAGAGCCCCGTTTGTTCCAAAATTGCAGAAAACGCACCCGTTGTTCTTGATTATATCTGTGATGATTGTAAGGAGCATTTCGAGAAGCTTCAGAAATATCTCGATACAATGAATATTCCATACACAATCAACGCTCAGATTGTTCGCGGTCTTGATTATTACACAAGAACTGTTTTTGAATTTGTTTCACAGCACGAAAAAACAAAGGGTCTTGTTCTCTGCGGTGGCGGACGCTATGACGGTCTTGTAGAAGAGTTGGGCGGTTCTGCTCTTCCTGCCTGCGGTCTTGCAATTGGTCTTGAAAGACTTTTGATGGCTATGGAGGAAAGCGGTGTTCAGTTCCCAGAAGCACCCAAATGCAACCTTTCAATTGTTACTGCAGGGGAAAATGCAATGCTTAAGGCAGTTGAGCTTTCTGCGGATTTACGTGCTCAGGGTTATAGCGTAAATGTTGATACAGTTGGCAGGTCAATTAAGGCACAGATGAAATATGCAAACAAAATCGGCTCTGAATTTACTGTTGTTATCGGTGATAACGAGCTTGAAAGCAATATCGCTCAGCTTAAATGTATGGAGGATGGCTCTCAGACTGAGGTTTCCCTTGCAGAATTTACAGAGTGCTTTGAAAGAGCATATATGAATCAGGCAGTAGCCGCATTCGGCAATGCGGATTTTTCAAATCTTACACAGGTTGATATAAATAATCTTTTAAAATAAAGGTGCAATTATGGAAATAATTGATATTTCGAGAGATTTATTAAAAACTCCCGTTTACCCCGGTGACCCGGAGTGTTATGTTGATAATATAAAAAGTATGAGAGCTGGGGAGAACTGCAACCTTAACGCAGTTTATACCTGCCTTCACACCGCAACCCATGTTGATGCACCCTTGCATTTTGTTGAGGGCGCAGGTGCTATGGAAACGCTTCCGTTGGATTTGTTTATCGGTGAATGTCTTGTAGTTGAAACACCTCCCGGACCTGTTACAGGGGCATTTGCAGAGGAGCATTTTCCTTGGCGCGGTTGTGAGAGACTTCTGATTAAAGGCAACGGACTTTCTCATTTGATGGATAGTGCCGCATATTATATTGCGGATTCGGGAATAAAGCTTGTAGGTACTGATTCACAGACTATCGGTATAAGTGGCGCAAATGAAACTGTTCATCGTGCGCTTCTTTCTGAAAATATTCCCATAATTGAGGGTCTTGACCTTACAGATGTTGCCCCCGGCAGATATTTTCTTATGGCTCAGCCTCTTAAAATTGCAGGGGTTGAAGCAGCACCACTGAGGGCAGTGCTTGTTAAAGAACATCTTTTCTGGTCAGGAAGATAAAAATTGCGTATTTCACGCGTCTTTTGCTTTTTTCTCACCAAACTCGCGTACCTTTGTACGCTTCGGGTTCGTAAAAAACAAAATACACGTAAACTACACAATTTTATAAAACCACACTATTTCAGACAACTACAAGAGGAACGGGCAAGCCACGTTCCTTACAGACAAGGTATAAGATATGAGATTGGATAAATATTTAAAGGTATCAAGAATTATAAAGAGACGTACCGTTGCAAACGAGGTTTGCGATGCAAAGCACGTTGAGGTCAACGGTAAAATTGCAAGAGCATCATACGAGGTAAAGGTTGGCGATGTTATTGCAATTCAGATGGGCAATAGCCTTACAAAATACAAGGTGCTTGCAGTAAACGAGTTTGCCAAAAAGGACGATGCGGCAAATATGTATGAGGTTATTAACTGAATAAAAAACGAAAAACTCCTCTGCATAAAGCAGGGGAGCTTTTCTTAGGGGTAAATATGGAAATAAGGAGATAGGAATGAAAACGTGTAATCAACTGAAACGGGTTCCTTTCCCGTTCCGTTGATTACACTATACAGCACATTCTTTAATTGCGTATGAAAAAGTTGTGAACAATTTTCGATTTTTAATGAACGTTTTGTGAATTTAAAATCGAATTTTGTTCTTTTATTTCTTCAGGTATCTGCTGTTGAAGCTTTGCTTCAAGTCAATTGAGCTGTCATTATGAATTGTTGTAAGGGTTACGCCCTGCTGCCATTCCTCTTCGGGACGGGATGTGCCTCTGAAATCACCAAGGCTATATGCGTTATAGCTTCCCATCTGGTTATAAACAAGCCAGATACCCTCATATTTTGCCGCCCAGTCGTTAACATGGTCGTGACCGCAGAAAATACCCTGTGCACTATTTCTTTTCATAGCCTCAAAAAGACCGTTGTTGAAGGGGGAGCAGCCAACGCTTTCAAACATTCTTCCGTAGAGAATTTCTGCCTTGCCTGTGGGAACATATTCTTCTTTTTCATTAAGGGTGAAAACCTCTTCATATTCCTTTATCGGAATATGCATATAAAGAAGATTGGGACATTTTCCGTATTCTTCTTTAAGTGCAGTCATTTCCTTTTCATACCAATTAATCTGGTCGGGCTTTATGTAGTCGTAGCCACCCTCCATTTCTGCAGGAACACCGTCACGAGCCATATATTCGGGAATAATATCTCTGCCCGAATCCATAAACACAAGGCTTTGCTTTAATTCGGTTTCGGAATTCATAATGTTAACGATAAAGTTGCCATAACCGAAAAGGTTTGGGTCGCCGAATTTTGAAAGACAATGGGGAGCATCTGAAAGGCTTTTCATAAGAAGATATTTATGGAATTCCTTTTCCTCTCTTGCCTCGTGGTTGCCGAAAACATATACCCAATATACACCAAGCTTTTCCATCATCTGAGCAAAGTGAATTGCTTCAAACTGCTGATATTTTGACTGAATGCAGTCACCTGTGAGAATAACCAAATCAGGCTTTTCGTCACGAATCTGGTTAATGAAAAGCTGAAGAGATTTATTGTTGAGGGAATAATCCTCATCTGTGTGCATATCGGTGGTGGCAAGAAGCTTGAAATCACCGTTGTCGATAGTTCCGTTATCGTTGAATTTTGCAATAAAGGTTGATGTTTCGGTTTCTTTTATAATTCTTACCTTGCTTCCCACATAGGGCACATCAAGAGCGGATAAAAACCTGTTCTGAGCAAGCTTACCCTTGCTTAAGTCATATATAATTTTTTCTGCGTCAAGGCAGAATTTAATACCGTTTTGCTGAATGAAAGTTCTTACGGGCTTCATAAAATACCTCTTTTCCGTGATTGTAAAAATATCTTATCACAATAGTTTTTTTATTTCAATATTTTATCAGATATTGAGCATTTGTTAACTACTTATTTCGGTGGTTTTAATTGTTTTTTAATATTTTTGGAATTCTGTTTTTTATGTATAAAAACTGACAATAAACTTTGGCTATTTTTACATTTTATTTAAAGGTTAATTCATTGACACAGCAAGGCTTTTTATGGTATATTTACTATGTAACATTATATAGTAGGGACGAGTGCGCCTGATTGGTGGAAGGTCGCTTTTTCCCTCTTCAGATTTACAAAAATATAAATGGATTTAATCCATAAAACCGAAAGGAAGAAACTAAAATGAAAAAAAGTATCTCATTGGTGTTATGCCTGGCTATGCTTATTTCGGTATTCTCTTGCTTAGGGCTTACTGCTTCTGCAGCAGGTAATCCAAAGGATTTGTTTACCGTTAAGGAAAGTGGCTTTAAAAACGACAAAATCACATACACCATTTATCTTAATAAGGGTGTGAATTTGTCGGGTGCAATTATATATGCAAAGTTTGATGCAGATGTTCTTGCCATTGATAAAGCAAATTCAGGAGCATATATGGTTGACGATGGTGATGGTGGCGAACGCGAAAACATCAATGGTATGTATGAAGCTGATTTTATGGCAGGCTATGATAACCAGTTCTCTATAGCTCATGCTTATGGTAATACTACAGATTTTAAAAACGGTACCTCCAACAAGCCTTATATTCAGTTTACTTTTAAGGCTATTGACGGAAACCGCCCTGCAACAGAGGTTAAATTCTATTGCTATGAATTCAATAGTGCAAGCATTCCCGAAAACAACATTGCAAACGGAAGCTCTGCACTTATATATTCCTATGAGGGCACAACTCTCGGTCAGGCTGTTATCAGCTCTGTTTCATCTGAGAAATCCGGTGTAAGAATTAACTGGAAAAAGGTTACAGGTGCTGATTTCTACAGAGTTTACAGAGTAGAAGATGGCAAAAATACACTTATTAAAAGCACCATTGATGGTGATGAATTAACATATCTTGATAAAAATGTTGAAAACAACAAGGTTTATAAGTATGTAGTAAGAGCTGTTAATGAAGCAAGCTCTGACTTTGCAGCACCCTGCAGCAGCTCTGCTTCCACAAGATACACAGTTGCTCCTTCAAAAATCACTCTTGCAAATGGTGATGGTAAGGTTGATGTGAGCTGGTCAGCAGTTGACGGTGCAACAGGCTACAGAGTTTACAGAAGAACAATCGGTGCTGACGGTACAGCTTATGACTGGAATTATTTAAGCAATAAAATTACCGAGCGTAAATATTCTGACAAAACCGCCAAAAGCGGAAAAACCTATGAATATGCAGTTCGTGTATATTCAGACGGTGGCAACAGTGACTTGTATTCTCAGAAGAAAATAGTTTATCTTGATGCTCCCGAGTTTACCGCTTCAGCAACCACAAAGGGCATTAAAATTGTTTGGGATAAGGTTAGCGGTGCATCCTTCTACAGAATTTACAGAAAAACCGGTAGTGGCTCCTGGTCAAGAATTGCTTCTGTTACTGATGCTACCTCATATTTAGATAAGAGCGCATCAAGTGGCAAAAAGGTTTATTATCTCATTAAAGCTGTTAAAGGCGATTATATAAGTGCTTACGAAAAGCACTCCGTAAATTACCTTAAAACTCCCGAGGTAAGCGTTAAAAATATTACTACAGGCGTAAATGTTTCCTGGAGTAAGGTAAGCGGTGCAACAAAATATTATATTTACCGCAAAGCAGGCAGTGCATCATCCTGGTCCTTTGTTGGCAGCACAACAAATGCATCCTACACAGATAAAACTGCTAAGAGCGGCACGCTCTATAAATACTGTGTAAGAGCAATAAGCGGTAGTGCCAAATCTGCCTTTGGCGGAACTGCTTATAAAACAATTCGCTTCCTTGCTGCTCCCGAGCTCAAGAAAATTGCAAGCACTGAATATGGTGTAACAGTTTATTGGGGCGAGGTAAAGGGCGCAACAAAATATATAGTTTACAGAAAAACAGGCTCAGGCAGCTATAAAGAGCTTGCAACCGTAACAGGAAGCGATACAGTTAAATATCGCGATAACACTGCTAAAAAGGGCACAACCTACACTTATAAGGTTTGTGCAGGCTATAGCTCATATACCAGCAGCTTCAATTCAAGCCTTTCAATAAAGGATAAATATTAATTAAAAATTCTGATTAATTCCAAGGAGGAATTAGCTTGAGAAGAGTTATATCATTGCTTCTTTGTTTAGTAATGTGCATTTCTGTTTTTTCAGCAACTGCAACAACTGTTTATGCTTCAAGCTTAACAGATGATATTTTTACAGTTGAAAAAACAGATTTTGAGAACGAAAGAATAACCTATACGATTTCACTTAATGCAAATCAGAAGAATGTTTTAGGCGCTATTCTTAAATTTAAATTTGACAGTACTGTTTTAGAGGTTTCTTCCGCTAGCGGTGCAGTAGGTACGGTTAATGATTTTGGTGAATTTGCGGCTAATGTAACAGGCTATTACGAAAGTGGCGTTGAATGGGATGATGAGAACACTTATTCAATTGCATATATGAATCCTAATGGCTTCAATATTGGTTCAACAAGCAAGAATTTTGTGAAAATTACCTTTGTTGCAATTGGTGATTCTCGCCCTGTAACGGATGTCGATTTTTATTGTGAAGAGTTCATTACTGATGATGGTGACGATACCAATGATATCAGAAAAAGTGATGGCGCACAGAAATTCTTCAGTGATTCATTCCTTACACTCAGTCCTGCGAAAAATGTTGAAGTATCTTCTTCTGAAACAGGTCTTAAATTTGCATGGTCAGTCGCAACAGGTGCAGAATGGTATAAGGTCTATCGCAGACAGCTAAAAAAAGACGGAAGCTTTTCAGATTGGAAAATGCTTGCGCAGGTTCCCGCAGGAACAACAGAATATATTGACGAGACCATTGAAAAAGGCGTTGAATATTATTATTCTGTTGAAACAGGAAATCAATTCGGAACAATAGAACACGATGAAGATGGTCTTGCCGGCTTCTTCTTCGGAACAATTACAAAAATTAATGCTTCCCTTACCCAAAGAGGTGCTAAGATTAGCTGGGGTGCTCTTAATGGTGCAGGAAGCTATTCTGTTTATAGAAATGCAGAGGGTCAAACTGATGCAAATGGTGAGTTGATCTGGGAAAAGGTCGGCGAAACAGATGGTGCAACATCTTATGATGATGAACCTCTTACAAGTGGTGTGAAATATTACTACACAGTTAAAGCCCATAAGGGAGCTTACAATGCAGAGGCTTCTGTTGCTCCCGCAGAAATTACCTTCATTGCAAGTGCAAGTATTGTTGGATATAAAATAAATCAAGCTGATATTGTGATTAACTGGCCTTTTGTTGACGGTGCAGAGCGCTACAGAGTTTACAGAAAGGCTTATGGCGAAAGCGAATATGCCTACATAGGTGCAACAAGTACTAATAGCTTCACAGATACTGATGTAACAGATACTACAAAATATTATTATAAGCTTCGCACTGTTGCGGAAAATGGTGATCTCAGTGTGCTTGGCGAGGCTTATACTGTAATTAAGCTTCCTATTACAACAAAGGTTAAAGCAACCTCAGTCAATGACCATATTACTGTAAGTTGGGAAGCTGTAGAGCTTGCAGAAGAGTATATTATTTATAGAAAAACAACAACAGGAAACTGGATTATGCTTACTACAGTTCCTGCAACTAAAACAAAGCTTGTTGATAATAGTGTGGAAAGTGGCGTTACTTATGTTTACGCAGTTGCTTCCAAGACTGAGAAATTCACAACAGAAATTTCAGATGTTTCTAACCAAGTATTTTTCCTCTCCACGCCTCAGATTGTTAGTGTCGTTAATGGCTCTAAGGGTATTGAATTAACATTCGAAAAGGTTGAGGGCGCAGAAAAATATAATATCTACAGAAGAAAAGCTAATGGTGAGTTTGGTGATCCGATTGCTACTGTAACTCAGCCAACCTCTGAACAGTATGTTTACGTTGATTCTAAAGCTACTTCAGGTGTTCAGTATGTTTACGGTGTTCAGTCCGTTTGCGGAAAAACAACCACAGCTATTGTAGAATCTGACTTGGCTTGTTGCCTTAGTGAACCTGAAATGGAGCTTAAGTCTGTTTATACAGGTGTTTACATTAAATGGGATAAGGTTCCCGGGGCAGAGAAATACGAAATCTACTATTCACAAAGCAGAAAAGCAGATAGTATGGAGCTTGTTACCACTGTAACCGGCACCTCTTACACTCATAAGGCGGCAGAAAGCGGTCGAAAAAATTATTATTGGGTTAAGGCTGTTTGCGGTGATACTACAAGTATTGCGGATGATGGAATTTATCATCTTGCTGCTCCTAAAATTGTTGAATTTAAAAACTATAAATCCTGTGTTCAGCTTAAATGGAAAGATGTTCTCGGTGCAGATGAATATATTGTTTATCGCAAAATCTATGGCGAAAGCAACTGGACAGAGATAAAGGTTTCATTAGAGTACAAAACTGTTAAAGAGGGGTCCGACAGTGTTACATATGTTGTTGCAAAGGACTCCGGTGTTACTGCGGGTAAGAAATATGTTTATACAGTTGTAAGCGGTGACGGTGAGGATTATAGCGGAAAATACGAAAAGGGTTGGTCTCACAGATTTCTGAAGAATCCCACAATTAAGAGTGTTGCTAATTCCTATAGTGGACCAAAGATTACATGGAGCAAGGCCTCAGGTGCAACCAAGTATTATATTTACCGTAAAACTAAATCTACAAGCTGGAAATATATCGCTTCAACTACCGGCACATCATATGTAGATAAAACTGCTAAGAGCGGTACAAAGTATTATTATGCAGTAAAATCATTGAATGGTGATTATGCGGCATACCATAACACATCTCACTTTAACGATATCTGTAAGACCGTAAACTATCTCGCAGCTCCTGCTGTTACGGTTGCAAACACATCAAGCTCAATTAAAGTATCTTGGGGCAAGGTTACTGGTGCTGAGTCATACTATGTTTATCGTAAGGCAGGCTCTGCAACAAAGTGGACTAAGGTAAGGACAACTGCTGCAACCTCGTTCACAGATAGTGATGTAAAGAATGGCACATCATACAGATATATGGTTAAGGCTGTTGACGGAAGCATTGTTTCAAGCTATGATTCTGATGGTGAATATATCAGACGCATTTCTGCTCCTAAGGCATCGAGCGTTACTAGTTCAAAGAGCGGAATCACATTCAAATGGAGCAAGGTTTCAGGCGTGTCCGGTTATTATGTGTATCGTAAAACAGGTTCCGGAAGCTATTCAAAAATTGCTACTGTTAAAGGTAGTACAAATATAAGCTATCTTGATAAGTCCGCTCAAAAGGGTAAAACCTATACTTATATGGTAAAAGCATATTATGGCTCATCAACCAGTGCTTATAACGGAACTCTTAAAATTACAGATAAATATTGATAAAATAGGCAGTTCCCTCGGAATCGGGGGAACTGTTATGTGCAAGGAGGTGCGCTTTTGAAAAGAGCGTTATCTTTAATATTGTGCCTGATAATGTGCTTTTCCGTATTTAGCAGTACTGTGCTGCAGGCTGGAGCAGTTGGTATGGCTGACAAGCTTTTTTCAGTTAAAAGCAGTGTTGTTAAAAACGGAAAAATTACTTACACAGTAAGCCTCAACGGTGGGGTTGAAGGCTTTGGTGGTACAGTTATATTAATTGAATATGACAATACTGTGCTGGCACCGGCAGAGGAAGGCTTCAAGCCTGCATATAAAAGCTCAGGAGTTCAGCAGTTCAATGGTGTTTATGTTAACGGAATTACCGCGACAGACCCAAATGTGTATTCCGTTGCTTATACAAACACAGTTCCTGAATCAGTGGAGAGTAATACGGAGTTTTTCAGTATAACATTTGATGTTATAAATGAAGAAAGACCCACAACGAAAGTAACATTTATATGTAAAGAATTTTTCTCAACAACCGATTCCGAGCAATCAATTACTGTTGCAGATGGTTTGAAGACAATTGAAAGAATAGAAAATGTTGTTACAATTGAATCTCCCGAAAGCATTACTGCCAAGCTTGCCACAGGTAAAATTGTTGTTAAATGGAAGGCATCACAGGGTGCTGTCAGCTACCGTCTTCAAAGAAAAACTCTTGATGGTGCATGGGGCAGTGAATATACTACTGTTTCTGCAGATAAGCTTTACTATAACGATGTTTTAGAGCTTGAAAGCGGAGAAACATACGTGTATCGGATTCAGGCAGTTAATGAAGATGGTGTTACAAGCGTCCATAATTCCACAACAGCATCCTGCAGATATATTGCAAAACCCACAGATGTTAAGGCAGTTAACGGTGTTGGTGGCATTGATATAACCTGGTCTGAAGTCAAAGGTGCAGATAGCTATAAAATAATGCGACGTGAATCAGGTGAAAAGGAGTGGACTGTTCTTACAGAACGTTCATCAACTCTGGCAACCTCTTATAAGGATACAACTGTTGAAAGCGGAAAAAACTACGAGTATGATGTTAACTCAACTCTTGGAGATTTTACAACAGAAACTCTCGAGGAGGGAAAAACAGTTGCTTATCTGGCTTCACCTGAGGAGGTTACAGGCTCTAATATCAGTGGCGGAATTGAACTGAAATGGAAAGCGGTAGAAAACGCATCCTATTATGTAATTTACAGAAAAGCAATAAGCACTGAAACTAAATTCACAAAATACGCTACCGTGTTTTCAAACAGTTTTATTGACCCTGATGGTGATGTTGAGGTCAGAAAGGCTTATACATACAGGATTAAAGCGGTTAATGATTATGGCGAAAGCGCTCTTACCAAAACAGGCTGTACCATTACACGAGTTCCTGCAACAACTGTAACAAAGGTTGAGCCTTTGGCTGATAAGGTTGTTGTTTATTTTAAAAATATTGCCGATGTTGATGGTTACTACATTTACAGAAAAACCAAATCAACCGATTGGAGAAAGGCAGGCATAGCCTCTGCAGATGCCCAATATTTTGAAGATACCAAGGCTACAAGTGGCATAAGCTACTACTATTGTGCGGTTCCCTTTATAGGCAACTCAGAAAGTGAAAAAATTTCTACAACTACAAGCTGTTATTACCTTAAGGCACCTCAGAATGTGAAGGCTGTAAACACAAAGGATGCTTTAAAGGTTACCTGGGATGCAGTTGGCGGTGCAGAGGAATATTATGTTTACCGCAAAATTGGTAAAACAGGCGAATTTGCGCTTGTAAAAACTGTTAAAGCAGAATCAACTCTTAAATATATTGATGAGGATGTTAAGGTTAACAGTATCTGCTACTATAAGGTTATGGCAGCAAGCTCAAGGGGAAAAAGCCTTGAAAGTGAAATTTCACCCGCAACAATGCGTATTCTCTGCGTAAAGGGTCTGGAATCAAAAATAGTTTCCAAGGGTGTTTATATTGAATGGAGCAGCCATAAATCTGCCGATACTTATTTTGTTTACAGAAAAGAAAGTGGAGAAGAATGGAAGAAAATCGGTGAAACAGACGAGAGAAAGTTTACCGATTCCACCGTTAAAAGCGGAAAAACATATTCTTACGGAATTGTTCCCGTTGTTGATTCTTATAAAGGTGATATAGATGAGGATGAAATTATTACCATTAAATATATTTCCTCACCTGCCATAACCAAAATAACCAACTATAAGACAACCGTTAAGGTTGAGTGGAAAAAGGTTGAGGGTGCAAAAAAATATCGTTTGCAAAGAGTTGCTCTTGATGCCGATTGGGAGCCCAAAGGCTCTTATAAAACAATAGCAACTGTTTCTGCCTCTGAAACAAGCTTTAAGGATACCGACCTTGTGGAAGGTCGTAGATACAGATACAGAGTTTATGCAGTTGCAGGCGATACTGTAAGTGTTGCATCAACCTCCGTTAAGAACATTTTCCTTGCTACACCCAAAATTACTTCTCTTGCTAATTCTTATGGTGGCATAAGAATTTATTGGAGCGATGTTAAAAATGCCCAAGATTATAGCATTATGCGTAAGGAAAGTGGAGGAGAATGGAAAACAATAAAAACTGTTAAAGCCTCAAGAACTGCATATACAGATAAAACAGCTGAAAATGGTGTTAAATATTATTATGCAGTGAGAGCTCTTGCAAGTGATTGCAGAAGCTATTATGCATCAAAAAGCTTTACTTACTACGCTTCACCCGAGGTTACATTATCAAATAAAACCTCTGCAATAACTGTTACATGGAAGAAAATTTCAGGAACAAAAAGTTATTATGTTTATCGTAAAGCCCCCGGTGAAAACTCGTGGAAGAGAATTGCTATTGTAACAAAGAATATTTATACCGATAAGGATGTTAAAGCCGGTAAAACCTATAAATATACAGTAAAGGCTTACAATGGCAAAATCTTTTCAGGCTATAACACAAGCGGATGGTCTATAAAACGTCTTACAGCACCAAAGCTTAAGGCGATATCAAACAAGGCAGCAGGTGTTTATGTTGATTGGAGTAAGGTTACAGGTGCATCCGGTTATATTGTTTACCGAAAAACCTCTTCTACAAACTGGACTGCGGTAGGCAAAACCAAAAAGGGAACCTCATTTGTAGATGAAACTGCAGTAGCGGGTAAGGTTTATACTTATACTGTTGTTGCTACATCGGGAAGCTATCGCTCAACTTATATTGCAGACGGGCTTAAAATAAAACGCCTTAAAAGACCTAAGCTCGAAAGTGTTAAGAGCTACAGAACCGGTATAAAGTTCAAATGGGAAACTGTTACGGGTGCATCAGGCTACTATGTTTATCGTAAAACCGGCTCTGGTGATTGGGAACAGATTGCCAAGGTAACAGATGCTTCAACTACCTCTTATTTCGATAAAACTGCTAAAAAAGGCAAAACCTATTACTATTCGGTTCGTGCTTACAGCGGTTCTTATAAGAGTGCATATAACACAACAGGACTTAAAATCAAAGATAAATATTAAAAATCACCCGAAAAGGGGAGTGTAAATTAGGGATTTAATAGGTTTTAATCTAATATTTTCCGTTAATACTTTATGAAAAATCACCATAAGGCGTCAGCCTTATGGTGATTTTGTCATTTCGTCTAAACGAAAACTATTCAGATTTAAACTGCTTCGCACCTTAAATCTTTTAAATTTGGATGCATAGCTTCGTTAAAGTTAATGATTTAAGGCTAATAAATCCCTATTTTACACTCCCCAACTATGGTTCTCGGGTATTTTTATTGACAACAGAATAATTTTTTTATACAATTTAAACACTTTAGTTTATTTGGAGAAAAGCATGAGCAGAAAGAATAAAGGTGTTAAACAAAAAGCGCATATTATTAAAAACACAGCTTTTATGTTAGGCTGTGCGCTTAAGTGCGCCCCATTCTCTCTTTTTATAATTTATTTTTCGTATATAGCTGAGAATGTTTACTATGCAGTTGTTATAAATGTTATGTTTCTTGAAACAGCACTGTCTATTATAGAAAACAACGGGAGCTTTCAGGAGTTTGCCATAAGAATGTGCATTATTGTTATAGGAAAGCTTCTTGTTGATTTAATCGGCTATATTGATGTTTATACCGTAAGAATAAAATTTGAAATCAAATGTGAAAGCTATATAAACGCACTTATTTTCAAAAAAGCTCAGGAGGTAGAATTAGGTTGCTATGAAAATCCTGAGTTCTTTGACAAATATAACAGAGCAACCTGGGTTGTAAATCAGGGTGGCTTTAAAAGGATTATTGAAGGCTCAGCCTGGACATTAGGTTCAGTTGTCAGTATTGTTTTCCTTGTCAGCTATCTTATTTCAATTGACCCTTGGCTTCTTGTGTTTATTCTTTGTCCTGTTGTTGTTATGTGGTTCAGAGTGCGTAAAAACAATGTGGAGCTTGAAAAAGAAAAGGAAATGACCCCTTTTGAAAGGGAAAAGGACTATGTCAGAAGAACAATTCTTCTTAAGGATTTTGCAAAGGAAATAAAAACAACAAATATTTTTGTGGTTCTGGAAAAGCGCTTCCGTTCTGCAATTGAGAAGAATATAAATGTAATAAAAAAATATGGTTGGAAAATAGCTCTTTATGAATGTGTTTCTGATTATTTTGCAGAAATCATTCCTGTTACAGGGGGCTTTGTTTATGGTTGCTACAGACTTCTTGTGGCGCAAAACATACCTGTTTCACAGTTTTCTGTTCTGGTTTCTGCCATCACAACCTGCAGAAATAAAACAAATCAATTGGCAAGATATTTTGCAATGCAGCAAAAGCACTGCTTATGGGTGCAGAATTTAAGAGAATTTCTTGAATATGAAATTAAAATTCAGGGCGGTGATATAATTCCCGAGGATTTTCAGAGTCTTGAATTCAAAAATGTTTCCTTCAGATATAAGGATGACAGTGATTATATTTTAAAGGATGTTTCCTTCAGAATTGAAAAAGGGCAGACTATTGCAGTTGTTGGTCACAATGGCGCAGGTAAAACTACTCTTTCAAAGCTTATAATGCGTCTTTATGATGTAACTGACGGTGAAATTCTTTATAATGGTATCAATATCAAGGAATATGACCTTTTGAAATATCGTGAGAAATTTGCTTGCGTTTTTCAGGATTACAGAATTTTCGCAATGACCGTTGCAGAAAATGTTCTGACAGAAGAGGTTAATGAAGAAAACAGAAAAATCGCTGTTGAGGCTCTTAAGAGGGCAGGCGTTTACGAAAAAATAGGTAAGCTGCCAAATAAAGAGAATTCGATGCTCACAAAGGAGTTTGATAAGGACGGTATTCTTCTTTCGGGAGGGGAAACTCAAAAGGTTACTATTTCCCGTCTTTTCGCCAGAGAGTTTGATATTGCTGTTCTTGATGAACCCTCATCTGCTCTTGACCCTGTTGCGGAAAGCAAGATGTATGATGCACTTATTGAGGGCACAAGGGGTAAAACGGTAATTTATATTTCCCATCGTCTTTCAAGTGCAACCCGTTCTGATAATATATTGGTGTTCAACAAAGGTGTTCTTGAAGAGCAGGGTAATCACGAAAGGCTTATGAGCAATAATGGTTACTATCAGCAAATGTTCACGCTTCAGGCTTCCGGTTATAAGGAGGTGGGCATAGATGAATAAAAAAACAAAAGAAAAAACAAATACAATAAAAAACAACATTTATATGTTAAGGTTTATTTTTAAGCACACACCATTTATGGTTTGCGGTTATTTGTTTTTTGATGTTCTTGCAAATCTTCCGTGGACTCTTTCCAATGTTGTTTTATTGAAATATATAATTGATGTTGCAACAGAGGGCAGGGATTATTACAGGGTGGCGGTTGCCCTGGCTGTATTTGTTGTGTTTGTTATTGTAACAAATCTGTTTACCACGCTTTTTTATGAAATTTCAATGCCCAAGCAAAAGGAAAAGCTGTATTTTGCGGTGTATAAAACCATTTATGAAAAAGCGGCAAAAATGGATTATGAGGCTTATGATAACCCCGAGTATTATAACGACCTTGTTCTTGCAATGAACTCTATGAATGAACGGTCGTATACTGTTCTTCAGGATGTTCAGGATGTTCTCACAAATGTTATAAGTGTTTTAACTATTGGTACTGTTATTGTTTCAATTGACCCCATTTGCCTTCTTTTTGTTATAGTCTGCGTTGCAATTATGACACCTATCGGCAGACTTATCGCAAAGGTCAATGTGGAAAGAACAGAGGCTATGACTCCTCTTGACAGAAAAAATCTGTATTTCAGTCGTGTTTTCTATTTGCAGGATTATGCAAAGGAATTAAGGCTTTCCCGCGCAGGCGAAATGGTTGAAAGAAGATATAATCAGAATATTTTTGACAGATTAAAAACAGTTTCACCATACCTTACTAAGCAGTGGAAATTATATTTCTGTCAGGAATCTCTTCCGATGACATTGCTGATTTATCTTGGCATAACTCTTCTGATGGGTTATAAAGCTATTGTTACAAAAGAAGTTACAATGGGTGATTTTGCCGCAACCTTTAACGGAGCAGCATCAATCAGCACAAGTGTTTTTGCATTAACAAGCCATCTGGCAATTAATGTAAGAGAAAACGGTCTTTATGTTGAAAAATTCCGAAGCTTTATGAATGCGAAGGAAAAAATGATTTCGGGTACAAAAACAACTGTGTTTGAAAAACCACCCGTTATTAAATTTGAAAATGTTTCATTCAAATATCCGGGTACTGAAAAATATGTTCTCAAAAACATTAATCTTGAAATTTCACCCTATAAAAAAATAGCCCTTGTTGGCTATAACGGTGCAGGTAAAACAACTCTTACCAATTTACTTTTAAGGCTTTATGATGTTACCGATGGTGCAATAACCATTGACGGTGTTAATATCAAGGAATGGGATATTAAGGAATATCATAAAAACTTTGCGGCAGTTTTTCAGGATTTTTCCCTTTTTGGTGCAACCTTGGGTGAGAATGTTTCAATGGATGCCAAGCCCCATAAGGAAAGGGTTGAAGAGGCTGTGAAGGCGGCAGATTTCAACCGCACCCTTCCTGATGGTACGGACAGTATTCTTTTAAGGGAGTTTGATGATGAGGGCGTTTCCTTGTCAGGTGGTGAGGCGCAGAAAATTGCTATTGCCCGAGCCTTTTATAAGAATTGTGCCTTTGCAATTCTTGATGAGCCAAGTGCAAACCTTGACCCTGTTGCAGAATATGCACTTAATCAGTCAATGACTAAAGCGGCAAACGATAAAACAGTTTTATTTATTTCTCATCGCCTTTCAACAACCATTATGGCAGATGAAATTTATATGCTTGAAAAGGGTGAGATTATAGAACACGGTTCCCACGAGGAGCTTATGAAGCTTGATGGCAAATATGCCTATATGTTCAAGCTTCAGGCAGAAAAATACAACTAAAAGCTAAAAGAACCAAATGCCTTTTTAAGACATTTGGTTCTTTTTGTATAATCAATCAAATTGACCCTGCAATTGCTTTTCTGCCATTGCGTCAATTTCTTCTTTAGTTGCAGTTTTCATAAATTCTGCCATTGATGCTCTTCTTTCCTGAAGGTCTGCATACATCTTTTCACGGGTTTCTGCAGAAAGGGGGTAGAAGAATTTGGGAATGATACCTAAGCTTGAAGAGATAATCGGAATACCTGTGCCAAGTGCGAAAATCCACCATTTTGTTTTGTCGGTCTGAGTGCCGATTTCAAGACCCTGAGTATAACCGATTTTACCCATAACAACGTTATTTACGCTACCCATAACCGCACCCTGAAGCTTTGAAATAAGGCTCATTGAAACGCCTATCATAGCTTCTGAACGGTAGCCGTTCTGCCATTCGCAGTAGTCAAGAGCTTCATTACGGATTTCTGCAGGAATAACCCGGCGAAGACCGTAAACGCACATTTCAAAAATTTCTTCAATAGCCATCATAGGCAGGATGATGGGCTTTTTCATAAAGTTTTTATTAATTGAGCCTATACCGAAAACAATCATCCATAGCATATCGGTCCAGAAATCCTCAAGAATCCAGAGGGTTTTTGTTGCGAATTTTCGTCTTAAGGGCTCAACGAAGCTATAGCTTATAAACTTAATGGGGAATGCAGGGATACCAACAATTGTTTTCCAGGTTACTGAGCCTAAAACATCTATGTAGAAGTTGGTTCTGCTCTTTGAAATACTGAAGCCCGCAAGGAACTCGGAAAGAAGATATGTTCTCATCGGCTTGTTGCTGATAACCGCCTTGAGACAGTGCTTGACCGAGGGCTGTTTAATTGACTGAGAAACACGCTCTCTTGATGTTGTAATAAAGAAAAGTGCCATTGCTGCGGAAGCTGCCGCGCAAGCGATACCAAAGCCCGAGAAGAGTTTTTGCAACGGAAGATTCAGCTTTTTGTTTGCAATAAGGTCATATATAATACCGAATGCCTGCTTGGGTAAGTCCTCAACCAAATGGGAGGATACGTTTGCCAGAGCAATCAGCCTTGAACGCTCCAGAGGCTCAGGGGTTATTGTGGAAAGGAAGCCTGTTTTTGCAACAGAGGTGAATGTTCCCGCAGTTTCGGTAATAATGCTCATTGCAAAATAGAAAATCCATTTTGGTAAATAGTTACCGGGAGTGTCGGGGAAAAGGAAGGGTATTAACCAATACCACATACCAAGGATTGTCAGGGGAATTTCACCAAAAAGCACATAGGGCTTGAATTTACCCCAACGGGTACGGGTTTTGTCAACCATAACACCGATAAAGGTATCATTGAAGGTGTCCCACACAGTTGCAATAACATTCTGAATGGCAAGATAGTTGAAGTCGATTTTAACAACGTCATAAATATAACGCTCTTTATAATCGTCAATGTTAAGACTTGCCGCAACGTCGTTGAGAACATAAGCAAGAGTTTCCTTTTTGCCAACATACCGACGGGGCTCAGATGACAGAGTGGAAACTGTTTCTCTGTTTTCCATTCACTTATCTCCTTTTATTTTTTAGCAGTTCAGGTAATCTAAAATAGCTTTAACAGTATTTTCAGCTACATCAACGGTTTGTTGAGGTAACCGCATATTTTCAAGGTAATGAGCATCCGAATCTGAAAGAATTTTCAACTGATTTAAGTAAGGATGCTTTTGCTTTAACTCATCCTCTTTTGTTATATCAAATATTTCTGCACATTTAAAGCCGAAGTATTCATCAATCACACCTAAGTTTGAAAGAATGCTGAAGGAGGAACGGTCAATATGAGCAGGGTAGCAGATACCGTTGTATTCCTGAACCTTTTTCACAACCCTTTCTGTGCTTATACCGCTTGCGGTAACGAGCAAGGTTTCCTCCTGCCCTATAACATTATCGTTTTCATCGCATATTAACTGTTCGCCGAAAACAGAGGGCTTGTTTTTTATAGGTGGCATTGTGGATTTTACATAATCGGAAAAGCTCAATGCATCCTCTAAGGTATAAAAAAGGCATACAATGTGTACCTCCTCAGAGGTGCATAATTCCATACCCGGAATGAAGGTTATTCCGTTTTTTTCTGCAATTTTTGCAACTGCAGGACAATTCAGTGCAGTGTTGTGGTCAGTAAGAGCGATAGCATCATACCCCATAAGCTTAGCAAAATTAACAATGTTATTGGGGGTCATATCACTGTCGCCACAAGGGCTTAAGCAGGAATGGATGTGGAAATCGTAATGTAATTTCATATCAGCTTTGAAATTTCAACGGCAACCTGATATGCGTTTTTTTCAGTGCCGAGAATAACAACATCATTTTCTTCTGCTCGTTTAATTGCATCTGCATCTGCAGGTGCATTTTCTGTAAGAATAATGCAGGCAACCTCTGTAAGCACTGCAACTCCTATGGAGGTTACATTACCCATAACAGTAAGCCAGGCGTCACCATCGGTAGCCTTTGACATAACCCAGCTGAGAAGGTCACCGCAATAGCAGCCTGTAACCTCTTTTTCTTCTGCAAGACCTTCGTTGCAGATGTACTGCAAATTTAATTTTTTCTGTAATTCTTTTACTGTCATATAAATTAATCCTTTTTCTCTCTGAAGGGTGCAGGAATGAAGCGGTCAAGACTTTCATTACTGTCCAATTCCTGAAGCTCCTCTCTTGCTCTGAAAACGCAGTCGTGCTCTGTGGTGTAGCCTCTTACAATATCTTCTGCTAAGGCTCTGCAGCTTGGTGCACCGCAGGTGCCACAATCAAGACCCGGGAATACCTTGAGAAGCTCCTTCATTCTGTTCATTCTTGCCATAGCCTCTGCTACATTATCTGCAAGCTTCATAACATCATCGCAGGGCTCAACAGGGCTTGTGCAAAGAAGCTCTGAGGGAAGCACTCTGTTACCTAAATGATTGCAGGAAATAGGGCTGTATTTTCTGAGCTTCATAAGTCGGGATTTTGCTATAAAGGGGTTTTCGGAGGTAAGGCTACCGCCAACGCAACCACCCTGACAGGCGTTTAATTCAATGAAATCAACAGAATCAAGTGTTCCTCTGTCAACCTCTTCAAGAATTTTCATACAGTTTTCAATGCCATCGGCAGCAAGAGCGTTATCGTGCAATGTGCCTGATGCCTCGCCGCCACTTGTTGCCCAACCAATTCCGATTACACCACTTTCGTGCAGGGCTTTAAGCTCATCCGCTTCTTCGGTTTTTTCCATAGCCTTTAAGAGAAGAGGGTAGATATCATTAATTGCAATAGCACCGTCAACATGGGATTTTTCAATACCGATTGGTTGCTTGATAGCAGTAACCTTTGCAGGACAGGGAGTGATAAAGAAAATACCGATTTCTTCGGGCTTCAGACCTGTTTTTTGCACTGCCTTTATTCTTGCAAGGCGACCCGCCTCGTCAACGGGGGCAGTAATAGGCATAATGTTATCAACAAGCTCGGGAAAGCACACTCTTATAAGCCTTACCACTGCAGGACAAGCAGAGGATAGCAAGGGTCTTATGTGGGTGTTCTGTTGCATATAAATTCTTGTGGCTTCCGAAATAAGCTCTGCCGCCTTTGATACCTCAAAAACACTGTCAAAGCCTAAGGAGGGTAAAGCATTGAGAATTATATTCACATCATCTAAATTATTGAATTGTCCGTAAAGAGCGGGGGCGGGAAGAGCCACCTTGTATTTGTAATCCTCAATCTGAGAAAGCACATCACGACTTGCGTATTTTGCGTGATGGGGGCAAACACGAATACATTCACCGCAGTCAATACAACGCTCTTTTATAATCACAGCCTTGCCGTTTCGCACACGGATTGCTTGCGTGGGGCAACGCTTTATGCAGTTAGTACAGCCTCGGCATTTGTCTTTATCAAGACGTACCGAGTGGAAATATGTATCCATAGCAATTCCTTTCAGTCGGATTATTTAACAAAAACCTTGAGCTTTATGGTTGTTCCTTTTCCGACCTCTGATTCTATAATCATTTCATCAGTATATTTTTTTATGTTGGGAAGACCCATACCTGCACCAAAGCCTAACTGACGAACATTATCGGGTGCAGTTGAATAACCCTCCTGCATAGCAAGAGCTACATCGGGAATACCCGGTCCCTGGTCAGCAAGTACTATTGAAATGCACTCGGGAGAGATTTCAACATCGATAACACCGCCACCACCGTGTATAACTAAATTGATTTCGCCTTCATAAACAGCAATGGCAACATTTCTTATAACTGATGTGGGGAAGCCCAATTCCTTAAGATTTCTTTTGATTTTGCTTGAGGCTTCGCCGGCGCAGGTGAAATCAGTTCCGCTTACATCATAGTGTAAAGAAAGAAGCTCCATTATATACCGCTGCCTCCTTTAAGACCGTTTTTGTAAAGAAGACCACAGGAGGTGAACATTTCAAGCTTTGTTCCCAGAAGAACAATATCCCGCTCAACTGCAAGCTCAATCATATCCTCATCAGGCTGTTTGCCACGAACAAAAACGATGCATTTCATATCCATCATTTCTGCAGTTCTTACAACCTGAGGATTAACAAGGCCTGAAAGAAGAACAGCTTGCTCCTTAACATAAGCTAAAACATCACTCATCATATCACTACCGCAGGCGGTGTGAACCTCATTTTCAATAAATTCTTCACCGCAGATTAGCTCTGCATTTAGAATGGATTTAATTTCACTTATTTTCATATAAGCTCCTCCGTATCAAAGAGATATTTATATACTATTTTATTTTAACATATAAAAATCTAAAATTATAGATAAAAAACTGAAAAAAGTTTTATTGTTCATTTGTGCAAAACAGAAAAATGTTAAAAAATTATCAAAAAAACAAAAAAAGTCGAAATTTGGTATAGACATTATTATAAACAGTGTGATATAATTTCTATTGTATGTAAAGTGGTAAATTGCGATTTTGCGTTTACCCGCAACAAACACAATCTGAATGGAGGAAATCTAATGCTCAAGAAAATCAGCACAATACCTTTTAACGGTACACCTGAGCAGAAAGCAAAACTCGATGCAGTAATTGCAGAGTGCAAGGATGACAAAAGTCAGCTTATGCACGTTATGCAGGAGGCACAAGGTATCTACGGTTACCTTCCTCGCGAAGTGCAGGTAATGATTGCAGAGGGTATGGACATTCCGTTGGAGAAAATTTATGGCGTAGCAACCTTCTATGCTCAGTTCTCACTTTCTCCCAAAGGTGAATATGACATCTCAGTTTGCCTTGGTACTGCTTGTTATGTTAAAGGTGCTCAGCCCATTATCGACAAAATCAGTGAAATTTTAGGAATTGAACCCGGCGAATGTACTGCAGACGGTAAATTCTCTCTTGAAGAATGTCGTTGCATCGGTGCTTGCGGTCTTGCTCCCGTTTTCACAATCAATGGTGAGGTTTACGGTAAAATTACCGCAGACGATGTTCCCGGAATTCTCGCTAAATATATGAACTAAGCCTTATGCGCGAATTATCATTGAATGTTCTCGATATTGCCCAGAATTCCATTGTTGCAGGTGCTTCTCTTACAGAGATACTTGTGAAAGAGGATACCAAAGAAAAAACACTTCTTATCGGTATCTATGACAACGGAAAGGGAATGACACCCGAACAGGTTGAGAATGTAAAGGACCCGTTTTTCACAACCCGAACAACCCGAAAGGTTGGTATGGGAATACCGCTTTTTAAGCTTGCGGCAGAGCAGACGGGTGGTAGCTTTACAATAACCTCTCAGGTAGGTGAGGGAACAAGAGTTGATGCTCTGTTTAAAACAGATAGTATCGACTTTACCCCCTTGGGTGATATGGCATCCACAATAGCAACAATTGTGAGTATGAATGAGGACAAGGATTTCGTTTATACCCGTAATATTGATGGTAAAGAGTTCACATTTAAATCTGCTGATATAAAAATAATCCTTGACGGAGTTCCGCTTTCGGAACCATCTGTTATGAGCTGGATTGAGGATTATATCAGAGAAAACACCCCAGGGTGAAACGAATTATCCGAACCAGCCTAAAAGCGAATCTTTTTAAGTCTTTTCGGCGTTTCGGTCTCGAAAGACGGAAGCCTATCTTCGCCCTCAACACCAAAAATCCAATAAAAATCTTTCGTTTTTAGGTCTAAGATTTTATACAGTGCGGATTTTTGGTCAGCCAAGGCAAAAACGGAGCTAATCCTTTTGGATTAGCGAGTATTTTAACACAGGATGAACGGAAATCAGCCTGTATAAAACAGGTTTGGATAATTCTTTTCACCCTGCATTGAAAGGAATGACTAATATGAAATCACTTGAAGAGTTACTTGCTATAAAAGAAAAAGCACAGGCTCAGATGGCAGCTCGTGATGCTGACGGTAACGACGGTATCAGAGTTGTTGTTGGTATGGCAACCTGCGGTATCGCAGCAGGTGCTCGTCCTGTTCTTAAAGCAATTACAGATGAAATTGCAAAAAGAAATATTAAAAATGTTGCTGTTTCACAGACCGGTTGCATCGGTATGTGTCAGTATGAACCCATTGTTGAGGTTTTTGAACCCGGCAAGGAAAAGGTTACTTATGTTCAGATGACTGCAGAAAAAGCAGTTAAAGTTGTTACCGAACATGTTGTTAACGGTAAGCCCGTAGCAGAATATACTGTTGGCGCAGTTACCGAATAAGGAGGAAAGAATAAATGTATCGTTCTCATGTACTTGTCTGCGGCGGTACCGGATGTACCTCCAGCCACAGCGGTGAGCTTATTGATGCACTTAATGCTAACATTAAGGAAAAAGGACTTGAAGAAGAAATTCAGGTTGTAAGAACCGGTTGTTTCGGTCTTTGCGCATTAGGCCCCATTATGATTGTATATCCCGAAGGTTGTTTCTACAGCGAGGTTAAGGTTGAAGATATTCCCGAAATCGTTGAAGAGCATCTTCTCAAAGGTAGAATTGTTAAAAGACTTCTTTACAGTGAGACTGTAACTGAAGATGCAGTTAAACCTTTGAATGAAACAAACTTCTATAAAAAACAGCACCGTGTTGCTCTTCGTAACTGCGGTGTTATTGACCCCGAAAATATTGAAGAATATATTGCTTACGATGGCTACCAGGCTCTTGCTAAGGCACTTACTCAGATGACTCCTCAGGATGTTATTCAGACAGTTATCGATTCAGGTCTTCGTGGCAGAGGCGGCGGTGGATTCCCCACAGGCCGTAAATGGAGCTTTACTGCTGCTAACCAGGCAGACCAGAAATATGTTGTATGTAATGCTGACGAAGGTGACCCCGGTGCATTCATGGACCGTTCAGTTCTTGAAGGTGACCCCCACTGTATCGTTGAAGCAATGGCACTTTGCGGTTATGCAACAGGCGCAACAGAGGGTTATGTATATGTGCGTGCAGAATACCCCATCGCTGTTCAGCGTTTGCAGAAGGCTATTGATGATGCTCGTGCATACGGTCTTCTCGGTAAAAATATCTTCGGTTCAGGCTTTGACTTTGACCTCTTCATCCGTCTTGGTGCAGGTGCATTCGTTTGCGGTGAGGAAACAGCTCTTATGACATCTATCGAAGGTAACCGCGGTGAGCCTCGTCCCCGTCCTCCCTATCCGGCAGTTAAGGGTCTTTTTGGCAAGCCCACAACAGAAAACAATGTTGAAACCTTCGCAAATATTCCTCAGATTATTCTCCACGGTGCTGAATTCTTCAACACAATGGGTACTGAAACCAGCAAGGGTACAAAGGTATTTGCTCTCGGTGGTAAAATCAACAACACAGGTCTTGTTGAAGTTCCCATGGGTACAACCCTTCGCGAAATCGTTGAAGATATCGGTGGCGGTATCCCCAACGGCAAAAAATTCAAGGCAGCTCAGTCCGGTGGTCCTTCCGGTGGTTGTCTTCCTGCAAGTCTTCTTGATATCGAAATCGACTATGATAACCTTGTTGCTAAAGGTGCAATGATGGGTTCAGGCGGTCTTATCGTTATGGATGAAGACGACTGTATGGTTGATATTGCTAAATTCTTCCTTAAATTTACTGTTGACGAGTCTTGCGGTAAATGTACTCCCTGCCGTGTAGGTACAAGAAGACTTCTTGAAATTCTTGAAAAAATCACAAGCGGTAAGGGTACAATGGAAGACCTTGACAGAATGGAAAAGCTCTGCCACTACATCAAAGAAAACTCTCTTTGCGGTCTTGGTCAGACAGCTCCCAACCCCGTTCTTTCAACATATCAGTTCTTTAAAGACGAATATATTGCTCACGTTGTTGACAAGAAATGTCCTGCAGGTGCTTGTAAAGACCTTGTTACATTCTCCATTGATAAAGAAAAATGTATCGGTTGCGGTATCTGTGCAAAGAACTGTCCCGTTGACGCTATTACAAGAACTGACTACATCGCTCCCGGTCACAAATTGGCATCATTCACAATTGATACTGATAAGTGCGTAAAATGTGGCGTATGTATCGGTAACTGTAAGTTTAAAGCAGTAAATAAATAAGGAGGAACTAAATAATGGAAAATGCAGTAAATATTAAAATTAACGGCTTCGATTATCAGGTTCCTGCCGGTTCCACAATTCTTGAAGCTGCTCATTCAGTAGGTATTGAAATTCCTACTCTTTGCTATCTTAAAGAAATCAACGCTATCGGTGCTTGCCGTATCTGCGTTGTTGAAGTTAAAGGCGCAAGAAGCCTTGTTGCTGCTTGTGTATTCCCCGTTAACGAGGGTATGGAAATATTCACAAATACTCCCAAGGTTATCGAGGCAAGAAAAACAACTCTTGAGCTTATCCTTTCAACTCACAAGAAGGAATGCCTTTCTTGTGTGAGAAGCGGTAGCTGTGAATTGCAGAAGCTCTGCCACGAATACGGTATTGAGGATGAAAATGCATTCTCGGGCGATTTCGTAAACTATGATATCGACAGAAGTGCAACTCATATGTATCGCGACAATGAAAAATGTATTCTTTGCCGTCGTTGTGTAGCAGTTTGTGACAAAACTCAGGCTGTTTCCGTTATCGGTGCAAATGCTCGTGGCTTTGATACTCATATCGGTTCTGCTTTTAAATATGGTCTTGGTGATGTTGCTTGTATCTCCTGCGGTCAGTGTATTACAGCTTGTCCCACAGGTGCTCTTGCAGAAAGAGACGATACTCAGAAGGTATTTGATGCTCTTAACGACCCCACAAAGCACGTTGTTGTTCAGACTGCTCCTGCAGTTCGTGTAGGTCTTGGTGAAGAGTTCGGCTACGAAATGGGTACTGTTGTTACAGGCAAAATGGTATCTGCTCTCAAAATGCTCGGCTTTGACGGTGTGTTTGATACAAACTTTGCTGCCGACCTTACAATTATGGAAGAGGCAACAGAGTTCCTTGCAAGATTCAAAGAAGGCAAAAACCTTCCTCTTATCACATCCTGCTCACCCGGTTGGGTTAAATATTGCGAACATTATTACCCCGACTTTATTAAGAACCTTTCTTCCTGTAAGTCACCTCAGGGTATGTTCGGTTCTGTAGCAAAAACATTCTATGCAGAAAAAATGGGTATCGACCCCAAAGATATCTTTGTTGTTTCTGTAATGCCCTGTACTGCTAAGAAATTCGAAGCAGAAAGAACAGATTACAGCGCAGTTAAAGGCCTTGCTGATATTGATGCTTCAATCACAGTAAGAGAGCTTGCAAGAATGATTAAAAAAGCGGGTATCAACTTCAGAGCAATCCCCGATGCAGAGTTTGACGCACCCTTCGGACTTGGTTCAGGTGCAGGTACAATCTTCGGTGCAACAGGTGGCGTTATGGAGGCTGCTCTTCGTACAGCTTATGAGGTTGTTACAGGCAAAGAGCTTACAGACCTTGCAACATTCAAGGCAGTTCGTGGCGTTGAAGGTGTTAAGGAAGCAAGCTATGACCTTGATGGTGTAACAGTTAATGTTGCAGTTGCTTCAGGCCTTGCAAATGCCAAGAAGGTTCTTGAAATGGTAAAATCCGGCGAAAAGAAATATGATTTCATTGAAATTATGGCTTGTCCCGGTGGTTGCGTAAACGGTGGCGGTCAGCCCATCGTTCCCGCATCAGTTCGTAACTTTGAAGATGTAAGAGCTCTTCGTGCAGCAGGTCTTTACAATGATGATGCAAATCTTCCTGTAAGAAAATCACACGAAAATGCAGACGTAAAAGCAATTTACGACGAATTCTTCGGTGAACCCGGCAGCCACAAGGCTCACGATATTCTTCATACAGGATATACAGAGCGTAAGGTTTACTAATAAAACCGCGTTTTTTGCGCATAACACCCCCGACCTTTATAGTCGGGGGTTAGTCATTTTATCCTGCTAGGAGTATCCACATACACCTTCGCAGTATAAAAAGCCTTCTGCATCAAAAAGCGACGGTTTTTACTTTGGCTTTTGGAGTGAGTATTTTTGTAACAAATGTATATGGATTTATTTCGTTGTTTATAGTATAATAAAACTATCAACTATTATTGAAAGGAGTTTTTTGTGTGCAAGATATTTTTGAAGAGTATTTAAGAGAAAAAGAGCCTCAAAAAAAAGAAAAGGGCTACGCTTGGCACACTGCAATAGGACTCCAGGCAGTTGATGGTCTTGAAACAAGTGAATATCTTATTGATACTGCAAAGAAAAATATTGAAGGTGATATTACCTTTGAAGAAGCAAATAAGCTTATTCACAGTTATTATAAAGAAAATATTAAGCATATAGGGAATGATAGGACAGAAGAGGCAGACAAGGTTTCTGTTCGTATCGCTCAGATTCTTTCTGAAAAGTCATTCGTTTTTTCACCTGCTCAGTATATTTCAATTCATAAACGATTGTTTGATGGCGTTTATAAGCACGCAGGGGAGATAAGGGATTACAATATCACAAAGGCTGAGTGGGTGCTTGATGGTGATACTGTTATGTATGGTGGTGCTTTGGATTTAAGGGCAACCCTTGACTACGATTTTTCTGTTGAAAAGGAGTTTTCCTATAAAGGTCTTTCAATTGATGAAACAATAAAGCATTTAGCAGTTTTTATTTCTCGTCTTTGGCAGATACACGTTTTCGGTGAGGGTAACACAAGAACTACAGCAGTATTTTTTATAAAATATCTTAAAACATTGGGCTTTGATGTTACAAATGATATTTTTGCTGAAAATGCTTGGTATTTCAGAAATTCATTAGTAAGAGCTAATTATACCAATCTAAAAAAAGATGTTCACGAAACAACCGAATTTCTTGAATTCTTTTTAAGAAACTTGCTTTTAGGAGAAAATAACGAGTTGAAAAACAGATATTTGCATATAAAATCCTTTTCAAAGTGCCAAAATGACACTTTGGATGATGGTTTAAATGTCACTTTGGAAGAAAGTGTTGTTTTAAATTTATTAAAAGAAAACCCAAAGATAACACAAAAACAAATATCAACGGAGATAAAAAAGTCTGACAGAACGGTAAAAAGAATAATTTTATCCTTGCAAGAAAAAGAAATTATTGTCCGTGAGGGCGGAAAGCGTTTCGGTTATTGGAAAATTTTAAAGGAAATATAAGGAGCTTGTTATGATACTTTCAGATAAAACATTAATGAAAATGCTTGAAGAAAAGAAACTTGTTGTTGAGCCTATTGAAAAGGAACAGTTTCAACCTGCAAGTATTGATATTCGTTTGGGAAACACTTTTAGTATAGTTGAAGATACATCAACAGGCATTATAAATCTTGAAAATGAAATTAAATACAAAACCATAACAAGCGATACATATATTCTTCTCCCAAATCAATTTGTTTTAGCAACAACTATGGAATATTTTGATTTGCCGGATGACTTAACCGCTTTTGTTGAAGGCAGAAGCTCTTTAGGCAGAATGGGATTATTTATTCAGAATGCAGGTTGGGTTGATCCGGGCTTTAAAGGTGAAATCACACTTGAGCTTTATAATGCTAACAGATGTGCCATTGAGCTTAAAGCAGGCAGAAGAGTAGGTCAGCTTGTTTTTGCAAAAATGGATGATAAAGCAATAAATCCATATAACGGTAAGTATCAGGGTCAGCGTGGTGCAACAGGTTCAAGAGTTTTTATGGATAAAGAAATGAAGTAACATTTAACCTTTTCTTAACTTTTATGTAATTTAGTCGTTCCTTTACTGTGGTTTAATACAGTAAAGGGGCGATTTTTTTGAAAAAGGAAGTAAAAAACAACAGAAGAAGGAAGAAAAGGAACGGAACAAAAATACTTGTTCTGTTATGGGCTTTGGTTTTCCTTGTAATCGGCTTTGAATTGTTTTTCAGAAACGAAATTAAGTTTATAACTCTTGATTATCTTTCGAGAGTTTCAACATGTGAAATAAGTAAGGTTAAAGAAACAAAGCTTTCAGAGACGGAATCTGTATCACTTGATGAATTTTTGAGATATGAAAATGTAACTGCAAACGAAGCCTTGCTTCTGGTAAATGAAAAATATAAAATTAGCGAAGATTATATTCCGAAAACTGTTTATCACGATGAACGCGCGGTGGAAATGAACGCTTGTGCTAAAGATTCTTTTGATAATTTAAGTGAAGCTCTTTTTGATGAAACAGGGGAAACACTTTTTATTTCAAGTGCATACAGAGATTATGAAAAGCAAAAGGAAGTAAAAGCAGAAGAGGGCGAAACGGCGCAGGAAGCAGGTTGCAGTGAGCATCAGACAGGGCTTGCACTTGATGTTTTTGTTAAGAATTTTGCAGGTGAAAGCTTTATAAAAAGTGAATCGGGTCAATTTATAAATGAAAATTGTGGTGATTACGGATTTATAATAAGATACCCGATTTTTGGTGAGAAAAAGACAGGTATTTCCTTTGAACCCTGGCATTTGAGATATGTAGGGCTTCCCCATTCCAAAATAATAAACGAAAGCAAAATTACCTTTGAAGATTATATTGATTCCTTTGAGATGGGCAAGCTTTATTCATACGAAAATTATATAATAACAAGGCAAAACACAGATACCATTTCTGTTCCTGAAGGCTTTGAAGGTGCAGTTGCTTCTGAGGATAATACAGGTGCTGTAATAATAACATTCAAAATGGAATAAAATTGACGAAAACCGTCTTTTGTGGTATATATTATACAGTATATATCATGAAGGGCGGTGTTGTTTTGGAAAAGAATGATGCGCTTTTAATTGAACCGATTGCATATATAAAAAATGGTTATAAAGAAAAATTCGGAGTACCTCGTCAGAGCGGACTTGCACCATCGGTTAAATCAGTAATTGAGTTTTGCGAGAGGTATCGTGACGAGAACTGTATAAGAGATATTGAGCAGTATTCTCACCTTTGGCTTATATGGAGGTTTTCAAAAAATGAAAAGCAATGGTCGCCCACAGTAAGACCGCCTCGTTTGGGTGGCAATAAAAGGGTAGGAGTGTTTGCAACCCGTTCACCATTCAGACCAAATTCTTTAGGACTTTCCTGTGTAGTGCTTGAAAAAATCGAGGACAGTAAAAATGGAAAAATTCTTATTGTAAGCGGTGGGGATTTGGCAGACGGAACACCGATTTATGATATCAAGCCATATCTACCCTATGTTGATAGCATTGAAAATGCCAAAGGTGGCTTTTCCGAAGACCACAAAAATGATTTTTTGAAGGTTGAAATGCCTGATGAATTAAAAGAAAAGCTTACCGGAAGGCAAATTGAAAACATAACCGAGCTTCTTTCTCTTGACCCCAGACCCTCATATCAGGAGGATGAAGAAAGAATTTACGGTCTCAGCTTTGAGGATTTACAGATTAAATTCAGATATGAAGAAGAAAAAATTATAATTGTTGACATTGTAAGAGGTTGAAATGTTTTATATTAAGCCTGATTTTTATGATAGCTTTAAATGTATTGCTGATAAATGCACTGATAGCTGTTGCATCGGTTGGGAAATTGATGTGGATGAAGTTGCATTTGATAAATACCAAAAATTGCAGTCGCCCCTTGGTGACGAAATTCGTTCTTGCATAACAGAATCGGAAGATGGTAGTTCTTGCTTTAAATTATCGGAAAATGAAAGATGTCCTTTCCTTAACGAAAACAATCTTTGTGATATAATAATCAAATGCGGTGAAAGTTTTTTATGTGACATCTGCAGTGAGCATCCTCGTTTTTATGAATGGTTCCCGGGTGTGACCGAATGCGGTCTTGGTCTTTGCTGTGAAGAGGTATGCAGAATTTTGTTAGAGAATGAAGAGCCTTTTTCACTTATTGAAGAAAGTGACGGAGAAGAAATTGTTTTAGAAGCAAAAGAGGATGTTGCAGAGTCAGATGCTTATATTTTCCTTTCTGCATTCCGTGAGAAGCTGTTTGAAATTCTTTTTAATAAGGAAATTGATTTTGAAGAAAAGCTTGTTAAGGTGCTTTCAAAAACAGAAGAGTTTTGTGGTGAAAGAATTAAAATAAGAGATTATAAAAGCAGTCTTGAGCTATATAAAAAAACAGAGCCCATTGATGAACAATGGACTAATTATATAAATGATTTAAGTGAAAAGCATAACAGCATATTAAAATTTGAAAAAGAGTTCAATGAAAAAACAAAGGGAGATATGCTATATTCTAAAATTCTCGCTTATGTTTTGTACCGTCATTTTACTAAAGCGGTTTTTGATAAAAGCATAAAAGAAAGAATTTGCTTTGCAGTTGAAAGCGTGAGATTTATTCGACTTTGTGATATGAAAGCATATTCCGAAAAAGGCAAGCTAACCTTAAAGGACAGAATTGAAAATCTGAAAAACTGGTCTAAGCAGATTGAATATAGCGAAGAAAATACAGAGTTGTTGATATACGGAGAATAAACTATTATGGCAAAACAAGAAAAAACAAATGTAATGCGCCTTTTAGAGCAAAAGAAAATCCCCTACAAGATGCATGATTATACTGCAAGTGGTGCAATAGCAGGTGAGGATGTTGCAAGAGTGTTGGGTGAAAATCCCGATGAGGTTTTCAAAACCCTTGTTACTGTTGGTAAATCGAAACAAAACTATGTTTTTATTGTGCCCGTTAATAAAGAGCTTAATCTTAAAAAGGCGGCAAGTGCAGTTGGCGAAAAAAACATTGAGATGATAAGGTCTAAGGATTTATTAGGTCTTACAGGCTATGTTCACGGGGGATGCTCGCCAATTGGTATGAAAAAGCAGTTCCCCACAGTTGTTCACAACACTGCAGAAAATATGGAAAACATACTTTTCAGTGGTGGAAAAATCGGTATGCAGGTTGAGATAGCCACAAAAGATATAGAAAAAATACTAAAAATAAAATTTGCAGATATAGCAAATTGATATTGATTTTCAAAATATCAAATGTTAATATATTAGCGGAGTTTTTCTCCCTTGGAGCTATTTGAAACGGATAGGTGGTTAGTCTCTTTAACAGAGAGACTGAACTCTCTGATTACATAGAAATCCCGAAAGGGAAATTTGCAGTCAGCAGAGGTGATAGCTATGAACGAAACAATCGTTGTATTAGCCATCATTTTCTTTACGGTTCTTATTATCAGAACTAAATAAGAAAACAACCGCCTAACTTCCCAATAAGGCGATTGTTTTCAATAATCAAATTATTACGCGGAGGCTAACCGTCTATCGGATAGCTCCTTGTTTATTTATATTATATTCTATTGTTTTGCAAAAATCAACACTTTTATAATATTTTCTCAATATCGCATAATCTGTCAATTATATATGTCGGCTTAATATCTTCAGGTGGATCATCGCCATTTTTATTGAACCACACACAGTCAATGCCATAATTCAGACCGCCTGTTATATCTGCCGAAAGACTGTCACCAATAAGAATTACCTCTTCTTTTTTGGGGTTGCCTAATTTATCAAAGCAATAGTCAAAAAATTCTTTTGCAGGCTTTTGTACTCCGATATCTTCCGAAAGGAAAATATCTTTAAAATATTTCCTGAAATCACCGATTTTAAGGCGACTTTCCTGCACAAAGCGAAAACCGTTTGAAACGATATAAAGCTCATATTTCGGGAAAAGGTAATCCAATAATTCATAAGCCCCCTCAACTGCATAAGCACCCTGAGCAACTCCGTTTTCAAACTCTTCCTCAATTATTGTACCATCATAGTCAATTCCTAATTTGCCGAGAATAATATTCCAACGGTTTGCCCGAAGCTCTGCTTTTGTGATTTCACCTTTTTCAAGGCGTTTCCATATTTTAACGTTTTCTGTAATAAAGGTTTTAAAAACATCCTCTGTATATGTAAATCCGTGTTTATTAAAGCTGTTTATAATGGAATGTCTTGCACATTCATTGAAGTCGATTAAAGTGTTATCCAAATCTAAAAGCACAATCTTTTTCATACTAAAACTTTAAATCCTTTAATAAATTTTCTGTTGCGGAAATTAACCGCAATTTTGCATTTTTTATAGCATCCTCGGTGGAATCAGAGGGTAGTCTGCATTTGCAGGCTTTATAAAAATAATCGGATAAATCAACTGCAGCTTCAATATCACCACTTAATAAAATGCAGGGCTTGTTGTGTTTTTTTGTAAGCCTTGCAACGCCTATCGGAAGCTTTCCTGATAATGTTGAATTATCAGTTTTTCCCTCGCCTGTTATTACCAAATCACAGTCTTTTATCTTTTCTTCTAAGCTTAGAGCGTTGCTCACCGCATCAAAGCCTGAGGTGAGCTTACCGCCACAGTAGGCTACAAGTGCAAAGCCTAAACCACCTGCCGCACCTGTGCCTGAAAGTGTTGAATAGTCTTCATATAAGACTTCTTTTGATTTTTCGCTGAAATGTATAAGTGCATTTTCAAGTTTTTCGATTTGTCGGTTATCAGCACCCTTCTGACGTGCGAAAACCTTTGTTGCTCCGTTTTCACCAAAGAGGGGTGAGGTTACATCGCAGGCAATTATAAGCTCTGCGTAATCAGAAGCTCTTTTAAAGCCTGTAAGGTCTATGCTTTCAAGCTCCTTAAGTGATGCACCACCGGGATTGAGTGGTGTGCCGTTTTTGTCTGTGAAAACTGCACCCAAGGCTTCAAGGCAACCCTTTCCGCCATCATTTGTGGCACTTCCGCCAATGCCGATTATAATTTTTGTGCAACCGCTTTCAATAGCGTGAAGAATAAGCTCGCCTGTGCCATAGGTAGAGGTGATTTCAGGATTAAGCTCATTTTCTTTAAGAAGAGTTATACCCGAGGCAGCAGCCATTTCAATAATTGCAGTGTTTTCTGAAATTGCATACTGAGCAGATATTTCCCTCATAAGCGGGTCGTGTACTGTTACTGTTTTAACCTCGCATTTTAAAGCATTGCGAAAAGCATCAACAGTACCCTCACCACCGTCTGCCAGAGGGCATACGATAGTATCAATATCTGCTTTGTTCAGTATTTCGGAAATTGTTCCGCAAACCTCTGCAGAAGAAAGAGAGCCTTTAAACGAATCGCAAGCTACAAGAATATTCATAACAAAGACCTTTCAAAAAAGACTTGTCCGCGGACAAGTCTTTTTTAGTGTAATTAAAGTGTTTCCAATAATTTGTCTGCAATATTGTCAAGCCAGTCACCGTCGAAAAGCTCAACTGCGCCTGCATCAACTGCAGCAGCAAGCTTATTGTTAATGGGAATTTGTGCAACTGTATCAACATTATATTCCTTTGCAATTTCTTCTATATGGCTTTCACCGAATACCTTGTGCTTTTTGCCACAGTCGGGGCATTCAAAATATGCCATATTCTCTGCAAAGGCAAGAACGGGAATGTTCATAAGCCCTGCCATTTTAGCAGCCTTTTCAACAATCATTCCAACAAGCTCCTGAGGTGAAGCAACTATAACAATGCCGTCAACGGGAAGACTCTGGAAAACAGTAAGAGGAACATCGCCTGTTCCGGGAGGCATATCAACAAACATAAAGTCAACATCATCCCAGATAACATCTGTCCAGAACTGCTTTACCGCGCCTGCAATAACGGGACCGCGCCATACAACAGGGTCAGTATCATTCTCTAAAAGAAGGTTAACGGACATAATCTCAATGCCTGTTTTTGTTTTGCAGGGAATAATACCATTTTCTGTTCCTTGTGCTTTAGCCTTGATGCCAAAAGCTTTGGGGATAGACGGACCTGTAATATCTGCATCAAGAATTGCAGTTTTAAAGCCTCTTCTCTGCATTGTTACAGCGAGCAGGGTTGTAACAAGAGATTTACCAACGCCACCCTTACCGCTTACAACACCGATAACCTTTTTGATGCTGGAAAGCTCGTGGGGCTTTTCAAGCAGACTCTGGGGCTCTGTTCTTGAAGAACAATTCTGCCCACAGGTACTGCAATTATGTGTGCATTCGCTCATTTAAAATCATCTCCTAAAATATCGTTAAATAATATACCACAACAATGCTCAAATATCAACCGTAAAAGATATAAAAAATACCCGTTGCGATTTATTTCGCAACGGGTATAGAATAACAGCTTATTCAACGGGATTTGTTTCTGCATCTGCTTCTGCTTCGGGGTCATAGCCCATAAGGACAATTTTGAAAATTCTTATACCGGGATTCTGGAAAGCTATTTTATCAAGCCAGGTTATTAAATCACGAAGGAAGGTTGAGATATCTTTTGTTACGGGGACATCAACTGCATCATATTGAGTGTTTTCTTCGCGGATAACAAATGGCTGTGAATAGCAGATACCATCTTCACCTGTAATATAGAAGCGAACAAAGTAGTTTATATCAAAATCATTCAAGTCAATTGTAATGCTTTCATCTTCGTTGCAATCATAGGTTCTTTCAATAACATTTCCGTCTGCAACCCAGGTGATTGTGTCAAAATTTTCGCCCCAGATGGTAATTGTGTCATTTTTTTCATCAATTTCTACTCTTGTTACCATTGGACTGTCGTTAGATTCGTGGTCAACCTCTTCTTCAATATATTCAGGCATTTCTCTCATACCATTAAGCTCAAAACCATTTGAATAATGAGAAACGCTGAAGAATGTTCCGTTTTCCATACTTGTTCTGAGCTCATCGTTAGAAAGCTCAGGCATATAGTGCATTGTATAAGCGAAGTTTATGGATTCAGCATCGTGAGAATCGGAGAATGTAAAGCCCCACGGAACAACATCATTCGGAATAGTTTTCTTGAGGATCTGGTCATAGAGAATTCGGTCGCAACGAGTGTGTGCATCCGTTGCACTGTTAATACCCATACCAACGGCTGAACCGGGATTGTCAAGGAAAAGGCGGGCAAATTTATTTACGTAATATTCATCAATGGGCTTGCCAACGTGGTCCTCGGAATCCTTATCGGGATAAACATATTCGCCTATGTGAGAAAGCATAGTAATACCGCCGGCTTCATTTACTCCTGCCGCAGGGGTTTCATAGTCACCGAAAACACCCATAAGTCCCTGACCATATTCTGCATAATAACCGGTAAGATGACAGTCAGCAATGGGCGTTGCAAAATTAAGCTCTATTCCAAGAGGAACATCAATCATACCATTTTCGCGGATTGTGCCGTTTGTGGTGGCAGCAGTTCCGTTAAGATAGGAGTTATATACATCATCTGCAAGAGGAACAATAGGAGCCATCTGTGTTCTTTCGTATTTTACCAGACGGAGAACGGGTATAAGTTCAGGAGCATTATTCCAGCCTTTGTTAAGGGTTCCGTGGTCGGTAATGGCAAGAATGTCATAGCCCTTGTCATAATGGGCCTGAACTGATTCGTCAACCTCAAGATAGCCGTCGCTTGCGGTTGTGTGACAGTGGAGCTGGGCTTTATAAGCCTTCCAGGCATCCCAATCAATAAGCTCATAAGGACTTGTTATTTCATAGCGTTTTTGCGATGCAACAACATTTCCTGCCGCAACACCTAAAGGTGCTGTTATAATAAGAAGGGAAAGGGTGATTGCAACAAGTTTAAACAGTTTTTTCATATAAGTGCTCCTCCTCTAAAATATTCCATAATTATAATATACTACGATAAAACGATTGCAACAATGAGTTGAATTAACGAAAAAACTATGCTATATATGTTGGAAATGACCAAATTCTTGGAGTTTATGAGGATAACAGTTTTCAAAAATATCAAGAATTTTATAAATGTCTTTTTACTATTGACTTTTTTCGTGATTTTTTATATAATGCTATGTGCTACTGTCGGAATGTATGGTTTCCGGTGGTGATAATACTTAAACAACAGGCTTATTTTTAATACTTCTCATACTTCGTAAAATTGCCTGAATATACAGATAGGAGAAATAAAAAATGAAAAGAACTTATCAGCCCAAGAAAAGACACAGAAAGATGGAACACGGCTTCCGCAAAAGAATGGCAGACAGAAACGGTCGCAAGGTGCTTGCTCGTCGTCGTAAAAAAGGCAGAAAACAGCTCACATACTAATCCTGCCAAATAATTCGGGAGAATAATGTGTCAGATTTCGTCACACTTAAATCAAATTCCGACTTTCGTCGGCTATATAATAGAGGTAAGGCTGTAACTGATCCTGCGTTGGTTGTTTATTATTCAAAGAACCGCGCGGGAATTTGTCGCATAGGTATAACTACAAGTAAAAAAATCGGCAATGCAGTTGAGAGAAACCGCTCAAGAAGAGTTATCAGAGAGGCTTTCCGTAAGGTGTGCCCTCAGCTTAATCCCTGCTATGATATAGTTCTGGTTGCCCGTTCAAAGACGAAATATTTGAAAAGCACCTATATTGAAGAGGTTTTGAAAAAAATTTTTGAAAATGAAGGTATGTTAAAATCGGAGAGTGATGGGGAATGAAGGAATTTCTCACCAAAGCAATCCGCTTTTATCAGAAGCGCATTTCACCTCTTTTTCCGCCTAAATGCCGTTATTACCCTACCTGCTCTCACTATGCCCTTGAGGCAATTGAGGTGCACGGAGTATTTAAGGGGATGCTTTTAGCAATCGGCAGGCTTATGCGGTGCAACATTTTCTTTCCCGGTGGGGTGGACCCTGTGCCACCAAAAAAGGAGAAAAAATAAATCTCCTTTGTAAACGACAGAAAGGAATATTATTCTAATGGAATTTATCAGAGATGTACTTGCAGTACCTTTCGGATTTGCTCTCAGCTTATTCTATAACCTCACAGATAGCTATATTTTAGCAATCGTTTTGCTTACTGTTATTATAAGAGCGGCTCTTTTGCCAACATCTATCAGTCAGCAGAAAAATAGCGCAAAGCAAGTGCGCCTTAACACAAAGGTTAATAAAATCAAACAGAAATATGCAGGCAATCAGCAGAAAATTCAGGAGGAAACCCAGGCTCTTTATCAGAGAGAGGGCTTTGGTGCAGCCAATATGGGCTGTATGCCTCTTATGATTCAGATGATTGTTATGATTGGTCTTTACGGCGTTATTTACACACCTCTTTCAAGTGTTCTTCGTTTCGGCGATGATACAATTGAAAAAATCAAAACAGCAATGAATATTGTTGTTGAAACAGGCAAAAACAACGCCAATAACTCAAGAATGGTTGAGCTTCAGATTCTCGGTAAGGTAGAAGAATTTGCAGAAGTGCTTTCAGGTGTTATCGATTCTGAACAGATTACGGAGCTTCTTGACTTTAAAGAGAGATTTACCATATTTGGTCTTGACCTTTCTCTTACACCCAACTATAAAGAGCCCGGCGTAATCTGGATTATTCCCATTCTTGCTTTTGTTACTGCTATGGCATCCTCTCTTTATATGTATGCCCGTCAGAGAAAGCAGAATCCTACAATGGCTAAGAATCCCACTATGGGTTGTATGACATTTATGTCACCCATGATGTCCCTTTGGTTTACATTTATGTTCCCTGCAGGTGTTGGCTTTTATTGGATTATCTCCAACATTTTATCATTCATTCAGCAGGTGATTCTTACAAACATTTACAGTCCTAAAAAGGTTTTGGCTCAGCAGATGGTTGACGAAACTGTTGAAAGACGTTCAAAGGAAAACAATACGAAGATGCGTATTGATAATGAGAAGAAATAAGGTGAAATTATGATAAAAGAAGCAATCGGCGTTGCAGCTACTGTTGACGATGCCAGAAAAATGGCTGTGGAAAATCTTCACGCTCCCATTGATGCGGATGTTAAGGTTGAAATTCTCACTTTCCCTAAAAAGAAGGTTTTAGGTCTCTTCGGTGGCTCAGATGCCAAGGTAAGAGCATATTATGACGATGGCAAAGAGGAGAAGAAGGAAGCTCCCAAGGCAGAAAAAAAGCCTGCGCCTCAGAAAAAAGATGCTCCCGTTAAGAAAAATGCTGAGAAAAAGCCTCAGCCTAAAAAGGAAGCAAAAAAAGATGCTCCCAAAAAAGAGGCAGTGAAAAAGGAAGCTGCTCCCGCAGTTGATATTTCTGCAATTGAGCCCGTAGAAAATGCTGCAACAGAATATCTTAAATCTATTCTTGTTGGTATGGGCTTTACAGATGTAAGCGTTGTTGCAAGAGAAACAAAGGAAGATGTTTATTTCGAAATCAATTGCAACGAGGATTACGGTAACATCATCGGCAGACGCGGTGAAACTCTTGATGCTTTGCAGTATCTTACAAGACTTTTTGTTAACCGCGCTAACGATAACAACAAAAGGGTTGCTCTCAATGTTGGTGATTACAGAGCCCGCAGAGAGGAAACTCTTCGCGCTCTTGCAAAAAGACAGGCTCAGCGCGTTCTCAAATATGGCAGAAGCTCATCTCTTGAGCCTATGAACCCCTATGAGAGAAGAATTATTCACACCGCTATTCAGGAAATTGAGGGCGTTACCTCTTATTCTGTTGGCGAGGGTGACAGAAGAAGAGTTGTTGTTACTCCCGAGGGTGGCGACAGACGCGGTAATTACAGAAACGACCGCCGAGGCAACAGAGACAGAAAAGAAAAATATGTTCCTCAGGTATCTGCTGAAAGAGAGCAGAAGGTTGATGCTGTTTCTTCTTCAAGATATGGCAAAATCGAGCCTAAAAAGCCTGTTGTAACAGAAGAATAATTATTTATTGACTTTTTAAAGGTTTAGAGTTATTATTTTAATGTGAATACACCTTAAATCTGTGACGAAGAGAGTAAGGAAAACCACCTTTTCAGAGAGTGCGCCGGTTGGTGAAAGGCGCAAAAGGAATTTTCCCGAAAACCACTTCCGAGTGCTGTGCGAAGCGAAAGATAAGCATAGCCGCCTGAGTCCCGTTAAGACTTCTCGAGTGATAGTGTAATTGAATTTTACATTATAATTTGGGTGGAACCGTGGAGTTAATGCACTTCACCCCAAATGCTTCAGGGCATTTAGGGTGAAGTGCTTGTTTTTTTAAATTTATGAAAGGATGATATATATGGTAAAAATCAAACTTCGTGATGACATTAAGGAGTTCGAAAACGGCATTACTCCTGCAGATGTCTGCAAGGAAATCAGTATGGGTCTTTACAGAAATCTTTGCGCTTGTCTTATAAACGGACAGAGTGCAGATATCCGTACTCCCATTAATGAAGATTGTGAGCTTGAGCTCTTAACCTTTGACAGTGAAGAGGGTAAGCACGCCTTCTGGCATACTGCTTCTCATATTCTTGCTCAGGCAGTTAAACGCCTTTATCCCGAAGCAAAGCTTGCTATCGGCCCTGCTATTGATAACGGCTTCTATTATGATATTGACAGTGAAATTTCCTTCACTCCTGAAATTCTTACAAAGATTGAAGCGGAAATGAAGAAAATTGTTAAAGAGGATTTACCTCTTGAGAAATTCGAAATGGAGCCTCAGGCTGCAATTGAAGAAATGAAGGCAAAGGGCGAAATCTATAAGGTTGAGCTTATTGAAGAGCACGCAGGCAAAAACGAGCCTATCAGCTTTTATAAGCAGGGCGAATTCGTTGATGTTTGTGCAGGTCCTCATATTCCCTCAACAGGCAGAGTAAAGGCATTCAAGCTTACTGCCTGCACAGGTGCATATTGGAGAGGCGACCAGAACAACAAAATGCTTCAGCGTGTTTACGGTACTGCCTTCCCCAAGAATGCAGAGCTTGAAGAGCATCTTCAGAGAGTTGAAGAGGCAAAGAAGCGCGACCATAATAAATTAGGTCGTGAGCTTGAAATCTTCACAACTGTTGATACAATCGGTCAGGGACTTCCAATTCTTCTTCCCAAGGGTACATTTATTGTTCAGACTCTTCAGAGATTTGTTGAGGATGAGGAAGCAAGAAGAGGCTGGGTCCGCACAAAAACTCCTCTTATGGCAAAGAGCGACCTTTATAAAATTTCAGGTCACTGGGACCATTATAAAGACGGTATGTTCGTTTTAGGTGACGAGGAAAAGGATGATGAGGTATTCGCTCTCCGTCCTATGACCTGCCCCTTCCAGTATCAGGCATATCTCAACAGAGCCCGTTCATATCGTGACCTTCCTATGCGACTTGCTGAAACATCAACTCTTTTCAGAAACGAGTCCTCAGGCGAAATGCACGGTCTTATCCGTGTTCGTCAGTTCACAATTTCCGAGGGTCACTTAATGTGCCTTCCCGAGCAGCTTGCAGATGAGTTCAAGCGTTGCCTTGACCTTTGCATATTTATGCTTAAAACTCTCGGTCTTTATGAGGATGTTTCTTACCGCTTCTCTCAGTGGGACCCCGAGGATACAGAAAAATACATCGGTACAAAAGAGCAGTGGGATGAGGCTCAGGGTATAATGAAAGAAATCCTTGACGATATCGGTCTTTCTTATAAGGTTGGTATCGGTGAGGCTGCCTTCTATGGACCTAAGCTTGATATTCAGATTAAGAACGTTTACGGTAAAGAGGATACTCTTATCACAATTCAGATTGACCAAATGCTTGCTGAAAAATTCGGTATGGAATATGTTGACCGTGACGGAACAAAGAAAAATCCCTACATTATTCACAGAACCTCAATCGGTTGCTATGAAAGAACTCTCGCTCTTCTTATTGAAAAATATGCAGGTGCATTCCCGATGTGGCTTGCTCCCGAGCAGATGAGAATTCTCCCCATTTCCGAAAGACATCACGATGCCTGCTATGAGCTCAAAAACGAGCTTGAAGCAAAGGGCTTCCGTGTAACTGTTGATGACAGAGCGGAAAAAACAGGCTACAAAATCCGCGAGGCACAGCTTCAGAAAATTCCTTATATGCTTGTTCTCGGCGATAAGGAAATTGAAAATAAAGAGGTTGCAGTCCGTGGCAGAAAAGCCGGCGATATGGGTACAATGAGCGTTGAAGCATTCTGCGAAATGGCTCAAAAAGAGGTTGACGACAAGGTTATTAACTGAAAAAAGTGATTAACTAAAAATTTAATGCCCCTATTCATTTTACAAGGGAATGAATAGGGGCATTTCTGTTGCTTTAATATTTGTTTTGTGTTAATATATTTTTTGAGCTCAGGCTCAGCAAGGAGTTGTCCTTTGCGGTAGGCGGTTAGTCTCTTTAACAGAGAGACTGAACTCTCTGATTACATAGAAATCCATTTTTGGAAATTTGTTATCAGAAGAGGTGATTGCTATGAACGAAACAATCGTTGTATTAGCCATCATTTTCTTTATAGTTCTTCTTATTAGAACCAAATAAGAAAACAACCGCCTGACTTCGAAATAAGGCGGTTGTTTTCTTAATCAATCACTTAACTCGGAGGCTAACCGTCTATCGGATAGCTCCTTGTTCATTTATATTATAGGTTAATTTGTTTTATTTGTCAACATAAATAAAAGATTGCGTTGTTATAGCTTTTTTGAAATATCGGTAAGACCCAATATATAATCGGCAGAAACATTATAATATCTGCATAAAGTAATCAGGTGGTCGATGTGAACAAGACAGGATGTTTCTTTATAAATCAATTGTGATTTAAAATCATATATTAGTATGTATATGTGATATAGTGTATATACTCTACTTGTTGTCACGCAAAATCACATCCGCTGTTTCCCGGAAAGGTGCGATGGATGTGGTTTTTTGTTTTAAAATCGTTTATTGTCCTCTCAACAACGAAGGGTAATCTTTACGTGGCTACCCACCACCATTCCGTTTAAACAAAAAGAATAATGAGCATATTCACACGGAATATACTCATCCGCAAAATATATTTCATTCAAGAATGGTCCCCCTCCCTATGCCTTCGGCACAGGGATGATAGGCTTCGCAACATTTTTTACAAAAACTTCTACGGCGCATTTTCGCGCCCCAAAACTTTCCATTTTCAACTTTCAACTTTCAACCACAACGGAACGGTCAAGACCGTTCCCTACATTGCTAATTGCTATTTGCTGGCAACTGGCGACTGGTGACTATCAGATGCTCGCCTCGTAGCCTTCATCAACAATAGCCTTAATTAAAACATCATCTGCAACATCTTTTAAAAGAACTACTTTTGCGATATTTTCTTCGTGGCTTGCAGTTGCACTTTCAACACCGTCGATGGCAGTGAGAGCTTTAACAACGTGAGCCTCGCAACGAGGGCACATCATACCCTCAACCTTGATAATTTTTTCCATAGCAGTATTTCCTTTCTCTTCCGTTTCGGTTATTTCTTCCGAAGCAGGTTTTTTATTTTCTTCTGTAATATATTTAGATTTGAAAAATCTTAATCTTAAAGCATTTGTTACAACACAAAGGGAGCTCATACTCATTGCCGCAGAGCCAATCATAGGTGTTAATCTGAGCGCAAATGCAGGGTAGAGCACACCTGCCGCAAGAGGAATTCCCAGAGCATTGTAGAAAAATGCCCAGAACAGATTCATTTTAATGTTCCGCATAACAGCCTTGCTTAATTCAACCGCCTTTGCACCATCCGAAAGGGAGCTTTTTATAAGCACAATATCTGCCGAGTCGATAGCAATATCTGTGCCCGCACCTATTGCAATACCCACATCTGCTCTTGTGAGGGCAGGGGCATCGTTTATACCATCACCTATAAAGGCGATTTTTTCGCCTTTTTCCTGCAAGGAACGGATGATTCTCTCTTTATCGGTGGGCAAAAGCTCTGCGTATATTTCATCAATGCCTGCCATTTTTCCTATGAACTCTGCGGCGGATTTGTTATCACCCGTAAGCATAACTGTTTTTTTGCCAAGCTTTTTGAAGGAGTCAATGGCTTTTACGCTATCCTCACGGATTGTATCGGAAACCGCAATGATTCCAAGAATTTCATTCCCCTTGCAGAAAATCAAGGGCGTTTTGCCTTGTGAGGAAAATTCATCTATTTTGTTTTCAATACCCGAATAATCGATATTGTTTTCTTTTAAAAATCTGATGTTACCCGAAATATAAATTTCACCGTTTATTGTTCCGCTTATACCCTTACCCTCAAGGGCTTTAAAATCACTGACAAGGGGTAAAGTGAGACCGTCACCTTTTTTTCTTATAGCATTTGCAAGAGGGTGCTCACTGCCTTTTTCAAGGGCAGTGCAGATTGCAAGGAATTCATTTTCCGAAAGTGATTTATCATAAACAAAAATATCACTTACACTCATTTCACCACTTGTAACAGTGCCCGTTTTATCTAAAACGATTTTATCAACGCTTCCGAGGGCTTCGAGAGCCTCTGCAGATTTAATCAAAATTCCGTTTTCTGCTGCCTTTCCCGTGCCCGCCATAATGGCAACGGGAGTGGCAAGCCCCAAGGCGCAGGGACAGGAAATAACAAGAACGGTTATGGCAAAGGAAAGGGCATTTTCAAAATCCTTGCCGAGCAACAGCCACATAACAAAGGTTATTGCAGAAATACCCATTACAACGGGAACAAAAATACCGCTTACCTTATCTGCAAGTCGGGCAATCGGTGCTTTTGAAGAGCCTGCTTCATCCACAAGGCGAATTATTTGTGACAGGGTTGTGTTTTCGCCAACCCTTGTAGCCCTCATTGTGAATGTTCCGTTTTTGTTTAATGTGGCGGAAATTATTTCCTCACCGGTTACTTTCTCAACAGGAAGGCTTTCACCTGTAACTGCAGATTGGTCAACAAATCCGTTTCCGTTTAAAACAATTCCGTCAACTGCAATTCTTTCGCCCGGGCGGATTATGAGGGTGTCGCCCTCTTTTATTTCTTCGGCATCAATTGTGATTTCATTACCGTTTCTTATAACATTTGCAGTTTTAGGTGAAAGGTCAACAAGCTTTTTCAAGGCGTCACTCGTTTTACCCTTTGAACGGGTTTCAAGGAATTTGCCCACAGTAACAAGTGTTAAAATCATAGCACTGGATTCGAAATAAAGCTCGTGGGAATAATGCTCTAAAACCTCAAGATTTCCTCTCGGTGCGGCATAAGCCATCATAACTACCGCGAAAACACCATAAAGAAATGATGCGGAAGAGCCAAGGGCTACAAGTGAGTCCATATTGGCAGCTCTTTTAACAAGCCCTTTAAAGCCCGAAATGAAGAACTTTTTATTTATTATCATTACAGGGATTACGAGAAGCATCTGAATAATTGCATTTAAAAGAGCGTTTTCTGTACCGTGAAGAAAATGGGGGAGAGGAAGACCTGCCATATGCCCCATAGCAATATACATAACAATAACGAGGAAAACTATCGAAGAAATAAGTCTCTTCTTCATAGAAGAAATATTATCTTCTTCAGTTTTTTTTCTTTCCTGCCATTCTGTTTTCAGGTGGCTTTTTTTATTTTCGCCGAAAATACTTGCTCCGTAGCCGATATTGTTTACCGCATCTATAAAATCCTGCTCTGTAAGCTTTGCTTCGTCAAAGGCTACTGTCATTGTGCCGGAAAGCAGATTAACATCCGCTTTTTCTGTTCCCTCGAGCTTCAGGGCAGCTTTGGTAACATTTGCCTGGCAGGCGGCACAGGTCATACCCGTAACATTGAATTTGCAGGTTTTCATTATATCACCTCAATACTTGAAAATCATTTCTTATATTATATTACCAAAAACAAATTAAATCAATTTATAATTGACAAAATATTCAGATGTGTGTTACGATTTTTCCATAATGAAAGAGGCGATTCTATGGAAAAATATATAAATGAGGTTCTTGCCCCAAAGCTTCAGGGTGACGGTGGTTGGGTTGAATTTGTTTCTCTGAACGAGGGGGAATTAACCCTGCGGTTCAGAGGGGAATGCTCAAAATGCCTGATTCTTCACCGTTGCACAGAATGGATTGAGCAGGAAATTAAAAGAGATTTGAAAAAGAATGTTAAGGTTGTTGCAATACGGAAAAGACCTTACTTCCAGGATGTTTGAGGTAGATTATGGCACATATAAAGGTTGAAAGACGCTCAATGCGACCTGAAGAGTGGACAGATTTGCGCTTCGGTTGGCTTAAGCGTTATATATATAATGAAAAATGGGAAATAGAAAATCTTCAAATCCGTGATGCCCGTCAGGTTAAGGAAATGGAATTTGAATACTATTCCGAGGATTATCGCCCTCTTAAAAAGGGTGATATGTATTTCACTCCTGACGGAACTGCATTTATAAAAGCAGATGTTAATATTCCCGATAATTTAAAGGGTAAGGAGCTGTGGTTTTCCCTTAAAACTGCGGCGGAAATCTGTGTTAAGGTAAACGGAAAATATATTGGCGGTGTTGACCCCAACAGAGAAAGAATGCTCCTTTCTCCCTATGTTGATGTGAATTCAACCCTTCATTTTGATATGATGGGCTATAACCGCAGTAAGCCCGATGATGAACGGAATCCCGAAAGCCTTTCGGTGCGTGGCTGTCGTCAGATTTTTGAGGGCGCATATATCTGCACAATCAATGAGGCTGTGCAAAGCCTTGTTTATGATTTTGAGCTTCTTCTTGATATTGCAAAAAGTGACCTCTTTAATGAGGATTACAGAGCCTTTTTGAACCGCGAGCTTAACAATGCTATGAACTGCATTGATTTTGACGGTGATGAATTAACAGGCGTAAAAGAAGCAAAACAGTATCTTGAAGAGGTGGTTTTCAGTAACGATACATATAAGGGTACGGGCGATGTTGCTCTTGTGGCACATTCTCACCTTGATATTGCATATTATTGGCGCAGAATTCACGCGGTACAGAAAAATCTGAGAACTGTTCTTATTCAGCTTCGTCTTATGGACAGATACCCTCATTTCAAATATGCCCACACCCAACCCTATACCTACGAAACTCTCGAAAAATATTACCCCGATGTTTTCGAGGAATTAAAGGAAAAGGTTAAAAACGGACAATTTGAGCCTGTTGGTGCTATGTATGTTGAGCCCGACTGCAATGTGCCCAATGCAGAAAGCCTTATAAGGCAATGCCTTTACGGACAGAAGACCTATGAGAGAATGTTCGGTAAGCGTGTTAATAATGCGTGGCTTCCCGATGTTTTCGGCAACAGCTGGATTCTTCCGCAGATTCTCAAAAAGAGTGGTGTTGACTATTTTGTTTCCAATAAGATGTCCACCTGGAACGACACTAACCGCTTCCCTCACAATAATTTTATATGGCGGGGTATTGATGGCAGCGATGTTTATGCCTGCGTTCCGCCCACTCATTTCATAACCTGGAATATGCCAAGTCAGATTCAGGCAAACTGGGAGGCATATATTGATAAGGACCAAGGGGGACAAACCCTTAATATGTTCGGCTATGGTGACGGTGGCTCAGGCTGTACGGAAGAAATGCTTGAAATGATGAATCGTTTTGAAAAGCTTTCCGTTATGCCGAAATGCACCCACACAAGCGGTGCAGAGTTCCTTGAAAAGAACTTGAAGAATAATAAAAAGCTTCAGGTGTGGGACGGGGAATTGTACCTTGAAATGCACAGGGGCACCTTTACCACAAAAAGCTATATAAAAAGAGCAAATCGCAGACTTGAAGAAAAATTCAGGACTGCAGAAATGCTTACTGTAGTGCGTGGTGAAGATAAAAAAGAGGAAATCACAGAGCTTTATAAAAAATTCCTTATAAATCAGTTCCACGATATTCTTCCCGGCTCCCATATTCACCCCGTTTACCTTGATGCTATGGCGGATTATGAGGAAATTGAGAATGCACTTGATAAGATTATCGGTAGTGGCAGTAAATATTTCAATACTCTCAATTTCAGGCGTGATGCTCTTACCTTTGTTGAAAACAAAAAGGGTACTGCAACCCGCTATGGTAAAAAGGGTAATTGGTTGCTTCCCGATATGCCTGCACTTTCTTCTGCTAATCTCAGAAAATCGGGCTTCTCGGGTAATTGGTTTACAGTCAACAATAACAAGGTAGAAACACCCTTTTACACAATTGTTTTTAATAATGACGGTTCATTTGCTTCTCTTTACGATAAAGAGCTGTCAAGAGAGTGGGTCAAGGGTGATTTCAACAAGCTGAAAATTTATGTTGATTGCCCCGGTAACTATGATGCCTGGGATATTCTTCCCAATTACCGCGAAAAAGAAATTACTGTTAATGTGGTTTCACCCGTTTCTCTTGTTGAAGGTGATGGGGAAAGTGCAACCTTTGGTGTGACTCTCGGCACAGAAAAATCCACCTGGGAAATGAAAATAAGATTTTTCAGAAGAGGTCGCGGAATTGAGGTTGAAAATAATGTGAATTGGAATGAAAAGCATAAGCTTGCAAAAGCCGAATTCAATTGCAACATTCTCACAAGAAAAGCCCTTTGTGATACCTCTGCAGGCTTTATTGAAAGAGAAACTCACCGCAACACAACCTGGCAACAGGCTCGTTTTGAAACTTGCCACCATAAATGGTGCGATATGTCTGAATCAGGCGGTGGTATTGCTCTTATTAATGACGGTAAATATGGCGTGGGCTTCCTTGATAATTCAATGAGCCTTTCTCTTCTTCGTGCAACAGAACGCCCTGATGTAACATCAGATATAGGGGAGCATAGCTTCTGCTATATGCTTGTGCCCCACGAAAATGATGCGGTAAACGCAGGAATAAACAGGCTTGCCTTGCAGTATAATACCCCTCTTGTTAAAGCGGATTGTGAATGGAAGCTACCAACATTTGAGCCTTTATATTTGCAAGCAATTAAAAAGAGTGAAGATGGCAAAATGACTGTTATCAGGCTCTGCGAGCAGGATGGCAAACGAGGAAAAATTAAGCTTGCGGAAAAGGTGAAGCTTCTCAATATGCTTGAGGATGTTGAGGGCGAAGCAGATACAATTGAATACAAGCCATTTGAGATAATAACAATTGGCATTTAGTAAAAAGAACGAGTCAGATCTGATGATTTGATTCGTTCTTTTTCACATTCTGCTGATTTAAGAATAATATATACCGAGAGGATTGATTATTAATGAAAGAAAATACTTTTTTAATTTTAGGTGGAGATAACCGTTCCTTGTATCTGGGAGAATTTCTTGAAAATCAGGGCTACAAGGTTTGTTATTATGCCTTTAATCATACAGAGTGCTACAATAGCTTGGAGGAGGCTATGAATGCCTCTGATATAATTATTCTGCCTTTGCCCTTTACACGAGACAGGCTGACTCTTAATACCCCCTTGTTTGATGACAAGGTTCTGATTTCCGATGTTATAGCCTTGCTTTCTTCCAAAAAAATGGTTTTCGGCGGTCAGCTGCCAAAAAGCTTTTGTGAGGAATCTGAGGCAAGGGGCTGTGTATATTGTGATTATTTTCTTCTTCCTGAATTGGCAATATATAATGCAGTGCCCACTGCAGAGGGTGTGGTTCAGGTGCTTATAGAAGAGCTCCCCATAACCATTCACGGAATGAAATGTGCAGTTCTGGGCTATGGCAGGGTCGGTAAAATTCTTGCAGATACCCTGCACTCCTTAGGTGCAGAGGTAACTGTTTTTGCAAGAAGGGAAAGTGCCTTTGCAGAGATTCACGCTTCTTCTATGAATTATAAGCATTTTGATGACTTGAAAACAGAATACGCTGATTTTGACGCAGTTATAAACACTGTACCTACAAGGGTTTTAGGTGAGGCACAGCTTTCAAAGCTCAATAGCGAATGTGTTTTGGTTGAGGTGGCATCCGCACCATTTGGTATTGATTTTCAAGTGGCAAAGGAAAGGGCGTTCAAGGTAATCAAGGCGGGCTCGCTTCCGGGTAAGGTTGCACCCAAAACTGCAGGAGAAATAATCGGTCGCTCAATACTTCCTATGATAAAGGAGGAGAAAATGTGACAAAAATCGGTTTTGCTGTTTGCGGTTCCTTTTGTACATTTAAAGCAGTTTTTGAGGAAATAAAAAAGCTGAAAAATTCGGGCTATGAAATAATCCCCATAATGTCGGAGAATTCTTATAGCTTTGATACCCGTTTCGGTGATGCGGCACATTGGAGAGAGCAGTTCAGAACCATAACAGGTAAAGCTATTATTCATACAATTCCTCAGGCTGAGCCCATAGGGCCGAAGAAAATGCTGGATGCCCTTATAATTGCACCCTGCACGGGAAACACTCTTGCAAAGCTTTCAAGCGGTGTGGCAGATACCTGTGTAACCCTTGCGGCAAAGGCTCATCTGAGAAACGGAAGACCGCTAATAATTGCACCGTCAACAAATGATGCTCTGAGCAATGCAGGTAAGAATATCGGGGCACTTCTGAATTATAAAAATATTTATTTTGTACCCTTCGGTCAGGATAGCTTTCAGAATAAGCCTACCTCAATGGTAGCAGATTTTTCCCGTATAGCAGAAGCGCTTGAGTGCGCGTTGAAGGGTGAACAGCTACAGCCTGTTATAATTGAGCCGAAATAAAAATTGGGGATGTAAAAAAAGCGCAGACCGCAAAAAACCATATATACCAAGGGGTTCCTACAGTAAAAAAGCTGTAAGAACCCCATAAACATATTCAAAACTCAAAAACAAGAAAAATTAATGTTTTATGCTACGAACAAACCTCGCCACTCGACGTACCTTTGTACGCCTTCGGGCAAATCCCGATAAGCCTGAAGCCTTATCGGGACTCGGTTTGTCCGTTCTGCATCTTTTTTTCCTATCC
>JAFSDL010000008.1 GCA_017436285.1 Clostridia bacterium
ATAAAGGATACTACAGCCACCCTTACATAGCGAAGCTCGTCTGCGGTATATACCGCAACTAAAGTTTGTCGCTCCCTTGAAAAGCGAGAAATTTTAGTTTATGGGCCTCGCAGAGCCCACTGACATCTTTGCAAGGGGAAGCCTTGAAAGTGTCATAGTGGGTTACGCACTTTCAACGAAAGTTAGCGGAACAAATAAAGCAGTAATGCAGAAAGGAGGTAAAAACCTATGTCAAAGAAAAACTACAGTGTGGCGAGAGTTGTCACTCATACACAAAGCACAATCGGTAAATGTGAAAGGCATAACGAGAGAAAGAATGAATGCTATGCCAACATGAATGTTGATACGGCTCGATGTGATATGAATGTGCATTTCAAGAGCTGCGGTGAGCTGACCTACAACGAACAGCTGAATAAGCTCATAGCCGAAAAGAGTGTCTGTATGCGAGGTCTGAAGGCAGATGCAAAAATATTCGATGAAGTCATATTCGATGTCAACACAGACTACTTTGAAACACACGGCGGTTATGAATATGCTAAAGAGTTTTATGAAGAAGCCTATAATTTTGCAGTTAATCTCTACGGTGAACAGAATATCATCTCTGCCGTAATGCACGCTGATGAATTGAATGTGGCTCTCTCAGAACAGTACGGAAAACCTGTTTATCACTATCATATGCACCTTGTAGCTATGCCTGTTGTGGAGAAACAAATACTGTGGACAAAGCGGTGCAAGGATAAATCACTTGTAGGTACTGTGAAAGAAACAGTCAATCAGATAAGCCACTCAAAGAAATGGAAGTCACCGCAGGCTGTGGATGAAAACGGTAATGTTGTATTCAACGAAAAAGGCAAGCCTGTACTGATTCCGTCTTACAGTATCCTGCAGGATGATTTCTTCAATCACATGCAAAGAGCCGGTTTCAATGATTTCATCCGTGGTGAAAAAGGCAGTACGGCTGAGCATCTGTCTTGTTTGCAGTTTGAGATTCAGCAGGATAAGAAACGCCTTGAAGAAATCAAAAGTCAGGTTGAAAAGGAAGAAATTCACTATGAAGAAATTAAGACTGCGAATAAAACATTCCTTGAAATTGACAGTATGGGTAAGAAAACGCTTACAGGCAAGGTCACAATTTCAAGTGAAGATTTTAATGACCTGAGCAATATGGCAAAGCAGTCCGTTGCGGCAAGAAGCAAGATTTATGAGCTTGAGGGAGAAAACGAACGACTCCGAAAAAGAAATTGGGAATTGCAGAGCCATATAAACAGACTAAGCGAGAGACTTCATAAACTTGAACAAATCTGTGCACCGTATCTTGAGGCATTGAGGCTGATGCCCGAAAAAGTACAATCATTTATCTCGGATGTGCTGAAAACTGTCCGAAAAGAGAAACCCAACAAAAATATTGATATTAAAAAAGAGAGGTAATTAAATGAATATTGAAGATAATTTTATTAACACGCTGCTTGAGAAAACAGAAGAAACTGGGGCGGTAAAACCTCAGACAACCGAAATCGTAAATATGCCTGTAGTCAAAATTGTTCCGAATTTCAAGAATCCGTATAAGTGCCGTGAGGAGGATATGAAGCCGTTAGAGGATAGTATCCGTGAAAACGGTATAATTCAGCCCCTTATGGTACGGAAGGATGTTAAATCTGATGTATATGAAATCATATCAGGTCACAGACGATTTCTTGCGGCTTCAAGGCTTGAAATGACAGAGATTCCGGTGGTAGTTTTAGATATTACAAGGGAAGAAGCAGATATTATCCTCGTTGACAGTAATTTGCATCGAGAGCATATTTTGCCCTCTGAAAAAGCCTTTGCATACAAGATGAAAATGGATGCACTTAAAAAGCAGGGCAAACGAACAGATTTAACTTCGGACCAAGTCGGACCGAAGTTGTCGGCTAAAGAAGTCTCGGATGAAGATAGTGCTTCGCAGGTAAAGAGATATATTCGCCTGACAAAGCTAATTCCTAAACTACTCAATATGGTGGATGAGAATAAAATCTCATTTTCCGTAGGTGTTGAGCTTTCGTATCTCTCAAAAGCAGAGCAAACCGATTTGTTTAAATTCATTGAGAAAGAACTTTGTACTCCGTCCCTTGCACAAGCTCAGAAGCTGAAAAAGTTATCTCAGGAAGGTACGCTCAACGCAGAGGAAATATCTTCCATTATGAAACAGCCAAAAGCTAATCAGGTTGTTACAGTTAAAATCCCAGAAGATAAAATCAGTAAATATATGAAATCTAATGCTACCGTAAAGGAAAAAGAAGATTTCCTTGCAAAGGCAGTTGAGTATTATGGCAAACATCTTTTAAGGCAGAAAGACAGAGGTGCGAGATGATAAAGAAAATTAGTGACTTTTGCGGATTTATCGGTGAGGAGGAATATGTAATCGGTGGTGTACTTTACAAGGTTTCTTCTTCGTTTGCACCTGCCAATATCTGTAATCTTGAAAACACCATAGATGACAAAGTGCAAAAATATGTCGGCAGTGATTTCGCACATTTGACATTGGTGCCTGGTATAGATAAAATTGAATCAGAATATGTGACGACTGCCGGAAAGGAGGACTAATGCAGTCAAACAATTTAGGAATTACAGCTCTTTACTGTCGTCTTTCTCGTGATGACGGAAGCGATAAGGAGAGCAATTCAATCGAAAATCAGAAGCTTATGCTTGCCCGATACGCTAAGGAAAAAGGCTTTGAAAACACAAGGTTTTATGTGGATGACGGTTTTACAGGAACTAATTTCAACCGTCCTGATTTCAAACGAATGATGGAGGATGTTGAAGCAGGATATATCTCGACCATTATCGTAAAGGATATGTCACGATTCGGCAGAAATTATGTTGAGGTCGGTCTTTACACCGAATCATACTTTCCCGAAAACAACATTCGCTTTATTGCCATAACAGACCTTGTTGACAGTGCTGACGGTGATAACGAAATCATCCCGTTCAAAAATGTTATGAACGAGATGTATGCAAGAGATATTTCAAAGAAGGTACGATCTGCAAAAAGAATCAGAGGTAATATGGGTGAGCCACTTTCTCAACCGCCTTACGGTTATATGAAAGACCCACAAAACCCTAAAAGGTGGATTATTGAGCACGAGGCAGCAAGTGTTGTGAGAGAAATATTCAGGCTTTATCTTGAAGGCTACGGTCAGGACAAAATTGCAAGAACCCTGCAGGACAGAGGAATAAAGAATTGCACCTCATATTGGCAGGAGCGAGGCATAGGCAGAGGCGGTAAAAAGGTACAGCCTAACCCATATAAGTGGAAAAGCTCTACTATAGGTCAGATTCTTATCCGTCAGGAATATTGCGGTGATGTGGTAAATTTCAAAACCTACTCCAAGAGCTTCAAGAACAAGAAAAGGCTTCAGAATCCCGAAGAAAACTGGAAGATTTTCAAGGATGTTCACGAGCCAATTATTGATCGAGAAACCTTTGAAGCGGTACAGGCCCTTATCAAGAAATGCAAACGCAGAGACCCTAAGCCTGAAAACGGTGACAAAAATATCTTTTGTGACTTTCTTGTATGTGCCGAATGCGGTCATAAGCTATGGTATCATGTGAATACCCGAAACAAGGATATTCACTATTTCAGTTGCAGTAATTATGTAAAGGATTACAGAGGAAGCTGTCAACACAGACATTATGTGAGAGCAGATGCTATTGAGCAGATTGTTATGCTTGAGCTAAAAAAGATGTCAGCTTGTATAAGGCATAACGAAGAACACTTTGCCGAAATCCTTGCACGAAAAACAAACAGCGACAAAATCTCCGAGGAGAAATATCTCAAAGCAGAGCTTGAAAGACTTATAAGCAGAAATGCAAAGGTGGAGAGAAATTATGAAAAGCTGTACGAGGATAATATGGACGGCAAGGTAACTGACGAATGGTTTATGCATATGTCAAGAAAGTATGAAGAGGAGAGAATTGAGTTAAGGGCAAAAATTTCTAAACTCAGGGAACAGCAGGAGCAGCTTAATAACAAAGAAAAGGAAAAAGAGCTTTTTGTTTCTGCGGTTCGCAAGTTTATGGAAATGGAAACCTTAACGGCACCACTCCTTCACGAACTTATTGACCACATTGACATTTATGAAACCGAAGGTACGGGCAAAAACAGAACGCAGCGGATTGTGATTCATTATCGCTTTGTGGGATACATTGAAATTCCGTCAAACGCAGATAATTACAAAGCAGATACCCGTCAGGGTGTAGCAGTCGAGTATCTCACTGCATAACAAAAAAGAGCAGGCAACAAACCTGCTCGATACATATTGATGAAACTATGAAATTAAACAAAAAAGTCGAGTGTTCACACGAAATCCGTTATGAACACTCGAAATGGTGGGAGCGGGTGGATTCGAACCACCGAAGGCGGTGCCAACAGATTTACAGTCTGCCCCCTTTGGCCACTCGGGAACACTCCCATATTCACTATTCAAAAAAATGGAGCTGGTGGACGGACTCGAACCCCCGACCTGCTGATTACAAATCAGCTGCTCTACCAACTGAGCTACACCAGCGACTTAACGCTTGACTACTATATCACAAAAGAATTTAGTTGTCAATAGGATTTTTAAAAAATTTTTAATCCGCCGAAAAATTTTCGGCGGATTAAAATTTAAGAATTACTCTTCTGTTTTTTCTTCTGCAGTTTCCACTGCTTCAAAGGGAACCTCCTGAGCGGGAGCAACGGGTGCCTGAGGTGCATAAGGTGCACCTGCGGGAGCTGCTGCAAAAACATAACCTGCATCTGCAATCTTATTGAGGTCGCTCTGCATTAAAGCAAAATCAATAATAGCAAATCCGAAAAGACCAAGCACAAGATATAAAATTGAATTATCCTTGTGGTCTATTCCGCAAGCCTGACAACCTTCACTAAGCTTCTTTTCAGCAAGGAAGCAACCAACGAAGGGCAAGAATATGCAAAGAAGAATTTCTAAAAGACCATCATCATTAACATCCTTAACCTTAACTGCATCTCTTGCAAGCTTAACTGCCCAAACAATCATATAAATTCCGCAGGTTACAAATGATAAAATAATACATTTTGCTATATTTCTGTTTTCAAGTTGCATAAAAACAACTCCTTTCACTTAATTTGAGTTGATTATACCATAAATTTTTTTCTGATTCAACAAAATCCTACAAAAATCATTGGAAAATGTTCATAATTTTGTACAAATAAGTCAACAAAGTAATAAAATGGATTTTTTACCGCCTTGAAATTATTACTTTAATATTATATTATTGTTGTATCGTGTGAAAGAAGGGTGGATAGTAATGGAAAAGACTGTTAAAAACCGAATATTTCGTCTTACATTATTCACGTTTCTTGCATTAGTGTGTATTTTTGTGGTTTATCTGATATATCGCTTCACCGGTATCGGTTTTAAATGTCCTTTTTTTGAAATTACCGGCTTCAGATGTTCAGGCTGCGGAAACACCCACGCTTTGCAAAGTCTTTTACAGCTTGATTTTCTTACTTCTTTTTCATATAATTACATTTACCCCATTGAAATGTTTTACATTTTCTGGGTATATTTAAATTCTGCAAAGAGCTACATTAAAAATGGAAAATTTAACTATAAGCCACCTTGCCAGGTGCTTGATATTATTGTTCTTATAATTGTTGTGCTCTGGATTCCCTTAAGGAATATTTTAGGTGTATAAAATGAAAATTAATTATCAAAAAATGCTTGATGAATTAATCGAGAAAAACAAAAAACAGAATATTAAGCCCTCGCTTTTGCTTCACGCCTGCTGTGCGCCCTGTTCAAGTGCGGTGCTTGAATATCTTTACGAGCATTTTAATATAACCTTATTTTTTTATAATCCCAACATTTCACCCGAAAGTGAATTCAACTACCGTCTTGAAGAATTAAAACGTCTCATTGTTGAAATGAATTATAGCGAGATTGAAATAGTTGTTCCCGATTATGACAATAATGAGTTTGAAGAGCTTGCAAAGGGACTTGAGGATTTGCCCGAGGGTGATAAAAGGTGCAAAAAATGCTACCGCTTACGCCTTATGAGAACCGCTCAGTATGCAAAAGAGCATAGCTTTGATTATTTCACCACTACCCTTTCCGTAAGCCCATATAAAAACGCTCAGGCACTCAACGAAATTGGTGGGGAGCTTGAAAAAGAGCTTGGCATAAGCTACCTTTATTCCGATTTTAAAAAGAAAGAGGGCTATAAGCGTTCCTGCCAGCTTTCTCAAGAATACAACCTTTACAGACAAAATTATTGTGGGTGTATTTATTCAAAGCAAATCGCAGAAAAGAACAAGGAGAAAAACAATGACTAACCTGAAACCCGAAAGAGTATTTTATTATTTCAAGCAGATAAGCGATGTTCCGAGAGGCTCGGGAAACTGCAGAGGTATTGCTCTTTATTGCAGAAATTTTGCAATAAATCATAATTTAAAATACATCAAAGATGATGCAAATAATGTTGTGATTTTCAAGGATGGCACCAAAGGCTATGAAAACAGTGAACCTGTTATTCTTCAGGGTCATACTGATATGGTTTGCCAGAAAACAGAAAACGTAACAACCGATTTTATTAATCGTGGCATTGAGCTTTTTGTTGATGGTGATTTTCTTAAAGCTAAGCAAACAACACTTGGTGCAGATAATGGTATTGCTGTTGCAATGATTCTTGCAATTCTTGAAAGCGATAATATTCCTCATCCGCCCATCGAAGCAGTATTCACATCTGACGAGGAAATCGGTCTTATTGGTGCGGGTGCACTTGATAAAAGCGTTCTTACTGCTAAAAAAATGATTAACCTTGACTCCGAAGAGGATGACACTGTAACTGTTTCCTGTGCAGGCGGTTGCCATTTCCTTGCAAAAACGCCTGTTGAATATCAGGAGAAAAACGGAACAAAAATCACAATTACCCTCAAGGGTCTTAAGGGTGGCCATTCAGGTGTTGAAATTAACAATAACCGTGTAAATGCAGACACTCTTGCAGGAAGATTTTTAAATCACATTAAGAATACTTCTGATTTTGATATAATCAACATCAATGGTGGCGACAAGGACAATGCCATTCCTAACAAATGCATAATTGAGCTTTGTGTTGCAGATGTTGATTTGTTTATCAAAAATGCAGAAGAATACCTCAACATTATAAAAGCCGAAATTTCTGACAGAGAAGGTGACTTTGCTTTCACTTTTGATGTTGGCGAAAAAGCTTCTTACAAGGTTTTAAGCGATGAAATTAAAAACAAATTGATTTTTGCTTTAACCTGTGTTCCAAACGGTGTTCTTGAAATGAGTTCAGAAATCAAAGACCTTGTTCAGACTTCTTTGAATCTCGGTATTCTCAAAATCGAAGATAATCTTTTATCTCTTCATTTTGGTTTAAGAAGCAACAAAAAATCAGGTCTTTCTTTTCTTATAGAAAAGCTTGTTACATTTTTTGATTCTGTTCATTGGGAAACCGAAACCAATGGTCACTATCCCCCCTGGGAATACAAAGACGATTCTCAGCTTCGCGAAATTTATAAAGATGCTTATAAAGAATATTTCGGCAAAGAACCCAAGGTAGAAGCAATTCACGCTGGTCTTGAATGTGGTGTTTTTGCAGATGCTATTGACGGTATTGATTGCATTTCAATAGGCCCTGCTCTTTACGATGTTCATACAGTTAATGAAAAGCTTAGCATTTCTTCTACTGAAAATGTGTTTAATATTCTTTTGAAAATATTGGAGAAAATGAAATAATTATTATATTGTAATTATGAAAGTTTTATGATAGAATAAACCGATTATTTTGGTATTAAGATTTTTTCTTATACAGATTGGAGAAAATATGGATAACAAAAACAATTTCAAGCCGTACATTCCGGCAGAAAAGGTAACACCTGAAATCACAGTTACCTCCATTGTTATGGGTATTATTCTGGCGGTTGTTTTTGGTGCGGCAAATGCATACCTCGGTCTTCGTGTTGGTATGACCGTTTCTGCTTCAATTCCTGCAGCAGTTATTGCTATGGGTGTAATCCGAATAATTATGCGCAGAAACTCAATTCTTGAAAGCAACGTGGTTCAGACTATCGGCTCTGCCGGTGAATCCCTTGCAGCAGGTGCTATTTTCACTCTTCCTGCTCTTTTCCTTTGGGCAGCAGAGGGCAAAATGGACAAGCCCGACCTTGTTGAAATCACTCTCATCGCTCTCATCGGCGGTCTTTTGGGTGTATTCTTTATGATTCCCCTTCGTAATGCTCTTATTGTTAAGGAGCACGGCACTCTCCCCTACCCCGAAGGAACTGCTTGTGCAGAGGTTCTTCTTGCAGGTGAAAAGGGCGGTGCAAATGCTGGTACTGTTTTTGCAGGTATGGGCTTTGCAGCACTTTTCAAATTCATTATTGACGGTCTTAAGCTGGTATCAGGCGAAATTTCCTTCAGAGTTAAAGGCTTTGCGGGTGAAATCGGTACTCAGATTTACCCCGCTGTTATGAGCGTTGGTTACATCTGCGGTGCAAGAATTTCTTCATATATGTTCGCAGGCGGTATTGTAAGCTGGCTTGTGCTTATTCCTATGATTGTGCTTTTCGGCTCAGAGCTTACCCTTTACCCCGGCACTGCTCCCATCGGTGAAATTTTTGCAGAAAGTGGCGCAAGCGGTATCTGGAGCACATATATCCGTTATATCGGTGCAGGTGCTCTTGCAGCAGGCGGTATCATAAGCCTTGTTAAATCTCTTCCCCTTATTGTTAAAACCTTTACAGGTGCTTTAAAGAGTATGAAGGGTGCAGGTGCAAGCTCAACAGAGCGTACCGCAAGAGATATCAACCTTAAAATAGTTATTGTTGCTATTCTTGTTCTCACAGTTCTCATCTGGCTTATTCCTGCAATTCCCGTATCACTTTTAGGTGCATTTATTATTGTTATCTTCGGCTTCTTCTTTGCAACTGTTTCTTCAAGAATGGTTGGTCTTGTTGGTAGCAGTAACAACCCTGTTTCAGGTATGGCTATTGCAACTCTTCTCATTGCAACCCTTATTCTTAAGGTTACAGGCGCAGACGGTGTTGACGGAATGTGCAGTGCCATTGCAATCGGTTCAATTATCTGTATCGTTTCTGCTATTGCAGGTGACACATCTCAGGACCTTAAAACAGGCTATATCTTAGGTGCAACTCCTAAAAAGCAGCAGACAGGTGAGGTTGTTGGTGTTGTTGCATCTGCTCTTGCTATCGGTGGCACACTTTACCTTCTTGACTCTGCTTGGGGCTTCGGCTCAGACGAGCTTGGTGCTCCCCAAGCTACCTTGATGAAGCTTATCGTTGAGGGCGTTATGGGTGGCGATTTGCCCTGGGTTCTCGTATTTATCGGTGTATTTATTGCAGTTGCGGTTGAGCTTATCGGTATCCCCGTTCTTCCCTTTGCAATTGGTGTTTATCTTCCCGTTCAGCTTAATGCCTGCATTATGGTGGGTGGTCTTATCAGACTCGCTCTTGACAAGATTAAGGGCAAAAAGGCAGAGCACAAGGATGAAATCGTTAACGACGGTATTCTCTTCTGCTCAGGTATGATTGCAGGTGAAGGTCTTGTTGGTATTCTCCTTGCTCTTCTTGCGGTATTCGGTGTTGATAAAGCACTTAACCTTTCTGAAAAGCTTGGCATCCCTGCAACAGTTTCAGACCTTGGCGGCTTGCTTCTCTTCGCTTTGATTGTTCTTACAGTTCTTAAATTCACAGTCTGGAAAAAGCGTGATAAAAAGGTATGAAAAAGAATATAAAAGAAGAAAACTATCTTGAAAAAAAGCCCATTTGCAAAAGCGGTCTCAATTGGTCAAAGGATGAAAACGGCAATGTCACTCTCGAAATGGAAAACAAGGGCATTGCAAACAGAATAATGCAGAAGCTTATTAAAAAGCCCAAAACAAGCTATATTCACCTTGACGAAATGGGTAGCTTCATCTGGCCTCTTATGGATGGTGAACGAGATATTCTTGAAATCGGAAAATTTGTTGAAGAGCATTTCGGTGAAAAGGCAAATCCCCTTTACGAAAGACTCTCACAATATTTCAAGACACTTGAAAAATATAATTTCATTGAATACAAATAAACAAAATGTCAGTTGAAAGATTTTCTCTTTTAACTGACATTTTTTCTTGCAATAATATTTTGTTTTTTATATACTTTACTTATAGAGGTGACAGTATGAGCAACATTGAATATTTTAAAAATGCAGGCTACGGAATGATGATGCATTTCGGTCTTTATTCTCTTCTTGGTGGGGAATACAAGGGCAGGTTCGGTGATAATTATGCGGAATGGATTGGCTCACATTTTGCAATTCCCATTAAGGAATATGAGAAGTTGGCAGCTGCTTTTAACCCTATTTATTTCAATGCAGATGAAATAATCAAGCTTGCAAAGGACTGCGGAATGAAATATTTTGTTGTTACAACAAAGCACCACGATGGCTTTGCGCTTTTTCATTCCAAGGTTGACAAATACAATGTTGTTGATGCAACTCCCTATGGTAAGGATATTATTGAACAGCTCGCCAACGCCTGCGCAAAGCACAATGTTAAGCTTGGCTTTTATTATTCTCAGGACCTTGACTGGCACGAAAAGCACGGTGGCGGATACCTTTCAAACCATCTGGGCTGCTCGGGTGTTACCTGGGACAATAGTTGGGATTTCCCGAATCCTGATGAAAAGAATTTTGATATCTGCTTTGAAAATAAAATTTTACCTCAGATTAAAGAAATTATGTCAAACTATGGTGATATTTTCCTCTCTTGGTTTGACGTGCCTATGACCTTAAGTGATAAGCAGAGCAAAATTATTTATGATACTGTAAAATCATTACAGCCTGACTGCCTTATAAACTCCCGCCTTGGTAACGGTATGTATGACTATGTTTCTTTAGGTGATAATGAAATTCCCAAAACAAAGGAAGAATGGGAAAGGCTTTCGAAAATTAACCCTGACGAAGTAAATTATCAGAGCATTGACGGATTTAAACCAAGTCCCTTCGGATTATATGAATCTGCTTGCACTTTAAATAATTCCTGGGGCTTTTCATACAGAGACCATAATTGGAAATCCCCTGAGGAGCTTTATAAAAACAAAAAGCATCTCAATGAATTGGGTATTAACTATCTTGTTAATGTTGGGCCTGACCATTTAGGAAGAATCCCTGGTCCGTCCATTGAAATTTTAAGAAAAGCTGCAGAAATGGAGAACAAATAATGCTTAAGGTTATGACCTTTAATATTCAACACGCTCTTGATTATCAAAAGCAAGTTATTGATTTTAATTTGTTTATAAACGCAATAAAAAAATATGGCGCTGATATTTGCGGACTTAATGAAGTTCGCGGTTACGGTCCTTTAGAAGATTACACCGACCAGACCACAGCAATTGCCGAAGGTTTAGGCTTTAATTCATATTTCGGAGAAGCAATAAAAGTTCAAGGAACAAGCCCTTACGGAAATTCTGTTGTAAGTAAATTTCCATTTAAATCCGTTGAAACCTTTACTATTCCTGACCCGAAAAGCAAAAGAGGAAAACACTCCTTTGAAAGCCGTTGTATTGTAAAAGCGGTTGTAAATTTTGAGGGTAAAGATGTTTGTTTACTCATTTGTCATATGGGGCTTAATTCAAGTGAGCAGAAAAATGCGGTTAAAACAATCTGCGGTTTGCTTGTTGAAATGGAAATCCCCGTTATTTTGATGGGCGACTTTAACACAACACCCGACAGCAAAGTTTTAAAACCTTTAAGAGAAAAGCTCAAAGATACGGATGATTTGAACCCCATAAAAAACCAAGGTACATACCCATCGGACAAGCCAAATGTAAAAATTGACTACATATTTTATCGCGGTTTAAAATGTGTAAAAACAGAGACCATTAAGGAAATTTACTCTGACCATTTGCCGATTGTTGCTGAATTTGAGATGTAAAAAACTGTTAAACATACCGATAGATAGCCACACTATGCCGTCTACAAAGAAGTAGGCGGCATAAAATTTTTTTAACTAAACTTTAACCAAACAGTATTTCTTTCCACTATATAAGTGAATCATCGATGACATCAAAGAAAAGGAGGGGTAAAAATGGAAAAGAGAGAACTTGATATTAAAATGACTGATATGGCAAAATCAATACTATCATATTGTATGGTTAGAACCTCTAACCATTTTGATGCTGAGGATTTAGCACAAGATATTATAGTTGAAATTTATAAATCTGCTGATAATATTCGTAATGCAGATGCTTTTTATGGCTTTATGTGGGCAGTTGCAGGTAATGTATATAAGCAATGGTGCAAGAAAAAGGCTAAAAATAAAGATTGTGAAATCACAGATAATTTATTTAATGTTGCAGAACTCTTGGATAATGAAAGAGATGACTTGAATCTTTTGAGACGAGAATTAGCACTACTTTCCGAGAAATATCGTAAGGCGGTTGTTTTATATTACATTGAAAACAAATCTTGTTCAGAAATATCCAAACACCTCTCAATCAGTGAAAGTATGGTTAAATACCTGCTTTTCAAATCAAGACAAATTCTGAAAGAAGGTATAACAATGGAAAGAACATACGGTGAGCAAAGCTATAACCCAAAAGAGTTGTCCATTCTATATTGGGGTAACGGAAAGAACACATATAATTATATTTATGAAAATAAAATCAGCCAGAATACTATCTTTGCATGTTATAACGATAAACTCACGGCAGAGGAAATCAGTATTGAGTTAGGTATTGCCTTGCCTTATATTGAAGATATCTTGAAGCAATTGGTCGAGTGTGATGCACTCGGAATTGACGGCAGAAAGTATTACACTAACATAGTGATTTTTACTTCAGACTGTGCTGTAGAAGTTGCAAATAAAACAAAGGAATTCAGAAACAATATTTCG
>JAFSDL010000053.1 GCA_017436285.1 Clostridia bacterium
AGCAGTTTACTTTTGCGGTCCGTAAGTTTATGCAGATGGAAACACTAACACCTGCACTCCTGAATGAACTGATTGAGAAAATTGAAGTTCATTCTATTGAGGGTAAGGGCAAAAACAAAACACAGAAAATCATAATCCATTACCGATTTATCGGAGTGATTGAAAATCCTGTTAAAGAGGAAAATATAGTCCTTGAAGCAAGACAAGGTGTAGCCGTAGAATATCTCACGGCATAACAAAAAAGAGCAGGCTCAAAACCTGCTCGATACATAACAAATTATATCAAATTTAACTATGAGGAAATGTAAAAAAAGAAAAGTGAGTATTCACTTGTTTTATGAATACTCACTATGGTGCGGGTGACAGGACTTGAACCTGCACGGGGGTGCCACCAGAACCTAAATCTGGCGCGTCTGCCAATTCCGCCACACCCGCATATTAACATAATTAAATTGTCACTCAACGGTTTGGTTGAGGAAAGAGCTTTATGGGAAGGACACTTGTGGTACCCAAAATTGTTCGCTTGCTATTCGCTTCGCACAATTTTGACCACTACGCCATTTCGCCCTTACTGCATCCGCCACAGGCGGCGTGCGGGCTCAATGCTACCAATTCCGCCACACCCGCATATTAAATGCAAAATGAAGAATGCAAAGTGGAAAATTATAGGGGAAGCTTCGCTTCCAAACAATAATAACCTATGGAATTGTAGCATAACCGCGATTAAAATGCAAGTGGTATTATGGTGCATAATAGAAGAGTCTGGTGGATTTTTTGTAGGATTATTATAAAAAATATGCCCCAAAAGAAAAATAATGACAAATTTTTACAAAAAACTTTTAATTTGGTGTTCATTTTTTCTTGACTAATGGTATGTTTTTTATTATAATATACGAGATGATGTGTTATTTATGGGAATAATGCACTATCCGTATGATATGATAATCGTTTTGTTATTTATATTTTTATATATTTTTCTTAATAAATATTCTGGGAATTACATAAATTTTTGTGTTTTGTGAATATTTTTTGTATATTTATTAGTAGCTTTTATATTTTTTAATATAGATATGTCCCGCACGAATGTGAATTCCTGCGACAAAACTTTTATTATAGGCGATAATTGGATTTATATTTCCTTTATCGCAATTCAGATGGCGGAAGGTGCTTTTGCATTTTCGTCATTTTTTGTTTTATTTTAATTTATTTATGAAAGGAGCACCGATAATATGATGAGTCTCGGTTTAGCAATAGGACTTATTGTTGCCGCTGCTGTTGTGTTCGGCGTTGTGGGCTTTGTTGTCGGCGGCGCTCACCGTAAAAAGGTTGCGGAGGCTGCCATTGGCTCTGCTACAGAAGAAGCCGCTCGCATTGTTAATAATGCAATGACAGAGGCTGAGCAGAAAAAGAAGGAAACTATTCTTGAAGCCAAAGATGAAATTCACAAATTAAGAAGCGAAACTGAACAGGATTTGCGCGAAAGGCGTGCAGAGGTTCAGCGTCAGGAAAGAAGACTTATTCAGAAGGAAGAAAGTCTTGACAAGAAAATTGAAAATCAGGAAAAGAAGGAGGAAGCTTTAGCCCAGAAGGTTAAGGATTTAGAGGCTAAAGAGCTTGAGGTTGAATCCCTTAAAAAGAGTCAGCTTGAAATCCTCGAAAGAATTTCCGGTTACACAAAGGAGCAGGCTAAGGATGTTATCCTCAAAACTCTTGAGGAACAGCTTACTCACGAAAAGGCTGCAAAAATATTTGAATATGAGCAGCAGGTTAAGGATGATATGGATAAGCTCGCAGGTGAGATTATCTCCGGTGCAATTCAGCGTTGTGCTGCTGACCACGCTGCAGAGGCAACTGTTTCTGTTGTTACAATCCCCAACGATGAAATGAAGGGTCGTATTATCGGTCGTGAGGGTAGAAATATCCGTACAATTGAAACAATCACAGGTGTTGACCTTATTATTGACGATACTCCCGAAGCAATCACAGTTTCCTGCTTCGAGCCCGTAAGAAGAGAAATTGCAAGGCTTACTCTTGAAAAGCTTGTTTCTGACGGTAGAATTCATCCCGCTCGCGTTGAGGAAATGTATGAAAAATCCAAGCGCGAGGTTGAGCAGACCATTAAGCAGACCGGTGAAAAGGCTGTTATTGATGCAGGCGTGAACGGTATTCACGGTGAGCTTGTTAAGCTTCTCGGTAAGCTTAAATATCGTACCAGCTACGGTCAGAATGTTCTTAACCACTCCCTTGAGGTTTCTTACCTTGCAGGTCTTATGGCTGCGGAAATGGGTGCAGATGTTAAGCTTGCAAAGCGTGCAGGTCTTCTTCACGATATTGGTAAGGCTCTTGACCACGAAAAAGAGGGTACTCACATTGAGCTTGGTGTTGAGGTTGCTAAAAAGAATCGTGAAAACGAACAGGTTATTCACGCTATTCAGGCTCACCACGGTGATGTTGAGGCAAAAACTGTTATCGCTTGCCTTGTTCAGGCTGCTGATGCTATTTCTGCTGCTCGTCCCGGTGCAAGACGCGAAAATATTGAATCCTATATCCAGCGCTTACAGAAGCTTGAAGAGATTACAAACTCCTTCCCCGGTGTTGACAATTCCTTCGCTATTCAGGCAGGTCGTGAGGTTCGCATTATGGTTAAGCCCGATGCAGTTTCTGATGACCAGATGGTTCTTCTTGCAAGAGACATTGTTAAGAAAATTGAAAGCGACCTTGAATATCCGGGTCAGATTAAGGTTAATGTAATCAGAGAAAGCAGAGCAATTGAGTTCGCTAAATAAGACTATTTAAAAAATCGCGAAACCCTTCCGTATGGTGAGTTTCGCGATTTGTAATCTATATATAGAAACGACGGTAAAAATATGCGCTTACTATTTTTAGGCGATGTTGTGGGTCAGGGCGGTTGCGAATTTTTAATGAAAAGGCTTCCTGACTATAAAAGAAAAAATAATATTGATGTTTGTATTGCCAACGGTGAAAATTCTGCTCAGGGTAACGGTGTAACCCCAAAATCCTGCGATATGGTTTTTTCAAGCGGTGTTGATTTTATAACCCTCGGTAATCATACCTTCAAAAGACCTGAAATAATGGAATACCTTGATAAAAATGTTCCTGTAATCCGTCCGTATAATTTCCCTGAAGGCGCACCCGGAAGGGGTGTGGGTATAATTGATAAGGGCAGATTTCGTGTTGCGGTTATCAATATGCAGGGAACAGCGTATTCCGACCCTTTGGGAAATCCCTTTTGGGAGATTGACAAGGCTTTGAAGGAAACTGACGGTTGCAAAACAGTAATTGTGGATTTTCACGCGGAAGCAACTGCAGAAAAACGGGCTATGGGCTTTTATCTTGATGGCAGAGCTACTGCAGTTTTAGGTACCCATACCCATGTGCAGACTGCAGATGAACAGATTTTGCCCAAGGGCACTGCATATATAACTGATTTGGGAATGTGCGGTCCTGTGCAATCTGTTTTAGGTATTGAGCCTGAGCTTACTATAAGAAAATTCAAAAGCAATTTGCCTGTAAGATTTGAAAATGCAAGGGGCGAGTATTCAATTGATGGCTGCCTTTTGGAAATTGATGAAAAAACGGGTAAGGCAATTTCAATAGAAAGGGTGAATATAAGATGAGAAAAATCATTTCAATATTTCTTATTCTTTCTCTTTTAGTTGCTTTTTGCTCCTGCGGTGATAACAAAAATGGTGATGAAACCACCACCGGTGAAAGCTATGTTTTGCCGACTCCTGTTATTGCCTCAAACATTTCCTTGCCATACACAAGTGCGGCGGATTTTAATCCTTATAAAACCAAAAGCTCATTAAACAGAGATTTGTTGCCCATAATGTATGAGAGCCTTTATATAGCAACGGATAACGGCAAGGGTGAGCCTCAGCTTGCTTCAAACGGTGAGATTGACGGAAAAACTGTTACTGTTAAAATATTACAGGGTCTTAAATTCAGTGATGGTGGAGAATTTATTTCCTCCCACGTTAAATATTCCTACGAAAAGGCAAAGAGCAGCTCTTATTATAAAGCACAGCTATCAAACATCAGCTCAATTACCCTTATTGATAATTACACAATTAAATTCACTCTCAGAAATGCAGACCCTATGGCATTGAATGCCCTTGATTTTCCTATCACCAAGGGTGGTGACGGAGAATACGTGGGAACAGGTAAATATACCTTGGGAAAATCCGGAGATATGGTGTATTTTCAGGTGAATAAAAATCATAGGGATTATAACAATAGCTGGAATGAGCAGATTGCCCTTTATGATATGGCGGGTGTTTCAAGCCCTATTTACCCGTTCAAAGCCAACAAAATCAGCATTTACAGAAATGATTTGAATTCTTCTGAATATATAAATCTTTCCTCCAAAACTGTTTCTGTAGGGTTGGATAATCTGGTTTATGTGGGAGTTAATTCCCAATGGGCAGGAACTGTTACATCAATAGACTGGGTGCGCCAGGCGGTTAATATCGGTATTGACAGAAATATAATCGCTTCCTCCTCGTATCTGGGGCAGGGCACCGCAACAGTAACGCCCTTCAAAAAAGGCTATTATGAATTAGAGAAAATGGAGCTTATAGGTGAAAGCGGTAATCTTGAAAAAGCAATAAATATTCTTGAACGCCATGGGTACGATAAATTCAATGGCGATAAGGTCCGCACAAATGGTTCTGCTTCATTAAGAGTTGATATTCTGGTTTGCACAGAAAACCCCTATAAGCTTACAGTTGCTGAGAATTTTAAGGCTCAGCTTGAAAAATTAGGCTTTGGAGTAAAAATCAGAAAATATGAAAAATCTGAGGATTATATTCTCGCTTTGGAAGAGGGGCATTATAGCTTTTATATCGGCGAGGCAAGGCTTACAAATAACTGCGATCTTTCAGAATTTTTCTCAACTGACGGTAAGCTCAATTACGGAATAAATGAAGAAATTTTCGAAATTTATTCAATGCTCAGAAGTGGTGAATCAAGCACAAAGGTATTTGTTGAAAATTTCAGTGCTAATGTGCCGTTTTTACCTCTGTTTTACAGAAAGGCAGTTGTGTCTGTAAACCCCAATATTACAGGTGTTGGCGAGGGGAATAGCCTTTATTCTTCAGTTTCTGATTGGAAAATGCCAAAAGAACAGTAAAATAACACTTGTAATTATAATGTTAATAGTCTATAATTATATGTTGAATAAAATATAATTTTTTAGTAAAAAGGAGTTGTCAGAATGGATCCTATCAAAGTGGATTTTTCCGGTAAGGGCAGACCCAAAGAGGTTGTTATTCCTCCGGACAAAAAGGTTCTCAAAATTATAATCAGTCTTATTGTAACAATCATCGGTGGTGCAATAGCATATTATATGATGCTTCCTGCATTGAATTTCAAATCCCTTGATTTTTACTACTTTATTGCAGTTGTTATTGCAATTTATGTTGGTATGATTTTCCTTACCTCTAAGGCGTTTATCAAGCCCGAATACATTACCTATGTTAAAAGGCAGAGCATAGTTCCTGTTGCAATCGGTCTTGTATTTGCTCTTGTTCTTGGTGTCGGTTATCTTACATCTGCTGCACTTTTCCGTGCAAGAGATTACAGCGAGATTATCGAGGTAAAAACCGAAGATTTCGGTGAAAGTGAAGATAGCATCACAACAATCACAAGCCTTAAGGATTTCAGCAGTGTTCCTATGATTGATAAGAATGTTGCTCTCAACCTTGCAAATAAAAAGCTTGGTGACCTTTCTGAATGGGTTTCTCAGTTCGTTATTGATGAGGCATATTCAACTCAGATTAACTATGAGGGTAACCCCTACAGAATTTTCCCCTTGAAATACGGCGATGTTTTCAAATGGTTGAAAAATACCCGTGATGGTATTCCTGCATACCTTGCAGTTAATATGTACACTCAGGAAGCAAATGCTGTTGTTCTTAAGGATATGAACCTTCCTAACATCAAGGTTTCTACAAGCGAGTATTTCAACGAAAAGCTTTCCCGTGTGCTTCGTTTTGCATATCCCACATATATGTTCGGCACACCATCACTTGAAATTGATGAAGAGGGACATCCCTGGTGGGTTTGCGAAAGAGTAGACAAAACCGTTGGTCTTATCGGCGGTACAGATGTTGTAGGTGTTGTTCTTGTCGATGCTTGCGATAAAAATAATATCAAATACTATGATATTGAAGAAGTAAAAACCAATGAAGAAATTCAGTGGATTGACCAGATTTATTCTGATGACCTTCTTGTTCAGCAGTATAACTACTATGGTAAATATTCAGGTGGCTTCATTAACGGTTATATCGGTCAGAGTGGCGTTGTTTCCACAACAACAGGCTCCAGCTATATTGCAAGTGGTGATGACGTTTGGCTTTACACAGGTGTTACATCTGTTACAAATGACGACTCTATCGTAGGCTTTGCAATTATCAACCAGCGTACAAAGGAAGCTGTGTTCCAGAGAATTTCAGGTACAACCGAAAAGGGTGCTCAGACTTCTGCTGAGGGTATTGTTTCCGATAAGGGCTGGAAGGCAACCTTCCCCGTTCTTCTTAACCTTGATGGCGAAGCAACCTACTTTATGGCACTTAAGGACAATGATGTTGTTAAGAGCTATGCAATGGTAAGCGTTGAGCGTGTTCAGGACGCTGTAAGAAGTGAGGATGACGCTAACCCCGATCTTGAGGCTTGTCTTAAATCCTATGTTGCAAAGGTTAAATCAAGCACAAAGAAGGCCCTTGAAATTACCTATGATGCGGTTCTTCCCGATGCCTTGACAGGTAATGAATCAACAGGCGATGCAACTGAAAACACAGAATCTGCAAAGCTTGAAAGCGTAACAGGTGTTATTACTGACATCCGTTCAGCAGTTGTTAACGGTAACAGTATTTATTACATTGCTCTTGATGGTAACAAGACCTACTACTCAATTTCTGCTTCTGATGATGATTCCGTTGTAATCCTCAACACAGGCGATAAGGTTAAAATTTCTTATAAATCTGCAGATGGTAACATTATTACCGCAAAATCTGTTGAGAGATAATTAGGGGCAGTTAAAAAGTGCAGACCGCATAAAACTAAAAAACACTAAGGGCTTTGACAGGAAAAACCAACCTGTTGAAGCCCTTAAAAATATTGTCAATTTTAAGTGTGGTAAAAAGTGACGTTTTATGCTACAAACAAACCTCGCCACTCGACGTACCTTTGTACGCCTTCGGGTAAATCCCGATAAGCTTCAGGCTTATCGGGACTCGGTTTGTTCGTTCTGCATCTTTTTCCCAAGCCCCTAATAAAAAGAGTTGTAAAAAACTAATCGTTTTTTACAACTCTATATTTTTTATTTTTCTAATTGTTTCTGATTCTGAATGGGAATCGGTCTGTGCTTTGCGGTATATTCTTTAACATCAATTTTAATAACTGCAACTGCGCTTACCATTCTTTCGTTAAACTGAAAATCCCGACCTGTCTGGGATTTCATAAAAAGTGAAAGACCTGACATTTTATCCTCGGGGTTTTCTAAAATTTCTGCAACACCCTTACCCATAATTGAGGAATAGGATGTGCCGTATTGACAAGCAATATCGCCACCTGAAAACGCGGTTATACCACTTTCAATTGAAAAAAATACCTTGGGATTCTTTCTCATTAAATCAAGCTTTTTGCCCTCGGTTGCACCGTGCATATAAAGAGTAAGCTTGCCATTTTCCATTGTAAAGCCATAGTTCATAGGCACAACATAGGGCTCGTCACCATCCACAAGACCGATATGTATAATATTTTCATTTTCAAGAATTTTTATAATTTCTTCAATATCTGTTATTTCACGCTCTCGGCGTGTGAGTCCTTGAATCATAGTTATAACTCCTTTATTTGTTAGTTGAGTTGCATTTTCTATTGAATTTGTTCTTCAGCAAGGAGAATATTATAAAATTTTATTTATTAATACTTTAAAAACACCTGTGTTTGTCGAATCTATTATACTGTATGTACTCCATTTTATTGCATACTTACCATTTAGAATGATAGCATATTTGCAATCTCTTCCTTTGGTACCATCACCTGTGTTTTTACCCCAATTCATAACGCCACTTTTTGTTGTTCCTTCGTGAATTGAGAATTCATAATAATTCACATTTTTAGAAGCAGGTGATTTTGTGTATGATAATTCATTGGTTATTAAAATTGCATAGCCTTCACTAAATAAAGAAACGTTTTCTTTGATTGTTTCTATACGTTGGATGTCTTTTAGGTATGCATAACAATTGACATCTTTTGCAGAATGATTTTTTAAATTGTAAAATTCTCCATCAACTATTTTTTTACAAGCCTTTGTTTTGTATTTCAATTCAATTGGAATCCATTTGCCATCAATAATCACCAATAAATCTATATGCATATCGGTATCAAACTGAGGACAATATTCCAATCTGACAATAGCATGTGGATAAATTGACCTTATCATCCAAGCCAACTCTAATTGAAAATCAGCTTCTGACACGAATATTTTTCTTTTTATACTTAATTCTTTTAATACCATTTCTATGTTAAAATCCATAGATTAATCTCCTTTTGTCGATATACAAGCAAGCTTGTTCGATATATTTTGCACAACAAAATTCGATATATTTAGCGTTGCTAAATTCGATATGATATAAATCCTTATTTACTCGTGCCAACGGCACATATCGAACCACAGGTATATCGAATCGTCAGATATATCGAAAATCCGTCAGGATTTATATCGAGGAGAGGGTGAGCAACGCCACACTCTCCACATGGCTTGTTCTCGGAAACATATCTACCGGTGTGACTTCCTTCACTTCATAACCAAGTGTAAGAAGGCGAGAGCAATCCCTTGCCAATGTTGCGGGGTCGCAGGAAACATAGACAATTTTCTGCGGGTTTATTTCTGCAACAGTTTTCAAAAGCTCCTCTGCACAGCCCTTTCTTGGTGGGTCGAGAATGACTGTATCGGGCTTGATACCCTCATTTTTAAGCTCTTCTGCGGCAACGCTTGCATCACCGCAAATGAAACGAGCATTGTTAATATCGTTGAGTTTTGCATTAACCTCTGCATCCTCAATAGCCTCGGGGATGATTTCAACGCCAACCAATTCTTTAACAGAATTTGCCATTGAAAGACCGATTGTACCTGTACCGCAGTAAAGGTCAAGAATTGTCTGGTCAGGGGTGGGTGCAACATATTCTGCGGCTTTTTTATAAAGAAGCTCTGCACCGTTTCTGTTTACCTGATAGAAAGAAAGGGGAGAGAGCTTGATTTTTACACCGCAGAGAATGTCGGTAATGTAACCATCGCCATAAAGGTTAATGCAATTTTCGCCTAAAACAACATTGGTCTTTTCTCGGTTTATGTTTACAACAAGTGTTTTGAAGCCTTCAATTTCTTTAAGGCTTTCAATCAGCTCTTCGCTATTTGGAATGGTGTTACCATTTATAACAACGCAAGCCATAATTTCGCCTGTTGCAAAGGCTTTTCTCAGATATATATGGCGGATAAGACCGATGCCGATTTCCTCATTATAAACTGTAACGCTATTTTCATTAATCCATTTGCGGAATATTTCTATTATGCTTGTAAAATCCTGAGGCTGTAAAAGGCAATCACCACCGTCAATTACACGGTGGCTTTTTTTAGCATAAAAGCCGATATTTAAAATACCGTTTTCACGCCTTACAGGGTACTGCGCTTTGTTGCGGTAGCGTGTTGTTTCAGGGGAGGAAATAATTGGCTTGAATTCGGGAGAAAGACCGCCGATTCTTTTGAAGGCATCCTCAACCTTTTGAGCCTTGTATTCAAGCTCTTCCTCATATTTTATGTGACCGAATGAGCAACCGCCACAGCTTTTAAAGGAAGTGCATTCAGGCTCAATTCTGCTTTTTGAGGGCTTTATTATTTTCATAGCCTTACCTATGGCATAGGTTTTCTTTGCCTTAATAATATGGCAGAGAATTTCATCACCAACAGCAGTGTTTTCAACGAAAATTGCTTGTCCGTCGAATTTACCTACACCGCCACCCTCTGAGGTGTAGCCGGTTATATTCAATTTGAATTCATCGTTTTTGTTAACCATTGCTCTTTACTTCCTCAATAGCGGTTTTATATTCTTCAAAAGTTAAAAATGTGTTCAATATCTGCACAAGTGCATTTGATGTGAGCCTTTCGGGTAAATCAAGAGCTTTAAGAAGCTTTTTTCTTAAAGCATCACTGTCGGGCTTGCCTGAAAGCCCATCCTCAAATAAATCAAGCTTGGTAATTTCTCTGCGCTCAGTTTTTTCGGTTTCCTCGCAGAGGACACCTGCTTTTTCTAAAGCATCAATTATAACCTGAATATTTACGCCCTCAACACCTAATTTGCCCTCTTTGGAGGGCTCGGCTTTGCGTTTTTCCTTGCCGAAAATATCGGGTATGTAGGCGTGCTTGATTTGTTCATTGGGTACAATTCCCCGTATAAAGGAACGAATTTTGAAGCCTGCAGAATCACTGTCTGTGAGAATTAAAAGACCCTTTGCTTCTGCAAGCCTTCTTATAAGCCTTTGCTTTTCCTTATCGTTGAAAATGCCGAAGCCATCCGTTTCTATAATTATACCGTCAATAACAGAGGAAAGCTTGATTTTATCATAGCGCCCCTCAACTATAACCGCTCTGTCTATTTTTATCATTAAACTCTCAACAACCTTAAAATAAGCTCTTCAAGTACTGTTCTTCCGTCCTCATTAGTGGATTTTAAGCGACGGTCTGTGTCCGAAAGAATGTTAAGTGCGTTTCTTAATTGGGTTATGGAATAGCTTGCACCATCTCGGGCAGCATTATCAAGAATAAAGGTTTTACCCTTGTATGCTGATGGGAAGCAATCTGCAAGTGCAGTATAGGAAACGCCCTTTTCCTTGGCGGCTTTAACCCGATACATATCAACAAATGCTTTTGAAAGCACTGCTAAAATCATAACAGGCTCTTCACGAAGCTTGAAAAGGTTGGAAAGGGTTTCAAAAGCATTATCTGCTTCACCCCTTGCAATCATTCTTGAAAGGTTAAAGATTTTTGCTTCTACACTTACTATAACAGTTTCATCAATATGCTTTCGTGTGATTTCACCTGAGCCTGCATAGGCGCAAACCTTGTTAAGCTCGTTCTGAAGGGTGCTCATATCCTCACCCACAAGGTTAATCATATACCCTGCATCGTTTCGGGAAAGGGTGCAATCCTTTTTGGTAGCAGATGCTACAAGGAGCTTTTCAAGAGCTGAACGGGTGCGCTTATCAATTTTGGCACAAGCGCCTGATTCATCAAAGGTTTTAATAATTTTTGACCATTTATTGTTTTTTTCATCCACCTCAATAGTGTCCATCCAGAAAACAAGAATTGAGGTTTCGGGAATATCTGCAAGAATTGTGAATAATTCCTCGTCAATTTTTCCTCTGTCACCAACATAGGTGTTTAAGGGGAAATCCTTAACAAGAGTGCAGGTGTAATTATCCATCATAGGAAATGAGGTTGTGCAGTCATAAATCTCGTTAAGATTTGTGTCCTTACCGTCTAATTTCTTTAAGTTGAAATCAGCAAAATCGGGGCTTACGGATTTACTGCAAATCTGATTAGCATAAAACTGCTTTAAATAACCCTCATTACCGTAAAGGAGATAAAGGTTACTGAATTCACAGCTTTTTATTTGTTTTTTGAGAGTATCTTCATTTAAAAGCATCTTTCTTCTCCTTTATAAGATAATCTTTAAATCGCCATTTTCGGCGGTAGTATAAAATTTATTGCACTGATTTTTGAGTGCAGAAATATTTTTATTTATGATAATATCACTGATACTGCTGATTATAAGAGTATCAACATTTTCGGGCAGACCCTCGGGTATGGATTCTGAAAGCACAAGAATATCAGGTGTGCCGTAGGTATCAAAAAGAAAATCCAACTCTGAACTACTGCCATAAGAAATTGCAACAGTCTTTTCATACCCTTTTATTATAACACAACCTACAGGGTATGTGTCAACGGTTTCAATAGTAATTTCCTCATTAAAGCGATATATATATGAATCTGCAATAATTGTATTTTCTGTAAGCTCTACATTGCTTTCGTTCAAAGCACCCTTGGAATATTGTGTGATAACGGTTGCTTGGGGTGAATAGCTCAATAAAGCATTGGTAAGCTTGTTTGTGGTTTCATCTGCATTTCCTATATACAGAAAATCAAGGCTTTCACATTCAGAGACGGGAACAACATCATAAGATATATCATCAGATGAAGCACCACAGTTAAAATATGCATAGCTAAGACCTTGCCGAAGACTTACATTAACACCATTCTCTATATTTATAACTGAAACAGTTGCGGGAGTGAGCCTTGTGCAAGGAAGGAATATGCTTGAAATCATAAAAACAGCACTGATTACAGCAGAAAGCTTAATGATTGCTTTATTTCTCTTCTTAGTGTAAGCAAGGAAAGATAGGAAGGCGGTTAATGTAACTAAAATAATACCGCAGATAAAATATTCCTTATGAGTGGGCAGAGTGCAGAATCTGAATTTTTCAAGAGCATCTGCAGTATTTATAACAAAATCCGATAACACCTCAGTTATATCGAAAAGAAAAATTGAAAGTGAATGAGTGATATTATTGGGTATAAAGGAGATTGCCGCTGCAACAACTGCCGAAAGAAGACTCCAGAAGGCAGGCTTAACACAGATGATGTTGCTTATAGGCGAAAGAACACTGAAAACCCCGAAGAAATATGCAACTACGGGTAAGGTGAAAATTCCTGCAAAAACTGATGTGAGCACACTGCTTGATATGTATTCCGCGATTTTTCGTATGGGATTGATTTTGATTTTTAAAAGCTTGCCTTCTGCTTTTGCGGTTATATTAATTGAAACAAGTATGCCCAATGTGGCGAAAAATGAAAGCAGAAAGCTGGGTGAGGTTATTACATAAGGATTATTTAAAACAAGAACTCCCATTGCAAAGCCCAAGGAATTCAGTGCATCCTGCTCCTCGTTAAAGAATGGTGCAAAAAGAACAATTGCCATCATTATTGAGGCTCTCATAACCGATGGAGTAAAAGCAGAAACAATGCATAGCAGAGAAAGGAATAAAAGACAAGCGATGTTTCGCCATTTTTCTTTTATTCTGAAAAGCTTAAGCAGGGCGATTATATACCCGCACCAGGTGCTTGTGTGAAGCCCTGAAACTGCAAGCAAATGTGCAATTCCCGTTGCACGAAAATCATTTGTTATGTCGCCATCCAAGAGGGATTTATCACCGAAAAGCATACCGAGAATAAGACCTGCGTGGAAATTATCAAGGTATGAGGTTATCTGCTCTGTTACAATTTCTTTTAAGCGCAGGCAGTAATAATAGGGTGTTTTTTCACATTCCCAAAGAATATTAAGGCTACTTGCCTGTGCTTCAAGAATTATACCGTCACTCATAGAATCTGCATCAGGCTTGTTGTATTCGTTTTTTACAATGGTTAATTCAGTGTCGGAGAGTGATATGTAATCATATAGCTTGAAATCTGTTTCGTAGTCAGAATTAAGAAGCACCTGAATTTTTGTGCTTTGGTTTTTGTTTCCAGTTTTATCGGCTTTTAAAGTGAATTTTGTGCCGTAGGCAGTTTCTTGTGGCGTGGTGATAATTTTACCCGAAATATCGGTTACTGTGTTGTGAAGCTTTTTTGCAGGGGCAATTTTCGTAAAATGATAAGCACCGAAGAAAATACAAGCTAAAACAACTGAAATGCATATTGTCGGAATTATGATTTTTTCTTTTAACTTAAGTGGCTTTATAAAATAAATGATAAAGACCGATACTGCGCCCAGGAGCAGAAAGGGGAGAACGCCAATTCCTGAAAGAACAAGAATTGCCGAGCTTAACCCAATTGCTGTGCCTGAAACGAGCATCGGTCTTTTCATAATTTTACCTCATTTAAAATACTGAAGAATTCACTTCTTCACTATTTAACTATTTTAGCCTGCCGGCCAAGTAAATTTTCTGCCTGACATAAGGTGGAAATGAATGTGCTTAACAGTCTGACCGCCATCCTCACCGCAGTTGTTAACAACGCGGAAGCCATTAGTCATATCAAGCTCCTTTGAAAGCTTTGCAATAACCTCAAAAATATGAGAAATTACTGCACTGTTTTCTTCATTCACATCTGCCGCGGAAGAAATATGAGCCTTTGGGATTACAAGAATATGTGTGGGTGCCTGAGGCTCAAGGTCGTTGAAGGCAACAACAGTGTCATCCTCATAAACCTTTGTTGCGGGAATTTCGCCATTAGCGATTTTACAAAAAATACAATCCATAGTTAAAACTCCTTATTTAACAAAACCTTTTACAATCTCTTCTGCTGCTTTAAGTGCATCGGGAATTTTAGCAATTTCCTTACCGCCTGCCATAGCAGAATCGGGCTTACCGCCACCTGCACCACCTGCAACCTTTGCAACCTCTCTTACAATGTTACCTGCGTGTGCACCTTTGGCAATAGCATCCTTACCGCAGAAGCAACCGAAGGAGCAGGTGCCCTTTTCATTCTGCTCTGCTGCAAGAATAACAATAATGTTGTCGCCCTTGTCCTTTGAAGAGTCAAGCATTCCGCGAAGCTCCTTTGCATCTGCTTCGCCAAGAGGTGCAGTAATAAGCTTAACTCCGTTGATTTCAACAAAATTATCAAAAAGCTCGCCTGCTTTAGCCTTTGAGATTTCTGCCTTAAGGTCTGCTAATTCTTTTTCTTTAGCCTTAAGCTCATTGGAAACTGCAGCTGCCTTGTTGCAAAGGTCGTTAACATTTGCAAGCTTAAGAGCATTAGCAGTATCGTGGATGAGCTTTTCCTGCTTATCAAGGTGAGCCAAAACACCAAGTCCTGTAACACCTTCAATTCTTCTTACACCTGCAGCAACAGATGATTCGGAAATGATGCGGAAAAGACCGATATTACCGGTATTTGAAACATGAGTACCACCGCAAAGCTCTGTTGAGAAATCGCCTGCAGAAACAACGCGGACTGTGTCACCGTATTTTTCACCGAAGAGAGCCATTGCGCCTTTTTTCTTTGCATCATCAATGCTCATTTCCTCTGTGGAAACAGGAAGAGCAGAAAGAATAATTTCATTGACTCTGCTTTCAATTTTAACAATTTCATCTGCAGTAAGAGCAGAGAAATGAGAAAAGTCGAAACGAACTGCACTGTCATTTACAAGCTGACCTGCCTGCTCAACGTGAGTACCGAGAGCCTCACGAAGTGCTGCCTGAAGAAGATGAGCGGCAGTATGGTTTCTCATAATTGCCTGGCGGCGGGCTTTGTTTACCTGACCGCTTACTGTGTCACCAACATTGATTGCATCGCCCTCGGTAAGAGTACCGTGATGGAGAATTACACCCTCTGCGGTTTTCGTTGTGTTGGTAACTGTGAACACAGAACTGTTAACGGTAAGTGAGCCTGTGTCGCCAACCTGACCACCGCTTTCTGCATAGAATGCGGATTTGTCAAGAACAATAACTGCATCGGTATCAATGCCGATAAAGTCAACCTTTTCGCCATTTGAGGCAATTGCGAGAACCTTGCCCTCCTGCTCTGTTACAGAATAGCCTGTGAACTCAGTTGCATCACATTCCTTAAAGGAAATCTCTGAGGATTTCCAGCCCTCTGTACCTGCAACCTTACGGGAGGATTTTGCAAGTGCCTTTGCATCTGCAAGATATTTTTCAAATTCCTCGTTATTAACTGTGTATCCGTTTTCTTCTGCAATTTCACGGGTCAGGTCAATGGGGAAGCCATAGGTATCCTGAAGCTTGAAGGCATCTGCACCTGAAAGAACAGTACCTTCAGTTTTCTTAATCATATCGTTGAAAAGCTCAAGACCGCTGTCAATGGTTTTATAGAAGCTGTTTTCCTCCATTGAAATAACCTTGATAATATAATCCTGCTTTTCACGAAGAACGGGGTATGCATTTTCGTTTTCCTTAATAACAGTTTCGCAAACCTCTGCAAGGAAGGGTCTGTCGATACCTAAAAGTCTGCCATGACGGGCAGCTCTTCTGAGAAGTCGGCGAAGAACATAGCCTCTGCCAACGTTTGAGGGAATAACACCGTCACCAATCATAAAGGTGGTTGAACGGATGTGGTCGGTAATAACACGAAGTGAAATATCGCTCTTTTCGTTTTCGTGGTATTTAACACCTGCAATTTCCATTATGTGCTTCATAATGTTCTGAACTGTGTCAACCTCGAAAATGTTGTTAACGTCCTGAGCAATGCAAGCAAGTCTTTCAAGACCCATACCTGTGTCAATATTAGGCTTTGCAAGGGGAGTGTAGTTATTCTTACCGTCGTTTTCAAACTGTGTGAAAACAAGGTTCCAGAATTCAACATAGCGGTCACATTCGCAGCCAACCTTACAATCGGGGCTACCGCAACCGTATTTTTCGCCTCGGTCATAGTAAAGCTCTGAACAAGGACCGCAGGGACCCTGACCGTGCTCCCAGAAGTTATCCTCTTTGCCGAAGCGAACCATATGGTCGGGCTTTACGCCAACATCCTTTGTCCAGATATCGTAAGCCTCGTCATCCTCAAGATAAACACTGCAATAAATTTTATCGGGGTCCATTTCCATAACTTCAGTACAGAATTCCCAAGCCCACGGAATAACCTCTTTTTTGAAATAATCACCGAAGGAGAAGTTGCCCAGCATCTCGAAATATGTTCCGTGACGGGCGGTGATACCAACTCTTTCAATATCGGGTGTACGAATACATTTCTGGCAGGTGGTAACTCTCTTTCTCGGGGGAGTTTCCTCGCCTGTAAAGTATTTTTTCATAGGTGTCATACCTGCGTTGATAAGAAGAATACTCTTATCTCCCTGAGGCACAAGAGGGAAACTGGGAAGCCTTAAATGGTTCTTTGATTCGAAGAATTTAAGATATTTTTCTCTTAATTCATTAAGTCCTGTCCACTGCATAATTATTTCACTCCTAATAAAATTAAATCTTTTACCTTAGCTATCCCTCTTTTTTGCTTTAGCAAAAAGGAGGGGGGACCGCGTCAGCGGTGGGTGGTACATAATTTTCTCATTTCGCCGCAAGGTGAAATATATCGAGTGACTTGTCACATATCGAGTCCTTTAGGACATATCGAGCCGTCAGGCATATCGATTGTCGATATGTTTGTCTTACGATAAACTCGATATATTGCTATGCAATTCGATATACAAATCAAAGATTTGTTCGATATGTTTTGCCAAAGCAAAACAAGTTTTTAAAATAAAAAAGCACGTTCACACCAACACGGGACGGAATAACCGCGGTACCACCCGAATTGTGCAAAACGCACCACTCAAACTGACGGTTAACGCCCGTCAACGTACTGTTTTCAGTAAGACTCAGCAAGTAGCAAATTTAAAGGCGGTAAGAAACTTTCAGCAACCGTTCCCTCTCTGAATACCGTATCAGTAAATCATCTTGCATCGTAGCCAATATAACCAATATAATTTGTAACATATATATTATATATGTTTTTCTCTTAAAGTCAAGATTTTTTATTTTACCAAATTCGCTTTCGTGTATTTCACAAAAATTTCTTTTGAAGATTGTGAATGATTTTTGCTATTGATAATTGCAAACAAAATGATATAATGTTATAATTTTTAAAAGAGGAAAAATCTTACAAAGGGGGCGTTTTTTATGACTAAAAAATTTATAGCACTTATTCTTTCTCTTACTATGCTTTTTTCTGTTATTAGTGTAGGTGCCGCTGCTGTTGATAGTGAATATAACGATTATACAGAATATCCTGTGATACTTGTTCCCGGTTATAGCGGTTCTGAACTTGATATGGTAAATGATGACGGAACAACAGAACGTGTATGGCATTTTGATATGATGAACATTCTTACCTTGGTGCTTAACGATATTGCAGAATTTTCCAGAAGTATGATAGAGTATGCCAAGGGCGATTCTACACTTTTGGCATTAAAAATTGAAGACGGGTTAAATCAGCTTTTGGGAAATATTAAATGCAACCCTGATGGCTCAAGTGTCAAAAACATAAAGGTCGCTTACGATAATGCCGCTGTTACAAATATGGGCTATATTCATGAAAATGGACTTAATGATGAAGTTATCGGTGAAGCTGATTTGTTTGCTGAGATTTCCGCCGTTATAGGTGAACAGAACTGTTTCTTTTTCCAATCAGATTGGCGAATGAGCGTTCTCGACTGTGCCGCAAGGCTTGACAGTTATATTCAAATGGTAAAAGAGTTTTCCGGAAAAGATAAGGTTAATATCATAGCAGTTTCGCATGGTGGTCAGGTTACTGCAACCTACCTTTCTCTTTATGGCTATAAGCAGGATGTTGATAATGCAGTTCTTACCGTTCCTGCAATAGGTGGTGCGTTGCTTGCTTACGATATTATGAATGAAAGCGTAGCACTTGATGAATATAATCTTATATATTTCCTTGAACACGGTTTCATTTCAGAAGATGATTATAAGTGGCTTCTTCAGGCAGAGCAGTTAGGTTTTTTAGATGATCTTATTGCTGCAATTCTTCCGCCTATAAAAGATTTTGCACGAAATTTTGGAAGCATCTGGGATTTTATACCTGAAGAGTATTATGATGAATTAAAAGCAAAAGAACTTGACCCTGTTGAAAATGCAGGTATAATCGCTAAAAGTGATATTGTTCATTACGAAATAATGCCGAATATGTCGGAAAATCTCAAAAAATGTATCGACGAGTACGGAATGAATATTTCAATTATTGCAGGTTACGGTGTTCCTGCCGTTACCGGTACACAAGAGCAATCTGATGCCATTATTGGTGTTAATGATGCAACGGGTGCATATTGTGCTCCTTACGGACAACGTTTTAACGATGGCTATACAGGTTGCGGTGTGGTTTGCTCAGATTTTACACACGACCATATTTCACCATCCTTCGAAGTTGATGCATCTGCTGCATATCTTCCCGAGAATACTTGGTACGTGGAAGAGCTTTTTCACGGAATGACTTTTAGTGACAAGTATTCAAGAACTCTTGCATTGAAAACTCTTTTAACAGATGATATAACTGATGTTTATTCTGATCCTACATATCCTCAGTTTTGCTCATCCACAAATGCGTGTAATACCGTTTTTGCAAAATTTGATAAAAGTCCTGTAGGTTATGTTTCGGACGAAGATAATTATCTGATTGTTACAAATATTTCAGAAAAATACTCTGTTAAAATAACATCAATTATTTTTGCGGGTTCGGAGTTTATCGCTCACTCTGCGGGTATAAATGCACTTGCACCGGGTCAGTCCGTAAGTATTCCTGTATCGGGTAAACTTCCGGCTGTAAGCCGGCAGAATATGCAACTGCAAATTGATTATTATTGCGAGGGAAGAACTTTAACACCAACGGGAACAAAAACCTTTAATTTTATGATTATGAATGGTGGCCCTATAGAATATAATTATGAAAATCCTTTGATTGCCGCAGATTATGTAATCGGAATTGACGGAGTTATAGGAGAAAAAGCAACAGAAAAACTTGAGCCTTTCGGTATAATTAATTTTATCGAGTTCTTCTATAATTGGTTTGCAGCCATTATGAAAGAATTGGGATTTGCATATTTATTCAGTATTTAAAAACAAGCATCTGACTGAAAAATAGTTCTTGACATATTGTGCCAAAGGTGTTATAATCCGTAACTGTTGCGGTATGTCCGTTGAGATTTGACCGCATAAATTTCCTTGCTCTCAAATAGGTAAATGAGAGCCGGAGTCCATAAGGAGGTGCAAACGATGTCAAACAGTTATGAGACAATTATCGTCTATTCACTCGCTAAAGGTGAAGAAGCAGCAAAAGAGCTTCACGCAAAATTCGAGGCGATGATGGCAGAGAACGGTACAGTTGACAGCGTTGACGAATGGGGTAAGCGTAAGCTTGCATACCTTATCAACGATGAAGACAACGGTTACTATGTTCTTTACAACCATACTTGTGATGCTGAATTCCCTGCTGAGCTCAGCCGTGTTCTCAAAATCACAGATGGCGTTCTTCGTTCTTTGGTTATTAAAAAATAAGAGGTGTGAAAGATGCTTAATTGTGCAGTTATAATGGGTCGCCTTACAGCAGACCCCGAGCTTCGCCAGACTCCCTCAGGCGTTTCTGTAACAAGATTTACTGTTGCGGTTGACAGAGGCTATGTTAAAGCAGGCGAAGAGAGAAAAGCAGATTTTATTAATGTTGTTGCCTGGAGACAAACAGCAGAATTCGTTTCAAGATATTTCCAGAAGGGCTCAATGATTGCCGTTCAGGGTTCTATTCAGACAGGTTCCTATGAAAAGGATGGCGTTAAACGCTATACTGTAGAAATCAGTGCTGATAATGTAAGCTTCTGCGGTTCAAAAAGTGAGACCGGAACAAACGGTGCACCCTCAACAACAGCTACTACAGCTGCACCGTCTTTCTCTAACGGTGGTTTAGACGATTTCGCAGCAATGGCTGACGATGACGACTTACCGTTCTGATTCTAATAGGAGGTAAATTTACAATGGCATTTGATAAAAACGATCGCCGTCCCAACAAAAGAGGCCGCAAAAAAGTTTGCGCTTTCTGCGTTGAGAAGGTTGAAGCAATTGATTACAAAGATACAGCTAAGCTCAGCAGATACACATCTGACAGAGCTAAAATCCTTCCCCGCCGTGTAACCGGTACTTGCGCTTATCATCAGAGAGAGCTTACTACCGCAATTAAGAGAGCAAGACAGATTGCCCTCCTTCCTTATACCGCGGATTAATTTTAAAGGTTGTTCAGAGACTCTTTTCGAAAGGGTCTCTGTTTTTTTACCCCAACTCACGTGCATTTGTACGCTTCGGGGCTCATAAAACAAAAAATCTGCTAACTACAAAAAATATACTTGTAATTCAGGTAGCCTCTTAATGAGGGTGCTTTTTTGCTTTTGTAAAGAAAATGTAAACTTATATATAGTTTGTTGAAAACATTAGAAAAAGCTGTTATAGTTTAATTGTAATATTAGTTGAGGGCGGTGCTGATATGAAAAAGAAAATTTTGATTGTTGTATTAATAATTGTTTCCGTTTTTGTTATAGGCATTGTGGGCGTAGAAGCAAGGTATCGATATTATCACGGTGGTTCACCCTCGGGAAAGGGCTGGTATGCAGAGGAAACAGTCGAAAGCAACGGAGAATTTGTATTAAAAACCAACCTTTATGAAGCTGATGATATTGAATTTATGAGCTTCTGTATTGAAAACAAGAAGGGCGAAGTTGTTTTTGATTCCAATGGGGGATGGAGAACTTGGGATTTACACGGAATAAGGTTTGCAGATGATACCAATGATGTTATTGTTGATTCAGGTGACATAGGCGAAATTATTTATGAATATAATGGTAAAACATGGACTTGTGAAGAATATGAGTCTGAAGAGATTGAGGTAAGTGTTGAGCAAACTTTACCTTGGAAAAATTGGAATTGATAGTTTTTGTTTTTCAATTGTTAAATAAAAATTACATTTTGCAGAAATGCTTGAAAGAATGCTCTTGTTATGGTATTATACAAGAGCATTAATTTTTGTTTGTTAGGATTTTTTATATATGAAAAAAGTCAGGCACTCTTTCTTTGTTGTGTTGTTTTTATGTGCAGTTCACGCTCTTTTGTGTGTTGCATATAACTACACATACTTTTCCTCGGAATTTAATTTCTCTGAAAAATTTCAGGGGGGGCTCTATTGGGTAATGCTTATGGTATCCTTCCTTGCAGGTCCGTTTTTCTATTATGTTGCAGGGCGGTTGTGTAAGAAAAAGGGTAGCAAAAAGCTCATTCTTTCTTCGTTGCTTGTAATGAATATTGCAGTAAGTGTTTTGGGAATCGTTTCATTCTTTTCTGCAGATTTATTGGAGACATACCGCCTTGTAAATGCACCCTCATACCTTTATTATTCACTTTTTTCAGATGGTGTAATGTATCTGGCAGTTCCTGCTATGATAATTTCATCATTATTTCCTGTGTTTTTCTTTAAAATCGGTTATGTTAATAAGCCGAGAACAAATAATGAGATTAAGATGGAAGATATAGAAATCAAAGAAGAGAAAGAGTTATAAAAATTACCGACAGTATTTTGATACTGTCGGTAATTTTATATCGTTCCGTCATAGAATGCTTTTTTGAACCATACATCCTGAACCTCAAATTCCCTCTGGTTAAGGTAGTTAAGAATTCCTGCATCGCTCCGGAAATCAAATTTTAATTTATATGAGTATAAAAACTGTTTTTTGTAACTGCCGAAGCTTTTGTTCCGGGCATTTGTTCCGTATTTGCCGTCACCTAAAAGGGGGTTACCTAAATAAGAAAAATGGGCTCTTATCTGATGTGTTCTGCCCGTTAAAAGCTCAACCTCTAAAAGTGAAAGACCGTCCTTGTAGCCAAGCACCTTGTATTTTGTGGAAATATGCTTGGTTTTGTCATTTCCCTTTTCGCTTACATAAACCTTGTTCTGCTTTTCATTCTTTTCAAGGTAGCCCTCAATGATACCGCTTTCTTTTTTCAGCTTACCGATCACAACACAAAGGTAAAGCTTGTGCATTTCGCGATTTTTCAGCTTTTCGTTGAGTATGCGCAGGCTTTCTGCATTTTTAGCACCGATAATAATACCGCTTGTGTTACGGTCAATTCTGTTGACGAGGGCAGGAGCAAATGAGCTTTCCTCATCGGGCTTATAATCGCCCTTTTCATAAAGATAACGCTTAACTCTTGTTATGGCGGTGTCGGTATAATTATCCTCATCAGGGTGGGAGAGAAGCCCTGTGGGCTTATCTATGAGAATAATATTTTCATCCTCATAAACAATATTAAGGCTTTTTCCTGCATTGAGGAAATCATATTTGGGCTTTGTAACTTCAAAGAATTCGTCATTAATATACATTGAAACGAGGTCGTTTTCTTTAAGTCTGTAAGAAATTTCCGACCTTTTGTTATTAACCTTGATTCTTTTGCTTCTTATGTATTTATACATAAGCGACTGAGGAAGCAGGGGAACGGACTTTGTAATGTATTTATCAAGCCTTTGACCCGCATCATTTTTGTTTATATAAAATTCCTTCACCTTGTTTTCAACTCCGCGGCAATTTTTTCAAGCTTTTTGAAGCGTCTGCTTACTGCAGATCGTGAAAGCTCAGGATTCATCATTTTACCAAGCTCGTCTAAAGAAATATCAGGATTTTCAAGCCTTAATGAGCAAAGCTCACTCAAATCCTTTGTCATATCAGAGAGCTTGATTTTTGAAAGAATTTCTTCAATAATCGCAACCTGCTTTAAGCCTGCCTCAATTGAACGGCTCAAGTTTGCCGATTCAAAATTTGAACGGCGGTTAATCTGATTTTTAATATCCTTCATAGCACGGGTCTGCATAACCTCTAAAAAGGCGTTGTTTGCACCCATTGTGCCGATATAATCCTCAATGGATTCGGCTTCCTTTGCATAAACAACATAGCTGTTGCTTCTTATAATCTTTTTGCAACGAAGCCCTAAGTCGCCGATTATCTGCATTAAATCCTCGCAGAGCTTTGCCTTTGTTACACTGAATTCAATGTGGTAATCCTTTTGCGGGTCGGTAACACTTCCGCAAACGAGGAATGCACCTCTGAGAAATGCCTTTGAGCAACAGTCATCATTAGTTTGTTCAAGGTTTGAAAGGTTCACTCTTAAGGTGATTTCTTTACCCGTGTAGCCGAAATATTCTAAAATTTTAAGGCGCTCTGCCCTTGTTGGAATGTTTATTTTATAATTTCCCGCTTTTGAGCAGGTGAGTTCGGGAGTAACACCTGTAAGGTCACGGATGCTTGTGGAATAATGCTCGGCAACCGCCTGAATTTCTGTCATAAGTGAAATTTCAGAGAGTGAAAAGGCTCTGCCGAAAATGAGCATACCGAAAGCCTCCGCCTTTGTGCAACAGGCGGAGGGTATTAGTCCGGTTAATTCTGTTTTAACGTCCGAAGAGAATGACATAATTACCTCAGTATAATAACTTCCGGCTCCAATGTGACACCGGTTTCTTTTTTTACTGTTTCTTGTGTAAGCTTTATAAGGTCGAGAATATCCTTTGCGGTAGCATTGCTTTTATTAATAAGAAAGCCTGCGTGCTTGTCGCTGATTTGTGCACCACCGAGAGCCTTACCCTTAAAACCAATCTGTTCAATAAGCGCACCTGCAAAATAACCCTCGGGGCGCTTGAATGTGCTGCCTGCACTTGGGTATTCAAGGGGTTGCTTATCCTTTCTGCGTGAAAGGAAATCATTCATAGCAGCCTTGATTTCTTCCTGTGGTGCTTTTTTCATTTTGAATTTAGCAGAAACCACAATGCAACCATTTTCCTTGAAAACTGAGTGGCGGTAGGAAAGCCTTGCTTCCTCTGCGGGCATTGTTTTAAGCTCAAGCTGAGGGGTAAGGTAGGTTATCTCTGAAATAACATCCTTTACCTCGCCACCATAAGCCCCTGCATTCATAAACACCGCACCACCGCAAGTGCCGGGAATACCATAAGCGAATTCAAGTCCCGAAAGGGAGTTTTCCAAAGCGAATTTGCAAAGAGTGACAACCTTTGTACCTGCAGAGCAACAAATAACATCCTCGCCCTCAAGGGAAAGTGATGTCATTTCATCACCGATTTTAACAACAACCTTGTCAAGACCCTCATCAAGCACCAAAACATTAGTGCCGTTGCCTAAAATGATATAGGGGGTGTCGGTTTCCTTTATTAATTTAAGAGCTTCTGTTAATTGCTTTTCGTTTTTGGGCTCAATTAAGAGGGGACAGGGTCCGCCGACCTTAAAGGAAATATGATTGCAAAGCATTTCATTTTTATATGCCTTGCAACCCATTTCAATTGCCGAATCAAAAAGCAGATTAGTTGTTTCGATGTTTATATTAATCACCTTTTTGTGTTTGCTTATTCATCAAGTAATGCAGCACCGATAATACCTGCATCGTTACCTAAAGCTGCAGGAATAATAGCCGCCTGTTTGTCTGCGTAAACGCTGTAACGCTCTGCTTTTACTATATCGCGAATGGGCTTAAGAATCTTTTCGCCCTGACCGCTGATGCCACCACCGATGCAAACTGCTTCGGGCTGAAGAGCGTTGATAACATTAGCAAGGCCGATTGCAACATAGTAAAGATATCTGTCAACAACAGTTTTTGCAATTTCATCGCCCATATCAAGAGCATCAAAGATGGATTTTCCGTCTACTTTATTAAGGTCGCCCTCACAGGTTTTCCAGAGGAGAGAATCTCTGTTACCCTCCATTGCTTCAACTGCCTGAGAAACAAGTGCGGTTGCAGAGGCATATTTTTCCCAGCAGCCCTTTCTGCCACAGTTGCAGGGGATACCATCTACATTAATAACCATATGACCCATTTCACCGCCACAGAAGTTGCTGCCACGATAAATTTTACCGTCAATGATAATACCGCTGCCAACACCTGTGCCGAGAGTTACTGCAACAAAGTTTTTAACACCGTTGCCACAGCCTGCAACTGCTTCACCAAGTGCTGCTGCATTTGCATCGTTTTCAAGATAAACGGGTTTGCCGAATCTTTCTTCAAGCATCTGCTTTGCAGGAACATTGTGGAATTTAAGGTTGTTTGAAAATTCAATTGCACCTGTATCCTTGTTTACTGAGCCGGGAGTACCGATACCAACAGAAACAACATCATCATAAGAAACGCCTGCATCTGCCATAGCAAGATCTGCCGCTTCCTTGATTGAATCGAAAATTTCTTCTGCAGGACGGGGTGCATTGGTTTTAACCTTGCCTCTGCCGATTATTTTATAATTTTCATCAATAACACCTACTGCGATATTAGTACCGCCAAGGTCAACACCGATTCTTAACATAATTATATCTCCTTTTATGTATCTTATTTATTTTTGGCATTATTCTTCCATACCAAGCTGTTGCATAAGCTCTTTTGCTGCATTATAACCAAGCTTTTTCTGACGATTATTCATAGCGGCAATTTCAATGATAATTGCAAGGTTTCTACCGGGCTTGACGGGAATTGTTGTTGAGGGGATTTTTATTCCGAGAATTGTTGTATATTCATCCTCAAGTCCCAGGCGGTCATAAGCTTTCTGAGGGTCCCAATGTTCAAGCTGAATAACCATATCTATTTTTTCTGTAAGCTTAACTGCACCAACACCGAAGATGTTACGGGCATTTACGATACCGATACCGCGAAGCTCCATAAAGTGACGGATGTTATCGGGAGAGCTGCCGACAAGAGTTTTTGAAGAAACCTTTTTGATTTCAACTGCATCGTCTGCAATAAGACGATGACCTCTTTTAATAAGCTCAACTGCGGTTTCACTTTTACCCACACCGCTATCACCCAAAATGAGAATACCCTCACCATAAACCTCAACCATAACACCGTGGCGGGTTATGCGCTCTGCAAGCTCTGTTCCCAGATAGGAAATAAGGGTTGCGGTAATCTGTGATGTGATTTCTGCAGTTCTCAAAAGCGGAACCTCATATTTCTTTGCAAGCTCCAGCATAACATCGGGGTAATAGATGTTGCGGGTGATTATAACTGCAGGGGGCTTGAAGGAAAAGAAAAGCTCAAGGCGCTCTCTTTGTGTTTGTTCATCAAGCTCTTCAAGGTAGCTCATTTCCGCAAGGCCGATAAATTCAACCCGCAACGGGTCAAAGAATTTTTCATACCCTGCAAAAAGAAGCCCCGGTCTGTTAATATCCTGAGAACAGATAACAAGCTCTGAATCGGGCTTATCGGGCATATATATTTCTTCAAAAGAATGGGTTTTAATAACCTTTCTGAGAGGGACGGAATATTTACCGCTCAAAATAACTCCTCCTTTTCTTTATACAATTAAAAACATTATAAACTATAATTTAAGATATGCCAATAGGGTTTTTGAATAAATTTAAAAAGTCGCCAGCTACCAGTCGCCAGAAAGCAACCGTAGAGCACAGGATTGCCTGTGCCGTAGAATAAAATATAAGTAACGCGAAGCCTATCCCTCTTTTTTGCTTGCAAAAAGGAGGGGGGACCATTCTTGGACAGATAAATTTTCTGATTATGTGAATTTCGGGTAACTTGGCTTCTTTTGGTAATAGTTCGGACGGAATGGTGGGTGGTACTTTCTATACTGCTTTACTTGGCTTTGTACCCTCCACCACCCCGATTAAGCTTTTTTACAAAAGAAACAACAGGCACGAAATAAACCAATTCACAAATTACTGTATTCAAGGGCGGTCCCCCTCCCTAAATTTCCCTTACGGGAAGATTTAAGGAGGATAGCGTTGCATTACTTTTACTTTATTTCTTGGGTAAGGGTTTTGGTGTATCTGTAAAGCCTAAAAGATAATCGGCACTAACATTATAATATTCGCATAGTGTGATTAAATGGTGTATAGGCATTTTGGATTCACCGGTTTCGTATCGGCTATATACTTTTTGTGAAGTAAATAAAATTTGCGCTACTTGTGTTTGGTTCAGGTCTGCATCTTGTCTTAAATCTTTAATTCGTTGTCTGTATTTCATAAATATTCACCTCACTACTATTTTACATTAGTACAAAAATGTGGTATTGACATTAGTACAACTTAGTGGTAAAATATATTTAAAGCAAGGCTCCTGTTGTTGCGACACAAACCACTGTCCCTCTACTCGTTAACTCGGGTAGGGGGATGGTGGCTATTAAGTTGAAAATTGAAAGTGGAAAATTGAAAGTTCAGGGTCTGTGACGCTATTATTATGAGCGTAGCGAATAACAAGGTTCTGTCGCAGACAGGTTCTTATAAAAATGCACTATTGTAGTTTGTTCTGCGGTATAGGCAAGCCTATACCTTACGGTTACACTCCTATCTGACATATTTACTTAAACCATCAAACCCGTAAGGCACTGGCTTGCCTGTGCCACAGAAAATGTAAAAGTAACGCGAAGCTATTAAAATGTTTGGAAGCGAAGCTTCCCCGACATTCCTCACGCCGAATTCCGAATTCAAAAAAACTCTTGCAATATTTGTAAATCTATGGTATTATGCTTTCTGTATGAAAAGGCATTGACGGAGACAGTAGCTCTTTTGCTGAAATAAGCGAGTCGGGGATGGTGTAAGCCCGATAGGATGCAGAGATGTCGAATATCACTCCTGAGCCGAGAGCTGAATTTTCAGTAAGCTTCTCCGGTTGTTCACCGTTATAGAGCAACGTATGATGGTACGGTTAATATAGGTGGTTGCAAAGTATGTCTTTGTCCTGTATTACAGGGCGAGGATTTTTTATTAATTGAAAGTTGCAAGTTGAAAGTTGAAAGTTTCGGGACCTGCGGTCAGCATTATAATAGCGTCGCAGACCCTTAATTTTCCATTTTCCATTTGCCACTTGCCATTTTATTATTTGGAGGTAAAGTCAATGTACGATCCTATTTCCCCCAACGTGAATTTCGTTGAGCAGGAAAAGAAGATTGAAGAGTTCTGGAGAGAGCATAAAATCTTCGAAAAGAGCATTGAGGACAGAAAAGACGGAACACCCTATGTGTTCTATGATGGTCCTCCCACTGCTAACGGAAAGCCACATATCGGTCACGTTCTTACCCGCGTTATTAAAGATATGATTCCCCGTTACCGCACAATGAAAGGCTGTATGGTTCCCAGAAAAGCAGGTTGGGATACTCACGGTCTTCCCGTTGAGCTTGAGGTTGAAAAAATGCTCGGTCTTGACGGCAAAGAGCAGATTGAAGAATATGGTCTTGAACCCTTTATCGGTCACTGTAAAGAAAGCGTTTGGAAATACAAAGGTATGTGGGAGGATTTCTCACGCACAGTTGGTTTCTGGGCAGATATGGATGACCCTTATGTAACATATCATAATGAATTCATCGAATCAGAGTGGTGGGCACTTAAGCAGATTTATGAGAAAAATCTTCTCTATAAAGGCTTCAAAATCGTTCCTTATTGCCCTCGTTGCGGAACTCCTCTTTCTTCTCACGAGGTGGCACAAGGTTATAAAACTGTTAAGGAGCGTTCAGCAGTTGTTCGCTTTAAGGTTGTTGGCGAGGATGCATATTTCCTTGCTTGGACAACAACTCCCTGGACACTCCCCTCAAACGTTGCTCTTTGCGTAAACCCTGTTGATGTTTATGTAAAGGTTAAGGCAGCAGACGGCTTCACATATTATATGGCAGAGGCACTTCTCGACAAGGTTCTCGGCAAGCTTGCAACAGAGGATGCTCCCGCTTACGAAATTCTTGAAAGCTACAAGGGTATCGACCTTGAGGGCAAGGAATACGAGCCTCTCTTCAGCTATGTTAAGCCTATCTGCGATAAGCAGAACAAAAAAGGCTTCTTCATTACTGCAGATAACTATGTAACAATGACTGACGGTACAGGTATTGTTCATATTGCTCCCGCATTCGGTGAGGATGACGCCAAGGTCGGCAGAAAATATGACCTTCCCTTTGTTCAGCTTGTTGACGGTAAGGGTGAAATGGCAGAGCCCACACCTTATGCAGGTACTTTTGTTAAGGATGCGGATAAATTAGTTCTTATTGACCTTGAAAAAGCAGGTCTTCTTTTCGATGCTCCCAAATTCGAGCACGAATATCCTCATTGCTGGAGATGTAACACACCTCTCATTTACTACGCAAGAGAATCCTGGTTTATCAAAATGACAGAGGTTAAGGATGACCTTATCAGAAATAACAATACAATTAACTGGATTCCCGAAAGCATCGGTAAGGGTCGTTTCGGCGACTGGCTCCAGAATGTTCAGGACTAGGGTATTTCCCGTAACAGATATTGGGGTACGCCTCTCAACATCTGGGAATGTGAATGTGGCTGTCGTCATTCAATCGGTTCTATTGAGGAGCTTAAATCAATGAGCGATAACTGCCCCGATGATATTGAGCTTCACAGACCCTTTATTGATGCAGTAACAATCAAATGTCCCGATTGCGGTAAGGAAATGAAGCGCGTTCCCGAGGTTATTGACTGTTGGTTTGACTCAGGCGCAATGCCCTTTGCTCAGCATCACTATCCCTTTGAAAATAAAGAGCTTTTCGAGGCACAGTTCCCTGCAGATTTCATTTCCGAGGCAGTTGACCAGACTCGTGGATGGTTCTATTCTCTTCTTGCAATTTCAACCCTCATTTTCAACAAAGCACCCTATAAGAACGTTATTGTTTTAGGTCACGTTCAGGATGAAAACGGTCAGAAAATGAGTAAATCCAAGGGTAACGCAGTTGACCCCTTTGATGCACTTGAAAGCTACGGTGCAGATGCTATCCGTTGGTATTTCTATACAAACTCTGCTCCCTGGCTTCCCAACCGCTTCCACGGTAAAGCAGTTGTTGAGGGTCAGCGTAAGTTTATGAGCACACTCTGGAACACCTATTCCTTCTATGTGCTCTATGCTAACATTGATAAATTTGACCCCACTAAGTATAATATTGACGATTGCAAGCTTTCCGTAATGGATAAATGGCTTCTTTCAAAGCTCAATTCAATGGTTAAGGCAGTTGATAGTAACCTTGCTAACTACCGCATCCCCGAGGCTGCAAAGGCTCTTCAGGAATTTACCGATGAAATGAGTAACTGGTATGTTCGCCGTGGCAGAGAGCGCTATTGGGTACAGGGTATTACAGAGGATAAAACTGCTGCTTATATGACCCTTTACACAGCCCTTGTTACAACTGCAAAAACTGCCGCTCCTATGATTCCCTTTATGGCAGAGGCAATTTACAGAAACCTTGTTTGTAATGTTGATAAATCTGCTCCCGAAAGCGTGCATCTTTGCGAATTCCCTGAAATTCAGGAGAATCTTATTGATGCAGAGCTTGAAAAGAATATGGATGAGGTTGTAAGCATTGTTGTTCTCGGCAGAGCTGCAAGAAACGGTTCAAATATCAAAAACCGTCAGCCTCTTAACACAATGTATGTTCAGAGCGATAAAAAGGTAGAGGGCTACTTTACCGATATTATCCGCGAAGAGCTTAATGTTAAGAATGTTGATTTCGTTGATGATGCTTCAGGCTTTGTTTCCTATATCTTCAAGCCTCAGCTTAAAACCCTAGGCCCGAAATATGGTAAGCAGTTAGGCGAAATCAGAGCTGCAATGGCAGAGCTTGATTCCTCTGCAAAGGCAACTCTTGATGCAGATGGAAAGCTTGTTCTCAACCTTGTGAGTGGTGATGTTGAGCTTACTCACGATGATATTCTTCTTGAAACAAAGCAGAAGGAGGGCGTGTTCACAGTTTCTGACAGAGGCGTTACTGTTGCGCTTGATACAGAGCTTACTCCCGAGCTTATTGAAGAGGGCTTTGTGAAAGAGCTTATCAGTAAGATTCAGACAATGAGAAAGGATTCTGACTTTAATGTTATGGACAGAATCAATGTTACTCTCTCAGGCAACGATAAGCTTTTCGGAATTGCTAAAAACAACGAAGCAACAATTTCAACAGTTGTTCTTTCTGATTCTATTTCCGATGGCGATGGTGTAAACGGAAAAGAATGGGATATCAACGGCGAAAAGGTTACAATTTCAGTTGAAAGAGTATAATTAATAATTGCTTTTATAAAGCGTAAAAAGAAGGTTCGTTCGAGCCTTCTTTTTATTTTGGCAAACAATATACACATTGACGAATTAAAATAAAATTGTTATCATATAAATAAGAACTAATTAATGAGGTGAGTGTATGAAGCGTATATTATCATTGCTTATGTCCTTGGTTTTTGCAGTTGGACTGCTTGGTTCAATGCCATTTCTAAATAAGTATGAAATAAGTGGTGGTATAACTGCAGTTGCTGCAGATGAACAATACACTTTTAACACAATTAAGGGCGGTTCAACAAAAACCTATTTTGTTGATTATGATGTAACAATAAATGTTTTTGGAAGAGATAATTGCTATAATACCCAATCATTACTTCAAAAAATTATTGAATTGGATATTGATGAGATGCAGGGCGTCAAGGTCAATTTTATTGATATTGACCGGAATTCAAAGGCTGATATAGAAGCTTTTGCAAATCTTTTTGAGGAGTCTTATATAGATTTTTGTTATGATACCGGCACTACTGCTAATAGTGTGATGTGGAGCTATGCCCAGTCAGTTGCCTCCAATGGTTCTGTAACTCTTCCTGTGGTAGCTTTTATAAATGGTGATGGTAGTATCAGAAATGTTACCTCAGGCACATTATCAGATTTTTATCTGTTGGGTATAATTAATGGTAACGAAGCTGTTGATGAAACAATAAGCTTTGATATTACCGGAATTGAAAATTACACCTATGCAAAATCAGTTTTCAACCAAATTAATTCCTTGAGAAGTTCTTTGGGCCTGGATGAGTTGACATTGGATAAAAATCTTATGGAAATCGCAATGCAACGTGCCGCAGAAATTTCTGTTTTCTATTCTCATACAAGACCGAATGATACATCCTGCTTCAGCTTTTCAGTAGCTGGAAATGTACGTGGTGAAAATATTGCCAGCGGATATACTTCTCCTGAAGATGTTATGTACGGATGGACCAATTCAAGCGGGCATTATGCAAATATGGTTAATTCCGGTTATAATGCAGTTGGTGTGGGGTGCTTTAAGGCATCAGACGGAACGCTTTGTTGGGTACAATACTTTTCAGGTGGTTCAACTCCACAGAGTGCAATTATAATCGGTTCTGAAAAAATCACACGAACAATTACCGCAAAGGTGAAAAATCTGGATTTCAGCATAGTAAATAACCTTGCAGATGCTTCCGTAGCAAAAGCAGGCGATAGTGTTGAATTTGGTGTTATTAACAGAAATGTAGGTTTTACTTATCAGACTCAGGAGCTTTCTTCTTCGGATTTTACATTTAAAAGCTCAGATGAAGATGTTGTTGAAATAAACAGTAGTGGTGCGGGTATTGTTAAAGGCAATGGTACTACTGAAATAACTGCAACCTTAAAAAGCAACACGGATTTTGTAGTTTCACAAAAAGTAACTGTCGGGCATACACATTCATTTACGCACTATTATTCCAATAACGATGCAACCTGTGCTTCTGACGGTACTAAAACTGCTTATTGCGATTACTACGGATGCACAGAGCAGGATGTTATAAAGGATAAGGGCACAAGATTAGCACATAGCTATGTGTGGACTACAACAAAAAAAGCAACAGTTTATTCTGAAGGTAAAAAGCAGAAGGAATGCTCTGTATGCGGTTATGTTACAAAAACTGTAGCAATCGACCAGCTTAAATGCTCCAAGCCTACCTTGAAATCAATTGAAAATACCGAGTATGGTGTTTTAACAAAATGGGGCAAGGTAAAGGGTGCAGACAGATACAGAGTTTATCGCAAAACAAGTAAAACCGAATGGGAATATATCGGCTACACAACAAATACCTACTATACAGATAAAACTGCAAAATCAGGCACAAAGTATTATTATGCGGTAAAAGCAATAAACGAAGCCGGTTCTTCCTCCCGCTCAGGCGCACTTTCAAAATATTACCTTGCAGACCCGACCTTGAACACACCTTCAAGCACATCAAAGGGTATAGGTCTCAGATGGTCTGAGGTTAAAGGTGCGGAAGGCTATATTATCTACCGCAAAACAGGTAGCGGAAGCTACAGTAGGCTTAAGGTGGAAAAGGGTGCTTCAAATGTTACTTACAGAGATACCACCGCCAAGAAGGGGAAGAAATACACCTACAAGGTTAAAGCTTATTACAGTAAAACCTATAGTGCGTATTCAAATACTAAAACAATAACAGATAAATATTGATTAACAAGTCGGACAGTCACAAATTTATTTGAAATTTGTGACTGTCCGATGACTTTTGTCAAATTTGTTTTCTGAATAAAGTAAAGGTATCGCGAAGCCTATCATCCCTGTTTGCCCTAAAGGCAAATAGGGAGGGGGACCGTTCTTCGTTGGGTAAATCATAACATTGTGTGAAATTCGGGTGTTGTGTTTTTTAACTGATACAGTTCGGGCGGAATGGTGGTGGGTAGCCACGTGCCCTCTTTACATCGTTGATGAGGGGTAATTAGTTGGGTCGGGTCTTGACCCGACCGCAAGTTTTTGTGAAGATTTATTTTGCGGAACGGTCAAGACCGTTCCCTACGGTTGTACTGAATATATAAAATCATAACAACAACTTTATTACAGTTTCGCCTATAGCGAAATGACGCTCGACACTCGCGTCAAGAACCACCCACCACCCGACCAACTGTATTTTTGTTTTTTGCTTTCGGACTCGTTTGGGACTTTATTGGTAAATATAAAAATCAAAAGGTGGTCCCCACGCCTTTGAAAGGCAGGCGAGAACCACCAACAACGTTATTGCACCAAATTTACTTGTTCTTTTCACCTGACCGATAGCTTTTGCATTAAATAAAAATAACCCTTGAGCTTTCCGTTAATTGAAAGACCAAGGGTTATTTGTATGTTCTCTTTTTATCGGTAATACCCAGAATATAATCAATACTGATATCATAATATTTTGCAAGCTTTATTAAAACCTCGGTGGGTACATCCCGCAGACCTAATTCGTATCGTGAATAACAAACCTGGGAACAACAAAGATATTCTGCAAGGTCTTTTTGTAAAAGATCCGAATCCTCACGCAACTCGCGAATACGCCTGTACATATTACCATCACCTTCAGAAATATACTATATAAACAGTATAAACAAACCGTTTTGGTATATTGACAGATAAACCAAAATGGTTTATGATGAAGTTGTACTTTTTATAAGGAGTGATACAGATGAAAATACGAAGAATAATCGCTGTTATATTAGTGGTGATGTTCGCAGTTTCGATGTTTCCGGTATGTAAAACAAATGTTAGTGCTGCCGGGAAAATGACAATAGAGCAATTAAAGGCTAAATTTCCTGCGGGAAAGTATTGGAATGGAGGTAACGCCGACTCCTATACCTCTTCACCTTGCACACATCACGGAAGTTGTACATATTCCGGTACTTGTGGTTGTAATTCTTTCAAGGGTTTGTCAATTCAGTGTATGGGATATGCTGAAAAGTTAGGATACGATTTTACAGGTTATAATCCCAGAAATAATTCTAATGGTTGGTACACATATACCAGCTCGTCCTCCCTGAACAACTTAAAACCAGGTGATATTGTCAGATTTTATAATGGAAATTATGAACATTCGATTTTTATCATTGGTGTAAGCGGCGATACAGTAACATATACAGATTGTAACAGTGATGGCCATTGTATTATCAGATGGGGCAAGACAATAACAAAAACAACATTAAAATCCAAGTTTATTCATTTAAGGTCAGCTCCGTATTCAATTGACTCCAAACATACTCTTTCAATCAAATATGATGCCAATGGCGGTATTATTAAGGGTTCGGATAAAACATATAACAAATATAAAGTTTCAACCAGCGCTGGTCTTAATATGCGAAGCAATGCCGGTACAAGTTATAGCGTTTTAATTTCAATACCACAGAATAAAACCTTTGTGGTTACATCTACAAAAACAGCAAATGGTTACACATGGGGAAAAACAACATATAGCGGTAATACCGGTTGGGTTGTTATAAGTGAAGACTGGACAACAAAAACAGGAACACAACCGCAAACTACATATTATTTAAATTCATCCGAGTTAGTTTACACAAGTTCAACCGGTGCTGTTAAAGTTCAAAATATGGTGGACGGCGAAAGTTATGCCGATGGTCTCTATAATTACACCACTTTTGGCATTTCCAGAGATGGATATGTTTTTAAAGGTTGGGGAACAACATCTACCGGAGGAACCATATATAGTCAAAATGGTGCAATGACCGCTAAGGATATATACTCTAATATTTCCAAAGAAGACAAGACTATAATTTTATACGCGATTTGGGAACCTATAAAATTCACAATATGCTATAATGCAAACGGTGGTGTTGGAACAATGTCAAACACCTCTGCCAGTTATCAGTGTGAATTTTCACTTTCCAGTAATACCTTCACAAAGCAAGGTTATAGTTTTTCCGGATGGAATGTATATAGAAGTTCAGACAAAACATGGTATTGTACCGGTATAGGTTGGAAAACTGCTGACGAAATAACCTCTGGAGGTTATACGAAACGCGTGTATGCAAATTCATGTAATGGTGTTCTTAACAATTCTTGGATGAATAGTTCTAAAACTGCTGATACGATTACATTCTATGCTGTATGGACTCCTAACACTTTAACTGTTAGTTTCAATACAAATGGTGGTAGTATAAATTCCGATACATATAAATCTGTAGGGGATGCGATTTGTTACAGTTCGGACAGTTCAGCTGTGACGCAGGAATGGACATACAATAACAAAAAAACCAATGGCTTGCCTAACGCATCAACAATGGGGTTGTACAAGGATGGTTGTGTTTTCTTAGGTTGGGGAACAACAGCTACCGGAACAACAATTTTAGACCAAAATAATGTTGATTTGGTTCCAACACAAATAGATTCAACAATAAACACAAAAAGTTGCTCAAAAACACTTTATGCTATTTGGGTTGAAAAAGAATATACTGTTACATTTGATGTCGTTGGTGGTGAGTGCTTAACCAAAACAAAAACACTTGCTTATAATTCCTCTTGTGGAAATCTACCAACACCTACAAAAGATGGTTACTCTTTTAAGGGCTGGTATACTGCTTCCGAAAATGGTACACAAATAACTTCTTCCACAACATTTACAAAAGACACCACAGTTTATGCACAATGGACACCCAATACCTATAATATAAAATATAATGGTAATGGTAGTACCGGTGGTAACATGAGTAATACTACTCATACATACGATGTAAAAAAAGCGTTAAGCAAAAACACATTTACAAAAAACGGATACACTTTTGCAGGTTGGAAAGACGCCTCAGGAAAAACTTTTGCTGATGAAGCTATCGTTTCTAATTTATCAAAAGAAAATGGAAGCACTGTTCAATTAACAGCTCAATGGACAGCAAACAAATATACTGTTACATTTGATGCTAATGGTGGTTATTGTAGCACAACCACCAAAACTGTTGCGTATAATTCCGTATATGGTGAATTACCGGTTCCTTCCCTAAGTGGATATACATTTGTTGGTTGGTATACTGATAAATCGGGCGTTACAAACATAACATCTGTTTCAACATTTAATTTGTTAGGAAACCAGACACTTTACGCACAATGGTCTCAAAATCATATCCATAGCTATTCCAACTCTATCACCAAACAACCTGCCTGTACAGAAAAAGGTATTGAAACCTTTATCTGTTCTTGTGGAGATTCTTATACACAGGAAATTCCAGCAATTGGTCACAAATATTCTTCAGAGTGGACAATTGATACGGTAGCTACTTGTCAAACAGAAGGTTCGAAATCTAACCACTGTGAAAATTGTGATAGAAAAACAAACATAACAACAATTCCTGCATTAGAGCACACATACAGTAACTGGATTATTTCAATTAATCCTTCGTGTAATAGTGATGGTTCCAAATACAGTATCTGTGACTACTGTGACAATAGCATAACAGATGTTGTTCCTGCTACTGGACATAATTACTCAGATGAATGGATAGTGGACAAAGAAGCAACTTGTAATAATACCGGATTAAAATCACAACATTGTACGAATTGTGGGGAGATAAAAGAATCAACTATTATCCCGGTAACTGAACACAATTACGGAGAATGGATTTTTATTACAGCAGCAACTTGTACATCCAAAGGTTCAAAATACAAAGTATGTGATACTTGCAACAATTTTATTACTGCAGTAGAACCTGAAATCGGTCATAGTTTTTCAACAAACTGGACAATAGATCAAAAAGAGACTTGTACACAAAATGGTATCAAATCCCATCATTGTTCAGAATGTGGTGAAAGAACCGATATTACGGTAATTATAGCTACCGGGCATTACTATGGTAGTTGGTATATAGTTGAAGCTCCCACATGTAAAAATGATGGTATAAAAAAACAAGAATGTATAAATTGCGAAGATGTAATTGTTGATACTATTCCCGCATCAGACCATATAGAAAGTCTTTGGATTGAAGATTTACCTGCTACACTCTATGCAAATGGTAGCAAACACAAAGAATGTGTCGAATGTGATGAGGTTTTGAAAACTGCAACAATTCCACAGCTTAAATGCGCAAAGCCTGCTCTTAAGAAGGTATATAATGCGAATGACTATGTTAAGGTGACATGGGGCACAGTTAAGGGTGCGGATTTATACAGAGTTTACCGCAAGACCGGCACAGGTGAGTATGAATACATCGGCTCAACAACTCACACATATTTTAACGATAAGGAAGCCGGTGCGGGAAAGACCTGCAGATATTATGTTAAAGCTAAAAATGAGGCTGGTAATTCTGTTGCAAGTAACAGCCTGGCAATAAAGCATATTGATGAACCTACTCTCAAATCAATAGAAAATTCTGCTTATGGTGTTTTGATTAAGTGGTATAAGGTAACAGGTGCGGAAAAATATAATGTTTACCGAAAAGTAAGCGGTGGCGAGTATGAGTACATAGGTACAACAGAAAATGCCTATTATACCGATAAAACCGCAGAATCCGGCACTAAATATTATTATGCAATTCGCGGTAAGAGGGATGATAGCGTATCAAGTCAGTCTGCATCACTTTCAAAATATTACCTTGCAGACCCGACCTTGAATGTACCCACAACCACATCAGAAGGCATAGGTCTCAGCTGGTCTGAGGTTGAAGGTGCAGAGGGGTATAAGGTTTATCGCAAAACCGCAGATGGCAGCTATAAGCTTCTATCAACTGTAAAGGGTGTATCAAACCTTTCATATACAGATAGTTCTGCATATAAAGGCACAAAATATACATATAAGGTAAAAGCTTACAAGAGTAAAACCTATAGTGCGTATTCAAATACTAAAACAATAACAGATAAATATTGATTAACAAGTCGGACAGTCACAAATTTATTTGAAATTTGTGACTGTCCGATGAGCTTTTGCTAATCTCTATTTGCTAACCGATAGTGATAGGTGGCTTTTTCTTGCACAAAATTACAAGGTCTTTTTTGTTTATTAGTGCTATTTAAATGATATGTGAATTTGTGGTAAAATTCAGGTGCGATTGAAAATTTTCAAATTTTTCGAGGTGAACGTTTATGAAAAAAACATTGAGCCTGCTTTTATCGTTGTTAATGGTATTAAGCATAATAACAAGTGTGCCGTTAACTGCAAGTGCGGTAAGCACAAGTGATCTGACATTCAAGTTAAACAGTGATGGCGAAAGCTATTATGTTTATTCCTGCAATGAGTCAGCCGAAGGTAAGCTTGTTATTCCGGGCACATATGAAGGCAAGCCTGTAACAAGTATAGGTGCCAGAGCTTTTATAAATTGTGCAGGTCTGACTTCAATTGAAATTCCCGATAGTGTTACAAGCATAGGCTATAAGGCGTTTTCAGATTGCACAAGCCTTAAATCAATAAAAATTCCCGATAGTGTAACCGGTATAAGCCAGTTAGCTTTTTATAATACCGCTTATTATAACAATGAAAGTAATTGGAAGAATGGTGCGCTTTATATAGACAATAATCTGATAGCTGCTAATAAATATGAAAAAGAAGATTATACAGGTAATGTCAAGGGCGAATACACCATAAAAAACGGTACAAAAACTATTGCTGATTACGCTTTCTATAATTGTACAGAGCTTACATCAATAACAATACCTGACAGTGTAACAAGCATAGGCGAATATGTATTTGATAAGTGCAATGCTCTTAATGCTGTGCATATAACTGATATCGGCGCATGGTGCAATATAAATTTTGATAATTGGTGGGATGAGGATGAGGATGAATACTTTTCCAATCCGCTATATTATGCTGAAAATTTGTATTTGAATGGAAAGCTGTTAACTGATGCTGTTATTCCTGATGGTGTTACAAGTATAAACAGTGTCGCTTTTTCTTATTGCAAATCGCTGACTTCGGTTACAATTCCCCATAGTGTAACAAGCATAGGTTACAAGGCATTTATGGTTTGCACAAATCTTAAATCAATAAAGCTTCCTGATAGTGTAACAAATATAAGTGAATTGGCTTTTTACAATACCGGTTATTATATGGATGAAAACAACTGGGAGAATGGTGTTCTTTATATAGATAATCACCTGATAGCTGCAAATAAGCCGGATTTTTATTATAATGATTATAATGGTAATGTTACAGGGGACTATACCATAAAAGAAGGAACAAAAACCATTGCCGATTATGCTTTTGCATATTGCACAGCTCTTACATCAATAACAATACCTGATAGCATAACAAGTATAGGCAAATATGTTTTTTACAGTTGCAGTGCTCTTAACGCTGTTTATATTTCAGATATTGCTGCATGGTGCGGTATAAGCTTTTCAGGCTTTGATAAAAATAAATATAGTTCTTCAAAAGCTTCAAATCCGTTGTCGTATGCTAAAAATTTATATTTGAATAAAGAGTTACTGACTGATGTTGTTTTTCCTGACGGTGTTAAAAATATAAAAGATGGGGCTTTCTACAAATGTGCAAGCCTTAAATCAATAACAATTCCGGATAGTGTAACAAATATAGGCTGCGAAGCTTTTGGTAGCTGCACCGGCCTTGTAACCGTCACATTTGGTAATGGTGTGAAAAGTATTGGTTATCAGGCGTTCTCCGATTGCACAAGCCTTGAAGCAATAACAATACCCGATAGTGTTATTAGCATGGGGGTTTGTGCTTTTCAGGATTGTAAAAGCCTTGTAAGTGCCACAATATATAGTGAAAGCACCGGTTCTTTTACTTTTGGTGGTTGCACAAGCCTTGCAAATATCACATTTGGTGATGGCGTAAAGCATATAGGTGAAGCTGCTTTCCAAGAATGCAGAAGTCTTGCAGCAGTAACAATACCTGATAGTGTAACAAGCATAGAGTCTTCTGCTTTTGAATATTGCACAAGCCTTGAATCAATAAGTATACCCGATGGTGTAACAAGCATAGGGTCTTCTGCTTTTGAATATTGCACAAGCCTTGCATCAATAAATATACCGGATAGTGTAACAAGCATAAAGTCTTATGCTTTTGAGAGCTGCACAAGCCTTGAATCAATAACTATTCCCGATAGTGTAAAATCTTTAGGCTCCGGCGTGTTCAGGTATTGTGATAATCTTAAAGCAGTAAAACTTCCGGGCAGCATAACAACTATTCGTAAAGATATGTTCCGTTCCTGTAGCAGACTTAAGGAAATAGTAATTCCAAATGGTGTAAAAACTATTGGTGAATCTGCATTTTCCTGGTGCAAGACTCTTGAAAAGATTACAATACCTGATACTGTAACAAGTATAGGGAAGAGTGCCTTTGCAAATTGCTATAAGCTTGCTGAAATTAATTTACCAAAAGCTCTTACAAAAATTGATAACTCTGCATTTTGGTGTTGCGAAAGCTTAACGGCAATTACTATTCCTGCTGATGTTGATTCAATAGGCACATCAGTTTTCAGCAATTGTGATAAGCTTGAAGCAGTTTTGGTTGATAGCAAAAATAAGACTTATTCCTCTGAAAATGGTGTGTTATTCAATAAAGATAAAACAACCCTGCTTATGTGCCCCACAGCATTTCCGTCTGATACATATAAGGTGCCAAATGGTGTGAAAACCATAGGTGTAAATGCCTTTTACGGAAATAAAACTGTTGTTAATGTAGAATTGCCGGATAGCGTAACTGATATCAGCGCTTATGCTTTTTATTGGTGTGAGGTGCTTAAGAAAATAAGTATTCCGGATAGCGTAACAAGCATTGGCGAGGGTGCGTTTGGCTATTGCAAAAGGCTTAGCTCTATAAAGCTCCCCAAAAACCTGAAAAGCCTTGAGTCTTCAACCTTTGCCTACTGCAAAGCGCTTAAAAAGGTAACTCTGAATAAGGGCTTGAAAAAAATAAAATCCAAAGCCTTTTATGGTTGTGAAAAGCTTGAGTCTGTTACTGTGCCTCAGGGTGTTACAAGAATATATGATAATGCATTTTCCGGTTGTATAAGCCTTAAGGATATAACCTTACCGGATACTATTACAAAAATAGGTAAGAATGTTTTTTATAACACTGCATATTACAATACAAAAAGTAATTGGAAGAGCAGAGTTCTTTATGTAGGCAATTATCTCATTAAGGCTAAAACTACTCTGAGTGATGTGTATGAAATCAGGAGAAACACCAGAGTAATTGCAAACGAGGCTTTTGAGTATTGTGACAAGGTTACAGGTGTAAAAATGCCTGGTAGCTTGGTTTGTATCGGCGACTATGCATTTTATGAGTGCAGAGGCTTAGAGTCCCTGGATGTTCCTGATAAGGTTACATATATAGGCGACCAGGCATTCTATTGCTGTTACGGTCTTAAATCAGTTAAGCTTGGGGATGGGTTGAAAACTATAGGCGATTTAGGCTTTTATTCCTGCGCCAGAATTGCTGATATAACATTCGGTAAGGGCTTGCAAAGCATCGGTAGCTCAGCCTTTTATAATTGTGACAAAATCGATAATGCTTTCTTTTACGAAGGTTTAATCAGTATTAGTTCATATGCTTTTTATGATTGCGATGGTCTTAATTCTTTGGTAATTCCTTCCAGTGTGAAAGAGATAGGTAAGTGTGCGGCTGGGTATTATGTTACCTGTGACGAAGGCGAACAAGTAATTTACTCAGATTTTGAAATTTTTGGAGCAAAGGGCTCAGTTGCAGAAGAATATGCCGAAGCTGTCGGATTGACTTTTGTTGAACATCAAAGCCATTCCTTCGGAAAGTGGACTGTTGTTGATGATGCAACTGTATATAGAGATGGATGCAAATACAGGGAATGCTCTTCTTGTATGAGTACCGAGAAGGTTGATATTCCTCAGCTTAAATGCAGTAAGCCTACATTGAAAAAGGTGCAAAATACCAGAAGTGGTGTTAAAATAACATTCAGTAAAGTTAAGGGTGGCGATTTCTACGACATTTATCGCAGAACGAAGAGTGGCTCTTACAGAAAAATCGGCACAACTAAAAACAATTACTATACCGACAAAACTGCAAAATCAGGTAAGAGATATTATTATTACGTCAAAGCGGTAAATGAAGCAGGCTCATCCTCAGCTTCAAGCTCAAAATCAATCCTGCATCTCGCAGACCCGACCTTGAATACTCCTTCAAGCACCTCAAAGGGCATTGGTCTGAGATGGTCAAAGGTAACAGGTGCAGAGGGCTATATTATCTACCGCAAAACAGGTAGCGGAAGCTACAGCAGGCTTAAGGTGGAAAAGGGCGTTTCAAATGTTACTTACAGAGATACCACCGCCAAGAAGGGTAAGAAATACACCTATAAGGTGAAAGCATATAAGAGCAAAACCTATAGTGCGTATTCAAATACCAAAACAATAACAGATAAATATTGATTAACAAATTCGGTCAGGTACAAATTGATTTGTACCTGACCGATAAACTTTTATTGTGGTTTTTGTTCTGGGGCACAGGCAAGCCAGTGCCTTACGGGTAAGATGGTTTAAGTGAGATTTTTGGTTAGAGCCATAACCGTAAGGTACAGGCTCGCCTGTACCAAGCGATGTAGTAAGATAGAGCAATGTAGGGTCGGGTCTCGACCCGACCGCAAGCTCTTGCAACGAATTATGTGGCGGAACCGTCAAGAACGTTCCCTACATTACAATGCGTCGCAGACCCGAAACTTGCCACTTTCCATTTTGAATTTTCAACTATATAGCTGACCGCTGGTGACTGGCGACTGGTGACTAATTCTGCACTCATTATTTTTTGAATAATTATCCCGTTTTTTTGACAGAATAAAGATATTGGATTTTATTGTTAAGGGAGAATTATTATGTGCGGAATTATTGGTAAGGTTGGGGTTGGGAATGTTTTTCCGGAGCTTTTGAATGGTCTTAAAAATCTGGAGTATCGTGGGTATGATTCTGCAGGAGTGGCAGGGATTATTGATAATAAAATAATTCGCTTCAGGCAAGAGGGGAGAATTTCCAATTTAGAGGCAGAAGTTGAAAAGGCAAGCCCTGAAAGCTTTATCGGTATAGGGCATACAAGATGGGCAACTCACGGCAGTCCCACTAAAGATAATGCCCATCCGCATATAAGCACCAATGGTAAATTTGCCATTGTTCACAATGGTATTATTGAAAATTCAGATGAACTGAAAAAAAGCTTTTTAGAGGGTAAAATTCAGCTTTCCTCCCGGACTGATACGGAAATTGTTGTGCAGCTGATGGGGCTTTTTTATAAGGGTGATGTTATATCTGCCATAAGTGAAGCCTGCAAGGCTTTAACAGGTAGCTTTGCTTTGGGTATTCTTTGTGAGGATACACCGAATATTCTTTATGCAGTGGGGCAAAGCAGTCCGCTTCTTGTGGTTAAAGGCAAATCAGGTAATTATATTGCCTCGGATTTTTGTGCGGTAGGTGAAGGCACAGATGAGGTTTACAGATTAACAGATGGTGAAATTTGCGCGCTGACAGAAGGTAGCATCAGATTTTTCAATCCATCGGGAGCACCTATTGAAAAATTTCCTGAAAAAGCCGAGTTTTCTTGCGTTGCTTTTGACAAAGGCAATTATGAACACTTTATGCTTAAGGAGATTTTTGAGCAACCCAAAGCAGTGAAGGATACAATAAATTCTTTTTTAAAAGAAAATGAAATTGTTTTCCCCAATGTGAAATTATATGATAATTTTATAAAAGAAAAATTAGAGAAAATTGTTATCGTGGCTTGCGGTTCAGCCTACCACGCAGGGCTTGTGGGCAAGTCTGTTTTGGAGAGTCTTTGCAAAATTTCCTGCTCCGTTGAAATTGCATCGGAGTTCAGATATTCCCAAAGCTTTATAAATGAAAAAACTCTTGCTGTTTTTATTAGTCAGAGTGGTGAAACTGCAGATACATTGGCGGCGTTGCGCCTTGCAAAAAAGAAGGGTGCAAAAACACTTTCAATAGTGAATGTAACAGGCAGTGCAATAGCTGAGGAAAGCGAAAGCGTTATATATACAAAGGCGGGGCGCGAGGTGGCAGTTGCCACAACAAAGGCTTACAGTGCTCAGCTCGCTTCCCTTTATGCTCTTGCAATTTTTATGGGAGGAATAAGAGCTGCTATTGATACTGAAAGGTATAAAAGGCTTGTTGAAGAATTAAGATTTTTGCCTGAAAAAATAAAGAGAAGAATTACCACCCTTGCGCCTCAGATGGAGGAGCTTTCTAAAGATATTTATAAGAAAAGGGATGTGTTCTTTATTGGACGCCTGAATGATTTTGCCACTGCCGCCGAGGGCTCTCTTAAAATGAAGGAAATCAGCTATATCAATTCTCAGAGCTACCCTGCTGGGGAGCTTAAGCACGGTACAATTTCATTGATTGAAGAGGGCACCGTTGTTGTTGCGGTGGCAGGAAAAAGCAAAGTGTTTTCAAAAACTGCAAGCAATATTTCTGAGGTTCAGGCAAGGGGTGCAAGGGTTATTTTAATAACTGATGAAAGTGAAAAAGATTGCAAGGTAACAGCAGAAATTACTGTTACAGTGCCCGAAACTTTAAAGGAATTTCAAAGCTCGCTTTTGGTTTTACCTCTGCAGCTTTTAAGCTACTATACCGCAAAGCTCCGTGGCTGTGATATAGATAAACCCAAAAATCTTGCAAAAAGCGTGACGGTTGAATAGATTTATATGATAACCTTACAAAATCTTAATTTGATTTATTCACTGCTGTATGTTATCATTTAATTGGTGATAAATATGGCAGTGAAAATTCTTGTAACTGAAGATGATGTTTTCCTTCGTGACGGGCTTTGCGAAATGCTCAAAAAAGAGGGCTATGATGTTGTTACCGCAGGAACAATTGAGGATGCTAAGGTAAGCTTTTTAAAAGATAGCTTTAACCTTATAATCCTTGATGTGATGCTTCCTGACGGTAACGGTTTTGATATGTGCGCCTTCATTCGTGAAAAGAACGAGGATGTTCCCATATTGTTCCTTACTGCTTGCGATGACGAGGTTCAGGTGGTTCGCGGTCTTGATGCAGGTGCAGATGATTATGTTACAAAGCCCTTCAAGCTTCTTGAATTGCTTTCAAGAATCCGAGCTCTTTTGCGAAGAAACAAGGCTACTGTTTACAGTTGCGAAAATATTGTTATTGATATAAACACAATGACCGTGAAAAAGGACGGAGAAAATGTTTTTGTTACTCCCACAGAGTTTCAGATTCTTTCTGCACTTGTGAGAAATAGTGGTGTTATTGTTACAAGAGCAATTTTGTTGGAAAACATCTGGGATGAGGGTGGCTCATTTATTGACGATAACACTCTTTCCGTGCATATAAGCAGACTTCGTGAAAAAATCGGTGCCGAGCATATTGTTACTGTTCGCGGTATCGGTTACAGATGGGAGGATGGGAAATGAGTCCTTTTGAAATCTGCTTGATTATTTCTGCTTGCTTGTTGCTTTTTGTTGTTATGGTTTTGAGTGTCTTGCTTGCCAACAGCAAAAGAAAAGTGAAAAAGCTTACTAAAAGCATCAATAAATATCTTGAGAAGGGTGAGCAGACAAAATTCAGCACCAAGGATGATTATTTTGCACCTCTTCAGAATGCAGTTTGCGATTTGGAAAATGCTCTTGAGGTTCAAAAACAAAACACAGAGCTTGAAACTCAAAAGAATACGGATTTTATTGCAGATGTTTCCCATCAGTTAAAAACTCCCTTAGCAGGTCTTCGTCTTTACCTTGAAATGGATAACGCGCAGAATCCGACAGAGCATACTCAAAAAGAGCTTCAGCTTGTGGAGAAAACGGAAGAGCTTGTTGCAAAGCTTTTGCGCCTTGAAAAGATAAAAAGCGATACATATGTTATGGATTTTCAGTTCTATGAAGTGAGTGAAATCCTTAAAAGTATTGTTCTTGATATGAAGCATATTTTTCCTGAAAAGCAATTCAGTGTTGTCGGAAAAAGTAATATGAGATGCGACAAGGAATGGCTGACAGAGGCTTTAGGGAATGTTATAAAAAATGCTTGCGAGCATACGGATAATAAGGGCAAAATCAATATAACCGTTGAGGAAAATGAACGCTCAACAATTGTTACTGTTTCCGATAATGGTGGCGGTGTTGATAAAGACGATGTAGGCAAGCTCTTTAAAAGATTCCACAGAGCTAAAAATGCCAAGCCTCAGAGTGCGGGAATCGGTCTTGCAATAACAAAAGCCATTGTCGAAAAGCATCACGGAACAATAAGTGCTGTAAATTCTGCAACAGGGCTTGATATTATAATGTGCTTTCCGCATATTGACGGGTATCAGGCTATTTGATTGCCAAGATTAACTTGGCAGCGATATAAATCCTTGCGGATTTGCGATATATCTGACGATGCGATATACCTTCGGTGCGATATGTGCCTGATGGCACGAGAAAACTCTCTCTTTGATTTTACAAAGGGAGAGTTTTTGCAATCTTACGAAATCTTAAGATAAAAGTCACCTAAAATTAAGATTGGTGTTTTATACTGAAATCAACATAGAGGATTAGTATTCTCAAAATCAAATTCAAAGGAGAGTTTTATATGAATATTATTGAATGCAAAAATCTCACAAAGGAATATTTAAGTGGTGAAAATACGGTTGTGGCACTTAACGATGTGTCATTGGAATTTGAAAAAGGCGAATTCTGTGCAATAACAGGACCCTCAGGTTCGGGTAAATCTACCTTCCTGCACGTTTTAAGCAGTCTTGAAAATTCAACCTCAGGCGAGGTTATTTATAACAATGAAAGTCTTAAAAAATATAACGATAATCAGCTTTCAATCCTCAGAAGGAGACGCTTTGGCTTCGTTTTTCAGGCATATAACCTTGTGGAAGAATTAACAGGTTATGAGAATATTCTTCTTCCCATTATGCTTGACAAAAAGAAACCAGATGAAGAGTATCTTAAGAAAATTATTGATATTCTTGGCATTGAAGACAGACTTTCTCATTTACCATCTGCTCTTTCAGGCGGTCAGCAACAGAGAATTGCTATTGCAAGAGCACTTGCAAACAAACCTTCAATCCTTTTTGCCGATGAACCTACAGGTAACCTTGACGGTAAAAGCGGTAGAGAGGTGCTTTCGCTTCTTAAATATGTAAGTAAGGAATTAGGCGTAACCCTTATTCTTGTTACTCACGATTTGCACGTTGCCGAGCAGGCAGACAGAGTTATCAGAATTGAAGACGGTGCGGTTGTTGAAGATAGTAAATATAATCAATAAACCTTATTTGTAAGGAACCGGCTTGCCTGTTCCGCTTGTTTCTCTAAGTTAGTTTATCGCAGGGTATGGGCAAGCCCATACCTTACGGTAACGACACTAATCAGCAAATCGTAAGGTACAGGCTTCCCTATACCACAGAAAAAGGATGTTATTATGAAAAAATTAACCTTTAATTCCCTTGCTTTCGGTAATCTGAAGCATAGGAAAAAACAATATACCTTGCTTGTTATCGGTATCATTCTTTCAATGGTGTTTTCTTCGGGCTTTGTTTTCTTCGTTTCAAGTGCAGTTACTTCAGCAATTGAAACACATAATTACAAATACGGAAAGCAGTCCGAAATTGTAACCAATGTTGTTACTAACGATTCTCTGGAAGCCGTATTAAATGAAACTTATGAAGACCACGGCTATATGCACATCTTAGGTGCAATTACAACAGTTGACAGTGAAATTGAGTTGGGTACTGCTGTTGGTTGGCTTGATGAAGGTGGTAAAGAGCTTTATTATCAAAGCCTTGCAGAAGGCAAAATGCCACAAAAGAAAAATGAAATAGCAATAGAAAAGTGTGCACTTACAAGACTTGGCGGAACTTATAAAATCGGAGATAAAATAACCTTTGATTTATATGCTCAGAATGGTGCAGAGAAATCAGAAAAACCAACAAAAAAAGAATATACTCTTGTTGGTATTCTTAATGATAAAAGGTCAAATATCGGAAATCAGCACGGAGGTCAGGCATTCGAGCTTCCTGCAGCCTTTGTTGCAGATGGCTCAAAAGTTGAATTAGGCGGTAAGGAAAGCTTACATTGCCTTATTTTATCGGGTGATGAAGAAGACGAAATCGGAGCATATATTAAGGCATTAAGAGAAACAAAGGGTTCCGGTGATGGTACCGGTATCTACACAACAGGCGGATATGAGCTCAGCTACACAATTGCAGATATGTTCGGAGTTGATGCACCGTTTTTGTTGTTGCTTGTTTTTGTTGCGGTGTTGGCTCTTGTTTCAAATATCGGTATTGTTAATGCTTTTTCAACCAATTTAAAGGAAAGAAAAAAGCAAATCGGACTACTCAGAAGCGTTGGTGCAACAAGAAGACAGATTATAAAAATCTATGGAAGAGAAAGCTTTATTATTTGCTTGCTTTGTGTTCCTTTAAGCCTTGTAATATCTGTTTTTGCAGTAAAAATGAGCGTTAACCTTATGGGAACAAACTTTGTTTTCAAGCCAAGCTGGTGGGTGCTTCCTTTAAGTGCATTTTTCAGTATCTGCGTGGTTCTTCTTTCTTCTCTTATTCCTCTCGCTTCTGCTTCGAAAATTTCTCCTATGCAGGCAATAAGGAATATTCAGATTAACCGCAAAATGAAGAAGAAAAAAATCAAAACCCAAAAGGAATTTATTCCTTCAAGGCTTTTAGCATCAAGAAATATTAAGCTTTATAAAAACAAACAGGTTTTAACAAGCATCATTCTTGCTATAGCAATTTTCGGATCGGTTTTTGGTTATTCAATTATAGGCGGAGTTAAAAAGAATAACCGGATGATTGACTATGATTATGGCATTGAAGCAGAATATTATGACTTTTCTTACAGACAGTTGGCAAATTATGAAAAACAGGTTAATGGTTTTTCTGATAATGATGTTCAGGATGTTCTTTATAACTCTAATGTAGAAAGAGTTGTAACAGGTAAAGCCACAAACGGATACATTTTAGTTGATGAATTAACAGATTATCTGCGCCTTTGCGGTTATACAAATGATGTTTACCAGCAGAATTATTCTAAAAAAGGTGAGATTACACCTGAAAACTATCATAAATTTACCGAAGATAATCTTGAAAATAAAGCTGTTAAGGAAAAAGCAGAGATTAAAGGCGAGGTATTTCCTTTGAGCTTTTACGGTGTTGAGGAAGAATACATTGAATCCTTAAAGGATGCGGTTACAGTAGGCAGAATTGATATTGATAAAATTAATTCCGGCGAAGAGGTTATTCTTCTTGTACCCGAATACATTGAACTTTCAGCTTGGGATTATGACGGCGCAACTGGTCCGGATATGGATTTTGAGTGGAGCTTGAAACCAACCGAAACAATTGCTGATAATCAGGTTGTTCTTGATTCTGCAAAAATAGGGGATGAATTCAAGGTCGATAAGGGAATTACATTAGGTTGGATTGGCACAGAAGAAGGCGAACCCGTTGAATATGAATATGAGGGTGGAGAAGGAAAAATCAAAACAGGCGAATTCAAGCACACAAAAATTGAAACTGATACAAAAATTGGTGCAATAATTTATTTGCCTGCTGATATTTCAAATCTCTTTTATGATTATAGTTTCTTTAGTAGCAGTAAACCTTGCATAGTTACAAGTGTTGACGGAATTGATACCTTCACAAAAAACTTGCCATATCTTTCAATGAAAGTCCATCTTAATCAAGAGTGTAATGATGAAATTGAAGAAGAAATGATGACACTTTTTGACAGGCTTACTGCAGAAATGGGTAGTCCGAGCATATATTCTGCTTATGAACGTGCGAAATCCGGAGAAACAACAGCCAAAACCTTATTGCTTATTATAACTGCAGTTGTTGCACTTCTTTTCACCTTAAGCGGTAGCCTTATTAACAATGCTCTTACTGCACGAATAAGAGAAAGCAAAAAGGAAATCGGAACGCTGAGAGCAGTCGGTGCATCTGTTAAGGATATTTCAAGCTCATATATAAGGCAGTTGCTGTCTGTACTCGGCTTCGGAACTGCTTTAGGCTTCGGTGCTTTTGCACTTTTCTATGGTATTTATTGCCTGATATTCATAAGTATGGGCGATACTACCGATGACTTTGTTCTGACATTCTGGCAAACAATTGCTGCTGTTATTGCACTTTTTGTTTGCTGTGTGGCTAATGTTCATTTCAAAGTGAAAAAAGAAATGAAGAACAGTATTGTTGAGAATATAAGAGAACTGTAAAAGTTGCAAGTGGAAAATGGAAAGTGGAAAGTTTAGGGGCGCGAAAATGCGCCGTAGAAGAATATGTAAAAGTAACGCGAAGGCTATCCCTCTTTTTTCGTGAAACGAAAAAGGAGGGGGGACCGCCCTTAAATATATTTCAATTTATTGATAGATATATTTCGTGCCTATTGGTGCATTTATAAATAAACTTATTCGGAGTGGTGGGTGGTACATAGAAAACGAAATAAGTACAAGGGTACCACCCACCGTTCCGCCCGAACATTGATTTATAAACTGCTGTATTTTTCGTAATATATCGAAGGAAAACAACAGCTTGTTTCGAGAACGGTCCCCCCTCCTTTTTGCCAAGGCAAAAAAGAGGGATAAGGCTTCGCAAAATTTATGCTTTATTCCTTACAGGAAGATGGTGAAACTATGAAAAAGAAAAAATTAACCTTTAATTCCCTTGCTTTAGGTAATCTGAAGCATAGGAAGAAAAGATATACCTTGATGATTTTTGGTATAATTCTTTCAATGGTGTTTTCATCAAGTATTATTTACTTTGCTTACAGTATATATGACACAACCGTAAAGCAAACAGAGGCAGATTATGGCTTTTATGATTGGTTTGATTCAGGCTATAGCGAATCGGTGTTCAAAGAGTTTAAAACTAAGGGTTATCTTGAAGAATACGGTGTAGGTAAAACAATCGGTTTTATGTTTACTGATGAAAAAGATAAAATTAACGGTACACCAATTGCCAAGCTTGATGAAACAGCAAAAAGACTTGTTAACCCTATTTTAATTGATGGTACATACCCCGAAAATAAGGGCGAAATTGCTATTGAGCAAGCAACACTTTTACAGTTAGGCTTATCTGCAAAGGTGGGCGATAAAATAACCCTTAAATATCAGGTTCAGAACGGTGAGGATTTATTACCGGAAATCAAAGAGAAAACATATACTCTCACGGGTATTTTAAGAGATAAGCGCAGTAATGTTGCAGAGTACGGGGAATTGTTACCGTCTGCATTTGTAAGTAATTCTGAAAAAGTCGATTTAGGCGGAAAAGAAAATACATTGATTTATTCTGTTGTAAATCGTAAAAATGTGAAAGGTGTTTCTTCTTGGGCGTTAAGAGAGGATAAGGGCTTGTCTCCCGATCCTGAGATATGGGTTTATAAGGAGTTGGGCTATCTGGCTACATCTCTGGAAGGCTACACCCACGTTATAATGGTAATTGTTGTGGTGGTAATTCTTTTGATTGCCTCTTCATTAGGTATTATTAATACGTTTGCAAGTAACCTGAAGGAACGGAAAAAGCAAATCGGATTTTACAGAGCTGTTGGTGCGACTAAAAAGCAGATATTCTCGCTGTTTATGAGAGAAGCCTTAATTTTAGCAGTAATCTGCACTCCCGTAAGCCTTTTGATTTCTTTCTTTGCAGTAAAGCTTATTATTGTTAAAACTTTCAGTAATTATTTCTTTACACCGAATTTATGGGTGCTTTTGGTTTGTGGTGCTTTTAGCATTTTCTCTGTTTTTATGGCTTCACTCATTCCTCTTTTTTCTGCAATGAGAATCACACCCTTGCAGGCAATCAGAAATATCGAAGCTATGAGAAAATTCAAAAACAAAAAAATCAAAGGTCAAAAGGATTTTGATGCTTCAAAGCTTCTTGCAAAAAGGAATATGCTTGTTTCAAGAAGAAAGCAGGTTGTTGTCAGTATATTTCTTACAATAACGATTATATTTTCCTCTTATGCAATGTCGTATATGACTTATGAGGTCAATAACATTGGCTTTATAGGTTTGGATTATGCTTTAAAGTATGATTATGATTTGCATTTGTCCCGTGATGGCGGTAACGCTTATTATAACTCTCCTGAAAGCAATAACGGATTTTCCGAAAACCATATTCAGACAGTTTTGAATCACGAAAGCATCACTTCTTTTTATGGTGAAAAAGGAGCAGAGGCTATTATAGAATATGAAGCTGATGATATTTCAAATTATTTCAGGCTTGCAACAGATGTTGCCGGTGATGTAAATATAGATGGTTCAAAGGAAGTAAATAAAGATAATTATATTAAATATTTCGAAGAACAGGAAGCGGAATATTCAGGTGGCGATTTCGAGAGTCAGGAAACTGTGGATGTAAAAAATGCGACGGGCTATGACGGAGATATTTTGCAGGTGAACCTAATTTCCGTTGATGGTGAATTAATAGAGAAGCTTTCTTCCGTAGCGTTAATGTCTGGAAAGGTTAATATAGATAAGCTTGATTCCGGTGAACAGGTGCTTGTTATTGCCCCGGCAAAAATATATGTTACGGTGGAAGAGGGTTACACCGACACAAAGGATATCGTTAGTCGTTGGAATTCTGAATATACTGAGGAATTGATTGAAGCAAACCCCGAAATATTAATCACAACAGAAGAATGTGATATTGTTCCCGGAGATATTCTTGATATAGGTGTTGTTTATGCAGAAAACCCTGACCCTGATTACGATGCTGAAGGTAAGCCCTATTTGGAGAAAGAGAAAATTATTACTCAAACACGTTCCGATGTTGAAATAGGCGGAGTTTTAGATATGAGGTGTGTTGGTGAAAGTATTAGCCACTTCGCAGATTTTACAATTGTCACAACGCATGAGGGAATGGAAAAGTTTTTCTCTGATGCTAAATATAAAGAGGTTAAATTTGTTTTAAACGGAGATTGCACAGAGGAAACAGATAAAGAAATCTGCACGATTCTCAATTCTGTTGCAGAGTGCGTTGATGAAGGTGAATATACCTCAAAGTACGAAAATATACAAACTCAAAAGGAAGAGTGGAAAAATCTTGGAATTCTTTTGTATGCAATTGTAATTTTGTTCTATACAATTTGCGGAAGCATTGTAAACAATACGGTTATGGCAACTATCAAGGAAGATAAAAAGAAAATAGGTACACTTCGTGCAGTTGGTGCAAATGAAAAGGAGATTTCAAAATCATATATTCTCCAGCTTCTTTCGATGTTTAAATGGGGCTTCGGAATAGGCTTTGGCGGGTTTGCTTTGTCATATTTGATAATAGTGCTGACAAATAAATATACAAGCCTTGCAGAGGTTCTTGTGTTCAATCCTTGGGTTACACTTTTATTAGGTCTCATCCTTTTCGCAATCTGCTCATTGAGTGTGTATACAAAGATAAGAAAAGAAACACGGAACAGTATTGTTGAGAATATAAGAGAATTATAAATCAGCAAATAGCAGATAGCAGATAGCAAATAGCTAACAGCTAATTGCTAACCACTAATCGCTAATTGGTAGGTGAAACTATGAAAAAGAAAAAATTAACATTTAATTCCCTTGCTTTAGGAAACCTGAAGCACAGGAAGAAAAGATATACCTTGATGATTTTAGGTATCGTTCTTTCAATGGTGTTTTCTTCGAGTATTATTTACTTCGGGTTTAGTATTTACACAACATCTCAGGAACAACGTAAAGCAGAGTTGGGTTTATATGACAAATTCTTTGGTGTTTTCAATGAAAAAATGTATGAAGCCGGAAAAAGCAGAGGTGCTTTTGAAGAAACAGGCTTCGGTGAAACATTGGGTTTGATTTTTACTGATAAAGAAGAAAAAATCAACGGAACACCAATTGCCAAGCTTGATGAAACTGCAAAGAAGCTTGTTAACCCGATTTTGATAGAAGGTAGTTATCCTGAAAAGCAGGGCGAAATTGCTATTGAACAAACAACACTTTTGCAGTTAGGAATTACCGCAAAGCCCGGTGATAAAATCAAATTAAAAATGCAGGTTCAGAACGGCGAGGATTTATTACCGAAAATTAAAGAAAAAAACTTTGTTTTGTCCGGCATTTTAAAGGATAAAAGATCTAATATTCTTTACAGCGTTGATGATAAGGATGTTCTGCCGTCAGCCTTTGTCAGCGAATATGAAAAGGTTGATTTAGGCGGAAAAGCCAATAAGATTGTTTATTATAAGCTTACTGATGACGGTTGGAACATAATTTATGATGTTATGGCGGAATATGACGGCTTCACTAAAGAAATTGGTGTTTATAGTGAGGTTGGCGAATTTATGTCTGACCAATTCTCATCATTGATGTTTATCGGCACTATAGTTGTGATTTTGCTTCTTGCATCTTCTGTTGGTATTGTTAATGCTTTTACCAGTAATTTAAAAGAACGTAAAAAGCAAATCGGTATGTACCGTGCGGTTGGTGCAACCAAAAGGCAGATTAGAAAGCTTTTCGGCAGAGAAGCGGTTTTGTTAAGCGTTATATGTACACCAATAAGTCTTTTGATTTCTTATGGTGCAGTAAAAATCCTTGTAAACAATCTTTTTGAAAATGCATATTTTGAGCCTAATATATGGGTGCTTTTAGCTTGCGGTGCTTTCAGTATTATCTGCGTTATAGCAGCATCCTTTATTCCTTTGGTTTCTGCTTCTAAAATTTCGCCAATGCAGGCAATCAGAAATATTGAAGCCACAAGAAAATTGAAGAATAAAAAAGTGAAAAGCCAAAAGAATTTTAATGTTTCAAAGCTTATTGCAAAAAGAAATCTTGTTATTTCAAAGGGTAAGTTAGTTGTTGTAAGTCTTTTCCTTGTTATCACAATTATCTTTTCTTCTTATGCACTTTCATATCTTTCCTTTGCTAAGGATGATTTATATGAACAGGAATATGACTATAGCTTACACTTGAGCAGAGATTCAGGCTATTTTGCAATTAATTATCCGAAAGGCAATAACGGATTTACCGAAAATCACAAGCAATCAGTTTTGATGAATGAGAATATAAAAAGTGCGTATGGAATTAAAACCGCTAATGTTAATATACTTGTTGATGAAATGACTGAGTATCAGCGAATTACAGATGGTGATTTCACGGCACCTGAAAAGGATGAGGATTTGCAAAATCTTGATGAAACAAATTATCAAGAGGTTTTTAATCAAGGTTTTAGTCAAGAAAAGCTTGATATAATTAATCTTGCAGAATATGATGGTAATTTTATCAACTTTGAAATTGTGGCTTTGGATGAAGAATTGATAAATCAAGTTGATAGTGTGCGTGCCGGTGAAATAGATATAGCAAAGCTGAATAGCGGGGAACAGGTTATTCTTCTTGCACCTGAAAAGGTTTATTTAGTGGCACGAACAGAAGAGTACGGTACATTTTTAGACACTTATCAACATATAAGCCATATAGAAGAAGCAAAAAAGGGGTACGGGGAAAATATAAGAATACTAGCTGAAAAGGAATGTGATTTTAAAGCTGGCGATTTGCTTGATTTAAGTATTCTTTACAGTGAAAAGTCCAATGAAGATTATGATATAACAGGCGAAACAATTGTAGATAAAGAGGATTTGGAAATTAACACTAAACAGGTGGAAATCTGTGCAATTGCAAATGATACAATTCCTATGTTTACTTTTGGTGGTTCTGAATTTTCTTTAGTCACAACTGTTGAGGGAATGGAGCATTTTTTCCCAAGAGCAAAGTATAAAGAAATTATGTTCGATTTAAAGGGTGAATGTAATGACGAAATTGATGCAGAGATAACAGATTTGCTCAAAAGCATTGTTAATTGCGTTGATGAATCCGATTATATGTCTAATTATGAGTATAACCGGGAGCAAAAAGAAACTATTAAAGGTTTAACATTCCTTGTTTATGCTATTGTAATTCTTCTTTTTACAATCTGCGGAAGTATTATCAATAATACAATTGCAGCGAACATCAAAGAAGATAAAAAGAAAATAGGTACACTTCGTGCAGTTGGTGCAAATGAAAAGGAAATTTCAAAATCCTATATTCTCCAGCTTCTTTCAATGTTCAAATGGGGCTTCGGAATAGGCTTTGGCGGGTTCGCTTTGTCATATTTGATAATAGTACTGACAAATAAATATACAAGCCTTGCAGAGGTTCTTGTGTTCAATCCCTGGATTACACTTTTATTAGGTCTTATCCTTTTTGCAATCTGCTCATTAAGTGTGTATTCAAAGATAAGAAAAGAAACAAGGAACAGTATTGTTGAGAATATTCGTGAATTATAAAAGTTGAAAGTGGAAAATTGAAAGTTTCGGGTGCTGCGCACGGCAATTTTAAAGAACTCGGAATGCGGAATGAGCTTCGCAAGGAGTAGAGATAGAAGAATTAAGTAGATAAAAGCGAAGCCTATCATCCCTGTTTGCCATTGGGCAAATAGGGAGGGGGACCGTTCTTCTATGAGTAAATTATTTCAATATGAATATTTCGGGTGGTATGGTTTTGTATTGATATAGTTTGGGCGGAATGGTGGTGGGTTGCCACGTAAAGACAATCCTTTGTTGATTAGAGCTAATAAAGAAGTTAATTATATAATTGATTATTCCCCTAATCAACGAAGTAAAGAGGGAAGGGGGCAACCCACCACCACCCCGCTTTAATTTATTTATAAATGTACTTATTGGCACGAAATAAACTTAATTCGTAAGTTTTTTACATTCAAGGGCGGTCCCCCTCCCTATGTGGCAGAGCCACACAGGGATGATAGGGCTTCGCATAACTTACAGAATGTCCTTAACAGAAAGATGTGATTATATGAAAAAAATATTGATTTTATTATTGAGTTTAATGCTCTGCACAGTGCCTTGCTTAGCAGTTGAAGAGGGTAGCGAGAGTGTGACGGAAGCTACAGAGGTCACAACAGAAGCTAACACCGAAGCCACAACAAAGAAGGCAGAAAAAACAACTGAAAAAGCAGAGTCAACAACTAAAAAGGTTAAAACAACAAAGAAGGCTGAAAAGGTCGAACCGGATGTGGAAGAAGAGAAGGCACCCGAGAAAACCGAAGAGGTAACTGAGGACAGCTCTCAGCCTCGTCTTATGGTGACGGGCTATGTTGTTGAGAATGATTATTTAACTCCCGAAAAGGATGGTAAAATAACAGTAACTCTTCAGAATATGCACCCCTCAAAATCGGTGAAAAATATTATGCTTTCTATTGAAGATGGTGCAGATGAAATTATTCCCGAGGGTATGGGAACAAAATATATTTCATCAATCGGTGCAGGAAAAATTTATAGCTGGGAAATTCCTGTTTCAGTATTCCATTCCGCAACCGTAGGTGAGCATAAAATGAATTTCACCTGCGAATATGAGGATGAATATGGTTCAGGGTATTCTGTAAATGCAGCCTTAAGAGTTCAGGTTCGTCAGCCTGCAAAATTGGATTATGACGGTGCAAAGCTTCCCGTTAAGGTTGTTCAGGAGGATACGGTAACACTCAATATAAACCTTATGAATACAGGTAAATCCACTCTTTATAACTGCAAGGTTGAATTTGATATTGAAGGACTTGAATCCGGTGGCAGTAGCTTTGCAGGCGAAATTCCTGTTGGTGAAAGCAAAACTGCAACAGCAAATCTTCGTGTTGACAGCGAGAAAACAGGTAATGTAAAAGGCACAATCAAAATTACTTATGAAGACGCTTTCGGTAAGACCTTTGAAAAAGAACAAGAGGTAAAAACTCTTATTGAAAAGAAGGTTATCAAGGCAGAGAAAAAGGAAGAGGAAGAAAAGAAAAATCCTCTGTGGTGGCTTTTCCTTCTTGCTGGTCTTGTAGTCGGTGGCGGTCTCGGCTTCGGTATTCCCTTTGCAATCAACTCTAAAAAGCAAAGAGATGAGGATGAAAAAAGATTATAACAATTTGCTTTATTCTGTGGTATGGGCAAGCCCATACCATAGATTTATTATAGTCAACAACCGTAAGGTACAGGCTTGCCTGTACCAAAGAATTAGTCATATAACACAAATAAACAGCAATTCCTTTGGTGGAGTTGCTGTTTTTGATTTTGGGGTTTGTTTTTAATGAGCTCTTTTAGTATAATTAGAGGTGTGTATTTACCTTATAATGAGGAGAAGTTTTTATGCTTGAAATGAAAAACGGAAAATTCTATATGGATGGTGAGGAATTCCATATTTATTCGGGTGCAATGCACTATTTCAGAATTCCCGAGGAATATTGGCTTGACCGTCTTCTGAAATTAAAGGCGGCAGGGCTTAACACAGTTGAAACCTATGTCCCTTGGAATTACCACGAGCCTAAGAAAAATCAGTTTAATTTTGAGGGTATGCTCAATATCGAAAAATTTGTTAAAACTGCGCAGGATTTAGGGCTTTATGTTATTGTTCGCCCCGGTCCTTATATCTGTGCAGAATGGGACTTCGGTGGTTTACCTGCCTGGCTTCTTAAGGATAAAAATATAAGGCTTCGCTGTTGGGATAAGGCATACATAAAAGCAGTTGAGGATTTTTATAAGGTGCTTATTCCTAAGCTTGTGCCTTATCAGATTACAAAGGGCGGAAGGCTTATTGCAATGCAGGTTGAGAATGAATATGGCTCCTTCGGCAGAGATAAAAAATATCTTTACTGGTTAAGAGATTTAATGAAAGAGCTTGGTGTTGATGTTCAGCTTTTTACCTCTGACGGTGAAAACCGTTATTTCTTCTCGGGTGGCGGAATTCCTGAGGAGTGGATGGTTGCAAACTTCGGTGGCTACCATGAAAACCGCTTTAATGATTTGAAGCTTTTACAGCCTGATAAGCCTCTTATGTGCGGTGAGCATTGGTGCGGTTGGTTTGACCGCTATGGCGCAAAGCACCATACCGACAATCCCGAGGAAACTCTCGGCAGAAGCCTTGATGGCTTCTTTAAAGAGGATGCCAATTTTAACCTTTATATGTTCCACGGTGGCACAAACTTCGGTTTTTCATCGGGTGCAAACTACTACGATTACTATTGCCCCACAACCACAAGCTATGACTATGGTGCACCCCTTTCGGAAAATGGTGCATATACAGAAAAATACTTTGTTCTTCGTAACAGAATGGCAAAGCAGTTGGGCAAGGAGCTTCCCGAATTACCTGAGGATTCAAAAACAAAGGCTTATGGTAAGGTTGAATTAACTGAATTTGCAGATTTAAAGGATGTATACAAGAAATTTGCAGTTCATAAAAAATCCCATATCCCTCATTATATGGAACATTACGGACAGAATAGCGGCTTTATTCTTTACAGTACAACTCTTAAGGGCTTCTATGGTGATACAGAGCTTAATGCCTTTGGCGTTCACGATATTGCGTATATCTACATAAACGGTGAGTTAAAGCATATTTATGACAGAACAAAGCTTAAGGGTAAGGAGCTTTATGAGGAGAGCTTCTCTGTGCCTGTTAAGGCTTTTAATGGCGAAATCAAGGTGGATATTCTTGTTCAGGCTCTTGGCAGAATAAATTATGCAAGAAGAATTTATGACAGAAAGGGTCTTGATGAGATTTACCTTGGCGGTCAGGCTATTGTTGACTGGGATGTTTATTGTATGGAGCTTGATAAGGCACCCCATATCAGATATAAGAAATCTCATAAAGACTTCCCGTGCTTTATGAAGGGTACTTTCAAGGCGGAAGAAAAGGTTGATACCTTTGTTGATATGCGTGGCTTTACCAATGCAGTTATTTATGTTAACGGCTTTAACCTCGGTAGATTTTTAAAGCGTGGACCCCAATACACCTTCTATCTTCCCGCACCCATTCTCAAGGATGAAAATGAAATTGTTATTTTTGAGCTTGAGGGCTGTAGGAAAAATGAAATAAGACTTACAGATAAACCTATTTTTAAATAAGAACTTTAAATAATTATGAAATAAGGTGATTTTTTGCCTATTATGATAAAAGACCTTTTAACAAAGGTCAAGGAAATGTATCAGGAGCTTAGGCTTTATTGGAATCAACCAAGACCCGGTGAGTATGTGCCCTATAAAGAGGTTATAATGCTTTCTGTGGGTTGGATGGCACTTCATATGTCTGTTCAATGGACTATCGGCTTCGGTGTTGGTAACCAATTTACAGGTATGACCTTGGGAATGAACAACAACGAGCTTCTTATTATGGGGTATATTTGCCAATTTTTAGGCTATGCCCTGACACCTCTTAACGCTTGGATTGTTGATAATCTTCGCAGTAAGGATGGTAAATACAGAGTTTATATCAAGCTTGCAATTCCTGCTATGGTGCTGACGCTTCTTTCTTTGTGGCTTCCTTATGAGCAGATTCGTGACGGCTCTCATCCGCTTTCACGATATTTTATGATAATTGTTCTGTTCCTTATCGGTCAGGTTCAGGGCTATGTTCAGAGCTGGGTGCAGACCGGTGTTACTAATATGGTGCACGTTATGACACCTAACACACAGGAACGCACCAAGATAATGGCTATAACAAGTATTATTTATTCTCTTGGATACTCAATAAATAACATTTATTATCCATTGATGGTTGATATGCTTACTGATAACGGCGAGAAATATACAATGACCTATTTCCGCGGTGCATATACGCCTATGGCACTTCTTATGCCCATTGTTTTAGTTGCGTATTTCGGTACAAAGGAAAGACTTGTTCTTCCCAAGAGCCGTATTACCAAAATGAGCTTTACAAGCTCTATGCGTGCGGTTGCAGGAAACAAGATTTTCTGGATTAAATGCGCCGACGGTTGGAATAACTTCCTTGAGGGTGCAAAGGGAAATATATGGGATTGGATGGTTTACAGAGCCCATATTATGAAGAGTAGTACATACGGTCTTCTTAACACTATTTCCTATAATGCTAATTTCTGGGGGATGCTGTTCTCTCCTTGGTTTATTAAAAAATTCGGTAAGAAGAAAATCAAAATTGTCAAGAATATTATTCAGATTTTCCTTGTGGCATCATATTTCCTTTTCTACAAGAGTCCGTTTGCAGGCGTAGGTCTGTTTATTGTTTATACTCTTGATAGATTTGTTGATACATATAATGTTATTGATAGTGCTATTGAATCAGATATGCGAGATAATCAGCAGTATCTGATTGGTGAACGAATAGATGGTGCTTTCGGTTTTGTTTCCACCTATGCAGGTGGTGCAATCAATGCAGTAACAAACCTTTTCATTCCTTATGTTTATAAGAAAAAGGGCTTTGACGGAAACGATTATTCCGTTCTTGATGTTTACCTTGATTATGATGAATCCAAGCCCCTTTCAATGCAGAAGAAAAATCCCAATTGTGTTCTCTATGAGTTAATGGATACACTTCTGGTGATTTCCATAATCGGTGCGGCGGTAGACGTTCTTCCCTGGTTCTTGTATGACATTTCCGAAACAGGTCAGAAATCTATGATCCGCGCTATCAGAATAAGAACAATTGTTGAGGATGCCAATACAGGAAGCAGAGATGAAGCCTCTTATATTGAGGGCTGTGAAGCAATTTTCAAGGCAAAGAAATTCTTTGGCGTTGAAAAAATTGAGAATTACAAGGATAAATTAAAAGAGGCAAAGGCACTTCCCAATGCAACTGAAAATGAAAAAGAAATCAGAAGACAGGCAATAAAATCTGCAAAAGAGTATATAAATGACTCGGAAATTCACAACGAAGAGGTTGAAATTGCAGATTTTGTTATGCACGAATTGAACCGTTTTGAAACTGAATTTGGAAAAAAACAGCTTGAGCTTTGCCGTCTTATAGCAGAGGGCGGACCTCAGAATTTCTTTAAATGTGCAGAAGAGGCTCAAAAGCTTGCAATTGCTCTCCCTAACACTGAGGATAAAGAGGAACGCACATGGAGAAAGCAAGAGGTAAGAAATGCAAAGGCTCTTGTTAAATCTGAAAAGCTTGCTAAAAAGCATTATCCTGAAGGAATTGTTCCCTTTGATAATCAGGTTTATGAGGATGCTTATAATATGCCTGATGATACAAAAGAACAAGCCAAGCTCAGAAGAAAAGCTATGCGAAAGGCAAGTAAGGAGCGCAATATTTACGGTGTTGTTGCTGCACCCTATCTTGCGGCGTTGAGAACACTCAATCTTTATGAGGGCTATCAGAAGCTTGATGAATTGACAGCGGACTATGAAGATGTTATGAATGCCCGTACCGAGCGCCTCGATGAAGAAAGAGCAGAGCAGGAAAGACTTACTGCCGAAAGGAATTTCGATAAGGAAAGTAAAAAAGCAAGCAAAAAACTTAAAAAGTGAGGAGCGTCGGGTGCTGCGCACAGCGTTATAATTGGCTTTGCCCCGAAATTTGCCACTTGCCACTTTCAATTTGCAACTAAAAGGGGCTGTAAAAAAACGACAAGTTTTTTTACAGCCTCTTTTCTGGGATAGGAAAAAAAGATGCAGAACGGACAAACCGAGTCCCGATAAGGCTTCAGACTTATCGGGACTTGCCCGAAGGCGTACAAAGGTACGTCGAGTGGCGAGGTTTGTTCGTAGCATA
>JAFSDL010000054.1 GCA_017436285.1 Clostridia bacterium
GAATCTTCCGCAACCTGCTCAACAGACCACTTCTGCCCAACTTGGGCAGAAGTTTGACCTTGGTGTTTAAGTGCATCAAGTTTCATTTTATAAGCCTTTGCTTTCTCACTTGGTAATATATGCTCTCTCTGTAAATTAGCATCTACCATTGCAATGACAGCTTCTTCATAAGTCAGTTCATAAATGAAAGCAGGTATCATTTCAAATCCTAACTTTTTTGCTGCATAAAACCTTCTGTGTCCAGAAATAATTTCATATTCCGTTCCTGATATTTTGCGAACGGTAAGAGGAGTAAGAATACCGCGCTCATTGATACTGTCAACAAGGTTTTGCATTTCCTCATTGTCAATTACCTTGTAAGGATGATTTTCAAAAGGTCGTAAATACTCAATGGGTATTTTATTAGCCCGCACATATTCTGTGCGGGCTTTCTGTACTTTGTCGTATAAGGTTTCTTTTGTTGGATTGTTTTCTTCAATCTCACGGGGATAAACTTTTGATTTTTGCTTAATAGCCATATTATCGGCTCCTTTCTATTTTTCTAATTTTATTAATTTCTGCCTGATGCTCTTTCTGTAAGAGCTCATATAGGTGCGGTGATTTATCAAGAATGTCTTCCGCCTGTTTGAGCTTCTTTCGCAACGGCGTTATTTCTTGTGTAATTTCTTTACGCATAGCCTTGTACCTTTCCTTATCTTCGGTAGTATTTGCTCTGCGTTTTTTGTTGTCTGCCTTGCTTCGCTTTTCCTCAAGCTCAGCAATTTTTAGCTTCGTTTCTTCAATGCTCTGTGACAGGTCATCAGTAGTCTGAATCTGATTGTCAGTTAAGAAATGATAGTCAGCTACATATTGCTTAATATCCTTTGCGGCATGCCTCATTTCAGGAGATATGAGCATTGCATCTGCAACTTCTTTCAACAATTGGAAAACTAATATAATGAGCAGAAACATAGTGTTTACATAAATAACCTCAGGTCGTTTGCCGTGTTCAATGCTGAACTCTAATTTCTTTCTCACTGATTCAAGAGGAAAGTATCTGCGCCTTGCATAGAAGAAGTTATTCCAATCCGCAAGATGATGTCCGCTGTAAAAGGTTTCGTTGAATCTTTTCTCTATATCTTCTACGGTGTAGCCAAGACCTTCAACCCTTACTCCTCTTTCCCAATCCTTTGCTTTGATGGTAAATCGTCTGTAATCAACCTCATATCCCATAGTTGCAAGGACTCTTCTGAATTCATCCCAGTTTGTTGCGACGGTAAGACAGATTTCAATATCTTCTCGAAGCATATCTCTGTGAGTTTTCTTACCTTGCTTATGAAGCCAATATGCAGCCTTTTCACCACCGTAAAAAGGTGCATTTTCAAGAACGGATTTGCCTCGTTCTTTACAGATGGCATCGGATATTTTTCTCAGCTCATAATGGTCCCCGATTTTGTTTCGGAATTTAAGACCGTCCTTAAAAGATGTGCTGTTAATGACGAAATGGTTATGCAGGTGATGCTGTTTATCAAGGTGAGTAGTAACTATCACCTGATATTTGTCACCCCACATTTTTCTCGCTGTTTCTATGCCTATTTCATGGCATTCTTCGGGAGTGACTTCATTTTCTTTAAAGCTCTGATAACCGTGATAAGCTACTACAGAGCCTCTTTCACCGAATTTCTTTTTAACCGCAACCATTTGTGCATAAGCATTATGCTTTGAACAGTTAATACCGCTGACGAAAAGCTCTTGGTCAGTTTTGTTGCCGTTTTCTGCGTACTGTAAGGTAGCATACAAGTCCGAGTCAAAGAATTTGGGATTCATTGTTTTATCGGGATTTTCGGCGTAAACAATAACAGACTTTAAATTACCTTTTACGGGCCAGAATCCGGTGGTTGCCACGTCGCATCACACTCCTTTATATCGCTTTTTCCACAAGTGTCAAAAGACTCACCAATCCGTGGATGCTCCTTCTCCCCACAAAGCGTATTGCGCTTCGCGGGGACCCCGAATAATTGCTCCTTTCTTGGTTTTATGAGTACATCACTGATTTCAGCAAGAAGATTAAAAGCCTCTGCTTCAACTTCCTTAGAAACACCCATATCAATAAGTGCATCAAACTTTTCACAGAAATGAAAAAAGGCATCAGGCGGAACCGTTTTCGGCTCAAAGCCCAATGCTCTTTGTTTGACATATTCACTTGTAGATAATCCGCATTTTGAAGCATTACGCTCAATCTTCTTTTTCTCTTTTTCTGTAACTCTCGCTACAATTCTGATGTCTTTGATAAGTTTTCACCTCTTTTCTTTTCAGGGGATATTAAGGGGGCTCCCTTAACGGTTGGCATTTGGCACACAAATGTCCTGCTCGCTACGGTGTAGGACAGACATCCGCAGGATAATAATATATCCGTTCTGTCTTCCTTCACCGCAGATAAGGGCGCCCTTAATAACCTTTCTTTTTCAGATGCAACAGTCACTAAACACAAAGGGTGGCTGTAGTATCCTTTATGCAAGATGATATATTTTCTTGCAGATTTGTTTTTTTATGGCATCAGAAACGGTGCTATGTTTTTTTAGTGATGCCAAAAGCGGCACCGCTTTGAGCTATTGTTGCTCAGTTGAAATTTGTGTTGAGCCAAAATTGAGGTTTTTGGCTCAAGTTGTGGTTTGTGCTAAGTCATTAAAAACTCCTTTCTTATAAAATTTTATATTTAACTGCAAAAAATGTGACGCAGTATTCATATACCGGAATTGGGGTTTTGCCGCTTTACCCGAAACAGTTCCTACAGGCATTACTACATATCTCTATGGCGCTGTGCAGTCAACTCATATTTCAATAAATTGCGCTCGCTTTCTTCAAAAAAGGTCGTGGCGGTTTGTTCCGTTCGGACGGTCA
>JAFSDL010000055.1 GCA_017436285.1 Clostridia bacterium
TCCTGAGCCAGGATCAAACTCTCTAAAAAATTGTATTAACTCATCCTCTCGGATGCCTTAACCTTTTTCAGAGCTTTCTCGCTCATTTCCGATACACTAACATATCGCTTCTTTCAAACTTCTTTCGAAGCCCGAATTTTACTGTCGCAAAATCTTCTTTTACGCTCAAAAAAATCTCAAGGGTTTCTTTACTTTCTCGTTGTTTAATTTTCAAGGTTCGTTGCTCTCTTTTAAGGTCTCCTGCGCACCGCTTTTGCGGTTCGTTTTCGCCCCTCTCGAAGAGTGCCTTGATATAATATCACCACAAGTACCATTTGTCAAGCATTTTTTTCAAATTTTTTTAAAATTTTTTCAACTTTTTTACCAATCACAATATATTGTGGTTGTGCATATTGACCAACCACAATTTTTGTGTTCAAAAGCCTGTAGAATGTATGTATATTAGCGTTTTTTACGAAAAAACTACTAAAAAACTATATGAGGTGCAATATGAAAAAGAAAAAAACAGAATTCAATTTCCAGAAATTTCTGCATTCAAAATACGGTAGCTTTATTGCTATTGTTCTGAACCTGTCTATTATATTTGGTATAGGCTTTATTTACACCAATCAGACAGAGCAAATAGAAGCTCAGGAAACTCTTTCTAAAATCGGCTCCCGAGGTGACGAGGTAAGACGAATTCAGAACAAATTAAAATCTCTCGGATTTTTTAACGGAACTGTTGACGGTATATATGGTGCTAAAACTCAGAGTGCAGTTAAACGATATCAAAGGTCTGTGGGAATTACTGCGGATGGAATTGCCGGCCCTAAAACACTTTTATATTTAGGTCTCGGTTCTTCCTCGGGTGGTTCAACAGGTGGCTACAGTTCTTCTGACGTTTATCTTCTTGCAAAGGTTATTGCGGCAGAAGCCCGAGGCGAAAGCTACACAGGTCAGGTTGCTGTTGGTGCAGTGGTATTAAACAGAGTTGATTCATCATCATTCCCCGATACTGTTTCAGGTGTTATTTATCAGGCAGGTGCATTTTCTGCAGTAAGAGACAGTAACTGGTCTGTTGCACCTGATGCCACCTCCCGAAAGGCTGCACAGGATGCTATCAACGGATGGGACCCAAGCGGTGGTGCATTATATTATTATAATCCTGCCAAAACCTCAAATCAATGGATTCGCACCCGCCCCGTTATCACCACTATCGGAAGACACGTTTTCTGCCGTTGAGCTACTATATATAATAGTATATGAAACCAAAAGAAAATCTCTGCATCTGAGAAGCATAGATTTTCTTTTTGCATACCAAAACAATTTAATGGCAAAATATTAAGGATTTTTAAGTTTATTTTGATAAAATTCTAACAATTCACTTGATAAATTTCTTCATTTAGTGTATGCTAAAGTGGGGAAAATTGGTAGGGAATATTTTCCGTTTCTTACCTTAGATATATAAACTTCCTTATACAATATATAATAAAAGGAGAAATCGCAAATGCAAAAGGTTCAATTTACCGAAACCGTGTTGCGTGACGCTAACCAGTCACTTATCGCAACCCGTATGAAGTTCAATGAGTTCGAGCCTATTCTCTCAAAACTCGATAAAGCAGGTTACTACTCTCTCGAGTGCTGGGGTGGCGCAACCTTCGACTCTTGCCTTCGTTACCTTAAAGAAGACCCCTGGGAGAGACTCAGAAAAATCAAAAAGGCTTGTCCCAACACAAAGCTCCAGATGCTTTTAAGAGGTCAGAACCTTCTCGGCTATCATCACTATCCCGATGATGTTGTAAGAATGTTCGTTAAGAAGAGTGTTGAAAACGGTATTGATATTATCAGAATTTTTGATGCACTTAATGACGTTAAGAATATTGAGGTTGCAGTTGACGAAGCAGTTAAGAACGGTGCAATTGCATCAGGTGCTATCTGCTACACAATCAGCCCTATTCATACTCTCGACTCTTATGTTGAGCTGGCAAAGAATATGGTAAGCATCGGTTGTCAGACAATTGCTATTAAGGATATGGCAGGTATTCTCAGCCCTGCAGAAGCACATAAGCTTGTTTCCTCACTCAAAGAAGCAGTTGATATTCCTCTTGTTCTTCACACTCATAGCACAACAGGTCTTGGCTTTATGACCTGCCTTAAGGCAGTTGAAGCAGGTGTTGATGTTATCGATACTGCTATTTCAACAATGTCAGGTGGTACATCACAGCCTGCAACAGAAACTCTTAACTACACTCTTGCAGAGCTTGGTTACGATACAGGTCTTGATAGCGAGGCTCTCAGAGATATTGCTGATTTCTTCAAACCCATCAGAGCAAAGGCTCTTGAAAGCGGTCTTCTCAACCCCACAGTTCTCGCAACTGATGCAAAGGCACTTGACTATCAGGTTCCCGGTGGTATGCTTTCTAACCTTGTTGCTCAGCTTACTGCTCAGGGCAAGATGGATAAATTTGACGAGGTTCTTCTTGAAACTCCCAGAGTTCGTGAGGATTTAGGCTATCCCCCCCTTGTTACACCTATGAGCCAGATGGTTGGCGTTCAGGCTACTGCAAATGTGCTTGCAGGCGAGCGTTATAAAAACGTTTCCAAGGAGGTTAAATCCTACCTTAAGGGTGAATATGGTAACGCACCCGGTAAGGTTAACGAGGATGTTAAAAAGCAGATTCTTGGTGACGAAAAGAAAATCGAAGGCAGATATGCAGATACTCTTGAGCCTGCATTTGAAGCTGCAAAAGCTGAAATCGGCAAAAAAGCAAAGAGTGACGAGGATGTTCTTTCTTACATCGCATTCCCCACTCAGGCAGAAAGCTTCTTCGATTATCGTGATGAAATGGCTTCTAAAACATACAGCTATGAAATCAAGGCTATTGACTAAGGAGGGTTTAATATGACTTTTCTTCCTTTGTTCAGTTTCCCGGATGCTTTAGGCACTTCAGGATTAGGTTTTGTTCTTGTTCTTTCGGTTCTTGCCGTAATTATGCTGTTTGTTAAGCTTCTTTCAAAGATTTTAGGTGGTAACTCTAAAAAAGAAAAGAAGGCAGAGCCTATTACAGAAGCTCAGCCAACTGCACCCGTTCAGGTTGCACAGCCTGAAGCAATTATTGCAGAAGAGCCTGTAAAAGCAGAAGCACCTCTCCCCTATACACCCGGTTATGTTACCCTTGATGGTGTTAAGGAGCAGGACGCCGCAGTTATTATGGCTATCACATCAAAAGAATCAGGCATCCCTCTTGAAAGACTTAGCTTTAAATATATCAAGCGTCTTAACCAGGAGCCTGAGCTTATAAATGTAGAAGAACAGGATGCGGCAGTTCTTATGGCGCTTGTTGCACATAAAACAGGCATTTCTCTTGATAATCTCATCTTTAACTCAATCAAATTAGTGGAGGAATAATAATATGAAATACAATGTTACTTTAAATGGTAAAGTTTACGAAGTTGACGTTACAGAAACTGATGCAGTTGTAACAGGCGTTACTCAGGTACCCGTTGCAGTTGCCGCTCCTGCTGTTGCTCCTGTTGCAGTTGCACCAGTTGCAGCTCCCGCAGCTCCTGCTGAAACACCCTCTGCTGCTCCTGCAGTTGCACCCGTTTCCGCAGACGGCACTCAGGTTAAGGCTCCCATGCCCGGCACAATTCTTGCAGTTAAGAAGAATGTTGGCGAAGCAGTTAAGGCAGGCGATGTTATCGTTGTGCTTGAAGCTATGAAAATGGAAAACGATATTGTTGCTCCCTGCGATGGTACAGTTAAATCCATTAATGCTCCCAAGGGCTCAACTGTTAACACAGACGATGTAATCGCTGTTATTTAATTAAATAAAAACATAATATCTTTACTTAAAACTTGAAAGGTTTTATCTATGGACATTTCTTCAATTTTAACTAATTTATGGGAGCAGTCCGGCTTCGCTCTTTTAGAATGGCAGAACCTTGTTATGTTAGGTGTTGCGTGCTTCTTTTTGTTCCTTGCAATCAAAAAGGGCTACGAGCCACTTTTACTTGTTCCCATTGCATTCGGTATTATTCTTGCAAACCTTCCCGGCGCAAATATGATGCTTGATACAACAGGCGGTCAGCTCGGCAGTATAGGACAAGCCTTTGTTGAAGGTACACATTGGTATGATTCGGGTGTTCTGAGAATCCTTTATGTTGGTGTTAAATCAGGCATCTTCCCCTGCCTTATCTTTATGGGTGTTGGTGCTATGACGGACTTCGGACCCCTTCTCTCAAACCCTATAAGCCTTCTTTTAGGTGCAGCCGCTCAGCTTGGTGTTTATTGCGCATTCCTTCTTGCAATTGCATTCGGCTTTGAGCCTGCAGAAGCAGCATCAATTGCTATTATCGGCGGTGCAGACGGTCCCACAGCTATTTTCCTTACATCAAAATTGGCTTCACACCTGTTGGCACCAATAGCCTTGGCGGCTTATTCATATATGGCGTTGATTCCTGTTATTCAGCCACCTATTATGAAAATCCTTACCACAGAAAAAGAGCGTAAGGTTGAAATGAAGCAGTTAAGGAAGGTTTCAAAAACAGAGAAGATTATTTTCCCCGTTGCAGTTCTTATTCTTTGTGCACTTCTTCTTCCTTCAGTCGCTCCCCTTCTTGGTATGCTTATGCTTGGTAACCTTTTCAAAGAATGTGGCGTTACTGAAAGGCTTTCTGAAACAGCCCAGAATGCACTTATGAATATTGTTACAATTATGCTTGGTGTAACAGTTGGTGCTACTGCAAACGGTCAGGATTTCTTACAGCTCAAAACTGTTCTTATTATCGGTCTCGGTCTTTTGGCTTTCTGCTTCTCAACAACAGGCGGTGTGCTTTTCGGCAAGCTTCTCTATGTTGTTACAGGCGGAAAAATCAATCCCCTTATCGGTGCGGCAGGCGTTTCCGCTGTTCCTATGGCGGCTCGTGTTGCACAGAACGAGGGCAGAAAATACAATCCCACAAACTTCCTTTTAATGCACGCAATGGGTCCCAACGTTGCCGGTGTTATCGGTTCCGCAGTTGCCGCAGGCTTCTTACTTGCAGTATTTGGTAACTAAACCTAATAAAAATAAAAACCTCGATTACCATTCAGGTAATCGAGGTTTTTATTTTTAGTTTAATGCAACTCTTGTGAAAAGTCGTTTCATTTCCTGGGCTAAGAGGTGGCGTTCTTCCGTTGATATTGAAACCTCGTTATCAACAAGCTCTTTTGCGGTTTTTTGTGCTTCGTAAAGAATTCTCGTATCTGTCATAAGATTTGCAATTCGCATATCGGGAAGACCGTGCTGACGGGAACCGAAGAAATCGCCGGGGCCTCGCATTTCAAGGTCTTTTTTTGCGATTTCAAAACCGTCAGTTGTTCTGCACATTGTTTCAAAACGGTCAACTGCCTCTTCATTCTGAGCATCGGAAAGAAGAATGCAGGTGCTTTCCTTACTGCCTCTGCCTATTCGACCTCTCAACTGATGCAATTGCGAAAGTCCGAAGCGCTCTGCATTTTCGATTGCCATAACTGTTGCATTGGGAACATCAACACCCACCTCAATAACAACCGTTGAAATAAGAAGCTGAATTTCCCCCGAATAGAAGCGAGCCATAACTGCATCCTTATCCTTTGGCTTCATTTGTCCGTGAAGAAGACCAAGAGTGCAATCTGCAAAATAGGTTGATTTCAGATAATCATAATATTCCGTTGCGGGAACAAGGTCGCTATCACTTTCAGAAACCAACGGACATACAATATATGCCTGTTGCCCCTGAGCAATATTCTTTCTTATAAAATTATAAATCCGTTCGTGGTAGCTTGTTGGCACGTGATATGTTTTAACAGGCTGTCTGCCCTTGGGTAATTCATCAAGAACGGAAATATCAAGGTCGCCATAAATCATCATAGCAAGAGTTCTCGGAATAGGTGTCGCAGACATAACAAGTGTGTGAGGATTATTACCTTTATTTGAAAGACTTGCCCTCTGCCCCACACCAAAACGATGCTGTTCATCGGTTATAACAAGGCCCAAATCATTGAACTCAACATCTTTCTGAATAATTGCGTGAGTACCCACAACAATGTTGCAGTCACCGTCTTTAATTTTTTCTCTTATATCTCTTTTTTTAGCGGCAGTAACCGAGCCTGTCAGAAGGCAGATATTTATATCATCACCAAAGAAATCGGAAAGAGTTTTGAAATGCTGATTTGCAAGGACCTCTGTTGGTGCCATTAGGGCAGCCTGAAAACCGTTTTTAACCGCATTATACATAAGTGCCGCCGCAACTGCAGTTTTACCCGAGCCAACATCACCCTGCAAAAGACGGTTCATTTGTTTATTGCTATTCATATCAGCAACTGCTTCAGCAATTGCTCTTTTTTGCGCATTTGTGGGGTCAAAAGGAAGCGAAGAATAAAATTCCTCAATATAATCATTTTTAACTGGAACTGCGTTTCTGTTTCCGCCCTCGGTTTTTTCGCTCATAAGCCCCATTTGCAAAAGCAATAATTCCTCAAATATAAGTCTGCGCTTTGCAAGGGCAAGCTGTTCCTCGCTTTCGGGGAAATGAATAACCCTTAAAGCATCCTCAAAGCTCATAAGACGATATTTTTTAACAATATATTCGGGAATTATCTCCTGAACATTGCCCTTTATCTCTCTTAAAGCAGTTTCAACAAGCCTTTCCGTTGTTTTTGAAGGCATTGAAGAGGTTGCCTTATAAATGGGTCTTATTCTTTGCTTTTCAAGTGATTTTTCAAACCTCGGTGAAAGCATACATTTATTATTATATTTATCAAGAGTGATTTTACCGAAAAATAAATACTCTTTATCTTCTTCAAGCTGATCTTTTACATATTTGTTGTTGAAAAATGTAACATTTATATAATCGCTACCATCGGAAATTACAGTTTTAACAAGAATTCTGCCACCATTGATTTTAACAACCTGAGGATTCTGGGCAACAATAGCCCTTACGCAGATATTTTCGTTAATCTGCGCATCTCTCAGAAAAGTTGTGTTGTTCCAGTCCTCATAGGCTCTGGGGTAGTTTCTTAAAAGGTCGCCAATGCTGTAAATCCCCTGCTTTTCAAGGCTTTTTGCTCTCGCCTCACCAACGCCCTTTAAAAACTGAACTCTTGTGTCAAAATTAACCATAAAATCACCACCTGCATAACCATAATCACGGGTAGCCCTATCATAAACCTTTTATGCTTCGTTTTATGTCGTATTTTAAGCATTGTTAAATATTCTGCCAAGCTTCCGCCTAAAATCGCCAACAAAAACAATATTTTTTCAGGTACCCTGTGCTTTGTCCATTTTTTTGCAGCCCTTTTATCATAAACGGTAACTATTGAAGTAATTACGGAAATCACTGCAAAATAAATAAAAAAGTATTCCATTCAATTTCACCTTTAGAACATTTGTTCTAATGTATGTTATCACATATCTGTGTACTTTTCAATATATTTTTACAAATTCTTTTTTAAACAATCACATGGCACAGGCAAGCCAGTGCCTTACGGGTACGATAGTTTAAGAAATTTGTAGGTCAGAGCGATAACCGTAAGGTATAGGCTTGCCTATGCCCAACAATGCACTATAATAGGAAATATCTTTACAATGCTGACCGCAGGTCCCGACACTCCTCACTCCTCATTCCTCACTCCTAACTAAAAAACGGAACAACACAAGTTGCTCCGTTTTTGTTTTATTCAACAACTACGCCTTTTTTAAGGATAACATTTGCATAAAGTGCCTTTTCGCTTGTTGCAATAATTGCATAAGCGGTTTTTGCTCTGTCATAGAAAGCAAAACGCTCAATCTGACTCATTTCAGTTGCACCATTGTGCTTATCAACAATTTCCTGATACTCTGCCCAGATAGTTGGTGTCGGGTCATCCTTTGTTGTCTGCATAAGCATAACAGGGCTATCAACATAAGTATCGAGGGGCATGAGCTTCAAAATTGCATCAAGAAGCTCGGGAACATTGTGTCCGTCACAACGGATAAGTCTTTGTGCATTTGATGCAGCAGGGAAATTACCGTCACCAATAACGATTTCGTCACCGTGACCCATTTCATCAAGAATTTTAAGAAGCTCAGGTGAAATAATATTGGGAATACCTTTTAACATAATAAACTCTCCTTAGAATTATTTATTTCTCTGTCGTATATCTGTTCCGAAAAACTGAATTATTTCAAAGGCATTAAGCCTTGATGCAACTCTTTCGCCGTATCTTTCTTCAAAAGCTGTCTTATCAAGATTTGAAATGAGTATCATAGGCTTGCCCATCAAAACCGCATCATCAATAATTTCATTTATTGCCGCTGTGCCAAAGGGAGTTTCAAACTCTGCACCCAAATCATCTATAATAACAAGGTCGTTTCTGCTCAGCTCTTCATTCAAATCCGTATCGCCTTTGCCGAAATGCTCGTTATTAAGCTGTTTTATAACTTTTCTTGCAGAAGAATAATAAACACTGTATCCATTAGCAGTAACAACATTGAAAATTGCAAGTGCAAGGTGGGTTTTGCCTAAGCCTGTTCCGCCACTGAAGAAAAGGCTTGAGCTGTCAGGTCCGAAATTTTCCGCATAATTCTTAAGCATTCCGAAAACTCCGCCCATAATCTCACGATGAGAAAAACCTAAATCAGCATCCTTTATGGCACTGTAATACTCAAGATTAAATGTATCAAATGTTGATTTTGCAAGTATCGGACTGCAGGAAAGCCCTTCAACAGAAAGCTTTTGCAAAAGAGCAAGATGACATTCACAAAGCTTACCATTAAAAATTCCGCTATCATTACATTTTTTGCAAGTATAGGGAACATCAAGATAATCTGCAGGGTAGCCATTTTTCACTAAAAGCTCTTTTTTTCTTGCCTGTGCTTCTAAATTTGTTTTTGCAACCTCTGATATATTAACTGATTTTCCGCCTGAACCAACACTTCTGATTACTTCAAGAGCTGAAAATTTCATAATATTTTCAATATCTATAAGCTCGGGGTATTTTTCTGCAAACTGTTTTCGGCGCATCTCAGCAAGCTCTTCAGCACGAACTCTTCTTGCTTTAAGCTCTGCTTCTGCTTTCGAATATATTATTTCAGAATATTTCATTTATTCTCCTCCCCGTCTGCATATTTTTTAATCCAATCAAGAACACTGTTTTTGCCTATTTCTTCTGTTTCGTATGTTTTCTTTATTTCCTTTGGTAAGGATTTTTTTTGTTTTTGCTGAATTTGTTCGGAACTTTGAATACCTGACTGAACATATTTCTTCAGTAACTTATTTGTATCGCTTAAAATCCTTCTGCTTTCTTCTAAAGCGAATATTATCAGTTCTTCTGAGCATTCCCAATCAACTGCCCAAGTACGCAAGAACTTTGAAATTCTGGCTGTAGGAACATCTCCTGAAAATTCAGCAACATCTTTAACTGCATTAAATGTTTTTGTGATTTTTTCGAGAGCAAGAAGCTCTTGTTCAACAAGGTCAAGAGAATCAATCCCTCTTTTTGCCCAATCCTCTGCCCTGTTTTTTATTGCTGAGGATGATGTTTTTCCCTCGCACTTCTGATGCTGTAAAAGTGTAATTATAACCTCCGGCGGGAAACCATAATAGTCATATATCATCAAAATAAGTGCTTGTGTATCATACCCGAAGGTTCCAAGAATGCTCTGCGCCTCTTTATAAATCACTTCAAGCTCAGGACTTTCGGACAAACGTTGTGCTATTTCTCTTTGAGTTGGTTTTTTTACAGGAAGCGCTTTTATTTTTTTTGTTTCGTTTTTCGTTGAATCTATTTTATATTCTTTTATAGCAGAAAGCTTAGCATTTCCTATTGTAGATTTAAAAGCATCATCAGAAATCTTCTCTCCGGTAATCTCTATCACGCCATTGTTTTCCCAAAAAACAAGACAATCACAAACATCGCTTTCGCTGAGACCGGTGCACATTCCTATTTGCCTTGCATCTGCCGTACCATCAGGATTTCTTAAAATAAACAACAAAACTTTAAAACTTGCCGCAGGGGCAAGTTTTAAATGTTTGTCTATTAACTCTGTAGGCACAGCAACTGCACCATTTAAATAATCACATTTTATTTTAATCATTATTTGGGAAATTTCACAATAACGCCAACAGTTTTATCTGTTACATACTGTGCAATACCTTTCATATCTATATCTTTAGAAAGTGTTTTTCCTGCAACCAAATATCCGCCATCTTCCGCAAGACAAATTGCATTGGCGCTTTCGCTCTTTGTTCCGCCAAATGAACGTGCCCAGGAAAGGTCACCATATTTATTAAATGAAGCTATAACAATATCATTTCCACCACGGGTTGTTACACCCTTAAGGTCGCGTGAAGATGAGTTGCTGGAACCTGCAGCAATAAATGAACCGTCCTCTGTTTCTACAACACATGTTAAATCATCATTATTCTGTCCACGGAAAACTTTTGCAAACGCAAGGCCAAAATCTGCATTGTATTTTATAATATATGCATCATATCCTCCGCGAGAAGCTAAATCTGAAACAAACATACTATCTGTTGAACCGGCATCAGAGGAATTCGAACGACCTACCACTACAATGCCGCCATCTTTACAAGCTGTTATTCCGCTAAATATTTCGTTTCCGCTACCTGCAATAGAACGCGCTTCAACATATTTACCGTTACTTGTATATTTAAGAACACAGCTGTCCGCTTGACCTAAATTTTTAAAGAATTCATTTGTATAGAAATTGCCTACACAATAGATATTACCATCTGCACTTTCTGCAACGCCGGTTAAGGAATCTTTGTTTCCGCCGATAATATCCTTCCATACAACAGCACCATCAGCATTAAACTTTACAATTGCTGCTGCGGATTCGAACCTGGGTTTGCCGAAGCCTGCTGCATCTTTATCGTTGTTACCGACAGATCCAACCGCAACAACGCCTCCATCACTTGTCAGTGTTGCAGCTTCAAAAAGGTCAACTGTACTTGTTCCAAAAGTGCTCACCCAAAGTTGCTCACCTTTTTTATCGAATTTAAATACAGCCCCGTCATAGTAGCCTTTGCCTCTTTGATCATTAATATCCTTTCCATAACCAACAGCATAAAAGCCCCCGTTATCAAAAGGAACAATTGATGTGATTATAGTAACCCCTCGTTTTGATCCTATTGCTTCTTGCCAAACAACATCGCCATTTTTTGAATATTTAGTAAGAACTGTATATGGAGCCACATATTCTCTTTCTTTAAATTTAGCAAACTGACCATCCGTTGAGTTGGTGACGGTTGATGTGATATAAGAACCATTTTTAAGAGTTGCGATGCTGGAAATGTAATCAGCTTTGGTTCCGCCTGATGACGCCTTCCATTCAATATCAGCCATTTCCACAACAGCGGGAGAAGATGTAATTTCTACAATGGAGGTAAGAACATCACCCTTATTATCAACTGCTGTATTACCCTGACCATCTGTAACAGGAACTGCTGTTGTTCCCACTACACCATTTTCATTTCCGGTTGTGGGGGGAGTGATAACTATTTGCTCTGTTACATCTTCACCGTTTTTGTCTGTAACATTTTCGCCATTATCATCTGTAACGGGGATATTTACCGTTACATCATTATATACTATTGTAGTTTCCTTCTCACCGTTTTCGTCAGTATATTCATGAACCTCTGTTTCGGGAACTACTGTAACCGGTTCGCCTTCCTTATCAGTAACAAGTTCGCCACTCGGGTCGGTAACGATAACCGGAACCATAGTAACAGGCTCACCATCCGACTCAGTAACAGTATCACCACTTGGGTCAGTAACAATAACAGGCACCATAGTAACCGGTTCGCCTTTATTATCAGTAACAGGCTCGCCGCTTGGCTTAGTAACAGGAACAGGAACTACTGTAATAGGGTTACCCTTGGGGTCTGTGACCGCCTCACCATTTGGCTTGGTAACAACAACAGGCACCATAGTAACCGGTTCACCCTTTTTATCGGTAACTGACTGACCATTTGCATCGGTAACAATAACAGGAACCATAGTAACAGGCTCACCACTTGCATCGGTAACAGGCACACCATTGTTATCGGTAATAGTAACGGGATCCATATTTCCGTTTTTTGATTTATCTGTATTTTTAAGTGCAAGAGCAACAATTATTGCAACAACTATGATTACAATAATTACAGGAATAAGAAGCAAAAGCTTTTTATTTTTTTCTGTAATCTTTTTACCTTCGGGCTTTTTATCTTTAGCTTTTTTCTCTTTTACATTTTTTTCCGGCTGCTTTTTAGGAACTACGGGAGGAGGAGCAGGTATCTTAATCTCGTTTGAGCTGTTTGTAGCTTTATTTTCATCCATATTATGTAGACCTCCATAGGTAATGTGTAAAAATCATTTTATAACAACAGAGCATAAATACTCATTGTGGATTTATTCTACCACACAAGCTCAAAATTTTCAATGAAAAAACTATAAATTAAAATATTCGTTACATATTATATAAAAACCTGGACAATTTATTATGTAATATCAATAATCTTTGCATTTTACTCAAAAAAATCGTTGAAAACAAGAATTTTATGTGCTAAAATACCAAATATAAGTTGCCATAGTGTTTGTTAATATCTTGGTAGCATTATTTTACAATTTCAATCAGAGAGAAATCTCTGCTCGTTTTAGGAGGAATTTATTTGAAAGCTTATGCTAAAGAAAACATCAGAAACGTGACCATTGCGGGTCACGGTGCAAGAGGTAAAACAACTCTTGCAGAAGCAATGCTCTACATAGCAGGTGCTTCAGACAGACTCGGCAGAGTTGCAGACGGTAACACTGTTCTCGACTTTGACGCTGAAGAAAAGAAGAGAAACGTTTCAATTTCTTCCGCTATGGCATGTATTGAATGGCGCGACAGAAAGGTTAATATTATTGACACTCCCGGTCTTTTTGACTTTGAAGGTGCAAGAAGCGAGGGTATCCGCGCTGCTGAAACTGCAATTATCGTTCTTTCCTGCGGTCACAATGTTGACGTTGGTGCAGAAAAAACCTTGCGTATAGCAGGCAGAAAGGGTCTTTCAAAGTTTATTGCTGTTTCAAAATGCGATGGTGAAAACCGCGACTTCTATAAAACTCTCGGCGATTTACAGGATAAATACGGCACAGCTATCTGCCCCGTTGTTGTTCCCTATGTTGTTAACGGTGTTGTTGACTGTTATGTAAACTTCCTTCTGAACAAAGCCTTCAAATATGACGGAACAAAGGCTACTGAGGTTGCAATTCCTCAGGATGCACATATTGAAGAAATTTACAACGCTTTCGTTGAAGCTGTTGCTTCTGCAGACGAAGACCTTATGATGAAATTCTTCGAAGGTGAAGAATTCACTCACGATGAAAAGGTTGCAGGTCTTTCTCAGGGTGTTGCAGATGGTACTGTTATCCCCGTTTATGCTTGCTCAGGTTACACAGGTGAGGCTGTTGACCTTCTTCTTAATGGTATTACAAAGCTTGCTCCCTCTCCCAAGGGTGAAGGTGATATTGCCTGCGATGCAAACGGACCTCTTGCTGCAATCTGCTTCAAGACAGTTGCTGACCCCTTCGTTGGTAAAATGTCCTTCTTCAAGGTTGTTTCAGGTAAAATCACTTCTGCTACAAAGGCTTACAATGCTCGCACAGAAGAAGAAGAGAAAATGGGTAAAATCGTTTTCGTTAAGGGCGCAAAGCAAGAAGATGCTACTGAAATCGTTGCAGGTGATATCGGTGTTGTTACAAAGCTTTCAGGCTTCAAAACAGGCGACACAATGTGCGATGCAAAGAACCCCGTAGAGCTTGCAGGCGTTGACTTCCCTGCTCCCTGCTATTCAATGGCAGTTAACGTTGTTAAGAAGGGCGAAGAGGATAAGGTTGCTTCCGGTCTTCATAAATTAGCAGAAGAAGACGGCTCAATGGATTTCTACACCAATAAAGAAACAAAAGAACAGGTTGTATCAGGTCTTGGCGAACAGCATCTTGAAAGCATCGTTTCCAAGCTTAAAAATAAATACGGTGTTGAGGTTACTCTTACTGCACCCCGCGTTGCTTACAGAGAAACAATCCGTAAAACTGTTGATAAACAGGGACGCCATAAGAAGCAATCCGGCGGTCACGGTCAGTTCGGTGATGTTTGGATTCGTTTTGAACCCTATATGGGCGAAGAAGAATTCGTATTCAACTCAGACGAGGTTGTTGGTGGCGCAGTTCCTAAAAACTTCTTCCCTGCTGTTGAAAAAGGCTTACGTGAATGCGTAGCATCAGGTCTTATTGCAGGTTACCCGATGGTTGGCATCAAGGCTTGTCTCCACGATGGTTCTTATCACCCCGTTGACTCCTCTGAAATGGCATTCAAGATGGCTGCAAGAATCGCCTTTAAGGCTGCAGTACCTGAAGCAGCTCCCACAATTCTTGAGCCTATCGGAACTCTTAAGGCTTATATTCCTGATAAGGATTTGGGCGACATAATGGGTGACGTTAACAAACGACGTGGTAGAGTTTTAGGTATGGGTCCTGCTGAAGAAACAGGTACTCAGGAGCTTATTGCCGAGGTTCCAATGGCTGAAATGAGCGACTTTGCTATCACTCTTCGCTCCGTAACAGCAGGCAGAGGTTCATTCACTCTTGAATTTGCTCGTTACGAAGATGCTCCCAACAATATCGCAGAAAAGGTTATTGCAGAAGCAAAGCTTGCTGACGATGATGAATAAGATACAAAAAAGCCTTCCGTAACGGAAGGCTTTTTTAGATGCCAGCTACCAGTCGCCAGATGCCAGTTTAAGAATTTGCAATCATTAATCTTTATCCTCTGAAATTTTATATTTATAAATAGAATAAGGTAAAATAAATATTCTCCACAACAAATAAATAAATTTGTATATTAAAATAAAAGGTAACAAAATGCATTTATATTTCTGTAAATAGTAACTTTTTCGTTCAACTATAATTGTGTGCTTCATTTCCTCACAATTTTCGCATAAATTCAAATTTTCTGACATAATATATCTTTTCTCTGAATGATTTGTTTCATTTAAGTTATTCCAACAATCCAAACAAATTTCTGCCACTATTATCACCCCAACAATATTATAGGTCAATTACACCCTAATTTCAATAGGGAAAATTGCCATAATATTAGTGGTGATTATGATGAACAGAATAAAGGAACTGCGTAAAGAACGTGGGTATACACAAATAAAAATTCAAATGTTAACCGGAATAGACCAGAGCGATTATTCAAAAATTGAAAGTGGTAAGCGCCACCTTACATTTGAACAGTGTCGGAAATTAGCAATTGCTCTTAACACCAGTATGGATTATTTAGCCGGTTTAACTGATGAAAAAGATCCTTACAAAAGAAATAACTTTTAATATAAAAATGATTGGCTTTCCTAAGAAAGCCAATCATTTTTATTGTGCAAGTCTTGCTTTTGCATCATCATACATCTTTTCGATTTCTTCGAAATGACTGTAGTTATCTTTTTGTTTTATAAGCTTTTCTGCATCAAGATAAACCTTTGCGGCGCGATTGAAATATGCGTGTTTGTCCATTTCCTCTTTAGAGAACTTACGAGCATCTTTTCTGTCTGCATCAGTTTTCTTAATTTCTGCTTTCAGCTCTGTAACTTTTGAAGTATCCTTTGCTTTCTTTGCTTCTTTCAAATCAAGATAGAGAATTTTAAGCTTTGCTTCGCAATCGTCTTCTGCATTGAAGAACTTATCGAGGTCTGCAAAGTCGGGCTGTTTGAAATCCTGTCCCTTGCTGAAATACTTTTTAACTGCTTTATAAGAAGCTTTCTTACTCTTTGCAATTTCAATTGCAGTTTTGCGGATTTCTTTTTCTTCTTTAGTTGTTTTAGGCATTGCCTTTGCAATAGCAATTTCCTGGTTTATAAGAGAAATATCTGCATTAAGAAGAGCATCAAGACCTGCTGCATATACCTTCATATTTTCTTTCACCTGAAGTTGACCTGCAGGTGTGGAGAATTTATCAAGCTCTTCGCAAACAAATTTACCAATTTCAATTTCATCGTTGAATTCTTTATCTGCAAGATATGCTTTCTTTGCAGCTTTTCTTTCTTCTTTATCCTTAATGGATTTATAAAACTTTTTGTCTAGTGCCTTAGGCGAAGCAATTGCCATTTCTTTTGCTTTACGGATTATATCAATAACCTCAACAAGCGCTGCATCTTTGAGCACACCGTTTCCGTAGTCCTCAAACATTGCGCGAACTTTTAAAACACGAACAACAGATTTTTGTTTTCTCTCGTTGAAGTCATACCATATATAAGGAATAACATTCATTAGCGCACCTATAGCAGCAACAACAATAAGAACTTTAACAAGGCTTAAAAGAATAGCAGGATCATAAAGTGCAGAAAGAGCATTATTGTAATTATCCTGTCCGTTGGCTAACTGCTCTGAAAGAAGTTGACCAACAGTTTTTCCGTCACCTAAAACTCTGTTTAATACTTCCGGGTTTGATGTAACAAGAGCTGCATTTTCTCTTGTAAGACCGTTCTTTTCATAGATAATCGGTAGAACGGAAGATGTTGCAAGAGTTATAACCGTACCGATTGTTGTAACTGCAGAGAACATACCATCTATACGTTCACCTGTTTTATATTGCTGATAATCACGAATATCTGCTTGAATAGATGGACCAAGAATATGTGCAAATGAACCCATAAATGCATTGAGATAAAGACAACCCAATATCAGCCAGATTGTAAGATTATGTATCTCGTTGGTAAATGGTAACATCATAAGGATGAATACCACATTAAATAAGTTTGTAACTATTAAAACTGCTTTTTTACCCCATCTGCGAATACAGAATGGTGCAATAAGCATACCCCAAAGAGATGCATTTCCGTAAACAGTAGTAACAATACCATACGCATTACCAGAACAAGCACCGCCGTAGTTATAAAGCCAGAACATAACATTTGAATAGGATGATTCAAGGAAACCTATCCAACCTGCAAGGGAAATAATCCAGAAATATTTATTCTTTGCTACGGCTTTAAGAGCATCAATAAATTTAATCTGAACAATATGTGTTCTCGCTTGAACGATTTTTTCCTCTGTATATTTGTAAACAACCATACAAAGAAGAAGTCCGAGAACTGTTAAAATAGGATAAAGGAATCTGTAAACACGAATATCTGTTGTATTTGTATGGAATAGATTAGATGCAATTATCGGTGTCAAAAGGTTAACAACTGTGGGAGCAAATGAATAAACTATGCTTTTAACAGATGCAACATCAGCTCTTTCTTGAGAGTTTGATGAAAGAACGTGAATGAGGTTTTCATAAGCATCATAGAAGAAATAATAGAAAAAGTGCAAGAATAAATTAAGCACCATTACAATTGCACATTTGGCTATGTAGGCTTTTGTCTCCCCAAAAATCATTCCGTCCCCGAGCCAATCGGAAAGCTTAGCATATGGGAACCAAACCATTATATTACATATAATTGCGGCAGGAACAGCCATTCTCACAATATACGGTCTGTATTTACCTGCTTTATTTCGTGTATTATCGATTATATTGGCACGTATTCCTGTAAGAAAAACATTGGCAATAACAGCAATAACATACATCACATACATATCAGTGGGGTCAATACCCAATACACTTGAAAGTAATGTGTTGTTTGCAGCAAGCAAACAAGCCGTACCCATTGTAATAATCATGTATGCACCAATACCGCCGCCTGAATAAGCAGCAATTTCTCTAAACGGCATTTGCCTGCCTTGCATTGGGGTTTTCCAATGTTTTTTAATCATTGAAATACCGTTTGCAGCTTTTTGTTTTAAATTCATTCTCTGCACTCCTTTTAAAAGACATACTATAGTAGAATAATTGTATCACAAAAATATTTAGCATTCAATTAAAAATAATGAAGATTAACGAGAGTTTTTCACTTTCGTTAATCTTCAACAAAGTTAAATCATATTAAATGTGCATTTCGGCAAGTAATTATTCTGCACTGTCTCCGTTTCCGTCTGCTGAAACATCGAGGATTGCCGCACCACCGGTTGCATAAGGAAGCTTGCCATCCCATTTTTCTATCTTGTTATTTTCAAGAACATTTTTGCTAAGGGATTTTTCAATTTTTTCATTAGCCTCTGCCTGAGCTTCTGCTTTTTTCAAGATTGCCTGAGCCTCTGCTTCTGCAGCGATAACCTTCTTTTCTGCCTGAGCATTTGCTTCAACAATTAACTGCTCCTGCTCTGTTTTCGCTTTAAGAAGATTCTGCTGAGCAACCTCTTTTGCTTCAATAGCCTTTGCAAACTCCTCTGAGAATGAGAAATTAACAATATTGAACTTTTCAATAACAATCCCGTACTCTTCCATTTTTTCTGATAAAGTGTCCTGAATTTCGATTGCAACCTTTGAACGACTTGTTACAAGCTGTTCTGCAGTATACTTTGCAGTTACTGCCTTAAGGCTTTCGTGAATTGCAGGCATAAGCATAATAGTTTCATAATCTCTGCCGATTTCTCTGTAAATTTTTGCAGAGGAGCTATCGCCTATTTTATAGTTTACTACAATTGTTGTTGAAATTGCCTGAAGGTCTTTTGAAACAGACTCTGCACCTTCGATTTCGCATTTCTGAATCTGATTGCTCATTTTAACAACATTCTGCACCAAAGGCGCTTTAAAATGGAAGCCCTCAGATAAAACATTACTGCTTACCTTACCCAAAGTAACCACAACACCTGTATGACCTGCAGGAACAATAGTTATTGATGCTAAAAGCACGATAATAGCAATTACCGCGATTACTCCGATAACAATTAGTTTCTTTGCGTTAGAAAAATTAAATTCGCCTACTACTTTAGCATTTTTAATCATAATATGTACTCCTTTTTATTTTGTTTTTTATTTTTGTTCCACGTGAAACAATTTTTTGTTTCCAGACCCTGTTCCCGTGAAACTTTATTTTTAATATTGTTCCACGTGGAACATTAATCTGCCATAAAATTCTGAAGCATTAAATCTGCTTCGTTTTTCAGATTAGAAGAAATATGAGCTAACATCATAATTTCAAGAGCGTTGCGCAATTTCTCTTTGCCACCGGGAAAAGGCTCTTCATAATCTTTAATTTCTTCGTCAATTACTCTGACTATTGTTTCTTTGTTTAAATTCCCGATATTGTCTATTTCTTCGGTAACGGAACACATTATACTGTAAAGTTCACCGTCAGGTATAGCGTCGTCACGCCTGTCATCCACCTTACCGTTGATATAAGACATTAAAGAAACAATGTTGGAGAGCTGCATTGCACCTTTAAGCATATTGATTATAAGAACTCTTGCAATTGAGGTTTCTCCGTATCTACGGTCCTTTGGTGGTTCAATCCAGCCTCGTTTTACCCAATTCTGAATTGTTGTTGCTTCAAGACCTGAAATCTCTGCAAGCTGGGAAAGGGTAAAGCCACCGGTAAGCTTCATAGCTGTTCTTATTGGTTCAAATGCTTTTTCTTTTGTTTGCATTCTCTCACTCCTTTCGTCCCACGACTATTTTTCGTGTTACTATGATAATATCACAGGTTCATCTGACTGTCAAGTGTTTTCATAAGATTTTTTACATAATTTTACAAAATCTTTCAAAAATCGTATTTTTTCAGTTTAATTTATGTTTAACACTATATTCACAGTTTACTAATATTTTTTTGTTAAAGTATAATTGTACTTGGAAAGGGAGCCGCACCTGAGTACAAGTATTAGTTCTGAGAGGAACTAACCCCTCCTCAAGTAAACCTTCGGTGCGTAGTGTTATACTCGTATCGGGAATACAGCGTCTGTCCCCTCAGACGCTGTATTTCTTTTATTAAGAATCTTGACTTAATAATATAATTATTGTAAAATATATAATTGATTTAATTTGTATTAAAATCTGAGATAAACAGATTGGAGGCTTCATTTTGGCTATTATTAAAGTTGACGCTCTTACGAAAGCTTATGGCGACAACATAGTTCTCAATGATATGAGCTTTTCTCTTCCTCAAGGAGAAATTATTGGCTTATTCGGTCCTAACGGATGCGGTAAAACAACCCTTATGAAAATTCTTACCGGACTCATTCACGATTATAAGGGTAATGTTCTTATAGATGGGGTTAAGCCCGGTGAACAAACAAAGGCTTATACTGCTTACCTTCCCGAGCAGACCTTTGTTCACGAATGGATGAGAAATATTGATGCAGTTGATTATTTCAACGATTTCTTTTCTGATTTTGATAAAAACAAGGCTCTTGAAATGCTTAAACGCTTCGGTCTTTCTGAAAAGCAGAAAGCAAAAACAATGTCAAAGGGTATGCAGGAAAAGCTTTTATTATCCCTTGTTATGTCAAGAGATGCAAAGCTTTACATCCTTGATGAGCCTATGGGTGGCGTTGACCCTGCAACAAGAAGCTCTATTTTAAACTTTATAATGGATAACTATGCAGAAAAATCAACTCTTCTTGTTTCAACTCATCTTATAAACGATTTGCAGTCTGTTTTTACTCACGCTTTATTTATGGGTAGCGGAAAGGTGCTTCTTAATGACAGTGTTGAAGAAATAACAAAGGATGGCAAATCAATTGAGGACATTTTCAAGGAGGTATTTTCAAATGTTTGGTAAGCTCTTAAAAAATGACCTTAAAGCTCAATGGCATTCAATGTCCGTTGTTTTTCTTTGCACATTCATAGTTGCAATTGTTGCAGAGGTTTTCACCTTAACCTCTGACAATAAAGTTGTTAAGGTTATGGGTGGATTACTTGTAAGCCTTGCATTAGGCTTTGCCTGTATCATAATCATTATTGCAGTTGCAATGATGTTTTCAAAAACAATGTTTGGCAGGGCAGGGTATCTTACATTAACTCTTCCTGTAAAAACAGGCTCTCTTTTAGCATCAAAAACACTTTCAAGTCTTATCTGGGTTTTTGCTGTTTATGCTTTATTTTTAGGCTCACTTTTCCTTTGGGTTTTTCAGGTTAAAGATACCTTAGGCGAAGAGGTTATGGAAAGTGCCGAAAGCCTCTTGAAGCTTTTTGGTGTCCCCTCTTTCTTAACAATTTTTATGGGTGTTATTTCCTTCTGTGTTTCTCTTGCAGTTTTAGTTCTTGTCGCAGTTCAGTCCTTGCAATTAGGCTTAACCCTTTCCCATGTCTCACCCGTTTCAAAATTCGGAAATATTGGCGTAATTGTTATTTTCTTCGGGCTTTTCGCATTAATTCAGTCTGTTTCAAATGCAATTGCTGATGCACTCCCCTTCGGACTTGTTATAACACCTGAGGTTATCAAAATTACAAGTGATATTCATTCCACAAAAGCAGCTTTAGGTATAAATGCTATGGGTGTAAATGTTGTTGGCTCATTTGTAAGACTTGCAATTGCCATAGGACTTCATTACCCCACAAAATATCTTATCCAGCATAAGGTAAATGTAAAATAATTAGGTAAATCAACTTTCTTCAGAAAGGGCGTATAAATATGGATAATATGAACGGTCTTAAAAGAACCGTTTACTGCGGCGAGCTTCGCGCAGAAAATATCGGTAGCGAAGTAACCGTTTGCGGTTGGGTTGCAAAACAGCGTGACCTTGGCGCACTTATTTTCGTTGATTTGCGTGACAGAACAGGTATTGTTCAGTTGGCATTTGATGAAACAACAGATAAAGAAATTTTTGAAAAGGCTTTCGCAGTAAGAAGTGAATTTGTGCTTATGGCAAAGGGTATTGTTCATGAGCGTTCATCAAAAAACAGCGAAATTCCCACAGGTGACATTGAAATTGATGTTAAGGATTTAAGAGTTCTTTCAAAAAGCGAAACTCCCCCCTTTGACATTGTTGAAAATTGTCAGACAGCAGAGCTTACAAGGCTTAAATATCGTTATCTTGACCTTCGTAGACCTGATTTACAGAGCAACATTCTTTTCCGTCACAAGGTAACAAAAATTACACGTGACTATTTTGATGAAAACGGATTTATTGAGATTGAAACACCTATGCTTATTAAATCAACTCCAGAGGGCGCAAGAGATTTCCTTGTTCCAAGCCGTATTCATCAGGGCTCATTCTATGCTCTTCCTCAGTCACCTCAGCTTTATAAGCAGCTTTCAATGGTTGCAGGCTTTGACAGATATATGCAGATTGCACGTTGCTTCCGTGATGAAGACTTAAGAGCAGACCGTCAGCCTGAATTTACTCAGATTGACCTTGAAATGTCCTTCGTTACAATGGAGGATGTTCTTTCAATCGGTGAAGGCTATATTGCAAGAGTTTTCAAGGAAGCTCTCGGTGTTGAAATTCCCCTTCCCCTTCCCAGACTCACTTATAAGGAAGCAATGGAACGCTATGGTTCTGATAAGCCTGACACCCGCTTCGGTATGGAAATATTCGACCTTACTGATATTGTTAAGGACTGTGGCTTCTCTGTTTTCTCCTCTGCAGTTGCAGGTGGCGGTTCTGTTCGTGGTATTACTGCTAAAAATGCAGTAACAATCTATACAAGAAAAGAGGTTGACAAGCTTACAGAATTTGCAAAAGGCATCGGCGCAAAGGGACTTGCCTGGATTCGCCTTACTGATGATGGTATTGCTTCTTCCTTTGCAAAGTTTATGACAGAGGATGAAATGAAGGCAATCCTTGATAAAGCAGGCGCTGAAAAGGGCGATGTTGTTTTCATTATTGCAGATACAAAGAACAGCTCTGTTCTTTCAGTTCTCGGTTCTCTTCGTAACGAAGCTGCAAAGAAGCTCGATATTATCGGTGATGGCTTCAACCTTTTATGGATTGTTGAATTCCCCTTCTTCGATTGGGATGAGGATACACAGCAGTTTGTTGCTATGCATCATCCCTTCACCTCACCCCTTCCCGAGTGTCTCTCCTATCTTGAAACAGATAAGGCATCCGTCAGAGCAGAGGCTTATGACCTTGTTCTTAACGGTGTTGAGCTTTCTTCAGGCTCAATCCGTATTACCGATTCTGATTTACAGGACAGAATCTTCAAGCTTCTCGGGCTTTCCGATGAAGAAGCTCAGCAGAAATTCGGCTATCTTCTTGATGCCTTCAAGTTCGGTCCTCCCCCTCACGGCGGTATGGGTATCGGTCTTGACAGACTTATTATGCAGCTTCTTCAGGTTGATTCTCTTCGTGATGTTATTGCATTCCCCAAGGTTCAGAATGCAAGTGAGCCTATGACGGAATGTCCCTCAAGAGTTGATAATATTCAGCTTGAAGAATTAGGTATTGATTTAAAAGCGGAAGAAAAATAAAGCTTAATAATGAATTTTTCCCCTGTTTCAGTGCTAAAATATAAAAAAACACTTGAAAATAGGGGCGAAATATTATAAAATTATTATGTAAAAATATGAAATTCAATTTCGGAGGAAATAATTATGGTAACAGCAGGCGATTTCAAAAACGGCGTTACATTCGAAATGGATGGCAAGGTTTACTCCATCATCGAATTCCAGCACGTTAAACCCGGTAAGGGCGCAGCTTTTGTTCGTACAAAAATCAGAGACGTAATCAACGGCAGTGTTGTTGAAAAAACATTCAGCCCTACAGACAAATATCCCACAGCCTTCATTGAGAGAAAGGATATGGAATATTCTTATGAAGACGGCGGTCTTTACTATTTCATGGATCCCGAAAGCTATGAAATGATTCCCGTTGACGCATCAAACCTTTCCGATAATTTCAAATTCGTTAAAGAAAATATGACTTGTAAGATTCTTTCTTACAAGGGCAATGTTTTCGGTGTTGAGCCCCCCACATTCGTAACTCTTCAGGTTACAAAAACTGACCCCGGTTTCGCAGGCAACACAGCTACTAATGCTACAAAGCCCGCTACTGTTGAAACAGGTGCAGAAATTAAAGTTCCTCTCTTTATCGATGAGGGTGAAATGATTAACATCGATACAAGAACAGGCGAATACCTCTCAAGAGCATAATTACTTTTGAGTATTTTAATATAATTAGGAGGTCATTTAAATGACACTTACAGAAAAGGTTGCATACCTTAAAGGACTTGCAGCAGGTCTTGAGCTTGATAAAGACTCCAAAGAAACAAAAATTTTCGAAGCTATGTTTGATATTCTCGAGGATATGGCTCTTACAGTAAGCGATATCGATGAGGACCTCAGCGCAGTTGAAGACCTCGTTGATGCTATCGACGAAGACCTTGACGAGCTTGAAGAATATGTATTCTGCGATGAAGATGATGATTTCTGCGGTTGCTGTGATTGTGAAGATGACGAGCTCTACGAAGTAGAATGTCCTTCATGTGGCGAAGAGATTTATCTTGACGACGAAATGCTTGATGAAGAATTCATTGAGTGTCCCGCTTGCGGTGAAAAGCTTGAGCTTGATATCGAGTTTGACGATTGCGACTGTGGTTGCGATTGCTGCGATTGCGACGAAGAATAATTAAAGCAAAAAGCCTTCCATAATGGAAGGCTTTTTTAGTGGCAAGTTGAAAATTGAAAGTGACAAGTTAAGGGGAAGCTTCGCTTCCAAACATTATATTATGCTGACCGCAGGTCCCTAAACTTTCCACTTGCCATTTTCCACTTTCAACTTAAAAACAACATCCGTATCTATAATCGATACGGATGTTGTTTTATTTTTATCTGGTTGTTTATCCGAAATTTTAAATCCTACTGTTGTTATTACATAAGAAGCAATAAATAAAAGAATAACGATTACTACAATTAAAATTTTTCTTATTGTTTCGTTCCTTCTTACTATTTTACTTTCACCAATAACATATTTGCTTGAGCCTAATTTACCGGGATAGTTTCTTGCAAATCCATAATAGCTTTTGCGTTTTTTAACATATTCATTATTTTTAGCCATTATGCCGCCACCTCTGGAGCAAGTATTATTTCTTCAGTGGTAGGTGGTGGGGGAGAGGTAGCTTCAATATCAGTAGTATCTGGCACTTGGATATTTTCTGTTGTTTCCTGTGTTTCTTGTGTTGTATCAACAACAGTCACCTGAGTTTCTGCTTCGGTTTGAATTTCTGTTTCCGGCTCAATTTGAATTTCTGTTTCTTTTTCTGTTACTTCCTCTGTTTTATTATTATTCTTAGTAGTATCAGGAATATCAGATTTCAGGGTAGTCTGAGGAGCAGGGTCATTTTTATTTGCCGTTGTAGGCACCGAATTACTTGAAGAGTTATTTACATAATCTCTCTGGTAGTTTGCGCCTCTGTAAACATCTATAATGGATACTCTGTCCTCATTAATTGTAATATTAGACTGACCATAAAGCTCTTTTTGAAGCTTATGAGCAGCTAACTGATAGTCAACAACCCAAATCCAAGCATTTGCACTGCCTGAAGTTCTGCATTCTTCATCGGGCATTTGAAGCTGTGTTCTTTCATAATTAAACCACTTGCCTGTAACTGCCTGAACGCCTAAGGAAAGAATCTGAGTTTTACTGTAGCCGGTGTCAACATAGGGAAGTAAAATATCAATATATTTATTCAAATCACCGATTGATGCAGTTTTAACCTTATCAATTATTGATTCAATAACCTGCCTTTGTCTACGAGTTCGGCTAACATCACCATCAGCATCGCATCCGCGTATTCGGCAGAAGCATAACGCCTGCTCACCATTTAATGTAACATCATCACCATAGGGAAGCTTGATTTTAAATTTTGTATAATTATAATCTGCTTCGTATTTCTGTACATCAACGGTTACACCGCCCATAGCATCAACAATTTCTTTGAATGACTCAAAGTTAACCATAACATAGTTATCTATTTCTATTTTATAGTTATTTTCAATTGTTTCAACAAGGCATTCAGGTCCACCCATTGAAAAAGCTGCATTAAGCTTTGTACAATATGCACCCTTAGGGCTGTCAATATAAAGGTAGCTATCTCTGAAAAATGAAACAAGTTTAAGCTGTTTTGTCTTTTTATTCAGAGAAACAAGCATCATAACATCCGTATTACCGGTATTTGTTCCTTTATCAGCACCAACAAGAAGAACGTTTATAACATTCTTACTTGACATTTTATTTTCATTGCCCTGAGTAGCCCAGTCCTTAAGAGCCTGTTTAAAATCGGCAGAGCCGATATCAATATTAATATCTTCAAACTCTCCATCTTCATAAATGGTATCATCATATTTCACATCATCAAAATTATCGCCTAAAAGACCCAATTTCTGAGAAACAAATATACCAACAGTTGCTGTAAGTACAAGCACAATGGCAAGAATTACTGCAATAATGCTTACAATAATTTTCTTTTTCTTTGGTAAATTGTTATACCAATTTGAAAACCGCTTGAAAATATTTTTTTCTTTTATTGAAGAGCTTTTTAGAATTTCAGTAGTTTCAATAGCTTCTGTAGATTCTATGCACTCTGTAGATTCTGTAGTTTTAATAGCTACAGGCTCTTCAATTTTCTTTATAACAGGTGGGGGACAAGGATTTTTTGCTCGCTCTTCAGCATCTTTTTTTGCCATTACCTCAAGCAAATCTAAATAATCCTGCAAATTCTCGTCACGCTTATTACTGTCAGACATAAATTATTCCTCCGTAGTATTTTCGTTTACGTCTTCAGTTCCTATATCCTCATTATCTCCTGATGTGTCACCTGCACCCTCAGTTGCAGTACCATCGTCTTCAACCTCGCCATTGATTTCATCCTCATCGTGCTCAGTTGTGGAAAGAGTAACAACCTTATCACCCTCGCCAAGACGCATTACCTTAACACCCTTTGAGGGACGAGCACATACTCTTACTGCAGCAGCAGGAATTCTGATAATAATACCGTCCTGAGAAATAAGAATAATATCGTCTTCTTCATTTATATCACTGATGGCTGCAATTTCACCATATTTTTCAATATGATAGTTTTTAAGGCCCTTACCGCCTCTTGACTGAACACGATAGTTATCATTTTCGCTGATACGACCGAAACCGGTTTCACTTACAGTAAGAAGCTTACCGCCTTCACTCATAACGCTCATACCTATAACCTCATCACCCTCTTTAAGAGTGATAGCCTTAACACCACTTGCAGTTCTGCCTAAAGGTCTTGCATCATTTTCATTGAAACGGATACACATACCCTTCTTTGTAGCAACAAGTAAATCATCGTTACCCGATGTAAGCTTAACCCAGGCAAGCTCATCATCCTCACGAAGAGTAACAGCAATAATACCATTTCTTCTGGTGCTCCTGTAAATATCAAGAGAGGAACGCTTAATAAGACCCTTTCTTGTTACCATACAGATATACATACCCTCGTCATTCTTAGGCACCTGAATCATAGCAGAAACCTTTTCGCCACTTTCAAGAGGAAGAATATTAACAATATTTGTTCCCTTACTTGTTTTACTGCCTTCAGGAATTTCATAGCCCTTAAGACGATATGCGCGTCCCCTTGTGGTATAGAACATTATAACATCGTGAGAAGATGCAATAAACATTGTTTCTGCATAGTCGTCCTCACGCCTTGTCATACCCTTAACACCGCGACCGCCTCTGTTCTGAGCAGAGAATTGGTCAACAGGCTGACGCTTGATATAACCCATATTTGTATAGGTATACATACATTTTTCTTCGGGAATAAGGTCTTCAATATCAACCTCACCGCTGACATTTTCAATAGCGGTTCTGCGGTCATCAGAATATTTGTTACTGATAACTTCAAGCTCTTCCTTAACAATATTGAGAACTCTTTCGTGTGAAGCAAGAATATCTTCATAATCCTTGATTTTTTCACGAAGCTCATTGAGCTCATTAGTAATTTTAAGAATTTCGAGACCTGCCAACTGACCTAAACGGAAAGCAACAATTGCTGCTGCCTGAACATCGTCAAAGTCAAATTTTTCCATAATAGCAGTTTTGGCTTCTGCCTGACCGCCCTTACAAGCACGGATTGTTGCAATAATTTCATCAACAATATCAATGGCTTTTGCAAGACCATCAAGAATATGTGCTCTTTCCTGAGCTTTTTTAAGCTCAAATTGTGTTCTTCTTATAATAACATTACACTGATGGTCAATGTATTTTTGAAGAATTTCTTTAAGTGTAAGAATCTTAGGCTGACCATCATCAAGTGCAAGCAAAATAACACCGCAGGTTGACTGAAGCTGAGTATATGAGAACAGCTTGTTAAGAACAACCTGAGCATTTGCATCACGCTTTAATTCAATTTCAATGTGCATACCTGTCTTATCAGAAGAATAGTCGTTGATATCATCAATACCTTCAACTCTTTTTTCTTTTGCAAGGTCTGCAATTGATTCAATAAGGCGTGCCTTATTTACCATATAGGGAATTTCGGTAATTATAATTTTAAATCTTCCGTTTTTGGTTTCAATAATTTCAGTTTTTGCGCGCACAATTACCTTTGCGCGACCGGTAGCATAGGCAGCTCTGATACCTGCTCTGCCCATAATAATGCCGCCTGTTGGGAAGTCGGGACCCTGAATATGCTCCATAAGGTCTTCAAGCTCTGCTTCAGGGTTATCAATAAGGCATTCAATAGCACCGCAAACCTCACCTAAGTTGTGAGGGGGAATATTTGTAGCCATACCAACTGCAATACCCTGAGAACCGTTAACAAGAAGGTTCGGAAAACGAGCGGGTAAAACAGTGGGTTCTTTAAGTCTGTCATCATAGTTAGGAACAAAATCAACAGTATTTTTTTCAATATCTGTGAGCATTTCCATAGCCATTTTGCTCATTCTTGACTCTGTGTAACGATAAGCAGCAGGTGGGTCACCATCAATAGAACCAAAGTTACCGTGACCGTCAACAAGCATATATCTCATTGAGAAGTCCTGAGCAAGTCTTACCATTGCATCATAAACAGATGCGTCACCGTGAGGATGATATCTACCAAGAACAGAACCAACCGTATCAGCGCACTTACGGTGTGGCTTATCAGGATAAAGACTGTTCTCATACATTGTGTAAAGAATTCTTCTGTGAACAGGCTTTAAACCATCACGCACATCAGGAAGGGCACGGGCAGTAATAACAGACATTGAATAATCAAGGAATGCTGTTCTTACTTCTTTATTAATTTCAACATTTACAATTCTTTGATTCTGATAAGGGTCAGGAAGATTATTTACACCTTGAGTGACGCCTTCGTTTTTTTCATTAAATTCGTCCATCTTTTAAATCCTCCCTTTCTTAAATATCAAGATTTTTAACATATTTAGCATTTTTCTCAATAAACTCTCTTCTGGGCTCAACCTGGTCACCCATAAGAATTGAGAAGGTTTCATCTGCTTTTTCTGCATCTTCAACCGTAACTCTGAGCATAAGTCTTGTTTCAGGGTTCATAGTTGTATCCCAGAGCTGTTCAGGGTCCATTTCACCAAGACCCTTATAACGCTGAATAGAAACGCCTGTTCCTACCTCAGCAATAATTTTATCTCTTTCTTCATCACTATAAGCATACTGATGCTTCTGACCTTTACTTATTCTGTAAAGAGGGGGTTGAGCAAGGTAAACGTGACCCTGCTTGATAAGCTCGGGCATATAACGGAAGAAGAAGGTGAGAAGAAGTGTTCTGATATGAGCACCGTCAACGTCAGCATCGGCCATAATGATAATTTTATCATAACGAAGCTTGCTTATATCAAAATCCTCGCCTAATCCTGTACCCAAAGCAAGAACAACAGGTGTAAGCTTATCGTTACCGATAACCTTATCTACTCTTGCTTTTTCAACGTTAAGCATTTTACCCCAAAGAGGAAGAATTGCCTGAATCATTCTGTCACGGCCTGCCTTTGCAGAACCGCCCGCAGAATCACCCTCGACGATATAAATTTCTGTTTTTGTAGCATCTTTATCGATACAGTCTGCAAGCTTACCGGGAAGAGAATTGCTTTTAAGAACAGATTTTCTTGCACTGTCTCTTGCTTTTCTTGCGGCTTCTCTCGCTCTTGAAGCATCAAGTGCTTTATTAAAAATTACTTTTGCTTCTGAAGGATTTTCTTCAAAGTATGTGGAAAGCTTTTCATAAACACATTTTGAAACAAGGGGAGTAATGTCAGTGTTACCTAATTTACCCTTTGTTTGTCCTTCAAACTGTGCTTCAGTAAGCTTTACGCTGATAACTGCAGTAAGACCTTCACGAACATCATCACCGGAAAGGTTTTTATCGTTATCCTTTAATAATTTATATTTTCTGCCGTATTCATTAAATACTCTTGTTAAAGCAGTTTTAAAGCCATTTTCGTGAGTACCGCCATCAATGGTTCTGACATTGTTTGCAAAGCTTAAAAGAAGCTCGTTGTAGCTATCATTATACATAAGAGCAATATTAGCTTCTCTGTCACCACTGACTGCAGAAAAATGTATTGGATTTTCGTGAAGAGCCTTAAGTCCTCTTTTATTTGTTTCAAATTCTACGAAGGATGAAATACCACCTTCAAAGCAGTAAACCTCTTTTACCTCATCAACATCACGCTTATCAGTAAGAGAAATTGAAAGGCCTGCATTAAGGAAAGCCTGCTCTCTTAATCTTCTTTCAAGAGTTTCAAACTCATAAACAGTTGTTTCGGTAAATATTTCGGGGTCTGCTTTAAATCTTATAAGAGTACCTGTTTCTTCAGTATCACCTATAACCTTAAGGTCACAAGTAGGATTACCTCTTTCAAAGCGCTGATAGTGAACGTGACCATCCTGAGAAACCTCAACCTCAAACCATTCAGAAAGAGCATTAACAACAGATGAACCAACACCGTGAAGACCACCTGAAACCTTGTAACCGCTTCCGCCGAATTTACCACCTGCGTGAAGAACTGTAAGAACAACAGTAACAGCAGGAAGACCCTGTTGCTCATTTATACCAACAGGAATACCGCGTCCGTTATCACGAACAGTTATAACATCACCGGGAAGAATTTCTACCTGAATATCAGTACAAAAGCCTGCAAGAGCCTCATCTATGGAATTGTCAACAATCTCATAAACAAGGTGATGAAGACCCTTAGGTCCTGTTGAACCTATGTACATACCGGGTCTTTTTCTTACAGCCTCAAGTCCTTCAAGAACCTGAATTGCACTTGCATCATACTTTTCAGTAACAACAGTGTCAATTTCTGTGTTTTCATCAAGCACTACTTCATTTTCTTTAGCTTCCTCAAGAAGCTCCTCTTCGGTTTTAATAATGTTTTCGTCCAAAATACTAACCTCCGTAGAAGATTAAAATAATTATATAGAATAATGTATTTAAAAATTTATTATCCGATATGGCCGGATTCAATTCTCCTTAAAACTGTTCCTACAGAAACGGGAGAAATATAGATTTTTTTACCCTTTGGTGTCTGGCAGACAATAAAGGATTTCGGAAGCTCAAAGGGTGCAACATTAATTACACTCTTTTCCTTTTCCGCATTGTTAAGATAATCTATTGTTTTTTTCATAACAGTGGTATTTTCCATATCAAAGATACCTATTATTTCTTTATCAATAATAACTGTATCCTGACCTATATGAATAAACATTATATTATTTCTCCTTCCTTAACAAGAAAGGATTTACCTCCACAAAGCCTTAATACCTGTGATGGGTCACAGCAGGTGAGAAAAACCTGCCTGTCATTTATATGATTTAAAACATAATCCTGACGTTTTTCATCAAGCTCACTCATAACATCATCAAGAAGAGCAACGGGAGTTTCACCTGTTATCTTTTTTATTATTTCTGATTCGCCTAATTTAAGAGCTAATGCACAGGAACGCTGCTGACCTTGTGAGCCGAAGCTTCTTGCACTGACATTATTTATGAGAATTTCCAAATCGTCTCTGTGAGGACCGATTGTGGTTGTTTTTGCGATTATATCCTCTTTTCGAGCTTCTTTTATTTTTTCAAGCTCGTTTAAATAAATATCCTTCACAGAAAAATTTTCATTTATAATTTCATTTCTTGAGTAAGAAACAGAAAAAATTTCTTTATTTTCAGATATTCCCGAATAGATAATTTTACTGTAATCAGAAAGTAAGCTTATATAATTCAATCTTTCTTTTATAACTGCTGCAGAATACCTTGCTAATTGGTCATCCCAGGTGTCAAGTATATCGTAAAGCTGTGAATTTAAGTGTATATCCTTAAGCAAGGCATTTCTTTGAATAAGAGCCTTTTTAAAGCCTGCAAGATGCTCTGCATAGGATGGCTTCAGCTGACAAAGAGCAGTGTCTAAAAATCTTCTTCTTGCAGATGGGCCATCTTTAATTAAAGATAAATGCACAGGTGAAAAAATTACTGCATAAAATGAACCTATTAATTCTGCAGTTGAACGAAGAGAAACGCCATTTAAAGAAGCATTTTTCTTTTTATCTGAAATAATTATCTGAGATTTTTTTTCTCTCAGATTATCAGAAAAATCTAAATTAATTTTTGCAAATTCTTCATCGAATTTTATTAATTCAATATCTTTTGCACCACGAAAGCTTTTACAGCCTGTGAAAAGCCATATAGCCTCTAAAATATTTGTTTTTCCCTGAGCATTTTCACCGTAAATAACATTTACTCCATTATCAGCAGTAAAGCTCAAATCAGCAATATTTCTGAAATTTTTGATATTAACGGAATTAATTATCATATTAATTATTTCACATTATAAATTATTCGTTCATATTCAGCGCTGTCTCCCTGACGGAGCTTTTTTCCTCGCATTGTGCAGGTTTCTCCGTTTACCTTAACTTCGCCTTCCTGAATAATAATTTTTGCGTGTCCGCCCGTATTAACCACACCAACATTTTTTAAAAGGTCATCAAGTCTTATATAATCGCCTTTTAAAATAAAATCCTTGTGTTCCTTTTGGGCTACCTTAACTTTTATTTTCATTTTTTGAACATTCTTTCAGATATTGTATAAAACTTTTTATCAGCCTATATTTTCATTTTTTAATCTCATAGGAATAATGAGGAAAATAAAGCTATCGCCTTCAACGGGCTTAATTATAATAGGTGAAACAGGACTTGAAAGCTCGATTTTTACCTCATCAACATCAACTGTGCGTAAGCAGTCAGTTAAATAAGTATTATTAAAGCCGATTTCAAGTCTCTTACCTTCAATTGATGCAGGAATTTTATCGGTTGCCGCACCAAGAGATGTTGCACTGGAAATTCTTATAGTATTATCATCAAAAATGCAACGAACAGGACTCTTTATTTTGCTTGTAATAAGAAGAGATGTTCTTTCAACGCTGTCAAGAATAAGCTTAAGGTTAACTCTTGCCTTTGTTGAGCTTTCAGAGGGAATTGCATTTTTATAATTAAAGAATTCACCCTCTAAAAGACGGGAAACGATTCTGTAATTACCGATTTCGAAAAGTATAAATTTCTTTCCGATGGAGAATGTGATGTTTGCATCATCATCGTCTGTTAATTTAACAACCTCGGAAAGAGTTTTTGCAGGAACAACAAAAGTCATATCCTCGCCTGCATATTCAACTGTTTCATTTCTTATTGCAAGGCGGAAGCCATCACAGGAAATGAGGCGAAGATTATTGTTTTCAACCTCAAATTTGATACCCTTGTGAACAGGCTTAATATCCTGAACTGCAACTGCAAAAATAGTTTGCTTAACCATATTTTTAAGAATACCCTGCTTGATTGCAAAGGGAACACCACCTGAAACAGTGGGAAGCTCGGGATAATCGTCTGCAGGGATACCTACAAGAGAAAATTCTGCTTCGCCCGATGTGATTTTGCAAAGGTTATGGCTATCGCAGTTAATTGTAACGGTTTGAGAGGGAAGGCGCCTTAAAATATCGCAGAGGAGACGAGCGTTAAGAACAATGCTTCCTTCTGCTTCTGTTGAGCATTCAATAACAGTTGTAATGCCAACCTCAAGGTCATAGCCTGTAAGAGTGAGCTTTGAATTTTTAGCCTGAAGATAAATACCTTCTGTTGCAGGAAGAGTGCTCTTTTGAGGAACACCGCGCTGAACGATGTTACAAGCTTCTGCAAGAACGGATGTGTTACAAATTATTTTCATAGTGCTACCTCCATAAAGATAGAAATAAAAGTTTTTGATTTTGCGAATAAAAGGAAAAATTGTGTTAAAAATATATAATTAAACAGTAGCAGTAGTAGATACTGTCAAATTGTAGAAAGTGGGCTTTAACCATTGATTTAAAAGGGCTTAATGGACTTTTCATCTCTGTAAGAAAAATGTTAATAAATGTCAGTAACTGAACTCTTAAAAATCGCCGTGTTCATATTGTTCAAAACTTTTTAAACATCACTGTTCAAAATGTTCAAAGACTAAAGAATAAAGTTTTCGTCAACCTTTTTCAAAAGGTTGTGGGGTCAAGGGGCAAAGCCCTTGTCGCATTCCGCAGAATGCGAAATACCTTTTCATAAAAAGCGCAGGAAGGTAGATAAAACAGTCCGGTGTGACTGTTTTATCGTAGGAAACCCTCGCCGGGGGTTTCCTGTAATGCCAAAGGCATTATTTTAATCTAACCTTTCATCTTTAATGCTTTTCATAATATCGTATATATTATTCTTAAGTGAGGGGTTGTCCTCCATTTTACTTTCGCAGGATTCAATTGAATAAATAACAGTTGAGTGCTTTTTACCACCAAACTGACCACCAATTTCCTCAAAGGTAAGATTTGTAACCTCTCTCATAATATACATTGCTGCCTGACGTGCATTGGAAATTTCTGCCTTCTTCTTTTCTGAGCGAATATCCTCAGGTGAAACTCCAAAGCTTCTTGCAACCTTATCAATAATATTATTAATTGTAACCTCAGTGGGCTGAGCATAGTAAATAATATCTTTAATAATATCGTTTGCAACGCCGATTGTAGGTGCATTTCCGTCAATTGAATAAACTGCATAAAGCTTATTGACAACACCCTCAATCTGACGGACATTGTTTTTAAGTCTCTCTGCAATAAATTCAATAACATCATCAGGAATTGTCATATTGAATGCCTGAGCCTTGCGCCTAATAATTGCAATTCGTGTTTCAAGCATTGGTGGCTGAATATCTGCAAGAAGACCCTGAACGAATCTGCTGCGAAGCCTTTCCTCTAATGTGGGAATATCCTTTGGAGGACGGTCCGATGTGAGCACAATTTGCTTACCCTGATTAATAAGTGCTTCAAAGGTATAGAAAAATTCCTCCTGAGCAACACTTGTTTTTCCGATAAACTGAATATCGTCCATAAGTAAAATATCAGCGCTTCTGTATTTATTATGGAATTCCGACATATTTTTATCGCCCATATGGTTAATCATTTCATTCAAGAAATTTTCACCACTGGTGTAAACAATATTCATTGTGGGCATTTTGCGTTTAATTTCTGCTCTGATAGCTTTAAGCAAATGAGTTTTTCCTAAACCGCTTTCTCCATAAATAAAGAGGGGATTGTGAACGCTGCCTGGATTATTTGTAACCGCAACTGCCGCAACATAAGCAAACTGGTTTGTTGAGCCTACAATGAAATTATTAAAGGTGGGCTCGAATTTTGAAGAATCAAGCTCATTATTTGAAGAAATGCTGCTGTTATCGTAATCCGAAGAGGATTTTGAAGCAGCTGCCTTCAAAGAGGATTCGTCCACAATAACCTTAACCTGAACAGGAAAGCCGATTACAGCTTCGCAGGATTTGGAAATCTCATTTAAAAAGCGGTTATCAATAATATTTTTTTTGAATTCGGAAGAGGCCTGCAACAAAACACATTCTCCGTCAAAGTCGATGGGAACTAAATCCTTAATCCAGGTTGATAAAACCGCATTTGAAACATTCCCTGCAATTTCCTGGAGGACTGCGTTCCAGAGCTCTATTATATTATCCAATTTTTTCACCCCAAAAATTACATATATAATGTATATAATTACTATAATATATTCTAATAAAGTATATCATATAGTGGGGTATTTTTCAACAAATTTAAGAAAAAAATCGACAATTTGCAAAATAAATGTTCAAAAAAATATGAATATATTAAATTAATAAAAATTTAAGTGGGAAAATATTGCATTTATACGGAAATTACTGTAATATTTAACTTGAACATTTATAATTAAATCCCAAAAGAAAGGCGAAAAATGAAGTATTCAAATTACAGATGCCCTGTTTGCAGTAATCAGTTTACAGAAGAAGATGATGTGGTGGTTTGCCCGGATTGTGGCACACCCCATCACAGAGAATGCTATGTTAATAACGGAAAATGCTTTAATCAGGACAAGCACGGAACAAATGAACCCATCGAGGTAGAGTTTGTTGATGTTGAGGAAAATGAAAATATACAGGAAAATGCAGATTTTTCTCAACCTGAATTAAACGAAAGCAGAACAGAAAATCCGCAGGAAATAGTTCAGGAAATTTTTGAGGAGTTCAAAAATAATAAGGATTATTCTCTTAACGGAAAGCATATTTCCTTTTATGAAGCGGCAATAGGAAAAAATCAGAAATACTATGTTCCTCGCTTTATGCTTATGGATAAAAGTAAAAAAGCAGTATCCTGGAATATTGGTGGATTTTTTGTTCCTCTTGCTTGGTGCTTATACAGAAAAATGTATAAATTTGCAGCTATTATATTTGCATTATACATTCTTCTGATTGGAACAATCGGCTTTAATTTTATGTCCAATGAAGAGTTTGTTAATACCGTTGTGGAATGTGCGGAAGAGGACCCGAATTTTTATGAGAACATTCTTCTTTATAACACAAGTGATTCCAGCGTTTCATTAACAGAAAAGCAAATGAAGCTCAATGAGCTTACAAATAATTTAAAGCTACCCGTTCCTGTTCAGATAATGACATACGTAATAGTTTACGGTGTGAGAATATTAATGGGTATTTATGCAACAAATCTGTATTATAAAAAGCTGACGAATAACATTGAAAAGGTTGATAAATTGGACCTTTCGCCCGATATGAAAAGGTCTGTTTTATTCAGAAAATGCGGTACCTTACCATTCATTATTGTGGCTATAATCGGCTTTTTTGAATGGCAGATGTTTTAATTATAAATTTGTAGGAGACAGATATGCACACACCTCTTGCGGACAGAATCCGTCCTCAAAGTATTGATGAAATTGTGGGTCAACAGCACCTGATAGGTGAGGGTAAGCCCTTAAGAAATATAATTGAATCAGGGGAGCTCCCTAACCTTATATTTTATGGTCCTTCCGGAACAGGCAAAACAACTCTTGCCCGAATGATAGCTAAAAAGACTGACAGAACCTTACGAAAACTCAACTGCACAACTGCTGGGACTCAGGATATAAGAGATATTGTTGAAGACCTTAACGCTTTTACAGCCCCAAACGGAATTCTTTTATACCTTGATGAGATTCAATATTTCAACAAAAAGCAACAGCAGACCCTTTTAGAATATATTGAAGACGGTTCAATAACTCTTATTGCTTCAACAACTGAAAACCCTTATTTCTATGTATATAGTGCAATTTTGAGTCGTTCCTCTGTATTTGAATTCAAGTATGTTACACCTGAAGAGGTTGAAAAAGCGGTTGTTCGCGGATTTAACCTTTTAGCAGAGGAAAAGGGCGAGGAATTTCAGGTTGAGGATGGAGTTTCGCTACATATTGCAGCTGCTTGCGGGGGAGATGTGAGAAAATCCCTGAATGCAGTTGAGCTTTGTGTTTTGGCAGCTAAAAAGCCCAAAGAAAATGAGAAAAGAATAATCACTCTTGAACACGCAAAGGAGCTTACTCAGAAAAGTGCTATGCGGTATGACAGAGAGGGTGATGAGCATTACGATATTCTTTCTGCATTTCAGAAATCTATGAGAGGCTCTGACCCTGACGCCGCAGTTCATTACCTTGCAAGGCTTTTAGAGGCAGGGGATATGACCTCTGCAATCCGTAGACTTTTGGTTTGTGCTGCAGAGGATGTGGGACTTGCATATCCTATGATTTTGCCCATAGTTAAAGCGGCAACAGATATTGCTCTTCAGGTTGGTATGCCTGAGGCAAGAATACCTCTTGCAGATGCAGTTGTGTTGGTTTGCAATTCTCCAAAATCAACAACCGGGCACGATGCCATAGGTGCTGCTATGGAGGATATCAGAAAAGGAAAAAGCGGACCAATTCCCCGTCAGCTTCAGAACAAGCATTTTGATGGTGACGATGCCGAGGTTAAAGGCCAGTTTTATAAATACCCTCACGCCTTCCCTAATCATTGGGTTGAACAGCAATATTTGCCCGATGCTCTTAAAAATGCTAAATACTATGAATTTGGCGATAACAAACAGGAGCAGGCGGCAAAGGAATATTGGAAAAAAATAAAGGGGGACTTATAATGAAAAAAGTAATTAGAATTTTATCGCTGACTTTAATTTTTATAATAGCATTTGGTGTTGTGAATGTCTTTGCAAAAGGAAAAATCCTTTCAAATGACAAATTCTATGCCGAAATTCCTGAGGATTTTGAAATTACTGATTATGATGACGCTCACTACTGTTTTGAAAATCAAGAAAATTTTTCTGAAACTATAGAAATTTATGTAATGGGAAATTTAGTTTTCCCTGACGGAATAGGAAAAACAGAAACGGAGCTGATTGAAAAAAGATTTAAAAGAGTCGTTTATGATGAAGAAGATACAGCTCAGCTTGAAATAAAAAAAATTGAAAAAAAAGAGCTCAATGGCTTGAAGGTTTGTTATGTTTACGGTGTTCTGAATAACAGATTTATTGAAGAATACATGCATGCATATATTTTCACAACAAAAGAAACCCTTTATGTAATCTCAACTATAGACTATACTGATGAAAACATAGATAGTGAAAAACAACCTGAATATTTTGAAGAATTTGCAAACAATTTCCTTATAAACGGAACTTATTTTAAAGGAGAAAAGCTTACAAAAGCTCATGATTTCTCAAAGGCAGAGCATTATATTGATGCTATTGAAAGAGATGTTTTAACAGAAGAATATAATACTTATAATTCTGGTATGGATTCATTTGTAACCATATTTGTTTTTACAGCTTTTGCTTTACCTATTTTTGTAATAATTTTCTTTGTTCTCTATATTAAAACCAAAAAGAAGCTTAAAGAATATAAAGAATTCTTCGGGTCTATTGAGCAGGCAAGAATAGCAATGCGTCAGCACTATATGCAGAATTCTTCATATCAGCCATATCAGAATAACGGTGGTTACTATACCAATGTTCCCAATATGAATGCATATAACGGCAACCAACAGCCCTGTTCTCAACCCCAACAACCTGCTCAAAGCACTATTCCACCTGAAATGCAGGAAAGTAAAAATAATAATGAAAATAAATTTTAAATAAATTTTTCAGAGGTGTTCAAAATGAAAAAATTTCCTATTGGTATCATCATTAACAGCTTCAGAACAGACATTCCCACTTCCGTAAAAAAAGCGGCAGAATGCGGTGCTCAGGGTATTCAGGTTTATTCAACTCATGGTGAAATGGCACCTGAAAACCTTTCTCCCGAAAAGAGAAGAGAGTTCTTAAAGCTTGTTAAGGATAACGGACTTATTATTTCCGCTCTTTGCGGTGACCTTGGCGGTGGCGGATTTATCCACAAGGACCTTAATGAAGCAAGAGTTGAAAAATCAAAAAGAATTCTTGACCTTGCTAAAGACCTTGAAACAGATATCGTAACAACTCATATCGGTGTTGTTCCCTCTGACCCTAACCACGACCGCTATAAAATTATGCAGGAGGCTTGCCACGAGCTTGCAGAATATGCAGATTCAATTGACGCTCATTTTGCAGTTGAAACAGGTCCCGAAACAAGCGCAGTACTCAAGGGCTTCCTTGATAGCCTTGATTCCACAGGCGTTGGCGTAAACCTTGACCCTGCAAATCTTGTTATGGTAACAGGTGATGACCCCGTAGGTGCAGTACATAACCTTAAAAAATACATTGTTCATACTCACGCAAAAGACGGTAAGCAGATTTTCTTCCGTGACCCTGAAATTGTTTACGGAATCAAAAAGGATGTTATTGTTACAGATGATTCCTTTATTGAGGTTCCTCTTGGCAAGGGTAGCGTAGATTTCCCCAAATATCTTGCAGCACTTGAAGAAATCGGTTACAACGGTTTCCTTACAATTGAGCGTGAGGTTGGCGACAAGCCCGAGGTTGACATCAAAGCAGCAGTTGATTTCTTAAATAATCTTATGAAATAAAATAAAAAGACTCCAGCTCTTAAGTGAGTTGGAGTTTTTTAGTGGCAAGTTGGAAGTTGCAAGTGGCAAGTTTCGGGACCTGCGGTCGGCATTATAAAATGCAAAATGCAGAATGCAAAATTTTGGGTCTGCGACGCAATTATAAAAGTGAAAAACGACTTTATGGTTCTGAATATTTTTTAAAAAAACTAAAATATAATTATAATAAATTAAGTTTGAAAATTATAATATAATGTTTGGAAGCGAAGCTTCCCCTTAACTTGCCACTTGCCATTTGCCACTTTCAACTAATAAAAAAATCGTCACTCTTTCGAGTGGCGATTTTTCGTTTATAGTTTTATTTTGTTTATGCCTTTTTGCCTGTAACTGCTTTGATAACAAAGAGTGTGCCAATCATAAGAACAAGTGCGATAGGAAGAACTATCATCCAGTTAGAAATGAAGCCGGCAATAACGTAGCAAACTGCGGAAACCCCTGCAACTGTAAGTGCATAGGGAAGCTGAGTTGAAACGTGGTTGATATGGTCGCACTGTGCACCTGCGGATGCCATAATTGTTGTATCGGAAATGGGTGAGCAGTGGTCGCCGCAAACCGCACCTGCCATACAAGCAGAAATAGCAACGATAGTAATAGACTCGCCTGCACCAAATACGGAGAGAACGATGGGAATGAGGATACCGAATGTACCCCATGATGTGCCTGTTGCGAAGGAAAGACCAACTGCGATTACGAAAATAATTGCAGGAAGAAGAGCCTGGAAGCCTGCTGCACTGCCTTCGATAAGCTGAGAAATGAAAATCTTTGCACCGAGGGAGTCAGTCATAGCCTTAAGGGTCCATGCGCAAGCAAGGATCATAATAGCGGGTACCATCGCCTTGAAGCCCTCGGGAAGAGATTCCATAATGCTCTTGAAGGAAAGAACTCTTCTGCAAAGGTAGAAAATAACAGTAATGATAATTGCAACAAAAGCACCGTAAGCAAGACCAACGGAAGCATCAGAGTTAGAGAATGCATCAATAAAGCTTTCACCGCTGAAGAAGCCACCGGAGTAAATCATACCGATAACGCAGCTGATGATAAGAATGATAATGGGAACGATAAGGTCGCAAACTCTTCCTTTGGGGTTAACTTCCATTTCAGCAATAGCCTGCTTTGTACCGCTTGTGAAAAGATCGCCGGTTTCCTTAGCATTCTTTTCGTGCTTTTTCATAGGACCGTACTCAAGACCTGTGAGAGCAAGGAAAATCATCATTACAATTGTAAGAAGAGCGTAGAAGTTGTAGGGAATTGCTTTGATGAAAAGAGCAATTCCGTTTTCTGCACCTGCACTGTTTGCAAAGCCTGCAACTGCTGCCGCCCATGAAGAAATGGGAGCGATGATACAAACAGGAGCTGCTGTAGCATCAATAAGGTAAGAGAGCTTTGCTCTGGAAATCTTATGACCGTCTGTAACGGGGCGCATAACTGAGCCAACTGTGAGGCAGTTGAAATAGTCATCGATGAAAATAAGAACACCGAGAGCAATTGTTGCAAGCTGAGCGCCAACTCTTGATTTGATATGAGCAGTTGCCCATCTACCGAAGGCAGCAGAGCCGCCTGCCTTGTTCATCATAGCAACAAGAGCACCTAAAAGAACGAGGAAGATGATAATACCCATATTGTAAGAGTCTGAAAGGTTTGCAATGAAACCGTCGCTTACAACGTGAACAAGGGTTCCTTCGAAGTTACCGCCTGCATAAATTGCACCGCCAACGATGATACCGATAACAAGTGAGGAATAAACCTCTTTTGTTATAAGTGCAAGAACAATAGCAATAATGGGAGCAAGCAATGCCCAGAAGGTTGCATACTGAGGAATTGATTCGCGAACCTTGTTGATGGCAGTATCAACATTTGTTTCGAAATTGGGGTCTGCTTCCAGGTTGTCAGCATAGCTGTCAACATAAGCGAGAGCGGAGTCACCGTCAGCAAGGTCATATTCTGTTTCGCCAACAGTAACGATTGAAGAATCAGTTGCACCGATAGTCATAACCGCTGCATCCTCATCTGCTGTTGCGGAACAAATAGTGCCGAGAGTGAACATAAAAATGCACATAATAAGCACCGCAAAAAATCTGCGTTTTCTTTGGTTTTTCATTAAAACCATCCTTTCCTTATTTCCTGAAATAAAAAAATCACGGCTGCGTGGAAAACAGTCATGATAAAAATATCAGCGATAGCTCTCCACAAATGTGACAGTCACTTTGCTCTTAACAAAGCAACCAACAAAAACGTTTCCGGGTATATCGTTTTCGTTTCGGCGATTTCCCCTTTTAGCTTCTTCCTTGCCCCGCGGCTCTGAAGCCTACTTTTGTCAATCGCGCCTCTACCAATGAATATTCAGTTCAGGTTTATACAATTGCTATTGTATAGGCAAAGTCGTTTTTTGTCAATAAATGTTATATATTTAACATTTGTCATTTTTACTGAATATTTATAGTAAAATTTTACTTTATTTCAATTGCAAAGAAGAAAATTTATGTTATACTATTAAATGAAATAATCTGTGTTGCAAAAACGCAGTTGAAAGGATGATATTTTTATGGCAGAGAACAGATTTCTCGGCGAATATCCCGTAATCGGTATTCGACCCACTATTGATGGCAGACGCGGTCCTCTCAAGGTTCGTGAATCTCTTGAAGATCAGGTTATGGGTATGGCTAAGGCAGCCGCAGACCTTTTCACAAAAAATCTTAAATATTCAAACGGTGAGCCCGTTAAGGTTGTTATTGCAGATACAACTATCGGTCGTGTTGCAGAGGCTGCTGCTTGTGCAGAAAAATTCCGTAAGGAAGGTGTTCAGATAACTCTTACAGTTACTGCTTGCTGGTGCTATGGCTCTGAAACAATGGATATGGACCCCTCAACAATCAAGGGTGTCTGGGGCTTCAATGCAACAGAGCGTCCCGGTGCAGTTTACCTTGCATCAGTTCTTGCTGCTCACGCTCAGAAGGGTCTTCCCGCATTCGGTATTTACGGTAAGGATGTTCAGGATGCTGATGATACAACAGTTCCTGCAGATGTTCAGGAAAAGCTTCTCCGTTTCGGTAGAGCTGCAGTTGCTGCTGCAACAATGAAGGGTAAATCATACCTTCAGATTGGTTCAATCTGTATGGGCATTGCAGGCTCTTCAATTGATACTGATTTCTTTGAGGAATATCTTGGTATGCGTGTTGAATCCGTTGACGAGGTTGAGGTTATTCGTCGAATGGAAGAGGGCATCTATGATGAAGAGGAATATCAGAGAGCATATAAATGGGTTAAGGAAAACTGCAAGGAAGGCTTTGACAAAAACCCCGAATTCGTAAGGAAGAGCGATGAACAGAAGGAAAAAGACTGGGAATTCACAGTTAAAATGATGTGCATCATCAAGGACCTTATGAACGGTAACCCCAATCTTCCCGAAGGCAGAGAGGAAGAAATGGTCGGCCACAATGCTATTGCAGCAGGCTTCCAGGGTCAGAGACAGTGGACAGACTTCTATCCCAATGCAGACTTTGCAGAAGCAATGCTCAACACAAGCTTTGACTGGAACGGTGCAAGAGAGCCTTATATCCTTGCAACAGAAAATGATACTCTTAACGGTGTAAGCATGCTTCTTATGAAGCTCCTTACAAACAGACCCCAGATGTTCGCAGACGTTCGTACATACTGGAGTCCCGAAGCAGTTAAGAGAGTTACAGGCTATGACCTTGAAGGCAAGGCTAAAGAAGCTCAGGGCTTTATTCACCTTATTAACTCAGGTGCTTGCTGCCTTGATGCTTGCGGTGAGGTTAAGGATGAAAACGGTAATGGTATCATCAAAGAATGGTATGATGTAACTGAAGAAGATATTAAGGCAATGAATGCCGCAACAGAGTGGGCACCTGCTGATAACGGTTATTTCCGTGGCGGCGGATATTCCAGTCGTTTCCTTACAAGAGCAGAAATGCCTGCAACAATGATTCGTCTTAACCTTGTTAAAGGTCTCGGACCAACAATTCAGATTTGCGAAGGCTACACAGTTGCACTTCCCGATGATGTTTCCGATGTTATCTGGAAGAGAACAGACTACACATGGCCCTGCACATGGTTCGCTCCCACACTTACAGGTAAGGGTCCCTTCACCTCTGCTTATGAGGTTATGAACCACTGGGGTGCAAATCACGGTGCAATCTCCTACGGTCACATCGGTGCAGATATCATCACTCTCTGCTCAATGCTCAGAATCCCCGTTTCAATGCACAATGTTGACGAAAGCAAAATCTTCCGTCCTGCTTGCTGGAACGCATTCGGCACTCAGGAGCTTGAAAGTGCAGACTTCCGTGCTTGCGAAGCTTACGGTCCTCTTTATAAATAAAAGTTTTATTCGCCTTACGGCGAGTGATATTGCTACGCAGTGATATTATGTTTCGCATAGTGTTATTTGCTACGCAAGTTTTTTGGCGAATAAAATACCACTGAAACAGAAGGTTTCAATATCACTATTGCCAAAGGCAATAATATCACTCTGCCTATGGCAGAATAACACTTATAAAAATAAAAATTTCCCACAACTCCAAATTGAGTTGTGGGATTTTGTGATTTTATTTCAACCATTTGATACAACAAGTCTAGTTTAATCCGGTATCGTCATATTTTGCTCCCTTACCAAGATTACATTGATCACATAATGTTCGTAAATTTGATAATTCCGTTTTACCACCTTTAGAAATAGGGAAAATATGGTCAACATGCAAAGTTGCACCATCTTGAGCACTAACACCACATAAACAACATCTGAAATTATCTCTTTTTAAAACAGTATATCTAAGTTGGTCAGTCATAATGAGTCTTTGATATTGCTTACTCTTTTGAAATTCGTTTTGTTGCTTAATCTCATTAGATATGTTTTTTATATCAGAAAAGTGATATTCTCTTTTAGCTAAATAAGAGTTTTTCCCTTTTGGACTTGTGTATGTACTTTTTATTATAATGGATATATCTTTAATGGGTTTTAGTTTAAAACGATTAAACCAAAACTTTTCTCTTTTTTCAAAATTTATACCTCTATACCAATCTGTTATACGAGATGCAAAAATCATGTCACAATTTTGGTCGTAAAGTGTTGCTTCCACAAGATTGTGTTCTAATTTATTAATAATATCAATAAAAAATGATTCGTTTCCTAAATAATATTCTTTTAAAACTTTATAAAAATCAGTTTTGTCAAAAGCTTTTTTGCTCTTATTTCTTTTGATATAGGTATATGTAGTATTGATTTTATGAAATGACTGTTCTTTATTTTTATTTAAGTCTATCAATTTTGATATTGCAGAACTGTTTTTCTTAATATAAGCAAATAAGATTGATTCTAATATTATCCAAATTGAAAGAGTTGCTAAAATAAATATCAGCACAATAAGCATTACTTGTTCTTGATTCATAAAAACTCCTTATTCTTATTGTTAGGTTAAATTTAAATAAATATGTTTTTATATGTTTTTTATTTCAACCATCTGGTGTATATCAACCTTTGGCACAGTAAATTCTGCTCTGTCGTTGATATATTCAAAGCTTAATTCCTCACCTGTTGGAACAAGCGTGATTTTTGATGGTTTAGTATCGCATTTTACACTGCATTTAATGTTATAAAGGGGAACGGTGTCCTCAATAACCTCGGTGTTTTTGCCACGAACTGTTGTATGAGCAAAAAGAAGGTGGAGTATATTTCTTTTTTCATTTTCTTGTCTCGTATATGTAACAACTGCTCTGTCCGGAACATCTGCAAAAACAGTAATTTCATCACCCATCATTTTCTTGATAATGTATGTGAAAAGCTCCTTAAAGCAAAGGTGACCGTGATTTGCATAAGCTGAGAAAATATCCCAGCCGATATAAGCAATATTTCCGTTGATAACTGCACCGGGGAAGCTTTCCTCGGGGTTATTTGGTGTATGAGCGTGGGAACAAAAATGCTCTAAGGTTCTGTTGAAATAGGGGTTTTGCATATATGCAACAAGCTCGCCCTCAGTCACATCAAATTTGTTGAAATTGCAACGCATAACATATTCTGTTTTACCGTTTACCGTTTCAAATTCGGGAACAAAATATGTAGGGTTAAATTCATTTTCACCCTTATATTCTGCACCAAGATCAAGGAGGAATTTATCATCATTGATTAAAGCATCTGCTGTGGCAATTACCTTACCGCCATTTTCTGCAAAGGCTTTGATTTTTTCAATAGTTTTAACATTTTTGATTGCAACATCAGGCAGAATGAGAAGCTTGTAAGCAGAAAAATCTGAAGCTTCGTCAACAAAATTATAAAGCAAATGATTTTCAAGTAACATTCTGTTTGCGCCTGTGTCTGCCTTAACATCTCTGTCACCTGTTATTGCCTCTGCACTTAAAACTGCAATATCTGCAAGGTTAACTGCGCCATTTAACCAAGGCTCTTTTTCTTCAATCAATGAATATGCTTTGCCGATAAGATTATAGGTTGCCATATTCATTTCTGAAAGGGGATGCATCTGGTCGCCTATTGAACAGCCCGCACCATTTGCCACGCTTAAGGCAGTTTCATAAATAAGTGCATTTGGGTGCTTGTAGCCACCGAATTCACCCCAGCTATGATGGAATTTGCCCGTCATACCGAGAAACTCCTTGCTTTTAACGGTGCGGGTATATGCAGCGGAAAGTGGAAAATGGTCGTAGCCCCAACCACCCGTAGGTAAGCTTTCAAGCTCAAGGTGAGTATTAGAGTCAATATAGCGGTAATCGCCTTTCGGAATGTGACCGCCATTATGGAAAATTGTGGCGGTTGCACTGTGCTTTCTCACCGCATTATTGGTTGCTTCAAGATATTTATTGTAAACCTGTTGAGCAAAGCTTTCTCTGTCTTTTTCATTTTCAATATCAAGACCGAGAGCCCTCATATCGTTTACGCATTTTTCACAATAGCAAATTCTCGGATGAACAATATCAAGGAATATACCGCAGGGGTTGTATTTCACCATAACCTCTTCAATCTGGGCACAAAGGAAATCAAGGTAGCCTGTATTAAAGCAAAGAATGTGGAAATGTACCTCTTTTTCATATTCAAGCTGTTCTTCTTTATCAGGGGTATGGCGCCAACGCCATTGGGGGCGTTTAACATACTCCTTTTCGTCATAGCCTGCGGAAATATAAACGGGGGCATTAACACCGATTTCTTTACAGGCCTCAAGCTGAGCACCAAGCAAATCAAAATCTAATTGAGGGTGAATTTCATTAACCTCTGTGGGATGGTATGACCATCCGTGGTGGCATTTTGAAAATACTGTAATTGAATCAATATGCCCTGCTTTCAAAGCTCTCTGAAACTGTTCCTTCGAAAAATTATTACCAACGGGTACGTGTTCGCTGGTGTGAAAATCAAGGTGGACCTGTCTTTTTCTGAGCATAAAAATACCCCCAAAATAATTTATGCAAATATTATATAAGACTTAGCAGGATATTGCAATAAAATGTTGCTTTTCAAAAATTTTTATGTTACCCTAAAATATAATATTTCACCCAAAAGGAGTGGCTTATATGAAATTAGGTATTATAAACGGTTGGGAAGAGGGCAATATCAAATATGTAAGCGATAAGGGTCTTGAAGCTGTTGAATTCTGTGTTAATCATAACTACAATTCTGCGGATTTTCTTGCAAAAGCGCCTGCAATTAAAGGCTATTGCGAGAAATATAATGTAGCTGTCGGCTCAATGGGCAGATGGGGCGAAAAGAGAATTGACGATAATGGCAAAATCATTCCCGAAGCCTTGCAGGATGATAAAAATATCATAGATGCTGCTTCAATAATCGGTTGCCCCGTGTTCAATACGGGTGTTAATTATACCGATTCAAAAAGCTTTTATGAAAATTGCGAAATTGCTATTGATTATTTAGGTCAGCTTATTGCTTATGCAGAAAACAAAAATGTAAAAATTGCAGTATATAACTGTGCCTGGGAAAACTTTGTTGTTGAGCCGAAGGCTTGGCACACAATTCTTTCTGCGCTTCCAACTCTCGGTATAAAATATGATGCTTCTCATTGCTTGAGCAGAAATGGTAACTACCTTGCAGAAATCAGGGATTGGGGCGAAAGATTTTATCATTTCCATCTTAAAGGTGCAGTTTATATTGAGGGTGAGCATTATGATGATGCACCTGCAGGGCTTGATATGATAGATTGGAACTCCGTTATGGATTTGCTTTATACAAAAGATTATGACGGTATGCTTTCCATCGAGCCTCACTCACATTACTGGGAAGGCAAAAAAGGTCAATGGGCAATTGATTATTCAATAAATTATTTCAGACCAATGATTATGCCTGAAAATTACGAATACGAAGATAATCCATATATGCCGTAATACTTAAATGTTTGTTGGGAGTTATTTTTATGAAAAAGCTTTTATGTGTAATTTTTTCAGTAATTTTTATTTTTACAGCAGTGCCTTTTGTATCTGCAGAATCTGTAAATAAAGTAACTTATTATATTGATTCTGTTGATGGCGATAATTCAAATTCAGGCACAAGTGAAGCAGAAGCCTGGAAGGATTTAGGCGGATTCACAGGTGAACAAGCTCTTACAGCCGGTGTAAGTGTACTTTTTAAATGTGGCGGAACTTACGATTTTAAAGTGGAGTTAGCTGATATTAACGGTACAAAAGAAAATCCATTTGTTATTTCTTCCTATGGTGAGGGAGAAAGACCCATCCTCACCACACAGGAAAATGACGAAATTCTAACTCTTATAGACTGCTCCTATATTACAATCTCAAATCTTCAGATGGTAGCTCCCAATGGTGGTGGTATCTGGATTGATACACTCAATAAGACCTCTGAAGGCATCATTATTGATAACGTGTATTTCCATGGTATGCCAAACGGAAAGGTGAATAACCGTGACGATATGTCAAACGGCGCAGCACCTGCAAGAGCAGCGGTAATGGTAAAGGGGCTTCCTGCTCGTTCAAGGTATGCAGTAAACGACCTTACCATTAAAAATTGCGAGGTTTATGATTGCGCAAACGGATTTATGATATGGGGTTCATGGAATGATGAGCAGAATCCCTGGTGCGAAGAAAAGGATGCAGACCCGATTTATAACACAGGTCTTCTTATTGAAGGCTGCTATTTCCACGAAATGGATGCGGAAGCGGTTATTGTTGGTATCTGCGATGGTGCTTTGGTTACAAATTGCAGAGCTATTAACACCTGTCAGGGTGAGGGCGTTGATGAAAACGGAGAAATTCTTTATTTCACAGCAGCTATGTGGTTCTGGGGTAGCGAAAACAGTACAATTCAGTATTGTGAAATCGCAGGTCAGAAAAACTTTGGCGATGGCATGACGGTTGACTTTGACTCCTGCACAAATAACTGCACATATCAGTATATCTACTCTCACGATAATATGAGATTTATGTGCAACAATGCAAAAGAAAGTCCTCAGAAAAATAATACAGTAAGATACTGCCTTTCCGTAAATGATAATGGTGGAAGAAGTGCGATAGCATCAGGTAACGGCGAAGATAATTTCAATTTCTATAACAATACCATTATCAACTGCGCTGATTTCCATATGCGCTATCTTACAAACAGCTTTGTTGCCAATAATATAATTATTCCTGAAGATGGATGCATTATTTTATATAATCTTCAGGAGGAGCTTTCTGCAGGAAATACATATACAAATAACTGCTATGGAAATACCCTCAATCCTGTTGTTGATATGAATTCAATGAATGTTATTCCGAATTTTGTAGGCGGTGAAGACGCTCTTACTGCATACCGATTGGCAGAAGGTTCTGAGCTCATCGGCGCGGGTGTAGAAATTGAAGACGAATTAACAGAAGATTTCTTCGGCAACGAAATCACTGAAAATAATATCGGTTGCTATGGTGGCTCGGGTGAAGTGGCAACAGAAGATACAGTTAACACTGAAAATGAAGATGCTGTAGAAAGCCTTATAAGAATGATAACAACTGCTTTCAAAATTCTCATTCAGGAAATCCGCGAACTGATTTATGATTTATAAGAACTATAACCTAAAACTAAAAAACATAAAAAACAACCGCAAATTCTCGATTTTCAAGGATTTGCGGTTTTGTTTTATTATATTGACCAGAAGCTGTCCGTGAAACGTGTTGCACGGTGGGGGAATGCTCTGAAGAAAGCTTCTGCATCATCCTTTAGTTCAACACCATCTATGTAAACAGCGGTTTGAGCTGTGTGACCCTCGCCTGCAAGAAGAAGTCTTGCTGCCGCAGTGGGTGTCAGTGAAATATCGTAATCCCCGTTAACTCTACGAGTAACAGTTGCTTTGCCGTTCTCATATTCAACATCAAATATGCCTTTATTCTGTTCCAAATCATCAAGGCTCAATATACTGAATTTGCCGTATTCTTTGGGGTAAGCATTATTTTCAAGAAGCTTTTTAAGATTGTATATCCGCCCTGCATAGCCACCCTCATAGTCATAACTGATGCTGTCAATTCTGTCAACAAGACAGGATAGAGGTGAACCCTGATACTGCTTTTTTACCTTTAATGTTTTTACAATGCCATCGTAGTTGCGTAAAAAACCGATAATTCCCTTAAGTGCATCGGGTGTCAGCACAAATAACTCTTCTGCAACAAGCTGTTCGGGACGATTCACCTTGAAACGCACATATCCGTCTGCCTCGCCCTGAGGGTTACGGTGAATGTAGGTATAATCTGCTTCCTCGAGAGGCGTTTTGCAGAAATGCTTTTCATCCTCTCTTATGGTCATAAGATTTTCCTTGAAAACGCATTTGTTATGAAGCTCACAAAGCTCCTGTAACTGTTCACCCGTGAAAAGCTCAACATCATTACTGCGAGGAATATTTTGGAGCTTATGAAACGGAACCTTGATTGTAAAGCAACGGTTGAGATTTGCAAAACCGAATTTTTCATAATATTCAATTGAGAATGGTGAAAGAAAGCCTGCAACAATGTTATTTTCAACTGCAGCTCTGCCAACCTGGTCGAAAAGAGCTCTCACGCCACCCATTCTGCGATATTCAGGTTGACTGCATATTCCGCTGAGAACAAGTGTGTTTATAAGATTTCCACAGTAGTTGCACTTGAAATCAAATAACTCCATACCTGCAATAAGCTTGCCATCCTGAAACGCACCTAAAACAGGCATTTCAACCTTATTATCAACATCCTTATCAAATTTCCAGATAAATGATGCTGCCGATATCTTGTGATAATCAATTGCCTCTTCGGGCTTAATTAATCTGATTTCCATAACCTCACCTCAAAAATAGTATATCAAAGATAAAGACTTAAATCAAGAGAAGCTAAATCACGACGAAGTCGTGTATGAAATCCGTCGTTAGACGGAATGTAACCGGAACGTCAGTTGCGTATGTAATCATAGTGAAATTATGTATGTAATCAATACGAAGGATTGCAAAGATACACGCTTACGCGTGGTTACATACACCCTTTGGGTGATTACATTCGCCTTGCGGCGATTACATACCAATCCTTCGGATTGGATAAAAAAAGAGCCTCGCTGTTGCGAAGCTCTTTTTTTGGTGCGAGAGACGGGACTTGAAGGGCTGGAAAACTCACAAACCCCACAAAATCAATGATTTATTTCAAGGAATAATGTCCTGCCGAAAAGCAAATTAAATATTCTCATAACCCCTCAAAATCCCAAAACTAATTCCCTAAAAATGCCCATTTATGAAAATCAATGATTGTTTTCATCGGATTTTTTCATCAATGATTAGTCAAAAATAAAGTTTTTTTAAAAAAATCTGTTGTCATTTTTCACAAAGTTTTTTACCCCTATATCAAAAAACCGCTTCATCGACCCCGACGAAACAATCGAAAGCCAAGAGACCTGTTGGGCACTATGACGAATAGCCGATTTGACAATTTTGACAGTTAGTGTTATTTTCTTTTCGGAGTTAAAAAACAACTCCAAAACACAAAAAGAATTCTTTTTAACAACCATAATAAAAAACTAAAAATTCAGAGGTAATCGTATGTATAATTTAAGTAGAAATGAACTCAAATTTGTTTTAAAAAATTTTAGAAGCATTAAGAATTTTATATCTTTTTTTGAAGATAAGTGGTTGTTTGACCTTCAGTCAGACAAGAAAGCACCAATAAATGTAGATTTATCACCATATTCGTCAAACAGAATGGTAACAGGATTTTTAATTTCTCTTAGAAAAGAGGAAAAACAATTTAAAGCCGATATATTAGTTGGCGGTAATTATAGAGAATTTGACATAAATGACGAGTGTATGATGAATTTCAAAAAAGCAAGAAAACAAATCTTGAAAGATAAAGATAATTGTAGTTTGAGTGTAAAAGAAATAATCAATTACAAGTTTGCACAAAACAAACCTTTTTTAATTAAAGTAGAAGATAATGTTATAACAACAATAAAACCATTGGATATATCGTTTTATAACAGTTGTATGGATATGTGGCTTAGAGTGTCGTGCAACAGTTAAGCTATACTATATATTAGAGAAAATCAACAGATACACTAATCAATGTATCTGTCGATTTTTTTAAGAAACTATACTATTAATTGTTAAATTCAATGTTTCAGCCGCTTTTTTCTGAGCAGACTCATAGCTATGACTGTATATTTGTAGCGTTAACGAAACATCTGCATGTCCTAAATTATGCTGGACTGTCTTGGGGTTCTCTCCTTGTTCTATAAGGATACTTGCATATGTGTGTCTTAATCCGTGAAACTTTAAGTATCGGATTTCATCCTGATGTCTTCTCATAAAACGTAAATAGCAATTTGAAATGCCTTGAGGTGTAAAGGGATTCCCATCGGGTTTTGAGATTACATAGTTTTTGTCAGCAAAGTCCTTGCCAAACTTTACTTTGTTCATCAAATATCTTTGCCTATATTCTTTCAATACGTTTATTAAATGTTGAGGAATATATATCCTTCTTATACCTGCATTGGTTTTAGGTGGTTTTGTATGTTCCACTCCACCTTCAACCACAACACGGGTTTCGTGAATAAAAATGTAACGCTCTTCCCAAAAAATATCATTCCACCGCAATGCACATAATTCTCCTCTACGGATTCCGCTGAGCAGAGCCAAATTTAGAATTAACTTTATATCAGGGTTTTCATCTTCTTCAGCTAATTTTAATATTTTTTGCATTTCCTCAAGAGTATACGCTTCTACTTCTTTACGCTCTTGCTTGGGTCTTCTAATCTTCTGCCTCATCGGATTAGCTTCATTTTGTATAATACCATCCTGAACCGCCAATTCGAAAATTACATTCAGCAACATCAAATAATTTTTAGTGCTCTTAGGAGACAAATGTCGACATAATTCGTTTACATATTCTTGGATATTTCTGGCTTGAATTTTTCTTATCTTTGCGTTATTAAAATAATTCTTTATCCCGTAAGGCTTTGAATTGTAATAGGCTGATTTATAACCTTTAAGCGTTGTGGGACTTAAAAAATTCGTATAGGTTTTGAAGTATATTTCTGCATAATCATTAAGGGTGAGGTTATAATCTGTGCTCACCAATGCACTGCGATTTCTTTCAACTTCTTTCTCTGCAATAAACTGCTTCACTTCTGATAGTGTCGTGCCAACGGGGAACGTTTTCGTTGTTTTTCGACGTTTTCCGTCAACATATTTGGGTAATTCATAAGAAACACAGTATTGTATTGCTCCTTTAGAATTTTTCTTTTTTTGAATACTTGCCATATAATAAACGCTCCTTTCTATTCTTTCTAAAAGATAATATATATTTATTTTTTGGAGCGTAACAGTTTTTAGCAAATTCAAAGCCAAACATACAATCAAACATTTTTTTGTAAATATCCGTTGCTTCATTTGAATAAAATTCAAGTTTGTTAATATATGAAAATTTTTTATCACCATAAAAATTGTTGTTTACGTTTATTTGAACCCATTTCCCGACTAATCCAATTAAATCATCTGTGCTAATATCACCAAATTCTTCGTATATAGCTGTTGTTATTACAGATTCATTGAATGGTATAAATTTAATATGCCTTATACAGTTTTCTTCAATCAGAATGTCAAGAATATATTCACGGCTATTTCTTTTTGAAGATGGACTACAACCAACAATAATTCCGTTATAAATACCTGTATCGTAGAAACTCCAACCTATGTCATACAAGCCACAAACAACATAGTTGTATTTACCCTCTTCAATATAATAGTTTGCAGATTTATATTTGTAGTATGTTTCCAACATATCTTTATAGTCGGTGTAATAGTGTTTAGTTAACTCTTGTTCTTCAGGTGAAAGAACGGAGAAATCATATCCATCCGCAAATGCTTGTTTGCTAAATGGAAAAACCGTTGTTTTTGTTCCTTGTGATATAGAATTATTCATTTTTGTTTCCTCCTGTTTTTGTAATGTTTATATAGCGGTTAGAATCTCTACCTATGGTAAGCTCTAATTTCATTTTTTTGAGTTCAACTTCTGACTCTCGTAAACGACGTGAAAGAATATTTGCGGTTATAGGAAATCCTTTTGGCAGAAAATCAGCATTATTTTTCTGATAATAAACACTTTTTAAGGCAATTAATAATTCGGTTGGTGTACCTTCCCAACAAACCGTATCATTCATAAGGTCTTGTATAGTTGATAATAATGGATTGCTTTCTATTGCAGACATAGAAGCGGTTTCAATGTTCTCAAGGTATTGGCGTATGAATGTTTCTCCTAAACCTGTTTCCAATGCTTCCGCTATTGCATATCCCCACAA
>JAFSDL010000056.1 GCA_017436285.1 Clostridia bacterium
AGGTTGTTTAAAAACTACAAAAGAAGACGAAGAAAACCACGGTATAGGTCTTTCGCTCATTTCTTCAATTGCTGAAAAATATGACGGTTCTTTTGAAACCAAAACAGAAAACAACATATTCACTGCTATTGTTAATTTGAAACTGTAAAAATCGGTAAGTTATTGCTTCATCAATAACTTACCGATTTTCTTTATTAGTTATAGCAACTGTCAGGCAAAAGACCTCTGCCGCACCACCTATCAACAAAATTTTTGCACATTCATTGAGGGTTGAGCCTGTGGTTTTTATGTCGTCTATAAGAAGTATTCGCATATTTTCAACATCAACATTTTCTTTTATATCAATAGCACCTGCAAGGTTACCGCTTCTCTCTGCACTTGAAAGGCTATGCTGAGTCTGAGTTGAAAAGCTTTTAACAAGCAGTTCTTCACATTTCAGCTCTGTAATTTCAGAAAACTCTCTCGCCAGAAGCTCTGCCTGATTATAGCCTCTCTTTTCAAAATCCTCCTTTGCAGAAGGCACAAAGGTGCACAAATCAAAGTCATAACCGCTATAATGCTTATTAAAGCACTCTGCCAAATCCTTTGCGAAAACACCTGCAAGCCTTGTTGCATTACGGAATTTGAAGCGCCATATACCTCGGCTTGCGGCACCCTCATAATAAAATGGCGCGCAAACATATTTATAAAAATGCTTTTTATGTCCGCAATTGCAATCGGAAATCATCATACCGCAAAGCTTACAGATATCACCCTCTATTTTCTGCAGGGTATTTTCACAGGTGTGGCACATTTCACGCCTTATATCAATTACATTGTTACAAAATCTGCACCTTTGAGGATACAAAAGCTTTATAATAAAATCCTTCTTTTTCATCTCACCCTAAAGAAATAACGCAAAGGAAAGCCCTTGCGTTATTTTTCATTCTTACAACATTTCTTTTCTTAATTCTTCGCCACTCTTAATTGAAAGGTATGCGGGAGGAATATCAAAAACTGTTTTGCAACCGCTCTGACCCTCTTTATTGAGTCGGTATGCGGCTCTTACAAATGCAACAATAACACTTGAGGTAAACTCAGGGTTTGAATCAAGCTTGAGGCTATATTCAATAACGTGATTATTTTCAAGGTCTTTACCTGTTTTGCCTGTTCTGATAACAAAGCCACCGTGCGGAATACCCTTATGGTCGCGGTCAAGCTCCTCCTGAGAAATAAAGTTTACAGTTGTATCATATTCATCAAAATAATTTTTCATTGTAACTATTTCGTTTTTGATTCTTTCTAAATCTGCGCCCTCTTCTGCTACAACGAAGCATTCTCTTGTGTGCTTCTGCCTTGTGGTGAGCTGAGGCTCAGAACCGCTTCTTACTGCCTCAAGTGCTTCTTCAACAGGGATTGTATATTGCCTTGCATCAACAACACCCTCAATTCTTCTGATAGCATCGCTATGACCCTGGCTTACGCCCTTGCCCCAGAAGGTATAATCTGCACCATCGGGAAGAATACAGCTACCGTAAAGTCTGTTGAGAGAAAACATACCCGGGTCCCAACCAACAGAAATAATTCCGATTTTTCCGCTCTTTTTTGCTGCTGCATCAACATTGGCAAAATGCTCGGGAATTCTTTTATGTGTATCGAAGCTGTCAACAACATTGAAATGCTCTGCCATAGCAGGTGTCTGCTCAGGCAAATCTGTTGCACTGCCACCGCACATTACAAGAACATCCACATCATCCTTGTGATTTAAAACATCATCGGTTTTGTAAACCTTTGCACCGGAAATTGTCTGAACTGTTTCAGGATTTCTTCTTGTGAAAACACAAGTAACTTCCATATCCTTATTTTGTTTTACGGCACATTCAACGCCCTTTGCAATATTGCCGTAACCATAAAGACCAACCTTTATCATTTGTATCACCCTAAAAGTTAATTAAAATATTTTTAATTTTATTACTAAATTTTAAAACAGTCAATATTTTTTTGTTAATTACTTAGTTTCAAAGCTCTTTCGCTTTTTCTTTTATAAAGATATTCATCTGCAGAAGCTATAAATTCTCTAATGTCTTTTATATCTTGAGTGTATTTAAAATAACCCACACTCATATGTAAAACATATTCTTTATCTCTTTTTTCTGTTTCTTCTTTTAATTTTTCATTAATCAAAATGCAAAATTCGTCTGGATTAAAATCAGCTTTCACTTCGCCTGAAACAACAAATTCATCGCCACCATACCTGAATGCATTGAGTCCTGTTTTCACGATGGCGTTTCTAATTGCATCTGCAGCTATTGTTATTGCTTCATCGCCCTCAGTATGCCCGAATTTGTCATTGATTTTTTTAAAATAGTCCATATCCATAATAAACAGATATAAATCTCTGTTGGAATTTCTGTTCTTTATTTTATGGTCAATATATCGCTCCATTTCAGCTCTGTTATTAAGCTTTGTGAGCGGGTCAACCGAAATCAATTCCTGACGGGAACGAACATACACCTGTATTGCCGCAAAGGTAACACCTGCGCTTATCATAGGCGACCCTACAAACACAATCTGAAGAACACCGTAAATCAATGGGAAAATACAGAAATATGCCAATGTGCGATATCTTGCTCGCTTAAGATAATTATCTTTATTAAACGAACGAACAAATGCTTTTGTTGATGTTAAAACAATATAGAAAAAGCAAATTGCAATATGAGCAATATATAAGCTTCCTCTTTGGTAAACACCATCTGAATCTATAAAGAAAACCAAATTATGCTTATAAGATGCCACTATCAAGGAAACACCCAAAATGAGTGGAACAAGGCTCAAGGCAAGTCCTTTTTTTGTAGTTGTTGTGCGGGTTTCCATTTCGCTTTCCGAATACAGATACCACATATAAGCAGTAACCAATGTGAAAATATGGTATATACTATTCACCATAAAATCCACTGAATCAGAAAATTTCCACACATACGAAGCATCAACTATTCCCCATAGCAAATCGCTGCCACATAAAATCGCGGAGGAAATTATAAAGCAGGAATACACGAACTGCGACATTCGTCTGTCATTGCTTTTTATAATCTGCAAAAGAATAAGCACTAATATTGAAACACAAAATATATTCAGTGTGCAATAAAGTATCCCTTCCATATTTTCCCCTCCTTTTTCCTTTATTTTATAAGCAAAACAACCGTCTCTACATGAGCAGTGTAAGGGAACATATCCACCGGCTGAATTTTTTTAACTTTATATCCGTTTTTTATAAGATAATATAAATCTCTCTGTTGTGTTTCAGGATTGCAGGAAATATAAACTATCCTTTCAGGCTTCAGAGCTACGGCACAGGAAAGGAATTTTTTATCACTTCCTGCTCTTGGGGGGTCCATAAAAAGAACATCACATTGTTCACCCTGCTCCTTCATAGAAAGCATAAACTCACCTGCATCTGCGCAGATAAATTTAATATTATCTATATTGTTTATCTTGGCATTGACCTTAGCATCCTTTACCGCATCAGAGTTAAGCTCACAGCCAATTACCTCGCCCGCATTTTTCGATGCTACAATACCGATTGTTCCAATTCCGCAATAAGCATCAATAACCCTTTCTTTTCCTGAAAGCCCTGCAAATTCAACAGCCTTGCCATAAAGCTTTTCAGTCTGAATTGGGTTTATCTGATAAAAGGATTTGGGAGATATTCTGAAGGTGCAACCGCACAAAACATCTTCAATATACCCATTACCGTAAAGCACCGTTTCTTTTTCACCCAGAACCATACTTGTAAATTTATTGTTTATATTCTGAACAATTGTTGTTATTTCCTGGTGTTTTTTTAAAAGCTCTTTTATAAAATTGTTTTTAGACGGGAAAAACCCCGTTCCCGTTACGAGAACAACCATTATCTGATTTGTTGCAAAGCCTCTTTTAACAAGAACGTGCCGAAGAAAGCCAGTGCCCTTTCTTTCATCGTAAACAGTAAGCTTAAAATCCTTAACCATTTTTCTTATGGTTACAATAATTTCATCGGCTTTTTCATCCTCAATCAAACAAGCATCTGTTTTCACTATATTATGGGTGCTTGACTGATACACACCCGATATAATTTCACCGCCACGAGTTCTGCCAAAGGCGGCTTGCACTTTATTTCTGTAATGAAAAGGCTTTTCCATACCGATAATTTCATTTACTCTATGAAAAGAGCCTAAAAGCTTCACAACCTTTGCCTGCTTATACTTTAATTGTTCAGGATATGTCATATTCATTAACTGACAACCGCCACATTTTCTTGAAACAGGGCAAATTCGTTTTTTATCTGTATTTTTTCTATCAGGCATTTGATATTTCCTTTTCTTTTTTGGCTGTATTCATACTATCCTTATAAACAAAAAATCTGCAGAATAAAAATTCCGTAGTCATATTTGTTATCATTGTTACGCCTAAAATCACATACTCTGCAAATTCCCAGGTCGTGTTTTGTGCCACCATTTCTCCAAGAATAACAGAAACGGGCGTAAACACACAATAAAACCCGAAAACCTTAAGCATAGCAACAGGAATATTGGCAGCAGATTTGAAGGTGAATTTTCTGTTAAAGGTAAAATTCCACAAAACAGAAAGAACAAGTGCTACAAGATAACTGGCACCATATTCCGAATTAAAAAACCATTGTGCAATGGCATTTGAGCTTTCTGTCTGTGGCAAAAGCTCATTAAGAAGTGTAAAAGAAACAACCTGAATAACACCTGCAGATGCTGAAAAGGCTGCAAATTTCAAAGCCTGTAAAACATTATCTTTTTTATTCATATTTAACTCATCCTCATAACTGCTCAAGCACATACAATTATATGTTAAAGTATAGCACAAATTTTATTCTATTTCAATTACAAATCAATTACAAAAGACATTTTAAACATATAAAAAACCTTGCTCCGAAGAACAAGGTCTTTAATGTATTTTATTTAGAAATCAATGCCTGCTGCCATCGCAAGAATATCTTTAGCATCACTTGTTGTGATTGAGCCGTCTTCATCGATATCTGCATATTTTGTTTTTTCTTTTGATAATTTCTGCTGACCTGCAGCAACCTTAAGAGCAATTCTTGCATCATCGGTTGTAATAGCACCACTATTGTTAATGTCACCTATAATCTGATCCATTGGAATAGGAGTAACTTTTCTCTTATAAGTGTTGTAAAGTGAGAACTGAGGATAGTTTTCCTTATCTGTGAAAACGCTATACTGTCTTTCAGCACTGAGAAGCCAAATAACAACATCAGTTGTACCTTCATCAACATTATAAGCATTATGCTGTAAGTTTTTGTAGAACCAAGTATGCTTGGGGAACATACAGGTTGAAGCATCAACCTTGTAATCCCATGAAACGTGGTTGTGACCACATTTTACTTTCTGGCTATAGATATTGGTCCAATCATCAAAAGCCTGAAGGTATTTTGAACAGGTTGCACCACCACTTGCGTATTTAACATCGATGATTGTGTCGCTCTGTTCATATTCGTCAGAAATCGGAATCATCTGGCAGTTGTAACCAACCACGATACCAAATCTCATTCCATCTGCCTTAGCATCCTTGATTATGCTCTTAGCTTTTTTCTGAATTGTATTATATGCATCAATTTTCTTTTCGTATGAAGCTTTGATTGTTTCACCGTAAAGGAAATCTTTACCATCCTCATAATAATCATCAGGAACAAGTGACCAGAAGCCGGGCATACCTGCGATATAAGGAATGATTGTATCTGAATAAAGTCTGGGAAGGATTCCTGCAACAGCCTGATTGATATCGCCAAAATACTCTTCTGACAAATCTTCTTTAGTTGCGAGATATGAAATTGCAAAAGCAGCAATATGTGTTGTTGCGCTACCGTTAGCAAGCTGAACAAGATAATTTTCTACAGTAAACATATCAAACTCGATATTGTTTATTGCAATGTTGCCTGCAAGACTTGTACCCTGCCATGCGGGAGAAGTGAAAACAAGGTTATTTATGCTACTACCACCGAAAGCCGCAAGGTATGCAAGTACAATATTTGCACCCATACTGTGAGCAACAACATTAACCTTCTTAGCACCGGTTTCATCCTGAATTGTCTTGATATATTCATCAAATTCATCAGCTGAATCAATAGGAGACTTTCTCCAGTCATAGCTGAAGTTGTAAACATTCTCTTCACCGAATTCTTCAGCATAAGCAGCTGCAAAAGGAGAAAGCTCAGCCTTTTCCTCGTCAGTATATTCTGACATAGGCTCAGTGTTCTGATAGAATCCAACGGTATCATCAATGGGCTTACCATTTTTATCAAAACCAATGGGTTCGATATATTTATTAACCACAGGTAAAAGCTCATCAGCGAGCTTATCATAATCCTTATTATTGATACCATATTTTACACAGCTCTTGATAAAAGCATCACCAATATCTTTTATCATGGCCTCAAGGGCTGCATCATCGGTTGCAAAAACCTCTGCCTCGTCTGCTGTACCAAAATTCTTATACAGTTTTGTTGAGAAGATACCATCAACAATAACAAGGGGGTAAACCTTTGCGGCACTAACAGGCACAACAAAAGCTACAACCGTAAGAGTTATTGCTAAGATAACACTAACAATTTTCTTTGTTGCTTTCATACAAATCCTCCTAAACAGATAAGACAGCATACATCTAAAGATAGTACACTACCATATATACAAACTGATTTTACCACACAATTCCTTTAATTGCAATAGCATTAATAAATTTTTACATATATACTATAACAATTTTATGGGGGTGTTTATTGTTAAAAATGAATAATTTTCAGGTCAACTTAATTGATATCTCGCCTGTATAAAGCTTCTTTATAGCACCATCGGAAAACTCTGTAATTAAATTGCAATTTTCATCAATATCAAGCGCTTTCGCTTTTTCTGTTTTTTCACCCTGAATAACAGTTATTTCTTTCCCCAAAACGAAGCTTCTTTCTTTGTATTCCTTCATATGCTTTTTTGAAGAAAGCTCTCTGTAGAAATCAAAAAAGGAATTAATAAAGCCGGCTATAAATCTATTTCTCAAGCCCTCTTTTCTTTGGGTGAAAACCGCACCTGCAATACTCTTTATATCTTCGGGGAAGCCCTCTTCGGATTCATATATATTTATTCCCACACCCAAAACTGCAAAATCAAGCATCCCTTTCTGAGAATTAAAGCTTGATTCTGTTAAAATTCCGCAAACCTTTTTGTTGCTTATATATATATCGTTTACCCATTTTATTTTTGAATCAAAAATGCCGAGCTTCTCCAACGACCTGCAAACGCTCACCGCCGCCGCAGTTGTTATCTGCACTGCATCCTCAGGCTTGATTTGTGGCTTCAGAAGTATACTCGTATAAACTCCTGAATCACCGGGAGAAAAGAATGCGCGCCCCATTCTTCCTCTGCCCGCAGTCTGCTCCCCTGCAACAACAACTAAGCCCTCACCATTTTCTGATGCAAGCTCTTTTACAATAGTATTTGTTGAGGTCGTTTTTTCTAAAACCTCAATTTTTATTTTGTTTTTCAGCTCTTCATTCAAAAGCTCAAAAATCTTTTGAGCATTAATTACATCTATCATAAACAAAACCTTTACAGATTAAAAAACAGCGTCACGCGGACGCTGTTTTTATTATATGCTTTAAATTAATACTTAACTGTGTATTCAGCCTTTGTACCGAAAGGAAGAACAACGCCCATCTTATCAAAGTTGATTGTCCATTTCATATCGTAATCTGCTGTAATAACATTGCCTGTTTTTGCATCAACTGTAATCTTTGCTGTTGATTCAGGGTAAGCCATTGAAGCTGTACCTGCCAAACTCTTAGCTATACCGGGGATATTATCGTTAACAACACCGGGAAGAACAACATTGAATGCCTTGGGTGCATGACCCTCACCAACCTTAACATTTTCAGATTTTTCATCTGCAATTGTTGTGATTGTGATTGTAATAACACCGTTTTTCTCAGAACGATTTGCTTCTTTAACATCATCTGCAGTTAATTTACTTGACCAGGTCTGACCTTCAACAGGGAATTTAGCAGTGATATCTGCGCCTGTATATGTAGCCGCTCCCTGGCTGTTGTCACGAAGCATACCATCCAACCAACTATCGCCACCAAGAGTATTATAAATGGTTTTAAGTCCGCCTGTTTCTGTCTGACCTGCAAGGTAGTTTGTAACACCCTTCTGTTCAACAGTTTTAGCCTTTGATTTTACGCTGTTAACCGCCTTATTGAATTCTGCAACGATAGCTGCTTTGTCATTCTTATCTGCAGGAGCTTTATCATCTGCATTACCCTTATCATCTGCAGGAGCCTTATCGTCTGAAGAAGCGTTGTTGTCTGCAGGAGTATCGCTATTAGCTGCATTATCATTTGCTGTGTTATCTGAAGCATTGTTATCAGCTGCAGGAGCTGTTGTTTCAGGGGTGTTTGTTGCAGTATTGTCATTTGCAGTATTGTTATTTGAGGAACTGCTCTGAGAGTTATTTGCCTGGTTCTGAACAGGCTGATTTGTCTGAACACTCTGCTGAGCTGAAGAACCTGCCTCTCTGGATGCAACAATAAGCATAACAGATGCCATATTGTTAGCAGTAATGAGAGATAAAGCAACTGTGATTACTGCTAAACCGATAACTATTTTCTTAATAGGTGACATTTTCATTACAATGCACACTCCATTCCAATTTTAATCTCTTTCATTATAAAGAATGAAAAAGCAAATGTCAACAGATTTAGAATAAATGATTAATCACAAAATATAAATTTTTCTTTTTCGGTATTGTTTATTTTTTACAATTATTGTAGAATACTAAAGTATTATCTTTTGAGGGAATATTTATGAGCAGTATTTTAAACAAACAAAATATAAAAACAGACATTCTTTCAGGTCTTACAGGCGCAATGCTTTTAGGGTCTTATTCCCTTTGTGCAGCCGCTTCGGTAGGGCTTGGGCTCTGGAATGTCTTTTTTTGCATTATAATTTGCGCGATATTTTCCGCAAAGCTCAAAAACAAAATATATGCACCTGACGCTTTTCTTCTTGTTCCCGTTCATTATGTTGTTTCAGAATGTGGCAATTATTATCTGCCGATTTGTATCATTGGCGGAGTTACTGTATATTTTTTGCTTTCAAAAATTATAAAAAGAAACAAACGTATAAATTCAATTATTGCGTGGGCAACGTTGGTGCTCGCATTGGTTGCAACGGTTATTTTGACAAATCATTATTTCGGAATAGGTGCATCGGGGAGTACCGCAATTGAAATGCTCAAAAGCTACCGTTCATTAGGCTTTCACCCTCATTTCAGAGGTCTTCTTTACGGTACAATCACCCTTTTTGCTATGATTACCTACCCCTTTAAATTCAAAAAGCTCAATAAAACCTTACCTGCAGAATTTATGACCTTGCTTATTCCTTTAATTCTTAATTTGTTCCTTAACCCCGAAAGAGAATTAACAACAGTTAACGAGATAAGCACCTTTGTTTATAACAAATACTATCCACCCATACCCTTCGGCTTCTCAGAAGCCTTCGAAAAAACAAATATTTTGCCCGTTGTATTAGGTTGCTTGTATTTAGGCTTTGTTCTTTTCTTAAGGTCAAGCGAAAATAATATTTCAAGAAACACGCTTACCAATATGGCAAGCAGTGTTGTATCTTTCTTACCCGTAAGGCAGTTTGATATAACAAGCTATTCTGTTGCTTCTGCAATTGTAACCATACTTGTTAGTGGTGCTGTTATAATTCTTTTCCCGAATCTTTTAGCAAGAATACCTATGCATTGTGTGGGTGCTCTTCTTATTGTTTCAGCCTGGCAACAGGTACCTTATAAAAACCTTTCCCTTTTATTCAAAAAACCAGATAAGGGGGTTAAGGAATGATAAAAGACAAAAAGAAATTAGCAAGAGTTATTGCCACATGGGTTGTAACAAGCGTTATGCTCTCTGTATTTATTCTTGATATTGTGGTTGTGGCTCTCGGTAACAAATATGTTAACGAAATACCGATTTCAACTGAAACCTTCAGATATGAATACGGAAATGACCGAATTCATTTTCTCAACACTGCAAATTCCGATTGCATAATTCTTGAAAGCAACGGTAAATTTGCTCTCATTGATTCAGGCGAGGGCAATGAAAATCCCAGAAGAAAAACCGAATACAAGGGCTATCGGGATGAGGTTATTTCATACATTAAAAAAGTTGCTTCCGATGAAAAGGGGTTTGTGAATTTTGAGTTTGTTTTAGGAACTCACATCCACTACGACCACGCAGGAAATTTTGAAGCGATTTTCGAAGATGAAAAAATTTCCGCAAAAAAAGCATATTTCAAGGAATTCAATGAGAATGTTGCAACAGAAATGGAAACAGGAGCCTGGGGCAACAAGGACACATACGAAAAAATTATAAATACACTTAAAGACAGAGATATTCCTGTTGTAAGCAATTTACCCGACACAGAATTTTCCTTTGGTGATTTTACATTAAGATTTATTAACACCGTCACTCCTGAAGAGGTGTATGGAAAAGGCGAAAACGCAAGCAGTGTTGGTGTAATAGTAAAAAAAGGTGAAAAAACCGCATTTTTAGGTGCGGATTTCACCAAGGATTCGGGTCTCGAACAGATTTATGCTGATGACATCGGTGACGTTGACCTTTTAAAAATCGGTCATCACGGCTATTACGGGTCTTCTTCTAAGGATTTCCTGAAGGTTTTGAAACCTGAAATAACAATCGTAACAAATCATTTGGGCAAAATTTATCCCAATGTTAAGTGGAATCTGACTATGGTTGCAAAAGCACCCACATTTTCAACTGCCCACAGAAATGGTATTATTGCAACATTTACAGACGATAATCAAACAATTTTAACAGAAGATATAATGTAAGGTGATAAAAATGCTCTTTTTCTATCCTGAAGATTTCGGTGCTAAAGGTGACGGAATCACAAACGATAAAAATGCTATACAATCTGCTATTGATAACGCTTTTGAAAACGGTGGCGGAACTGTTGTTCTCACCTCGGGCAAAATCTATTTTTCTGATTCAATTCAGATTAAGAAAAATGTTGAACTCCATTTACAAAAGGGTTCAAGATTAAAAGCAACTGACAATATAGATGGTTACATCCGCCCCTGTAATATGATAAATGACCCAAAAACTGCCCTGATAGGTAATCCTGTAACAGGAAAGCCCTCATTTGTTTTCATTTATGGTTACGAGGCTGATGGTTGTTCTATAACCGGTGAAGGCATAATTGACGCAAACGGTCATAGCTTTGTGGAAAGAAAAGATCAATATTATGTTACGGGTAATTTCTATCCTCGTCCTACGGTAATTTACATAGAAAAAAGCAACAATATTACTTTTAAAAGCGTAACAATTGTTGATGCACCCTTCTGGACTCTTCATCCTGCAGGATGTGATGATGTTCTCATTTCTGAAATCCGTATATTGAACGACCTTGATGTTGCAAATTCTGATGGCATTGACCCTGACCATTGCACAAATGTGCGAATTTTAGGTTGCCATATAGAATGTGCTGACGACTGCATTTGCCTGAAAACCTCAAAGGGTAATAGTGAATATGGTCCTTGTGAAAATATTATAATCAGTAATTGCACACTTATTTCAACTTCTGCCGCAATAAAGATAGGCACAGAAGGTGTGGGCGATTTCCGAAATGTTATTGTAGACAACTGCATTATTTCTAAAAGCAATCGGGGTCTTTCTATTCAGATTCGTGATGGCGGTAATGTAGAAAACATTTCGTATTCAAACTGCATTATTGAAACCCGTCGTTTCTGTCCTGATTGGTGGGGTACTGCCGAGCCTATTGTAATAACCACTTTTAATCGTGACGAAAATACAAAATCAGGGAAAATCAAGAATATTCGTTTCAGCAATATTACTTGTAAGGGAGAAAATGGAGTTCTTGTTCACGGAACTGCAGAAAACATCATTGAAGATATAACATTTGAAAATGTTCATATAACTATGAACAAGTGGACAAAATGGGAAAGCGGACTTTATGATTTGAGACCTTGTCTTCAATACGGTGTTGAAAAAATAAAAAATGCAGGTTTTTATTTGCGTCACGCAAAAAATGTTACAATTGAAAAATCTTCAGTTAATTGGCTTAACACCTGCGAAGATTACAGTATGAAAAATATTGATGCTGAAAGCTGTGAAAATGTTGAGTTGATAAGATTTTTTTCCTGAAGCACTAACTCCCCACCTCCAAAACGGCGGTAGGGAGTTAATGCTTGTGTAACAACAACGGAATTGCTTCCTTTTATATTATACCCCAGATGTAGGGTGCGGTCAATACCCTAAATCAGTAGTATGATATATTTTATACATACTATTAAATTTCTGAGGTAAAATATATGGACTATGCACAAAGGATGCGCGCGTTAAGAGAAGATAATGACCTGCTGCAAAAAGAAATAGCAGAGGTGTTAAACACAAACCAAAAAGTATATAGTCGCTACGAGACAGAAGAAAATGAAATGCCAATAAGACATTTAATCGCACTATGCAAATATTACAATGTCAGCGCAGATTATTTTCTCGGCTTTACAGATACACCTAAACCATTACCTAAGAAATAATTTAAACTTCCCTTTTGTTCGTAATTGGCAAGAGGGAAGTTTGTTTTTAGATCTCTATAGTATTTACTTCAATAATTTCTTTACTGCTATTAAATATAATCTTAATCTTATCTTTTTCAAAAACGAATCCGCTGCCTGCAAAATATTTTTTTCGTTTATCAACCTGAGAGCCTACGACAACGGGGCAGGGCTGACCGAAGGCATCTCTTTCACACCCGGGCATATCAACGGAAAATTTATGAATATGTCCGCAAATCATAACCTGAGGCTTGATTTTCTCTTTAAGAAGCCTTGCCCAATATGTAAATGTATCTTCTTCAATATTAAATGGTGCAGGGTATCTTCTTGTAAAGGGATTATGAGCAATAACAATTCTGTGGTCAATGCCTTTTTCGTTAAACTGAGCATTTTCGCTTTCAGCTAATTTTTCAAGAAAACGTGTTTGCTTTTCTCTGAAAAAGCTACAAGCCACCATATTTCCGTATTCTCTGTTGGTATCGGGCTTATCCTCACCGCAATCCAATACCAAGCCCCATATATTACCTAATTTAAAGGTAAAATAAGAATTACCGTTTTCACAAGGGGTGTATTCTGCTATATTTTCAGCAAAAACACCTCTTGTATCGTGATTGCCCCTTGAAAAAATCGTGGGAATTTCACCATTAGTTATCTGAGAAACTATTTCATAGATGGTATCAAAATTCTTGATATTGTCGCTATCCTCGGGCACATCTCCGTTAAGAATAAGGAAATCTATTTCACCGATTTCCTCACGGAATTTTTCTGCACACTTAACGGGCTCAGCAATCATATTATGAGCATCTGCAATATGATAAGCTCTGACCTGCTCGCCCTTGACACATCTGAACAAAAACTCTTCCTCTTCAACGGAATAAGTGAATGAAAAATACGCTTTTCTTTTTATTACCTTCCGATAACAGATTGTGTACCTGCCTTCTTTATCAAGAATTTCGCAAGGAACAAGCATTCTGTGTATTCTTTTTGCAGAGCGCAAAATTCCGTTTGACTCATCATAGAAGCATTTGTCCCCCACTTTAACCCACATAACAGTTTCGCAGAAAACAGGGACTATAATCTGATAATTTTCACCTACTGCAAAAACTGCAGGTGCGGTTTTCAACACTTTTTTCATATCCGAAACATCAACCCAACATCTGTGATATTATTGTTACAACAGGGAAGAAAGTATTTGCAATCTGCGGAAACACAATGGCAAAAATAACGGAAATTATAAATGTAACTGAATATCTCTCCAAAACACCGAAGCCATAAATAACCGCAAAAAATGGTGCCATAATAATTTTAACAATAGTTTTAGTTTCGGAATTATAGAAATTGTCTTTAAAGGAGAGCACATCCTCAAAAGAGGGTACACAGTTTGCAGCAAAGGAAATTCCCAACCACAAAAATACCCAAGAGGTTATTGTTTTAACATCACCGATATAAACAACGCGGTATGCACCACTCAGAAGAAAGCAACAGCTTAAAATAAAATTCATTGTGAAGGGAAGCCAGCAAACAAGAAAAGATTGCTTCTTGTTTGTTATAAGCTCGTGCTCAATATGACCGCAAAGCTCAGAAACCTTAAAGCCTCTTGCATCTTCAACAGGAATTCCGCAGATTCTGCAAGCAACCTGCTCCCAGAAAGCTCGCATAATTGTGCCGAAAACAGTAAGAACACGGGTTGTTACATATAAATTTGTCATTCTACATCACCTGTTCCTTCCGTAAATATTTCCTCTGCGGTAATTTTCCCCTTAAGATATTCCTTTATTTTGTCAGAAATTTCCAATTCAGACTCTTCCATAGTATCTTTGATTTCTTCAACACGCTCCTCATTGCCTAATTCGTTTTCAATAACCAGAGACACCATATATATGTAACTGTATTGTTGCTTTTCCAGACCTTTATCCACAGCTTTTTTTGCTTCCTCATAATCGCCATTGGTAGCAAGCGCCATAGCCTTCATTCTGTAAAGCTCTGCATTTTCAGAAAGCTCTTTTATACCTTTATCTGCCCATTCAACAGCTTTTTTAGAATTACCCTTCATTCGCTCAATCGATGAATAAAGAACATATCCATCCTGCAAATCTTTATTTTCATTGTATAATGCGTTTGCAAAAGTCTCTGCTTTTTCGATATCGCCCTTCTGAAGTTCAGTTATTCCCAATTCATAAGCATAAAGCCACAAACGAGAGGGCGCCAACTCATAAACAACATTCATATATTGGTATGAATCCTCATACTTTGCTGCCGAATAAGCCAACATATATTGACAAAACCTTACAATTGCCTCATCTGCAGGTACCATTTCAATTGTTTTATCGCTATATGTAATTGAAACCTCTTTATCTATTATGGAGCCTATTTCAGTCATTAACTCCTCATATTGCTCATCATTCTTAATATCATGGTCTGCAAATTCTTCGCTATTCATTATGTTATAAAATTCGTAGAAAGTGCTCTGCATTGTCAAAACTTCTTTGTTAAGAGCTTTGTAACCCGCATATATAGGAAGACCCAATTCAAAATCCGAAAGTGCACTTTCAATACGATAGCTAACATCTTCGAGTGAATATATAGATTCAGGCATAGTATCATATACTATTTCTGCAGTTTTGAGATAAAGCCTTTTGGCTACAATATCTGCAGAATCCAGAGTTGTAATAGCTTCGTCATACAAGGTAAGCGCAGAATACTTTTTATTCTGAGATAGATATTCGTCCGCCTTCCGGATAGTATTATACACACTGAAATCAGAAGCAAAACCGAAAACAGACACCACCGCAACAAAAACCATTGCAGCAAGAGTAACTATACCCGATATGCTTAAGGGATAACGCTTCATTGCTTCACGACAGTTTTTGCAATATTCGTAGTTCTCGCCATATTTTTTATCACGGCGTTGCTCGCCACAGCATTTGCAAAGCTCTTCTTCCGGAATTACGCCATCATCATCTTCATACTGCTGAATGATAATTCCGTTTTTTATAAGCTCTTCTTCGGTCATAGCCTGAGCCTTTTTCAACTCCTGACGGAAAGTTTCTGCAAGCTTCTCCAATTCATCATCAAGAGCTTTATCGGAATATTCCTGTGATTTATCTATTGCGCTTGAAAAATTATCTTCTGTTACAGCAGTCTGGTCTGCAGCTGCAGATAATTCATCGTTAGATAAATTCAAATCTTTTTTATTATCGTCCAAGGAAAAAAACCTCCCCATTACAAATCTGTTTACATTGTATCACCATTTATGGTAAATTTCAAACAAAAACAGAAATTAGTGAGGAGGTTTACAAAATATTAATTTTTTGTTTAATTTTCAGTGTTTTTACGTCTTTTTATCTTAATTTCTTTTGAATTCAAATCAAATATTGAAGCAATAACCACACAACCCACAACGGTTATTATCAATTCAGGCACCATATACCCTGCATTATATGTAAAGGAATATGCCCATACGGACTCAGCACCCTCTGCATAATCGCCCCAGATTGTGACACCGCTTACAAAATGGCAGATAAATCTTATTACAGAAACAACTGCACCACCCAAAGCAATAGCTGAAACGGGATTTTTGATTTTGTTTTTGAACATACCGCCAAAGCCCAGTGCACCGAAAGCGATTATATAGTCTGCAAATATCAATATGAGGTAAGCAACAATTCCGCTTACATAAGCAAAATTCCCTATACCGAAAAGCATCTGAACAACGCCCATACACAGTCCTGTAAATGCTCCCCATTTAATACCATAGCGGTATGAAACAACCACCATCGGCACCTGACTGAAAATAGTCACACTTCCGCCAAAGGGGAACTTGACAACAGCAAATTCCGCCAAAAGTGTTGCAAGAGCAAGCATTAATGCGCTTTCAACAAGCCTTCTTGTTTTATCTTTTTTTGTTAATTCATTCATTTTTAATAATACCTCCGAATAAAAATCTCCCTACGGCGGTAACACTGCCATAGAGAGAAATAAACTCATCAGTATTTTTCCTACGACGGCATTATCCGCATCAGGTTATTAGGGTCAGAAAAGGGATGTTTTCTTTCTCAGCCGGCGTCCGCCAGCTCCCCTGTTTTATTTTCGGCAAAATTTGTGGCCACTAAACTTTGCAACTTCATTATATAACTAAAAAATCAAAAGTCAACAAAAAATCACATATTTTTTGCTCTGAAGGGTATGTTTTCACCGCAAAGTCTTTTGGAAATTCTCAAAAAGGCACTGTTCCCCTTGCAGTCGTATGGAATTTTTTCACCGTTTACACCTGCATAAATTTCCTGAGAATCGGGAATGATTCCTAAAAGCCTTGCGCCAACCACATCAATAATTTCATCAACATTTATTTTTTTGTGTAGCCTCTTGTTAAACTTGTTCACAACAAGCCTCACATCACCTACACCGGCTTTTCTTATATTTTCGCAGGCATAGGATGCGGCACGGATGCTTATATTATCGGGCGTGGAAATAATAATTGCACTGTCACAGGCTTTTGAAGAAAGGGTAAATCCGCTTTCAAGACCTGCAGGAGCATCAAGGAATATAAAATCAAAATCCTTTTTGTATTTATCGATACATTCAGAAAACTTTTCTGTGGTGTAGTCCTCAGAAAAATCAATTGGTGCAGGAAGAAGAAATAAATTCCTACTTACCTGAATAACCGCTTTTCTGTAATCCACATTGTTTTTTATTACATCGCCCCAGTTATAGACGGTTTTTTCAGAAACTCCCAATAAAATATCAAGGCTTCTGACACCAATATCCATATCCACAAGAAGCACGCTCTTATCGTGAAGGGCTAACATTTTACCCACACAAGAGCAGAATGTGGATTTACCCACACCACCCTTGGCAGATGCAACAGATATAACACTCATTTTATCACCAAAAATCATTTTCAAGCTACTTGGATTTTACTATATAATTTTAAAATTGTAAACACCAAACTTACAGAACAATAAAAACCAGGGACAATTCTAAAACAAATTGCCCCTGATTTAGTTGTTTTAAAATGGCAAAAATCCTTGATTTACAAAGGATTACGACTCAATCATAGAACCGTCCCCTGATTGGTCCATCTCCCCTGATTGGTCGAACCGTCCCCTGATTGGTCTCTCGCGTTTGGTCACCCAAACACAGACTTGTCAGGAATATTCCTGAAACCTTTAAGGGCTTGGGATTATCCCAACAAACTGCCTTTTGTCCCCAAAAGGCGATGCTTGCTGGTATAATTCATATCAACTCTTCATTTATGTTTATGACGTTATTTGAAGTATCATATTCTATGGTAATTAGGTATCCGTCTTTGGTGTAATGGGAAGATACTTTCGGTGTATCATTTCTGCCAGTATAAAGAAACAAATATTCACCATTAGGATCAATCTCTCGTACCTCATCTAACGGCTGACCCTTTGCCAGTTCATCAAAAGCAGATTTTAATAACTGTATGCTGTAAGTACTCACCGAAAGTCTGTTACCCGAACCATCAAACAAGAATATTACAATACTCCCATTGCCAAGATACGATACTCGATACATTCCGTTATCTTCTCTCAAACATTCAATGGGATATTGAGCGTTTAACTCATCAATTGAACCATTGAATTTTGAAATTTCTAATAATTGCGGTTCATCATAAATTTTAGATACCAAATCAATTAAACTCTTATCCGACGGGGATATTTCAATTTTCAAATCACTTCCTCCTTTAGCACAAGCACAAAGCAAAAACAGCAAAATCATTATAAAAATTAAAGTAAAATTTTTTGTTAACCGCATAACACACCTCAATTCCCCACAGCATAGTAGATTATTGCACTATCATAGAAAAAATCAGGGGACGGTTCTGTGATTGACGATTATTGCAACCAAAAACCGCCCCTGATTTCAAATTTTAAAAGCTGAAAAGCCTTGATTTACAAGGAGTTAAGGCTCAATCATAGAACCGTCCCCTGATTGGTCCTCCCCTGATTGGTCCTCTATTGATTTTAGTAGCTCCTGACATTGGATTAGACTGTACTTGTTCCATTGCAAGTTTTTCTTTTAAATTCACAGGTGTTGTTCTACCTGATGAACCTTTAGAAATAAACTTTTCCGAAACCTCCGAACCAGCTTTTTTTACAACATTTGAAACCCCTTTTGAAGCCACTTTAGTCGCAATCTTTTGCCCAACTGCCCCCATAGCAGCTCCAACAGCACCACCAATAACAGCTTTAGCACTAACTTTACCCGTTTCTATCTTTGAAACAGACGCACCTATTGCACCACCAGTAATGGCACCTATAATAGCACCACCAATAAGACAAGCCACAAACGAAAATCAGGGGACGGTTCTGTGATTGACGATTATTGCAACCAAAAACCGCCCCTGATTTCAAATTTTAAAAGCTGAAAAGCCTTGATTTACAAGGAGTTAAGGCTCAATCACAGAACCGTCCCCTGATTGGTCTTGTCCCCCTGTCTTGTCGATTCACCCCTGATTGGTTCTATGACTTTCAATTAGTTCTTTTAAAAAAACATCTTTATGCAGAGGATCAAAAGCAATTATCACAGCATCATCAATACACAACTTTGAAGAATTAGCACTACGATTAGCCAATTTTTTTATTTCTATTTCCGTTTTAGCATTTGATGTTAACACAGCAAATAAATTACCTTTAAAATTCGTAGTATAGTAGACGTTCGAAAAATACGCCCAATTAAATTGTCTATATTTACTATGTTTATCGTTAAATATCAACAGACCAACATCATCAAAAACTACAATTATTTTCGATGAATTATACAATGATTTTGTTAAAAGTAAAAACATTAAACCACTTACAAATAAAAACAAGGTATGAAAACCTATTTGGATAAAACTAAAACCAAAAACAACAAAAGAAAAAACCGCCATAATTATTGTAAATATAGCAAACCCAAAGTGAGTTCTATACGGTTGATAAATAATTCTATTTAAATCATTCATATCATTACTCCAACATTAATACTATTTCTTCAGTTTCGCACTCCTCTTTCTCTTGTTTTTTTGATACCCCCATTGAAATTGATTTAACTGTATTTGTTATAATAATATCAGAACAACTGATTAACGTAGCACAAGGGACGGTTCTGTGTGTTGTCTATTAATAATCCTCAACATAGAGAACCGTCCCCTGTCCTGTCTGTCAGCAAATCCGATGGTGTTTTGTTATCTTTGTTCTTCACTATTACGGAATCAGTTCGTTTACTGTTCCTGCGGAATCGAAGCTTGTTTTCTGACCGAAATAATAGTTATAAACAGGGACTGCCGCCTGAGAGGTCTGGCTACCTGTCAAAGCATTTTCTGCCACAATGGCAATTGCAATTTCAGGGTCATCATACGGTGCAAAGGAAATGAAAAAGCCATTGTTACAAATCATTGTTACACCGCTTTCGGTTGTCCTTTTAACCTGTGATGTACCTGTTTTACCTGCAACGTCAACTATACATTTGTTGAAATACACTGAGCTTGCACCCTCTGATACCACCTGGCGCATACCCTGTTTTACTATATCAAGGGTCTTTTTGCTGACATTTATGGTATTAAGCACCTCAGGCTCTGTTTCATAAATAACCTCTGACATATCTGCGGAAAGAACAGATTTTATCATATATGGCTTATATCTTGTGCCACCGTTTGCAATTGTTGCACAGTAGTTTGCAAGCTGCAACGGAGTGAAAAGGTTATCAGACTGACCGATTGCCGCCTGAACAGTATCACCCGGATTCCACACCTGACCTGCCGCCTCTTTATTGGCAATGCTTGCTAAAACTCCCTCAGCTTCAGGCAATTCAACACCTGTTTTCTGACCCAAGCCTAACAGACTACAGTATTTATTCATTTTATCAATACCCAGCTTTCTACCCATTTCAAAGAAATAGATATTGCAGGATTTCTGAATAGCACTTGTAACATTCAGATAGCCGTGACTCTGAAGGCATTTAAAGGTCTGATCTTCCAGCACATAAGTTCCCCCACAGTAGCAGGTAGTGCTTGTGGTTGCCTCGCCCTCCTCAAGAGCCGCTATTGCAATAGCGGGCTTCATTGTTGAACCGGGAGCATATGCGCTCTGCAAGGCTCTGTTCCACAACGGGCTTTCGGTATCCGCAGCCAGCTTACTATAATCTGTGAAATATCTTGTAATATCATAAGTGGGTAAGGATACATTGGCAAGCACTGCACCTGTTTTGCAATTCATAACAACCATTGCACCCGCAGTGCCGAAATAAGAGGAATTCTTATTATCTATAAGCATTTCCTGCAATGCCTTTGCCGCAACCTTCTGAAGCTCGGCATCAATTGTTGTAACAACAGTATTTCCCTGAATGGGCTTTGAAAGATAATCCTCGGTAACAGTACCATCGGAATTTGTAGTTGTTGTTTTTATTCCGTTGGTTCCTCTGAGATAGCTTTCCATTGTAGCCTCAATACCGCTTTTACCGTAGCTGTCATTAAGGGAATAGGCGTTATTTTTCAACACCTTTATTTCTTTCGCGGTAAGTGTATCGTCATTTAATTTTTCAGAAAGCTTTTTTGTTTCAAGCTCATATTCTTCCGCACTGATAGAGCCCACCACACCTAAAATATGAGAAAAGCTGGTTTTATCGCTATATTCTCTGTAGCTGACGCTTTCACTGTCAACACCGGGGTAGGTGGTGCTTTTTTCTTTTATTGCAGAAACTATTTCTGTTGGCACATCCTCTGCAAAGGTATATGGCGAGGAAGCGGAAAAATATGAATATTTCATTCCAAAGCAAACGGATGCAATTTTTCTTGCATCCTTTCTTGAATAATCTTCAAGACCGTATCTTTCAATCAGGGCATCAAGGCATTCCTCTGCGGTTGATTTTTCGCCCTTTTCCATCTCAAGCATATTTTCAGAAACCATATATTCAAATTCAGCTTCTTTATCCTTATCAATTACAAGATTTCCGTTTTTATATTTAAGAGGAAGATTATCAATCCATTCAACATCATTTTTCTCAAAAAGCTTTATAAGAGAAAAAATCAATTCATTTCTTTCATTCTGCTTTTTTGATGAGGGGAATTCAGAATATTTGAACACCACAGAATTCCCCTGCCTGTTTGTGACAAGGGGATTACCGTTGCAATCGAGAATTTCTCCTCTTGATGCTTTGACGGAGCTACTTGAAACTGCTAAGCTATCTGCCGCAGATTTATATTGCTCTGCATCAATAAGCTGTGTTTTCACAAGAGCCAAAGCAAGAAACCCAAAAAGCAAGCCTATTATTATTGTACCTGCAACTCTTCTTTTTTTTCGTAATTCAATAGACATAATTTTTACTCTGCAATTCTATAGGAATTATAAACTGATTTAACTACCATATAACAAAGGGGAACGAAAACCAATGTAACCAGAAGCGACGGTAAATAGAAGGAAAATATCTGCCTTACGGGATTACCGCTACCCCAGAATCTTGTAACAAAATAAACAAGCTCATAAGAGGCAATCCCCCCTGCACCTAAAACGAAAGAGGTAATAATATTGTTCCTCATAAGATGGCTTATGAAAAGACTGCTTACTGCACATATCACCATCAGAACCAATGCATTAAATCCATCAACACCTGAGGAAACATCCCACAATGCACCTGCAAAAACGCCGAAGACTGCTGCAGGAACCTCTCTTTCAAACATCGCAATGGCAACACAAAGGGGAATACTGAGGAACACCCTTGCTCCGAAAAAGTCCAATATACCACCCATTGAATTCTGCAATAGCACTGCTATTGCCAACAAAGCGCAGTAAATTGCCCATCTTTTATATTTGGGCTTATTATCTCCGTAATGCAAGGGTACCACCTCTTTTCCTTTATATCTTATTCTTCTATTTTATTCTTCGCCCTGTCCCTCAAATGAGGTTATTACAAAAACATCTGAAATTTTTGAAAGCTCTGCAAAGGGCTTGACCTGAGCATAAAAGCCTGAAGAAATTTCATCATTGTGAACAGATACAATTTCACCAATCAAAAGCCCTTCGGGGAAAACACCGCCTGCACCCGAGGTGCAAACTATACCGCCACCTACAACTGAGGTGGAAGCATCTAAGCCTGATAATTTGCACAAGCCGTTTTTATACATAGCGGAATCCCCTGAAACATAGCCATATTCCCTTGTTCCCGATTCCAATGCACCTATATTAACACGAGGGTCAATAAGAGTGTAAACAACGCAGGTTGAAAAATTGACTTTTTTTACAATACCCACAACATACTCACCGTATATTACAGGGTCATCAACCTCAACTCCGTCCTTTGAGCCCATATCAAGAACAAAAGAGCCGTAAGCATCTGCAGCATCCCTTGACACCACAGAGCCATAGCAAAATTCAAAATCAGGATTCTGCTTTTTTACTCCATAGAATTCCTCATAGGAATCCACTTTCTTTTTCATTTCATTATAATCTGCTAATTTTTTACGATATTCAGCCAGCTCTTCCTTCAATTGAGCATTTTCTTCTGCATACACCGAGGCAGACTCAAATGAAACAGAAAGCTCACCTAAATTTTCTGATATCGCCGCAGATAATTTCTGCAAGGGTGAAAACACTGCTCCTAATGCAGAGGTTATGGGTGACGATGCGTTATGAGTGAAAGCCGCCACAAGCACACCCAGAAAAACCACAACTGCTATAACAACAAGATTTTTAAACCCTCTACTACGAAAAAATCTTTTCATTTTTATTAGCCCCTATTATTTCCTGAATCCTAAAAGGTCTTTTTCAAGACAGATACCCGTACCGTTTACAACGCAGTCAATGGGATTTTTGGCAACATTAACAGGCATACCTGTTTCTGAAGAAATAAGCTTATCAAGTCCTCTGAGAAGCGCACCGCCACCTGTAAGGGTGATTCCCCTTTCAATAATATCTGCTGCAAGCTCGGGAGGAGTTCTGTCGAGAGTATAGCGGATGGAGTCAAGAATCTGGTCAACAGGGTCTGCAAGTGCCTGACGAACCTGCTCACTTGTAATTTCAACGGACTTGGGAAGACCATCAATAAGGTTTCTGCCCTTAATTTCCATTGCAGCCTCGCCCTCATAAGGATAAGCAGAGCCTAATTTAAGCTTGATATCCTCTGCGGAACGCTCACCGATAAGAAGATTAAAGGTTCTTTTAACATAAGAAATTATAGCTTCATCAAAGGTATCACCCGCAACTCTTACGGACTTTGATGTAACAATATCGCCAAGTGAAATAACTGCAACCTCACTTGTACCGCCACCGATATCAACAATCATACTGCCTGTTGCATCGAGAACGGGAAGCCCTGCACCTATTGCCGCCGCCATAGGCTCTTCAATAAGGCTTACATATCTTGCGCCCGCGCTTTTAGCCGCATCGTGAACCGCTCTTCTTTCAACCTCGGTAACGCCTGAGGGAATGCAAATCATAACCCTTGCTCTGTTGAAGGGAGAACCACTGATTGCTCTCTTGATAAACTCCTTGAGCATATCAGAGGTCATATCAAAGTCTGCAATAACACCATCCTTAAGAGGTCTGACTGCAGTGATAGAGCCGGGGGTTCTGCCTATCATTCTTTTAGCATCTGCACCAACAGCTACAACTGTTTTGGGATTTGTTCTTTCATCAACTGCCACAACAGAGGGCTCTCTTATAACGATACCCTTACCTTTAACAAAAACAAGTGTGTTGGCAGTACCCAAGTCAACGCCTATATCCTGTGAAAACAACATTTATATACATTCCTTTCGGATTATTTTTTCTATTTGTTTCTTATTTATTTTTTCTGAAAACATATGTTGCAAAGAAAACTATTGCAGAGATAGTAACAATAGTTGCTCCTGCTGATGTATCGCAATAAAAGGAGGTAAAAAGCCCTGCAATTCCGCAAGCCACCGAAATAAGCACGGAAAAAGAAAGATATTGTCGGGAATTTTTTGCAATATTTCTTGCTGCTGCGGCAGGCAAAATCAACAATGAATTAATAAGAAGAATACCCACCCATTTTATTGACATCATTACAACCACTGCAACAACAATAACAAAGATATTTTCGTAAACAGTAGTTTTTATTCCGCGACTTGCGGCAAGCTCTCTGTTTACGGAAATAACAAGAAGCTTATTGTAAATAAAGCACCAGATTATTATCACAACAACAAATGTGATAAGCAAGCACAAAATTTCATTCCCGGTTACGCTTAATATATCGCCAACAAGATATGCGCTGTATTTTGAAAATCCGCCACCATAGGAAAGCACTAAAAGACCAAGTGCTATTGAGGTTGAGGAAAACACGCTTATAACCGTATCGGAGGAAGCCCTGCCCTTGTTTTTCACCCTTGTAATAATCAGAGCGAGAAAAACACCGAAGGCTATCAGGGAAATCGTTTCATTTTTTATGCCCAAAAGCACACCTAAGGCAATACCCGTAAATGCACTATGCCCTAAAGCATCGGAGAAAAATGCCATTTTGTTATTAACTGCCATTGTTCCTAAAACACCCATAAGAGGTGCTATGAGAAGAACCGCAACAAAGGCATTTATCATAAATTTATAATCAGCCCAGGAAAAAGGAAGAACAGAACTCATAAATTCATAAATCAGATTCATTGCTTCTCCTCCCCTTCATTCAAGCTGTAAAAACTGCTTTTAAACTCCTGAGAATTGAAAACATCCTCTGCTTTTCCGCTTTTCAGAACAGATTTGTTTATTAAAACAACCTTATCGGCAAAATCCCTTACTATTCCCAAATCGTGAGAAACCATTGCAATTGCCATATGGTAATTTTGCTTTAAATCTCTGATAACCTCATAAAACTTTTCGCTTCCTGCCACATCCACTCCCGAAACGGGTTCATCAAGCAAAAGAAGCTCGGGAAGAGGGTACAGAGCATTAGCAAGCATAACTCTCTGAAGCTCGCCACCTGAAAGAGAGCCTAAGCTTCTGCCCTTCAGCTCCTTACAGCCTACAATTTCAAGTGCCTCATCAATCTCCTTTTTCAGCTTTTTATTTTTGAAAAAGCAAACGGGACTGTTTGTTCTGCCAACAAGAAGAAAATCCTCAACGCTCACAGGAGCAGAACGGTCAAAATCAAGATGCTGAGGAACATAGCCGATTGTTATATTGCTTATTTTTTCGCCATTATGGGACTCAAAGGAAACTGAGCCCTCGTGGTGAATTTCTCCTAAAATTGATTTGACAAGAGTTGTTTTGCCTGCACCATTAACACCGATAAGTGCAGTCAGCTCCCCGCAATGAAGGTGAAAGGAAACATCCGAAAGTAAAATCTCGCCGCCTTTTTTCACACCGATACTATCAACTTTTATTTTACAAAGGCCGCAACCGTTTTCGGAAGCCATTATTTCACCGCCTTTAAAATAGTTTTATAATTCTCTTCCATTATATCCTCATAAGCGGTAAGAACCGAATCACCGCTTATTACAGGATTGAGTGTATAAATCTTTATACCGGTTTCTCTGCTGAGAATTTCAGCAGCAGAACCGCTATATTCAGGCTCAACCAAAAGAGCCTTTATATTGCTTTCTTTTATCTCTGAAACTAAATGTGCCAGCTCTTTAGCGGAAGGCTCTGCACCCTCATCGCTTTCAATGGTATCTGCTATATGAAAGCCTAAATCTGCACCCAGATACTCATATGCACCGTGAAAAGAAATAACCGAAGGCTTCTCTTCTCCGAAAACCACTTTATCTCTTTTTTCAATAAGGTCATTTAATCTTGCAATGTAATCCTCATAATTCTTCTCAATATACTCTTCATATTCAGGAAGCTCTGCCACAAGACCGTTTTTGATATTTTCAACCTGAAGCTTTGCATTGTCAACGGAAAGCCATATATGAGAATTTTCGTGGTGATGATGGTTATGCTCAGCTTCATTATGATGAGCTTCGTTGCAAAGAAGTGTTATATTTTCAGAGGAATCAATAACCCTGAGATTTTCAACGCTTTCAAAGGCATCCTCAAGAAAGCTCTCCATACCTGCACCATTAATCACAAGAGCTCTCGCATCACTGAGAAGTCGTGCATCCCTTGCAGTGAGATTATAATCGTGAAGGCAACCCACGCTCTGCTCTGCCATACATTCAACATTTACGCCCTCAATACCATTCAAAAGATTCAATGTGAAAATATACACAGGGTAAAATGACGCGGCAACAGTTACCTCGTTTTTGTGGGGTTCAGGCGCATTTCCCGTGCAGGCACTCAGAAGCACCAGCGCCAACACAAGAAACACACACATAAGCTTTTTCAAAGATTATCACCTTACTAATTTGAAATAATATGGTAGCTCTGATTCATACATACCTGTTTCAATTTTTACATAATATGTACCCGGCTCAAGTGTCACAGTGCCTGTTAAAACAAGGCCTTGGTCAAGGGATGACTCAATAGATTTAACAACATTACCATCTTCATCAATTATGCTTCCAACCCATGTAACTGAGCTGTCTGTTACCTTTTTATGCCACAATTCAAGGCTGACATTTCTCTTTTCTGTTATTTCAAATCTGTAATAATCCTCATCGAAATCCACATCAGAGGAAATAATTGCACCGTAGTAGTAGGTGTTTGCCACAATATCCTTTGCGGTTTTCCTGCTACCGTTTGGCTCAACCTCAAAGTCGCTTCTCTGTGTAAACGCCCATTGTAAAGTATATGAGGCTGAGTTATATGCCAATGAGTCACCATCAATAAGAATATAATAGTCGCCTGCCTCAAGACCCACATTGCTGAGCTTGTAGCCCGAGCTGTTCCAAGCAGAAACCTTCTTAATTATTTCATAATATGTTCCGTTTTTGAGCTTTTTAAGTATACGGATATTCCAACCGTTTTTATCTCCCTCAAGCTCCTCGTGAGAGAAGGTAATATCTACAACACCCTCTGCAGGAACATTGATTTTATAATAGTCCTTATCAAGACTGAGCAATCTGTCTGCAAGAGAACCGCCGGTTTCTACATCCTGTGGCAATTCAGTTGCGGTTTCAGGGGTATCGTTAAGCTCAAATTCGTTATTAACTGCCTTTTCAGAGCCCAACATTATGCTATATGTTGTAGCAATAGTGGAAACATTTTCAACCTTTATATAATAAGTGCCTGCTTTAAGACCGATTTTACCTGTTTTAAGAAGCGTATCGGTAAGCTTTGATGTGAAATCACACACTACCTCATCATTTTCGTTAATGAGCTTTATGTTCCAGCCTGCCTTGGGGAAGGTTAAATCATCGTGAGCAAATGAAATATTCACACAGCTATCCTTTGAAAGCTCAAAAACATACCAATCGTGGTCGTAGCCATCACTCCTCTGAGATGATGAGCCATAGAATGCATAACCAACACCTAATGAGTTTGCGGTTTCTTTGGTATCGTTAAGCTCTTTTTCAAAGGTGGATGACGGAGTAAAAGTAGTAACAAGGGTAAAATCTCCGTATAAAATATCAGAGCCGGGGTCAACCACAACACAATATGTTCCCGGGGAAACGCCTGTTTCACCCCAGCTTGATGTTACATCGCTCCAAAAGGATTCAAAATATGTAATTTCTTTATATTCCCTGCTCTCACCCTCAATAATTTTATAAAGGGTAACAACATAACCGCATTTAACGGAATCCAACATATTATCGTGGTCAAGGCGTACACTTAAAGCGCCTTCTTTTTCAATTTCAAAAACAAAGGCTTCATAGTCTTTTTTGGAATTGATAGTGCCTACCACTGTTGAGTTTTTGGTGATTTTTGTGGGAGTGTTCATATTGAACATTCCGTCTGTTACATTTTCTGCCATACCAACAGCAAATAACACAGCAGCTAACACTACTGTTACAAATGCAACAACAATAATTTTCACCCTTCGTTTATTCATCTGATAAGCTCCTTTTAAGGATTATTTTTAAATCTTCTTTTGCTTTTTCTAAGTCGGGTACGGTATCTGTATTTGCACAAAGAACCGTTCCCGCAAGCTCCATATTAAGAATTGTAAATGCACATTTAAGATTTTTCTGCATATCCTCTGTTGCAACAACACCACCGCGCCCTGCTGCAACAAGAAGAATACCTTTTCGTTTTTTCTTTATGGGCTGTGTTTTTCCGTTTTTATAAAAGGATGTGTAATAAGCCTGAAATCTGTCTATTAATGCTTTTACGGGAGCAGAAAACCCGCCGTTATAAACAGGGCTTGAAAACAACACCACATCTGCATTTTCAAAATCCTTGAAAAAACCGTCTAAATCTCTGTGAATACATCTGCCCATTTCTTCACAGAAATTGCATCCGTTACAAAAAGCAAAGGCTTCTGAAAAAGCATCAAAAACACTTATTTCAATATCTTCTACACTGTTTAAGGCATCCTGCCAGATATGGTTTGTTACACTGCCTTTTCTACAGGAGCCCTTTACAACTAATATTTTTTCACTCATTTTACCAGCTCTTGACCGCAATATTTACAGAAAAGTCTGCCATCTGCAGTTTCATAAAATAAATTGGGAAGGTATTTTTCCTCTGAGGTTATGCAGTCTTCTTTTCCGCAGTATTCTTCGTGGGTTGACTCTTCAAAATCAGGCTGCAAGGCACGACCCATTCTGGATTTTGTAAGTTTTGAAAGAATTGCTATACAGGAATCCACATATCTGTTAAAGCCGGCAAAATATTTTGCTCTGCTGTCAGCATCAACAGATGCATCCAATTCCTCACCTCTGGGAAATTGATGAAGGATTATCAAATCAGGCTTCGCTGCAAGAAGCATTCTTTCATCAAGAATAAAATTATGCTTTCTTGCCTCATACATTATTTCACTATCAAAGGAATCTTTTTTCACCTCTGTCATATAAAGCACATCAAGCTCAGGAAGAATCTCAAAAAGATTATCGTAAACTGCGAAATCCTTTTCACGCCTGTCCATAATATTAATATAACCCTCGCTTAATGGTTTACCGTTTACAGATATGAAATAAAATTCGTTTCCTTTATAGAGATTAAGGCATTGAAGAAGATTTTTTACGAGAATATTGTTTGAAAAATCTCCTAAAAAGCCGATTTTCATATTTGAAACGTGCTTTTTCTCAATCCACACGGATGAAAAATCCGAAAGAGTTTTAACAGGATATGCCCTTGCGCCATCACCTGCATTGATAACAGGCACTGTCGCATAAAGGGATGCTGCTCTTGCAGCGCCTTTCTTGTTATGGGAAAGAACTATGGCATCACCATAAGCCGACATATTTGCAACTGCATCTCTTAAGGTTTCATCAGGATTATATTCGAAATCTACCGGCGTTCCGCCCATTTTTATAATCGCACTTGAAAAAGCGGTTTTAGTGTCTCTGTCAGATTTGAAAAAGGCATTGATAATTACATTTTTCTCCAAATCCCTTGAATATGCGCCACGATTTTCTTTTATGTAACTCATAACATTGAGCATTTCCCGCAAGCCTTCTCTTGAAAAATCAGTAATATCTAAAAAATGCTTCATAAACAAAAACCACCCTTTCTTGTTGCTTTTTGGTGACACCTTTCCATTATCTGTTTTATTATATCATACATTATATATAAAAACAAATATTTTATTTAAAATTTTAAGTTTTTTTACAAAAGCAAAACCGTTCACCAAAAGGTGAACGGTTAGTTGCTAAAATAAGTACAAATTAGTCTTCAACAGGAGCGCCTACGGGGCAAGAACCTGCACATGCACCACAATCAATGCAAGTGTCTGCATCGATAACATAGATGCCATCGCCTTCAGAAATTGCTTCAACGGGGCAATCTGCTGCACAAGCGCCACATGAGATGCAATCATCAGTAATTTTGTATGCCATTTTTCTGACCTCCTTGCTAATATTTGATTTCATTGTAACACATATTTTTCTAAAATCAATAGGGAAATATGAATTTACAAATATTTTATTTATTTTATTATTCAGAAATGTCTTCCTGAGCTTCCTCCCTGGGAGCCTTTGCACCCTTTAAAATGCGGACATCCTTTCTGTGAAATTCGGTAGGGATAGCTTCAGGTCTGCGGTCAAGCTGAACCTTTATTTTACCTGTAAGAAGGCTGTTTTCAGTAACAACACCCCTTCCCTCTCTTGTTTCAACAACAGAACCCACACGAGGGGTTACCTTAGCAAGATATTCGTAGCTTTCCTGCTCATACTTAAGGCAACACAAAAGCCTTCCGCAGGTACCGCTTATTTTTGAGGGATTAAGGGAAAGACCCTGCTCCTTCGCCATTTTTATTGAAACGGGATGGAAATCATCTAAAAACTGAGAGCAACAGAAGGGCCTTCCGCAAATACCTAAGCCGCCGAGCATTTTGGAAACATCGCGCACACCAATCTGACGCATTTCAATTCTTGTTCTGAAATTACCTGCAAGAATTTTTACAAGCTCTCTGAAATCCACTCTGTCATCAGAGGTGAAGTAGAAAATCATTTTGCTTCCGTCAAAAGCACATTCTACCTCAACAAGGCTCATATCAAGACCGAGCTGTTCGACCTTTTTCTGACAAAAGCTGAATGCTTCCTCTTCCTTTTTCTTGTTTTGCTCAAGAATTTTAATATCCTCTTTATTGGCAATTCTTAAAATTTTCTTTAAGGGATGAACTATTTCGGAATCGTTTACCTTGTGGTTTGCGGATGCAACCTCACCGCACTCTATTCCTCTTACAGTTTCAACTATAGCCATTTCGCCCTTTGCAAGCTTCTTTGAATCAGGGTCGAAATAATATACCTTTCCGTTTTCTTTAAAACGGATTCCTACAACTTCTGCCATAAATTAACTCCAAATTTTTATTTAGATTTTTGCACATAAAACTGCGGAAAGCAGATTATAATTGGGATTATTTTCCAACGAGCGCAATAACCCCGTAGCAGTATCATACATATTTAAAAGCTTTTCCGGCTTTATATTATCTGAAAGCAATCTGCTTTTTGAAGCAAACGCTTCTGCCAAAATTTTTCCGCCTGATTTAAGAGCAATTGCATCTCGGAAAACTGCTACTAAAGCCTCCAGAACCTCTGCAGTAAGAGCCTTGTTTCCGTCAAGTGGTGCTGCTGCTTCAATTCTGTTATATTCATAAGGCGATAAAATTGCATCAATGAATTTTTCTGTAACCGCAACTGCTTTTTCGCTATATTCGGTTACATTAGCCTTACCCATTCTCAGACGAACCACTCTGGAAAGCACCGTGCCGATTACCGCATTTGAATTATCCGAGGTAAGAATAAATGCAGTATATCTCGGTGGCTCTTCAAGTATTTTAAGAAGAAGATTCTGACTTTCTTCTTTCATCAGCTGCATTTCTTTTATTATAAAAACCTTAACATCTGCTTCGTTTGGTGTCAGGTAAGCATCTGCCACCATTTTTTTAATATCATCCTTTAAGAAATTCTTTTTATCATCGGGCTTAGTTATTGAAATAATATCGGGATGTACTTTTTCTTTTGCTTTTCTGCAATGCTCACATTCACCGCAAGGGGTTCTGTCCTTATTTTCGCAAACCATCATCCGAGCCGCCAACAAGGACAAGCCCTCTCTGTCCTCAACTCCTGCTCCGTCAATTAAAAGAGCGTGAGGCCTTCTGCCATCGGCAAAAAAGCTATCTAAGGTCTTCAATATATTTTCATTAAACGAGCTGTCTTTAATCATAATTTTATCATTTTATCAACATCAATTATAAACAGGGTTGCCCCGCCTATTGTTACCTGAACAGGCGCTGCACTTACAAAGCCTTCACCTAAATATGGTGGAGCAGTTGGTATCATCTGAGTTCTTCGAGAGCAACAATTTTTGAAAATTCCAACTACCTCATCAACCTTTTCATCTTCAACGCCCACAAGAACAGTCACATTACCCATCTTAAGAAAACCGCCCGAGGTTGAAAGCTTTGTTGCCTGAAAGGATGCTTTAGTAATTTCAGAGAGAAGGTCATTTGCATCATCGCTGTTAATTATACCGATAACAAGCTTCATAAAACGCCACTCCTTTTTTAAACTGTTTAAACTGAAATTTTACATATTTTATATATTAATATTATAGTTTATTTTTTCTTAATTTACAACAAAATATTTACATTTTGCTCAATGCTATCATAACAGGCATTGTAAACACAGAAACCAAGGAGCACAATGCCACAACCTTTGATGCAACGCCCGTATCCTTTCCGTATTTTGCAGAAAACATTACTGTATTGTTGGCACTGGGCACCGAAGCCGAAATCATACAGGCAGTAAGCAATGCACCGGAAATTCCCACAAGCCTGAAAATACAGAACATAATAAGCGGCAAGGCAATTGTTTTCAAGAGAATAACAAGATAATTATTTTTCTCTTTAAACATAGCCTTTAAATCCGTATTTGCAATATATGTTCCTAAAAACAGCATAGCAAGAGGAGTATTAAGATTTGCAATATGTGTTATTGCAGAATTAACTACCTCAGGCAATTCCACATCGAAAATAAACAGGGGAAGCCCTATCAATACAGAAATAACACCGGGATTCAGAAAAAGCCTTTTAAACTCAAACCTTGTTTTTCCTTCACCCTTGTTCATACACCATATTCCGTGTGTAAAGGAAAGAATATTAAACGCTACAACACCTGCAGAGCAATAGAACACACCCTCACTGCCTAAAATTGCATAGCAAAGAGGCAATGCCATATAGCCCATATTGCCATAGCTTACCGCATACTTGAACACCGTTGAATTCTTATTGCTCTTATTATTGAAAAATGGTATTGCAAGAAGAATTCCCACAACAAGTGTTCCGGTCATACAAGCAAAGGCTATTAAAAATGTTTTTGCAGTTTTAATATCAAAATCCATATTTATAAAGGACTGAACCATTACAACAGGAGTAATGATATAAAAAAGCAAATCATTTGAGCGTTTTGCGGTATTTTGACCGAAAACGTGTAAACGGTCGGCAACAAAGCCGACCGCAACAATCAGATACAGTATAATAACCTGCTGTGCGGCCATAGTCATATTATCTAAAAACATTGTATATTCCTCCTACCGCACATTTTTTCTTTATTTCTTATTTCTGTTTTTCAAATCTGCAAGAGATATTGGCTTTAAATCATCCTCTTCGGCTTCAACCTCTTCAGGCTCTTCAACTGCTTCTTCAACTGCTTCTTCAACCGTTTCCTCAACCGTTTCCTCGATAGCCTCTTCAACAGCCTCTTCAACAGCCTCTTCAACAGTTTCTTCAACTGTTTCCTCAACCGTTTCCTCAACCGTTTCCTCGATAGCTTCTTCAACAGCTTCTTCAACTATTTCCTCAGTTGCTTCATCATCTTCAACTGTTTCCGCTTCTTCAAAGTATTCATCAGAATCTTCTTTTTTAACAATGATATCATCATCGGGTAATTCGATTTCATTAACCTGTCTTCTGTTTCTCAAGCCATCCTTAAAGCCAATACCCAAGGAGGCAAATATATAAGCAATAATGAAAGCGAATATTGCAAGGTGGGCAAAATTAAATTCATTCCCCTCAACAGCATCCAAGCCCACAAGAGCCATAACAATTCGGGGAATTGTTACAATTGAAGCCAAAAGAGCTGCTGTAAGTCCGTAGCCATAAATCCCCCACATACTGTCCTCAGTGAAAACACCTGAAGAAATACGTGCAAAGGTAAGGAAAAAAAGCATAGTGAATACAAACATAAAAATCTCAAAAAGAAGCTCTGAAACCTTTATGAAGCTTATGGCATTCATAAGCTTTGTAACAAGAACTGTCATTGACCAGCACAAGGGTGCAAGTGCAAGGAGCTTAAACTCTTTATAGGATGCTTTTCCGTTAAGATGGCTTATTGCAAACACAATAAAATATATTATTGCAAAAAAAGCAAAAACAAATTCAAGAATTGTAAATGCTCCGCCGTTTTTACTGAGATTTGCTTTCAAAAGGTTTACAAAAATTGCTCCGCTACCGTGATTTGCAGGAATAATTTTACGAAGTATAGACAACATATCCGCGCCAAGTCCTGCAACCATCACAAAAGAAGCAATGCCCAAAATGGGATTCTTACCTGTGGGAAGCTTAGGTGACGGAACTTCTTTGCTTATAAAGCTCAACACAAGGAAAAGAAGTCCGAAAACAACAGTAACACCATAAAGCACAGGTATAGTTACATCACTTTCCTTGAAAAAGCCATTGGTAGTATCCACAAGAGCCAACAACTGATACACACGTGTTGGAAGAGATACAAGAACAGCAGCAGCAAAAACGAAAAGAAGATATTTCATTTTCACAGCACTTGAAGAACCTTTAATTTTATTCATTTATTTACAGTCCTTTCTTATCTTTCATCAAGAGGAACATATATTGTGGGCTTTTTGAAGTTGGAAATTCTTTCTTCAATAGGTGCATAGTTTTTAGGAACAGCCACATTCTTATAAGCAGGTCTGATAACTCTGTTTCCTGTTATAAGCTCCTCAATTCTGTGAGCAGACCAGCCTGCCACACGGGCAACTGCAAAGAGAGGTGTGTATAAATCCACAGGAATACCAAGCATTTCATAAATAAGACCTGAATAAAGGTCAACATTAGCACAAATTTTCTTATTATTGTGCTTCTCGCTTGCAAAAATTTCAGGTGTAAGCTTTTCAATAAGCTCCAGAGCTTTGAAATCTGCACCAAAGCCCTTTTCCTCTGCAATTTTTGCCGCTTCTCTTTTGAGAACAACCTGACGAGGGTCAGAAAGAGTATAGACCGCGTGACCCATACCGTAAACAAGGCCTGTTTTATCGCCTGCCTCACGATTTATAATCTTCTTGAGGAAATCTGCAACCTGACCTTCATTGGTAATATCTGCAACATCCTCTTTAAGATATTTAATCATTTCCGCAACCTTAAGGTTTGCACCACCGTGACGGGGACCCTTAAGAGAGCCTATACCTGCAGAAATTGCAGAATAGGTATCTGTTCCGCTTGAGGTGAGAACACGGGTTGCAAAGGCAGAGTTGTTACCGCCGCCGTGTTCTGCGTGAAGCATAAGGCAAAGGTCAAGGAGCTTTGCTTCCTCGTCTGTGAACTTTCTGTCAGAACGGGTTGTGTAAAGAACAGTTTCCGCAGTTGTGAGACCGGGCTTTACAGGGTGAAGGTACATACTCTTTTTGAGATAATATCTTCTCTTGACCTGATAAGCATAGCTCATAATCATAGGAAGCTGAGCCATAATCTGAATGCTCTGGCGCAAAACATTTTCTATTGAGATATCGTCAGGATTACTGTCATAAGAATAAAGGGAAAGCACTGAACGCTCAAGCTTATTCATAATATTGGGCGAGGGTGCTTTCATAATCATATCCTCTATGAAATCCTCGGGAAGCTCTCTGCATTCTGAAAGCACCTTGTTAAACAATTTCAACTGATTTCTTGTGGGAAGGCTACCGAAAAGAAGAAGCCAGGCAACCTCCTCGTAGCCGAAGCGGTTTTCCGCAACACAAGCATCAACAAGATTATTAACATCCAGACCTCTGTATTTAAGCTTACCTTCAATGGGCTTTCTTTCGCCATCCTCTATGTAATAGCCCTCAACGGAGCATACTTTTGTAAGACCTGCCATAACACCGCTTCCATCGCGGTTTCTTAAGCCTCTTTTAACCTCAAATCTGTCGAAATATTCCTGAGGCACTGCACTTGATTCCTTAAGCTCATCACAAAGGGATTTTAAATCAGTGCTCTTTATTGGTTCGATATATGTTGGCAATCATCTCACTCCTATCATAACTTTAAATAATAATTCATATTATTTTATAACATATTGATTTTAATGTCAATACAGAACACACTCTCACTTTACACTAAAAAAACAAAGGAATGGTTAAATTTTTATGAAAAATTTCTTTCGTCTTGTTATATTCTGTGCCCTGACTATTTCATTTTTGCCTTTTGCCATTCTGAATAAAGAAATTAATCTGCAGGGCATATCATCTGAAGCACCGCCAACGACCTCTGATATAACCGCAAAAAATACCGATACAGTTTCTGTTTTTCGTTCAGGCACACAGGAAACTGTTGAAATGGATTTTTTTGAATATATCTGCGGAAGCGTTGCGGCAGAAATGCCTCTTTCCTACCACGAGGAAGCCCTCAAGGCACAGGCTGTTGCTTGTTACACAAATGCTTTACGCCTGAAAAAAGAAAGCAAAGAAAGCTATCACATCAGCGACGACAGCAGTGTTCATCAAGGCTATCTTAATCAGGAGCAAAGAAAAGAAAAATGGGGCGAGGATTATGAAAAATATGAAGCAAAGCTTGAAAGCATTGTAAAGGCAGTTGAAAACCAAGCCCTTTATTATGAAGATGAATTATGCGTTGCCGCCTTCCACGCAATATGTAGCGGAAAAACCGAGAGTGCGGAAAATATCTGGGGCGAAAAGGTGCCATATCTTGTTAGCGTAAAAAGCAACGGTGATAATCTTTCTCCCCAATACTCAACGGAATTGGTTTTCGACAAAGAGGATTTTTCAAAGCAGGCAAAAGCAATAGAAATAACCAAGGATATCAACTCCCTGAAAAACATTATAAAAATAACAAAAACATCAAAGGCAGGCACCGTTTTGAAAGCAACCATAAAGGACAAAGAATTCACAGGAGAGGAAATACGGAAGGCATTTGGCTTAAGAAGTCCTGTTTTTACGGTTAAAACCACAAAAACTGCAGTAACCTTCAATGTTACCGGCTACGGACACGGTGTTGGAATGAGCCAATACGGAGCAGATTTTATGGCAAGACAAGGAAGCGATTACGAAGAGATTTTAAAGCATTATTATAAAGGAGTTGAAATTAAAAATAGTTTCTGACATATATTCTTTTTAATTTTTTGAAGGAATTCTGCAGTAGCTTTGACAGGTTTCCCTTCTCCCCTTTCACACTTTCCCCTTTTCCCTTCCTATGTCAGATTTTTCTCATTTTCTTTTTCTATTTCTTTTTC
>JAFSDL010000057.1 GCA_017436285.1 Clostridia bacterium
AAACGGTGCAACGGTACTTGATTTACAAGAGGTTTTTTATCAGGCTCAAAAAAGCATTGAACCGGTAAAGCTTGCCGTTGACGGTATTCATCCTACAAATCTTGGTCACAAGGTAATGGCGGATGCAATAGAAAAAGTGCTTGAATTCAAATAAAGGCAAAGGAACAAACCGCTTATGAAATGAGCAGTTTGTTCCTTTTTAATTTGCACAAAAGATTCTAATGCCCCACACCCCGCATAGGGTGCTTTTTTTATGCCGAAAACTATGAATTTGTTTATTTGAATACTGCGTTAGATTTTTGAAGAGCATGCAAAAACTGCCTTAACGGAGAGAGCAGTAAAACATTTAATCTAACTGTTTCTTATCGTCTATTATCTTTTGCTGTTTTTCTTTCAGCATTTCATTAAGCTTTTTAGTATTCCGTTTGGTTACGCAATAAATAATTGCCCAGACCGCCAGATAGCCGACAACAAAAATACCGGAAAAAACAAAAATCGGTATCAAGCTCAATTTGAGCCAATCATTGAGCAGATAAGTGCCTAAATAGCTGATATATAAAACAACACCGTGAATCAGAATTGCCACCATCAAGGGCAGGCGTTCTATCTTATAAACAGCATTCATACCGCCTGCTGTAAAGGCAAGTGCAGTTATTGAAAAAATCCCTATGCAGACCTGATTGACAGTCAATGTATCTATCTGGCCTTTATAATTCAGAATCAGATATAAAATTGCGAGAACAATCGGGCCGAAACCACAAGCAATCAGACCACGACGAAAAAACTCCGAAATAAATCTTTTCATATTCCTTCATACCTCCTTCTTATTTGTGAAAAACAACGTCTCGAAACATACTCACGGTAACCGCACCTGAATACTGCATCCACCCCACCGCTGAATACTGCGTCAAATAGCTCAATACGGTGTTCATTAGCAAGGGTAGATTTGTTGATGCGTATAAAATAAGAAGGCAGAATATTCTCTAAATCACGCAGTCTTTCTTTGAGCGAAAAACGGTTGCCGTTTGTATCAATGGCAATTACCTTTTTATCAATTACAGTAATACACTCTATTTCAGAGAATAAGAGCTTTCTCATCTCGTCATCATGGTATCCCATAATGCTTTCAGCACCTAAAAAGCTACAGACAAGATTTTCTATCTGTTCGGTAAGAGAAGAAGGAGCGTGAACCTTTGCAATTATCTCTTCGTCTGCATCTTTATCTATAATGAGTTTGTATTTCATCGCATCAAATCCTTATTGTTTTTTCATTTGTCTGAGAAAACAGAACACAGCAACCGCAGTTATAAATATATTGTAAAAAAGAATCGGCAGAATGTGAGCCCATATAAGCTCAAAGTTACCATTGAACAATGCTTTTTCCATTTCTGTTGCGTGAACAAAGGGCAGCACATTGGCGATTTTTTCGAAAAAGCCGCCTACAAGTTTCAAATCAAACCATACTCCGGATAGCCACGCAGAGAGATTAGTAAGCAATGCACCGCAAATACCACCTACCTGCTTAACACCAAAGATGCTGCCGCACAAAAGCCCCAATGCAATGTTGAAAACAGCCATAGGTATTATACCTATTATAGCATAAATAATGTTTATGCTGACTGTCAATCCCAAAGGAATCGCAAACAGATAACAAATAACTGTCTGCCCGATGGCAATTGGTAAAAGCGGCAGCATATAACCAAGGATAAAATCAAAGCCGCTGAGCGGTGTAGTGTATAATCTCTGCAAAAATGCACTTTCACGGTCTTTGGCATTCAGCGTTGCAGAAAAAAGTGTCATGAATGACAGTCCGAACACAGTAATTCCGGAGGTAAGGGTATCAATCTCAAATAGGTCGGCCGGGATATTCTTTTGCAGGCTACTGAGAAGAAGCAACAAAACCAGAGGGAAACCTAAGCCGAAAGCAAGGTTTATCGGGTCACGTAAAATTTCTTTTGTGCACCTTTTTGCAAATGTCAACATTCTCATAATGCACCCTCCTTCACGATAGAAACGAAGGCTGATTCAAAGTTATTTGCACCTGTCATTGTCTTCAATTCTTCTACAGTTCCTACTGCAAGAAGCTTGCCGTCTTTCATAACACCTATGCGGTCAGAAAGTGCTTCTGCTTCTTCCATATAATGTGTTGTAAGGATAATGGTTGCTTTTCCCTTCAAAGAGCGAATCATATTCCAAAGCTCATGCCGTGCGATAACATCCAAACCAAGAGTAGGCTCATCCAAAAACAGAATTTTCGGTTCGCTGATAAGTGCCATCGCAATACTTACACGGCGTTGCCATCCACCCGACAGCTTGCCTGCCTTTCTCCTTAAAACAGCTTCTAAAGTAAACTGCTCGGAAAGCTCCTCGATTCTTATTTTGGTTTTTTCTTTAGAAAATCCGTGAACACCGCATATCAATTCAAGGTTTTCTTTAACGGAAAGGTTCGGTGCTACTGCAGTTTCCTGAGGCGATACACCAATCAACCTCTTTACCTGTTCGGGCTGTTTAGTTACACTATATCTACCTATAAATGCATCCCCATCCGTCGGTTTTGTTATACAGGTTAACATCTTTATTGTTGTGGTTTTTCCTGCTCCGTTAACACCTAACAGAGAAAATAGTTCTCCTTGATGTATTTCTAAATTGAGCTTATTCACAGCAGTAAGATTTTTATATCTTTTGACAAGCTCAACTGTTTTTATTTCTTGCATTTACGTTAGCCTCCTTTTTATTTGCAGTACCATCATAGCAAATT
>JAFSDL010000058.1 GCA_017436285.1 Clostridia bacterium
TTCTGTCTTCCTCGTTTATTACAAATCGGCAATCGTCGTGTTTTTTATTGTAGTTGTCAAAATAATATTTTATCAAAGACCACAAATCACTGTTTATCTTCTCCGCTCTTTCATCGGCATATTTTGGTGTTATCTTTACTTTCTTTGCAAGCTCTTTTGTAAAGGTTGTAAAGAGTACCTGTTCTGCCGTCTCAACATCTCTGCGGTTTTCCTCTTCAAAAAATTTAAGTGTTTCCTCGTGCTCTGTTTGAATCTGCGCTTGCGTTCTTACCTGCAGGTCTTTTATTGTTTTCTTGAGGTCATCGGTAAATCCTCCAAGGATTGCATCCGACATTCCGAAAACGCCGTCTGCAACGAGCATTCTCTTATTAACAAGTTCAAGCTTTCTAACATCTGCCATATTGCTCTTATTTAAGAAATTCAGAACAATAACATCATTCTGCTGATTAAGTCTGTGGCATCTGTCAATTCTCTGCTCCATTTTCAGGGTATTGTACAAGAGGTCGTAATTTACGACTAAGGAGGATTCTTCAAAATTAAAACCTCTTGCACCCTGATCTGTTGAAATAATCAGTTCACAGTCTGATTTGAAATTATCAATTGCTCTGTAATCTTTGGAACCGTTATAAATGCTTATCTTATATAAATCCTTCAGGTTCTCTTCAAGATAGTTTTGCGTTTCACGGCTTTCTGTAAAGATTACTGCTTTTCTGTTTGCTCCCACTTTTTTAAGGAGCTTAAACACGCTCTCAAGGGAAGCCATAAACAGTTTAAGTTTTGTATCAATTTTTATATTTCCGGCTGCAAGAAGCATTTCTTTAAATTCATTTATTTCATCTTCTGCTCCGTTTATTTTCTCAAGTCTTTTAATTATACCTTCTATTGCTTTTACAATAGCAGGCGTTGATGAGCCTTGCAGGTTAAATAACATAAGCGCCAAATCATAAGGACTCATTTCCGGGAAGGCAATCTTTTCCGGTTTATCAATATATTTTTGAATCAGGTCATACAATGCTTGTTCTTCCTGCGATTGTTCAAACTCACATGTAATTACAATTCTTTCAGGAATCTTTGCGTATTGCTTCGCCTGACTTCTTAGGGTTCTGAAACAATATTTACTCACAAGCTTCGCAAGCTCCGGATAGTTCTCAGGCTTACGGAAATAACGGGACATATATTCCTGCTCGCTTGGAAGAATTGTTTCGTCAATAAAGTACATAAGACCATAAAGGTCAAGGATATTCTTTTCAATAGGCGTTCCTGTAAGAAGCACCTTAAAGGAGCCTTCCGCTATTTTCTTTAATATTCTTGCCTGCTTATTATCTTCCTTATGCACCGATGCAAGAAGACTTGCTTCTTCAAATACGGTAAGGTCCCAAATGATTTTTCCAACCTCTTCGCTGTTTTGTGCTGTAAAATCAAATGTTGTCAGGATTACTGAATCCTGGTCAAATGTGTTTCCGGCAGATTGGAACTGTTCTGCATTTGATATGGTTATGTATGGGATACTATACTTGGTTTCAATCTGTTTTTGCCACTGAACAAGCAAATCTGCATTAGGAACAACAATAAGGATTCTGGTTTTTCCTTCATACCATTTCTGTGTTACCACAAGCATAGCTTCAGTTGACTTTCCAAGTCCGCTTTCATCCATCAGAACAACACCCTTGCTATACGGTGAACGTGTTGCAAAGAGCGCTGCACCCACCTGATATGGATACACTTTTATGTCTGATGAGGCAAAAGCCGGCATGAACTTATCATCATCCTGCAAGCTGTCTAATATTCGTGCTGTGTAGTATGCGTGAAACGGCGTGCTTACCATAATGCTTATCCTTTCATAATTTTATCATTTGCAGTGTACCAAA
>JAFSDL010000059.1 GCA_017436285.1 Clostridia bacterium
CAATTCTTATTTCTGTTATTCTCCTAATCGGACTTCTTAAGTTACCGGAGATCACAATAAAAATCTTCTCTGTTTTCGGAAAATTCATTTCATTTCTCATTACCTGCGGTCTTGCATTGGGAATTTTCCAGACCCTTACAGGTAAAATAATTCTCAAAAACACCGCACCACTTATGGAAAGTGCCGCAACTGTCTTCACAATCTGCATAACATTGGCAGGTACATTCCCCCTTATTGCAATCATTTCAAGGCTTCTCAAAAAGCCACTTTCAGCATTGGGCAAAAAGCTGAACCTTGACGATACTTCCGTTATCGGTCTTATTGCAACTCTCGCAAACTCAATTGCCACAATGGAAAGTGCCGACAGAATGAACAGAAAAGGCAGAGTTATGAACCTTGCCTTTGCAGTTTCCGCCGCCTTCGTTTTCGGCGACCACTTAGCCTTCACCCTCTCCTATAACGATGAGCATATTATCTCCGTTATCATAGGCAAGCTGGTGGCAGGCTTCACAGCACTTGTAGTTGCAGTGGTGCTTGAGAAGAAAACCAACCGTAAGGTATAGGCTTTTCTTAATTTACCGTAAGGTACAGGCTTGCCTGTACCAGAACAAGAGTAAAAGTATCGCAACCTTTATCATCCCTGTCCGCTTGCGGATAGGGAGGTTGGGCGTTTGTGACCGCGTCCTGTGGACGATGCAGGGAACAATAAGCCCTGGGCGCAATAAGGAGTATCGCGAAGTGAATAGCGAGCGAGACGACTATATTGCAACCGGTTGACCGCCCTTGAATATATTTTATTTATGAATTAGTAAATTTCGTGCCCGTCAGGTAATTTTGAAATAAACTTAATCGGGGTGGTGGTGGCTAGCCCCACAAAGATTACCCTTTGTTGTTGAGAGTAACCGTAGGGAACGGTCTTGACCGTTCCGCAAAATAAATCTTCACAAAAACTTGCGGTCGGGACACAAGACCCGACCCTACATTAATATACACAAAAACCTCGGAATTTTACTTCCGAGGTTTTCGTTTTATTTATGCGCCAATATTAAACAATCTCTCAAACAAGCTCATAATTGCATTTATAAGTCTGATGAACCAGCTTTCAGAATTCTGGCTATCGCCACTGCTACCATTTCCTTTTTCGGTATGGGTATGTGTTCCCTTATAGTTTCCTATACCCTCAACCGTGGTAACAACATCGCCATCTTCATTGGTTTCTTTTGTTACAACATAATCCTTACCTTCTACAAGCTCAACGCCATCGCAAACAATTTCAACGGTGTCGCCATACATAAATTCAGCCTGCTTTATAGATTTTCTTGCAACCTTATAGGTAACATTAACAACGCCATCATAATTTCCTATAAGAGAAACTGCAATATTATATTCACCTGCATCTGTAAACACAGAATTATTCAGAATTTCATAATCCTGACCTTCAACAAGCTTCTGAACTCCGTTATACACATAAAGCTTTGGTTCAATTCCGTTAGGACTATATGTTACGCTATCGTGAAGCACATAAATATTCTCACTACCCTGTGGCAGAATGGTAAATTTAGCAGTTGCAGCAAGGTGCTTGAAATCACCCAGACCCTTTACAACAGCCTTAGCAGAACCCGCATTGATATTATCCTTATAGGTAACAGTATATTCAGTATCCTGAGTTAATTTTCTGCTATTGGCAGAAGCACTAACCTCAGGCTTTATCTCTCTACCTGTGTATGTCTGATTTTCTATGGGGTCAATAACAAGGGTTGTGTATTTAATGTTATTCTGGGTAGCATAAGTCTGAGCGTAAGAGCCCTCGTTGCAGTAAATAACTAAATTTTCGTTAGCATTTTCAAAGGCATCATCGCTGATGGATGTAACGCTATCGGGAATAACAACAGTTTCAAGTGTAGGACAGTCAGCAAATGCCATAGAACCGATTTCCTCAACCTTACCACCGATTACAACCATCTCAAGCTCTTCACATTCCTTGAAGAGTTCTTCAGTTATGTCTGCGAGACTTTCGGGCACAACAATCTTTTTCACGGGGCATTTTATAAATGCACCACCTGAAATCCATGTAATATTTTCGGAGAAAACAATTTCTTTAAGCCCTGCCCTGTTAAATGCGCTTACTCCTATCTCGGTTAAATTCTCAGGGAATTCAATATATTCAAGCCTCGCACAACACGTAAAGGCTCTGGTGCCAATCTCAATCAAGCTATCGGGCAAGTCTATTGAAGTGATTTTTGCGTTAACGAATGAACCCTCAATAACCTCAAGTCCCTCGTTCAGATTAATTTCACTTAATACATTTGTATAACCGCCATAAGTAGTAAATGCCTCGCCTATTTTTTTTTACATTTTTTGGAATGGTTATACTTGTAATACTGTTATTTGAAAATGCACGATAGGGAATTTCGGTAAATTTTGCATCCTCGTGAAAATTCAATTCCTTAAGACCTAAGTTGTCTGCAGCATATTCTTCAATAGCCTCAACATTTTCGCCAATATTCAAAATCTCAAGACCGAATTCTTTAAGTGCATAAGACCTGAGTGTGCCACCATTTACTGTTAATTCTTTAAAATTAGAAGGCTCCCATATATTATGTGCCCACTTATAGCCATTTACAGAAACATAAGTCTGATTTACTTTGTTAAAGTATCCTCTGCAGTAATTACAAGTATTACCATGAAGATCGTCTTGATCAGAATCAAACCAATAACCAATAATTGCATAATATGAATTAGTTTCAACATCACGACTTTGTCCTATAAAAGGAACTGTGAGTTTTTCCAAGCCACACATACCTGCAAAGGCTCTGCGCTCAATTTTAACAACACTATCAGGAATTATAAGCTCTTTGATTTTACAACAACCGTAAAATGCACCGGGCTTGATTTCAAGAACTGTATCTGGAATAGTGAGCACCGGAAGACTTGAGCAACCCATAAATGCATTTCCAGGAATGGTCAACAAACCATCGGGAAGGTTGATTTCAGTAAGGCTTGAGCAACCGCTGAATGAATTTGCTGAAATATACTCCAAGCTTTCAGGAAGAACGATTTTAGTAAGAGCTGAACAACCACTGAATGCGTTTTCCTCGATATATAATAAGCTATTGGGAAGGATTATGCTTGTTACAGTCGTATTTCCGGAAAATGTCGTGCCGATTTGTGTTACACCCTCGGGAACTACTATTTCAGTATCAGTTCCCCTGTATTTTGTAAGCACACCATCTTCGGTAATAACAAAATCATCTTCAGTTCCGGTATATTTAGTTTCATCAAAAACGCCTTCACCGATTGTATAATATGTGCTTGGCATTTTTACATTTTCAAGGTTTGAACAACCCTTAAAAGCATATTCCCCTATTGATTTAACGCTATCGGGAATTACGATACTTGTAATAACGCTACATTTAAAAAATGCATATGCGCCTATTATCTCAACCTTTTCGGGAATTTCTATACTACTGAATCTGCAAAGAGCGAAAGCTCTGTAACCGATTTCTGTAACGTTTTGGGGTATTGTGAAATTTCCTAAAGCGTAACAGCCTTCTAAAGCTCCGTCAGATATCTTTGTTATTTTATCAGAATTTTCGATTATAATTTCCTTAAGCTCCTGACAATTCTTTGCAAAAGCGTAAGGAATACAAGTAATTTCCGCACTCTCCTTAATTACAATTTTTTCTATTTTCTTCGCATTTTCAAAATTATTGTCGTAAACACGCTTTGTTACGTTAACCTCTTTTAAGGAGTTAGGCATGTAATAATATTCGGCGTAAACACCATCCCGACATACGTATGTGTCAGAAAATGACACATTACCAAACATATGACCTATGTTGTTACTGTTTTTCGAATCCTCGTTTTTAATAATACCAATGCCCACAAAGGGAGCAGTAAGACTTGTTATATTGGCACCGCTAAATGCACCATAGCCCACCTTCTGCAATGTATCAGGTAAAACCAGCTCTTTATTATCAAAGCACTCGCAACCCTTAAAAGCCCATTGATTTATCTTAATAAGGCTCTTAGGAAATTGAAAATCCTTCAACGCCTTACAACCTGAAAATGCATACTGATCAATAACAGTAACAGTATCAGGCAAGGTAATGCTTTCAAGTGAAGTGCAGTCAGAAAAAGAATATTTGCCTATTTTTTCCAAAGAACTTGTCACTTCAACATTTTCAATAGCAGTAAAACCCTTGAATGCATTGTCACCAATAGCTTCAATCTCACCCTCAACAATAACATTCACGCATTCATCCTGCATATTTTTCCATTCATCAGTTGTGGTATATTCCGTTGTCAACGCCCCTGTACCACTTATAGTTACTGTTTCACCATCAAATGTCCAGGTTATTCTTTCATCTGTGGCATTTGCCTTGGTTACAATATTTGTTGGTGCTATAGATAAAATTATCAACAAGGTTAAAAATATTGACAATGCTTTTCTGAAATTCTTTTTCATAACTATGCCTCCTTAATTCTCGGGTAAAAACTGAAAGCTACAACCGCCGTATTCAACTATAACAATATCAGCTTCAAAATCCTCTGAATACTCCCTTTTAACTGTGTATTTACCTTTGGTAATTTCCTTTTCACTACCGTCACTATAAACGGCATAAACTCTCATACCCTCAACGCTATAACTACCATCAAAGGTGCCGTATATTGAATTTAGTGTCAGGGGATTTCGTTCCTCTTCTGCTTTGACATTTACATAAATGCTTGTATCAAAATATTTATAGGTTATAGTAATTTCGGTTTTTCCGTTTTTATCGGGTGTACCGATTTTCACATCACATTCATCAACTGAAACAACCTTTTCGGTATTATCTGAATAATAAACCTTTATTGCCACACCATTCAGCTTGATTTGCGATACATCGGTATATTCTGTTTTAAATCCAGGCGGAACTATTGCCGTTACCTTATAAATATGGGGAACAGGCTTTGTAATCTCGGGTTGTGTCTGGGTCACCTGATTTTCCGTTGTTAAAGGAACAGAGCTTGTTGTTTCGTTATTTACAAGGCTTGTAGGATCAGTGGTCTGAACAACTGTTGTCTGCTCATTTTCTGTGGTCTGAGCCTGAGTGGTTGTTGCCGAATGCTCATATATATTAAAAATATTATCTAAAAAGCTGTTAAGCTTCAATGTGCCCTGAGCATTCTGGTTCGTTAACCTGACGGATGTAATTGCACATAAAACTGCTACTGCCGCACAAGCAACAGCACCAACATAGACACTTCTCAATTTCTTATTATGGTGCTTTATAATTCTTTCAACACCTGAAAAAGCCTGATATGCTTCGGTTGCTTCGCCCCTGAGTACATTCTGCAGATTTTCAATTGCGATGCAGCAATCATCAATAAGCTCTGCATTCATTTCATCAATATCTTTAGAAAGCTCTTCTTCTATAATTTCTTCAAGCTCGGAAATAAGAGAAGAATAAAATAAATCGTCATTGATATTCTGTTTTGTAAGAAAATGTTCAATTGCAATTTTCATATCAAATCTTCTCCTTTCATTTCTTCCTCAACCATAGCTTTCACCTTTTGCCTTAATCGTGACAGGCGTTTTGCCGTGGCATCAAAAGAAATATTTAATTCTTCCGCTATTTCTGCAATAGATTTTTTCTCGGTATATTTTAATTGGTAAAGCAATCTCTCTTTTTCATCAAGAACCTTAATAATCCTTTCGGCGCAGAAATCGTAATCAATATTGTTGTAATCAAGCACCTCATTAGCTGCAAGGATTTCTGCCACCTCATCCAAAGGAATAATGTTGTTGGCTTTTTTATCCTGCTTCCATTGGGCTTTTATGAGATTATCTGCAATTTTATATAGAAATGCACCTGTATTCCCGATTTCCTCACCATTCAAAATCCGCTTATAATAAACCATAAAGCATTCCTGAACGCAGTCCTCTGCTTCATTTCTGTTTTTTAGCTTAATATTGCAAAAACGCGCGATTTTTTCATAGTATGTATCATAGGATTGTCGGAGCAGCTCATCTGCCCGTTTTTTATTTTGCAATTTAATCATCCTTTGAAAAGCTTTTCTACTACTATGTGTCACAAAAGGAAAAACTTGACATAATTTTACAAAAAAATTTTTTCAACCATTCTAATTTTCTGAGTTTATCTATAAAGTCAGAGGAATAAAGTTATTGTCCTCTATACCTGCCTTCGAAGGCGGGGGACCGTCTTGAATAGGTAAACCTATTTGATGGGTTTCAAACGAGCCAAATGCTAATACAACAAATAAAAGCTCAGCGGAACGGTGGGTGGTTCTCTACGCGAGCCCTCGAGCGTAGTTGAAGCGTAAACTTCAATTGTAATGCACCTATCTCCTGAATATATATATTCTGCAGTACAGGCAAGCCTGTACCTTACGGGGCATTACAGTTTCACCTTACGGTAAAATGACGCTCCACACTCGCGTCAAGAACTCTCCACCGCCCGACCAACTAAACCTTAATCTCAATTCATTCCACGCTTAAAACAATTTCAAACATCTAAGAATCGAAAGGCGGTCCCCCTCTCTTCGAAGAGAGGTATAAACCAACCTTTACTTTTTATTCTACGGCGCATTTTCGCGCCCCGAAACTTGCCACTTTCCATTTTCAATTTTACACTTTTAAAAAGGTGGTCCCCCGCCTTCGAAGGCAGGCAGAACCACCAAATACTTTTTTATTCTGATTCACATTATATAATCTTTGGGAAGATTAATTCCACATTTATCATCGATATACAAGCGAGCTTGTTCGATATATTTTGCAAGACAAAATTCGATATATTCAGTGTTGCTGAATTCGATATGATATAAATCCTTATAAACTTGTGCCGTCAGGCACATATCGAATCGTAGATATATCGAAGCTTCAGCTATATCGAAAATCCGTCAGGATTTATATCGAGTGGCTTTGCCACATCATTCCGCACTCAGCATTTTAAGTACCCTCTCCGCTTCTTCCTTTGTAAATCCACCCGGAGTTTTATCAAAGTTCTTGTTCCCATTATTCCAACGTGAGCACCATTCTTTAATTTGGTTATCTGTCACAGGAAGATTTTTAACATCGGTAAGTCTGTTTATAACGCCGATAATATTTTCTTCTGTATCTCCTAAAACCCTTAATAATTCGCAAAATCTTTCATTTTTATATTCCTTTGCCTTTTTGAGAAGGTAAGGCATAAATGCTGTGCAGGCTTTTCCGTGAGGAATACCGAAATTTTCTGTTAAAACATAACCGACTGTATGAGGGAACGCAGCACCGCATACATTCAATTCAAGACCTGCATAAATTGAGCCATAGTATAAATCTGCTCTCATTTTCTCATCGGGAAGCTCTTTTGCTTCATAAAGGTATTTTAAACCATTATATATTAAGGGAAGCGCCATTTTACCGTATTGGGTGGGCAAATCGCTGCAAGCAGGGGCAAACCAACCCTCAACTGCGTGAGCAAATGCATCAAGGGCAGTTGAAACTGTAATATCATAATTCATTGAATAAGTGTATTTCGGGTCAAGGAATGAAACCGCACCATAGCAGTCTGCACCTGAAATACTCTTTTTCATTCCGTCCTCATCATTGGTAAGCACGCTTACACCTGTAACCTCGCTACCTGTTCCGCTTGTTGTGCCCACAAGAGCAACGGGTAACGCTTTTGTGGGCATAGGTCTGTTATAAAGTCCCTTAATATCATAATCGGGATTTTCAGCACAAATGGCAACTGCCTTTGAAGCATCAAGAGGTGAACCACCACCGATACCGATAATAAATTCCGCGCCGAATTCTCTTGCTTTTCCCCCTGCTTTTATAACAGTGGAAGCAAGAGGATTTTCTGTTATTTCATCAAATATTGAATATGAAATATTTTCATTACCTAAGGCGGTAATAACATCATCAAGAGCTCCGCTTTTTTTAGCACTTGTTCTGCTTGTAACAATAAGGCATTTTTTACCCAATTTACTGAATTCGTTACTGTTTTTTATTACGCAGTTTTCACCGCTTATCATCCTTACAGGCATATAAATGTTAAAATCCATAAAAACACCTCTGCAATTTTATACATAATTATACCATATTATATAGCAAATTCCAATTGAAAAAACAAGTATTTTGTTGTATAATGTTTTAGTTGAGAATTATTTTGGAGGAATGTATCTTGAAAAACATTTTCGGGCGAAATTTAATAAAACGCTCTGATGTTTTTGTTATTTTTTTAACACTTTTACTAATTTTTTCTACATTTCTCATTTTTCGCCACACCCCCTCTCAAAACCCCGTTGCAGTTGTAACGGTAGATGGGAAAGTGGAAAAAGAAATAGACTTAACCTTGCAGGAGGACTGTATAATTACTCTTAAAACAGACCCCGTTGTAACTCTTGAAATCAGGGAGCACACAATCAGCTTTGTTGATTCAAGGTGCCCTGACCACACCTGCGAGAAAATGGGAGTGCTCAACAATGTTGGCGATACCGCCGCCTGCATCCCCGCAAAGGTGATTGTTACCGTAAAGGGAGCGGATAAAAATGATGTGGATGCAGTTGTAGGATAAATGCGGAAATTGAATTAAAAATTGAAAATGGAAAGTGGAAAAATAAGGGGAAGCTCCACTTCCAAAATAATTACGTCGCAGACCCGAAACTTTCAATTTTCCATTCTCCACTTTTATAATGCCGTGCGCAGCACCCGACACTCCTAACTCCTAACTCCTAACTCCTCACTAAACGAAAGGGTGACTCTTCTGAATAAAAATAAAGTTCGCACAGTTGCCCTTATGGGAATGTTTTGTGCTTTGGCTATGGGTCTTTCCTTTCTTGAATCCCTCATCCCTCCAATTGCACCTGTTCCCGCTGTTAAGCCCGGGTTTTCAAATATCGTAACAATGTTCTGTGTCAGCTCATTGGGTGCGCCCTATGGCTTGGCAGTAACTCTTTTCAAAGCCTTTTTTGCTTTGATTACCCGAGGCTCAACTGCATTTTTTATGAGCCTTGCAGGTGGACTTTTAAGCCTTCTTGTTATGGTAATAATTTTCAAGCGTTTTAAAAACACCTTCGGTTATATCGGTATCGGCATTCTGTGTGCCTTGTTCCACAACATAGGTCAGCTTGCGGTATCCGTTGTAATATTGGGAGAAGCAATGCTCACTCTTACTCCCTTGCTTCTTCTTACGGGTCTTGTTGCAGGTATTGTAACAGGAACTGTTTTCAAATATACCTTGCCCGTACTTTCAAAAGCTTTAAAAACAAACACAATCACTCACAAGGAGTAGATAAAAATGATTAAACACATTGCAGGTGTTCTTCACCCTGCCGCAAAGGGTCGCGGTGGCGTGAAGGTACCCCACAACAAAAACACCGAAAACTGCAGAATTATAAGAATGCCTGCTCCTGAAATGGTTGTTCTTCCTATGCAGCAGCATATCGGTGCGCCTTGCTCCCCTACTGTTCAGGTAGGCGATACCGTTAAGGTAGGTCAGGTTATCGGCGATACCGATAAATTCATTTCTGCACCCATTCACGCATCCGTTTCAGGTACAGTTACCAAAATTGCAGACACAGTCCTCGCCAATGGCAGACTCGCCCCTGCAGTAACAATTGAATCCGATGGTGAAATGGCTCTTTTTGAAGGAATTGCACCACCCGTTATTAATAATGTTGAGGATTTCATCAAGGCGGTCCGTGATTCAGGTCTTGTTGGTCTCGGTGGCGCAGGCTTCCCAAGTCACGTTAAATTCCACCTTGACCCTAAAAAGCCCATTGATACAATTGTTGTTAACGCGGCAGAATGTGAGCCATATATCACAGTTGACTACCGCGAATGCATTGATAACACCCTTTATATCATCCGTAGCTTAATGATTATCAAGGAATATCTGGGTATTCCCAAGGCGGTTATTGCAGTTGAGGATAACAAGCCCAAGGCAATTGAGGCTCTCCAGAAGGTTGCTGATGAAATCGGCGATGGCTCAATCAAGGTTATGCAGCTTAAATCCCGTTACCCTCAGGGTGCGGAAAAAATGATTGTTTATTCCGCAACGGGAAGAAAAATCCCCTTCGGCAAGCTTCCTGCTGATGTTGGTTGCATTGTTATGAATGTTACAAGCACTGCCTTTATCGGCAGATACCTTGAAACAGGTAAGCCTCTCGTAAGTCGTTCTCTTACTGTTGATGGCTCTGCAATTCTCAAGCCCCAGAATGTAAGGGTTCCTATCGGAACAAACCTTAACGAGCTTATTGATTTCTGTGGTGGCTTCAAGCCCGACCTTGATAAGGTTATCGCAGGCGGACCTATGATGGGTACTGCTCTTGTGAGCACCGATGTTCCCGTTATCAAGAGCTACAATGCAGTTCTTGCCTTCTCAAAGGGAACAATGAAGGATAAGCCCGATAACGACTGTATCCGTTGCGGTCGTTGCAGTCAGGTTTGCCCTATGGGTCTTATGCCCACCAATGTAATGCGCTCCGTTAAGGCTAAGGATATTGACGGACTCAAAGCAAGTAATGTTGTTGCTTGTATGCAATGCGGTACATGTGCTTATGCTTGCCCTGCAGGCAGACCCCTTGTTCAGTACCTTGTGCTTGCAAAGGATATGATCAGAGAGGACGGTGCTAAAAAATGAGTGAAAATGCCCTTATACAAAAAATAAAGCCCACTGTTGCGGCATCGCCCCATATGAAATCAGGTGAAACCTCGCAGACAATGATGCGTGATGTTATCATTGCCCTCGTTCCTGCTTTGGTGGCTTCTGTGTGGCTTTTTGGTCCGAGAGCACTAATAGTGAATATCATCAGCGTTATTTCCTGTGTGCTTTTTGAATATGCAACAAGAAAAATTCTTAAAAGAACAAACACCTTAAGCGATTTAAGTGCAGTTGTAACAGGACTTTTGCTTGCATTCAATCTTCCCTCAACAATCCCTTTCTGGATGATTCCCATAGGCGCATTTGTTGCCATAGTTGTTGTTAAGCAGTTCTTTGGCGGTATCGGTCAGAACTTTGTGAACCCTGCCCTGATGGGTAGAATTATTCTTATGGTTTCCTTCCCCGGACCTATGTCCACCTGGACCGAAAATTATAAATGGGGCGAAACCGTTGACGCGGTAACAACCGCAACTCCCCTTTACATTCTTCAGAATGTGGGCGATAAATTCTCAATGGAGGATATGCCCTCATATCTTGAAATGCTTTTAGGTCAGCGAGCAGGCTGCTTAGGTGAAACCTGTGCCCTCGCTTTGATAATCGGTGGTATCTATCTTTTAGCAAGAAAGGTAATCACCCCCTCTATCCCCGTTTCATTTATTCTCACAACTGCAATATTTATGGCAATTGCAGGCAAGGGCGACCTTAATTATATAGTTTATAACCTTTTAGGTGGCGGTCTTCTTATTGGTGCTATCTTTATGGCAACCGACTATGCAACCTGCCCCCTTACCTCAAAGGGTAAAATCATCTATGGTATCGGTTGCGGTCTTGTGGCTTGCCTTATCAGGCAGTTCGGCAGCTACAACGAGGGCGTTTCCTTTGCAATTATTCTTATGAACCTTCTTGTTCCTCATATTGACAATCTAACAAAGCTTAAGCCCTTCGGGTATATTAAAGAGAAAAAGCAGAAGGAGGCTAAAGCAGAATGAAAAATAAAAATTTCAAGGATATTGCCCTCCCTGCAATAATGCTTTTTGTTATTGCCGCTATTTGCACAGCTCTTCTTGCAGGAACCAATCTGTTAACTAAAGACAGAATTGCTGAAATTGCCGTTCAGGCAGAAAATGAAGCTAAATCTGCAGTTATTGAGGCTTCCTCCTTCTCTGATGCAAAAGAGGTTAACGGCAACATTTATTATGAAGCTCTTGACGAAAAAGGAAATCTGATCGGCTATGTTTTCAACGTCAGTGCAAAAAGCTATGGCGGTACTCTTACCTGTATGGTAGGTATCAGCACAGAGGATGAAAAGGTTACAGGCGTTGAAATCACTGCTATAAGCGATACCCCCGGTCTTGGTATGAAGGCTACCGCGAAGGATTGGCTTAATCAGTTTATCGGCAAAGCAAGCGGAATTTCAGTTAACAAAAACTCCTCTTCCGCAACAGAAATTCAGGCTATCACAAGCGCAACTATAACTTCTCAGGCAGTAACAGATGCGGTAAATTCTGCATTTAATGTTTTATCTCAGGTAAAAGGAGGTGCCGAAAATGGCTAAACGCGAAAAATGCTCACTCCGTAAGGAATTCACAAAGGGTCTTCTTATTGAAAATCCCGTTTTAAGACTTGTTCTCGGCACTTGCCCCACTCTTGCAACATCAACCTCAATGGTTAATGCAATCGGTATGGGTATTGCCGCAACAATCGTTCTCATTTGCTCCAATATAGCAATTTCCGCATTAAGAAAGGTAATTCCCGATAAGGTCAGAATCCCTGCTTATATCGTTATTATTGCCTCTTTTGTTACAATAGTTCAGATGCTTGTTAAAGCCTTTGTTCCTGCCCTTGATTCAGCCTTGGGTGTTTTCCTTCCCCTTATTGTTGTTAACTGTATCATTCTCGGCAGAGCAGAAGCCTTTGCAAACAAAAATCCCGTTATCGCTTCTGCAGTTGACGGCTTAGGTATGGGTATCGGCTTTACAGCAGCCCTCTTCTGTATGGCACTTATAAGAGAATTCTTAGGTAACGGCACACTCTTCGCAGATGCACAGAATCTTCTTGGTGTGTTCGGCGATAACGTTTTAGGCGGCTTCAATGGTGTTACAATACTCAGCACACCTATGACATTGTTCATTCTTCCCGCAGGTGGCTTCTTTGTTTTTGGTATTCTTATTGCCCTTGCAAATAAAATAAGTGATAAGAAAAAGCTTCCTAAAGCAGAGCTTCACGGATGCGAAAGCTGTCCCCTTGCATCAACCTGCTCTAAGGTAGTTTCAAAAAGGGAGGATAATATGATATGAATGCAACTCAGATTTTTTCAATAATCCTCACCGCTATTCTCACAGAGAACTTTGTTCTTTGTAAATTCCTGGGTATATGCCCATTCTTAGGCGTTTCCAAAAAGGTTGATACCGCTTTAGGTATGAGCGTTGCAGTTATTTTTGTTATGCTTATTTCAACTGCAGTCACCTACCCTATCAATGCTCTTCTTAATCAGTATAATATAGGCTATTTACAGACAATTGTTTGCATTCTTGTTATAGCCGCACTTGTTCAGCTTGTTGAAATCGTCCTTAAAAAATATATTAAATCCCTTTACAATGCATTGGGTATTTATCTCCCCTTGATTACAACAAACTGTGCAGTTTTAGGTGTTGTTCTTCTTAATTTCACCAACGGCTATACCTTTGGTCTTTCAATGGTTAACTCTTTCGGTGCAGGCGTGGGCTTTATGGTTGCTATGCTTATTTTCGCAGGTGTCCGCTCAAGGCTTGAAACTGCAGATATTCCCGAGGGTCTTAAGGGTCTGCCCTCAACACTTATTGCCGCTTCCTTAACATCTGTTTCCTTCCTTGGCTTCTCAGGTGTTGTTGAAGGCATTTTCGGTTAAAGGAGGTAATAAAAATGACAGAAATATTATTTCCTATTCTCCTTGTTGCAGGCATCGGTCTTGTTTTAGGCTTGGGTCTTGCAATCGCATCAAAGGTTATGGCAGTTCCCGTTGATGAAAAAGCAGAGGCTATTACAGAGGTTCTTCCCGGTGCAAACTGCGGTGCTTGTGGCTTCTCAGGCTGTGCAGGCTATGCTGCAGCCCTTTCATCAGGCAAAGCAGAGCAAACCAATCTCTGTGCCCCCGGTGGTACAAAGGTGGCAACAGAAATTGCAGAGATTCTCGGCACTGCTCCCGCCAGCGTAATGCCCACAACTGCAGTTGTTATGTGTATGGGTAATTCCGCTAACTCCCACGATAAAATGACCTACAAGGGCGTTAGCAGCTGCAGAATGGCTACTCAGCTTTTCGGTGGCGCAAAGGAATGTGCTTATGGTTGCTTAGGCCTCGGTGACTGTGTTGATGCTTGTGAATTTGATGCAATTCACATCTGTGATGGTGTTGCAAGAATTTCAACCATCGCCTGCCATAGCTGTAAGGCTTGCGTTAAGGCTTGTCCCAAGGGACTTATCACAATGCTCCCCCTTAATGTTACTCAGGCGGCAGTTCTTTGTAACAATAAGGAAAAGGGCGCAGCCGCGAGAAAGCATTGTAAAGCCGCTTGCATCGGCTGTATGAAATGCGTTAAGGCTTGCGAGCACGATGCAGTCAAGGTAGAAAACTTCCTTGCAAGCGTTGACCCCGAAAAATGCATCGGTTGTGGCAAATGCCACGAGGTTTGCCCCGTTGGTTGCATTGATTTGATTACACCAAAGGGCGAATAACTAAAATAAAAAAACCTTGCAGAGTTAAATTCTGCAAGGTTTTTTTATTCTAATCTGTTTTCTAAAATCTCTGCCAGATTTTCTTTTTCAGAGCTATCTGCAAACACACCGGCTTCCTTAGCTTGATAATACATAGGATTTGTGGTTTTCTCAACATAACCTCCATAGCTATAGTCTAAAAACTCTCGTTGACTTATAAGGATAAGTTCTTCGTAAACCTCATCTTTGTTAATTTCTTCTTGAGGCTCTACATCATAAACCGGTACCGTTTCCTCATACTCTATAGCTGCTTGGGTTACCTGTTCAACAACTTCAGTAATAGGCTCAACAATGTTTTTCTCAGCAGCTTTTGCAGGCTCTGTGGTAGCTTCTGTTGTGGGCTCGGTAACCTTTTCGGTTGTTTCTTGTGTAGTTACCTTTTGTGGTGTTTCTTCAGAAACCTGAACCTCTTCGGTCTTTTCCTTTAAAGCCTCTTGAGGTTCAGTCATAAAACATACTGAAACACCAATACATAAGCAAAGAGAAGCCAAAACCAAAGCCTTACTAGCTTTTTTGTAGCTTATAACGCTTTTGATTCTCTTTTTTATGCTTACCTCCCCAAAAGCAATGGGGCAAGCAGATAATTTAACCTTATTAACACCCAAATCCAACAATGCTTTTGCATACTCTTTACATTGGGTATCGTCATATTTTTTTATAACATTCTCGTCACATGAGAACTCAATATCCTTACAGAGCAAGAAATATGCAACCCAAACCAAAGGGTTAAACCAATGAACACACAAAACAACAAAGCCAATTGCTTTTATAATGTGGTCTGCATATTTAATATGGGTTTCTTCATGCTTCAAAACACAATTCTGTGTTACCTCATCCAAACCATAAGGTACATAAATTTTGGGTTTTATAAAACCGCAAACAAATGGTGATTGAATTTTTTCACTTTGGTAAATATTTCTGTTGATCAAAACACCGTCAAGGATTTTTAATCTCAATCTTATGTAGCTTATTATTCCATAAAGCAAAAATCCGATACCTACAGCAAGCCATAAAATCGGAACAGCATCTGCAAAAGACAAGCCTTTTTCAACAGCACCTTCAATGACCTGTCCCGCAACTCTGTCAGCAGTCTGTGGCACTTTATCGGGCACAAGACTGAACGAACTTTGAAAAGAGAAAGGAATAACCAACCTCAAACCAACCAAAGCCCATAATATTTTACGGAAATACATTGGAGATTTCTGCATAAAGCCACGAACAACGATGACTGCAATTATAAGCCAAACCGAATCAACGGACATCGAAAGTATTTCAGAGAATATCTTTTCCATTATTATTTATCTTCACCAACAAGCTTTTTAAGCTCTTCATATTCCTTTTCAGAAAGCTTTTGTTTCTTTGCAAATGCTGCAATAAACGCAGGAAGAGAGCCTTCAAATCTTTCTTCAAATAATTCATTCATTTCAGCAAGCTGGATTTCCTCTTTAGTAACAAGGGATGTAATGGTTGAGCCTTCTTTTTTAAGAACGCCTCTGTCACCTAATCTTTTGATAACCGTGTAAGTAGTTGTTCTTGCCCAACCTAATTTTTCTTTGCAGATATCAGAAATTTTTGAGCAGGTTATGGGCTCATTTTCCCATAAAATAAGACAAAATCTGTATTCACTTTCAAATACCTTAGGAGTTTTCATTTTTCACACCTCTATACCAAGATTTTAACAAATAAATTTAATATCCTTTTTAAATTCCCCAAGTCTTATTTCATAAGCCTTCATTACATCCTTTTCAAATGCAATTTCAGGCTCTTTGACGCCTAATTGCTCGCAAAGATATTTTGTGAACAACGGGTTTTGAATAAGAAACGGGCCAAGAAGATATGTGCCATAAAGATTATTTCTTCTTATACCCTCCGTTTTAGCATCCTTAAAGGAGCCATAGCCCTTAGTGGCTGACATAAAAGCATCCTTTTCTTTTATATCGTAGGAATGAGAAAAACGGCTTGTATAACCAACCATATCCATCTCATCGAATTTTCCTAAGAATAAGGAATTGAACCTTTGAGGAATTGTTCTCTTTGAGTAAAAATCCACTATACCAAGAGCTTCAATTTTCTCACCGTCAGGCTTTTCGATATAATTGCCCATTATTTCAAAGGAGTTTCCTGTCATAAGGAAAATAACACCCTTTTCAATCAATGCCTCAATTCTCTCTTTGTGGTCCTTTAATCTTGAAAGAATTCTTTCCTGATTTGACTCACTGCAGGAGCCAAAATAGACCATATCAACATCTTCTGTTAAAAATCTGGGCATTTCGCTCACGGGAGTTTTAATAAATTCTGCCTCAGGTAAGCACATTTCAAAATAACGCATATTAGCCTTATCACCGAACAAGCAACATATTTCGGGATATAAAACCTCTATTTTCATACCTGTTCACCGCCTTTATATGCCTTGGAAAATGCCACCTTCATTTTCTCTTCAAGCTCACAAGCAAGGTCGAAGGTTGTAGTATCGTGAAGTAAATAAAGCTTTTCAATATCCTTGTCCATAAGCTCAACCGCCTTCAGCTCATCAAGCTCACAAAGGATTCGCTCCTCGGGAATACCTGCCATAAGGCAACGCACCTTATAATCGTAGCATCGAGGACCTGCAAGCACAATTTGCTTGATTTCCGGTGTGTTAAGAAACTCAAAATCCACATCAAAAATCCAACCCTCAAATTCAGACGAATCCTTACGCTCTAATAAATCATCAAGCATAATAAATACTGTTCGCTCACCTTTTTCGTGACCGACGAAATCAAGAGTACGAGAGCAGGAAACAGAATTCTGCCCCTTAGCAAGAGTTCTTACAATTTCAGTTTTACCTGCCTTAGACTCATTGTAACGAGTCTGAGTAACACTGATTTTATGCATATATTCCTTAACCTTATCAAGGTCTGCACCAAACTCTGACATAAGGCTGATTGCAGCAAGCTCATTATAAATATTATACAATGCTCTGTTTACCATTGGGTAAACATCCTCTTTACCGTGATGCAAAACAGTAATGGTTTTATTTTCGTAATCAATATTTGTAAGCCTGTAATCCGCATCATAGGATTTAAAATCACACTTAGGGCAATATGCATTACCGATGTGGTGATATCTCAGATAATTGAATTTAAGCTTTTCATCACAAACAGGGCAAATTGAAAAGTCATTGATAATATTCACACATTCTGTTACATCACTATCAAGCTTATCAATACCAAAATAAACCTTTTTATTCTCTTTTAAAAGCTGAGAGGACTGCAAGCAATCCGCATTAAGAACAAGCTTTGTTTCTTTAGGAACATAAGTGTCAAGAATGCTGAAAATATATTCCGGATGAGCGTTTCTTTTAAGAGAATCTCTGAAAAGATTGGTAACAATGAGATAATCAGGCTTTATAAAGGGCATTATAAGTCTGGAAAATTTCTCATCAACCTCAAGAACGAGAGCATCAACTTTAGGCTTTCCGAAAATATTAACGCTGTGTGTAAGCGCAGTAGCAACACCTGTGTTTATATTTGAGCCATATCTGTTTGAAACAACCCTCATACCGCTCTGAGCAAGAATATCTGCCACCATATTTGTTGTGGTGGTTTTACCGTTAGTACCTGTAACGCAAAGCACATTAGGTGATTTTTTTGTTCTTGCAAGATAATCCGGACAGATTTTCAATGCAACATAACCGGGATACATTGTTGCGTTTCTTTTAAGAAGGCGCAACAGCTTAAACACCGTTTTAGAAGCCCAAAGGGCGATAAAATATCTTAAAATTCCCATTAAAATTATTCAACCTCTGAAGTACAATATGCGCAACGTGTTGCATCAATGCTGATTTCTGATTTGCAGAAGGGGCAAACCTTTGTTGTAGGAGCAGGAGCTTCCTCTTCTTTTTTGCCTATGCTTCTGATTTTATTAATACCTTTAACAAGAAGGAATATCACAAATGCTGTGATAATGAAATCAATAACTGCCTGAATGAAAAGGCCGTAGTTTAATGTTGCAGCGCCTACCTCCTGCGCAGCGGCAAGAGTTGCATACTCGCCACCATCAAGAGCAATGAACATATCGGTAAATGAAATTTTGCCTGTTAAAAGAGAAATTGCAGGAGTAACAATGTTAGTTACCAGATTATTAATGATACCTGAAAAAGCACCGCCGATAATAACGCCGACTGCAAGGTCGATTACATTACCTTTTGAAATAAACTCTTTGAATTCTTTGAAAAATCCTTTCATAGCTAAAACCTCTTTTTTATAAAAATACGATAAAAACATCAAAAGTATTATACCATATAAATCCAAATTTTCAAATACTTTTCCACAAAAATCTTGCATTATTTATAGTTATGTTGTATAATTCAGGCGTCAAAAAATTTAGAGTGAGGTGCAATTTATGATTTTAACTGCTGATATAGGCAATACTAATATAACCTTAGGTGTTTATGAAAATGACAAAGCTATCTGCATTTCTCGTCTGGCTACCCAACGCCACAGAACATCTGAGCAATATGCAATTGAATTAAAAGCAGTTCTTGAGCTTGAGAAAATCGGTGCCGATTTCGAAGGCGCAATAATCAGCTCTGTTGTACCTGAGCTTACAAGAGTTTTTAAGGATTCTATAAAAAAAGTTATCGGTTGTGATGCTTTGATAGTAGCCGCAGGAATTAAAAACGGCTTAAAAATCACAACAGATAACCCCAAAGAATTAGGTGCAGATTTAGTTGCTGGTGCAGTTGGTGCAATTGCTCAATATGAGCTCCCCTGTCTGGTTATGGATTTGGGAACCGCAACAAAAATCTCCGTAATTGATGAGGGTGGCATTTTTGCAGGATGCACCATCGCTCCAGGTATCGGAATTTCTCTCGATGCCTTGGCAATGAGAACATCTCAGCTCCCCACTATCGAGCTTTCTGCCCCCGAACACGCAATCGGAACAAACACAATTGATTGCATCCGCTCCGGAACAGTTTTGGGTAACGCCGCAATGCTTGACGGTATGGCAAGCAGATTAGAAAAAGAATTGGGCAAGCCCATTAAAACAATGGTTGCAACAGGTGGCCTCGCAAAGGAAATTGTTGCTTGCTGTGAAAAAGAAATCGTTTATAATAAAGACCTTGTTCTTCAAGGGCTTTTGGTAATATATAAGAAAAACAGGTAATAAAATCACTTAAATTAAAACGCATTGTATTCCCTCAGGAAACAGTAGCAAAGGAGTTTTTATTATGAAAGAAAAGAAAAAGCTTGTTCGTCTTGTTTTGTGCGCCTTATTTGCGGCATTGATAGTCGTTATGACATTCACACCCTATTTAGGCTACATAACAGTAGGTGTTATTGAAATAACAACTCTTCATATGGTTGTTATTTTGGGCGCTTGTTTATTAGGTGCAAAGCATGGCGCAATACTTGGTGGCGTATGGGGTCTTACTTGTATAGTAAGAGCATTCCAATTCGGTATAATCCCCTTCCAGAACCCTATGGTTTCTCTCGTACCAAGAATTATAGTTGGTCTTGTTGCAGGGCTTGTATTCTTAGGCCTCTCAAAAACAAAATGCAAAAAGCCAATTGCTTTGGGCATCAGCGCTCTTTTAGGAACCTTAACAAACACTGTACTTGTATTAAGCTTCCTTCAGATATTTGGTGGCTTTGAGGTTCTTTTCGGTGAAGCAGCAAAAACACTTGATGTTATTATTACAACCCTTATAAGCACCAATGGTTTGATTGAGCTTATCGGCGCAGTTATTCTCGTGCCCACTATTTATATGGCAACCAACAAATATATCAAAGACAAAATCTAAACACATTTAAAGCCTGTTTTTCATTTATAAAAAAATCAAGGGGATGTAAAAAAAGCGCAGACCGCATAAAACCATATATACCAAGGGGTTCCTACAGTAAAAAAGCTGTAAGAACCCCATAAACATATTCAAAACTCAAAAAACAAGAAAAATTAATGTTTTATGCTACGAACAAACC
>JAFSDL010000001.1 GCA_017436285.1 Clostridia bacterium
GGGCTACCCACCACCATTTTATTTAATAAATAAATCGCTAAGATTGTACCACCCACCACCTTCGGTGGTCCCCCCTCCTTTTTTACATTCGTAAAAAAAGAGGGATAGGCTTCGCGATACTTTTATTTTATTCAGAAAACAACAACGGAGCGGTCAAGACCGTTCCCAACATTGTTCTTGGTCAGTTTGTTCTGTGGTACAGGCAAGCCTGTACCTTACGGTATGTTGGGAGCCTGTACCTCACGGTTTGTTGCGTTTTGCGAAGCTCTGGCATCTGGCGACTGGCATCTAAAAAGACGATAGACTCAAAAAAGTCTATCGTCTTTTTTCTCTTTATACTGTAATTGTATTCAACATAACTATTGATGCTTTGTTCACGGTCTGCCCGAAGGCTTTGAAATTGTTCATACTGATTTCAACTGTATATTGCCATTGACCACTGATAATTTCGCCATTTTCGTTAATGGTAACCTTAACTGTGGGGTTGGTGTAATAAATATAGGTTTCGTCCTCAGAAAGCTCAAGAGGGAGACCTCTGTCAGACAAATCCTTAACAACAACACTGATATCACCAACTGCAGTAATTGCGTGACCGACACTACCGCTGTTTGCCTCCTCTTTTGGACCTGAGGTCTGCTCAAGCATAGTCATTTCAATAACGGTATCATTACCGCTTTTATATGCCTTGGCAGAGCTTACATCAGAAGCAACGAGATTTTCAAAGCCACCTGTGATGCCATCCTTTTCAGTTGAGTTGCTTTCAAGGAATTTTGAAATGATAGTCTTAATAAAAGCCATTGCACTTTCATATTCACCATCATTAACACTCATTTTTTCAATAGTGATGCGCTGTGTGGATTTTGCGGTTGAATTGGATTTCTGAGCCGCTTTTTTATACTCTGAAACAATTCTTTTAGTTGACCATTCTGAAGGGTCATCAAGCTTTTCTGTTGTTTCGGTAACTGTTTGTGTTGGAGCATCGGTTGAAGTCTCTGTATAAGCAAGTGTTGTCTCAACAGATTGAGTAATACTTTGAGTGACTTGTTGGGTAGTATCTGGTGTGATAAGCTCAGTATTCGCAACGCTATCTGCAACGGTTTCATACACAACATCATTTGAAAGGGTTGTGCTTTCTTCGGTGACAGAGTTGTTATCATCGCCTTTGCAAGAGGTTAAAGAAATCACCATAAGTAAAGCCAATACAACTGCTATATATTTTTTAATTTTCATAAAGCATCTCCGGAAATTGAACCATATTTTATATAATTATAACTTTCTTTTATGGTTGTGTCAACGAATAATCTCGTTTAATCAACAAAGGAGTATCTTTACGGGGCAACCCACCACCTGCGGTGGTCAACCGGTTGCAATATAGTCGTCTTGCTCGTTGTTCACTTCGCAATACTCCTTATTGCGCCCAGAGCTTTTTGTTCGCTGTATCGTCCACCGGACGCGCTCACAAACGCTCACCCTCCCTATCCGCAAGCGGACAGGGATGATAGGCTTCGCAATACTTTTATATACTGGCATCTGGCATCTGGCATCTGGTATCTGGCATCTAAAAAATAAAACAGGCTCGAAAGCCTGTTTTATTTTTTATCTTATTCCGAAATTCTCAATAACATAGTCCATATCCTTATCGCCACGACCTGAGAGGTTAATAAGAATTGAACCGTGATCCATTTCCTTAGCCATTTTCATAGCGTAGGCAACTGCGTGGGAGCTTTCTATTGCAGGGATGATACCCTCAAGACGAGAAAGCTTATAGAATGCATCAATTGTTTCCTCATCGTCAACAACATCATATTTAACTCTGCCGATTTCCTGCAAGAAAGCGTGCTCGGGACCTGATGATGGGTAATCAAGACCGCTTGCAACAGAATAAACGGGAGCGGGCTCACCATTTTCATCCTTAAGCATAATACTGTTAAAACCGTGCATTATACCCTCTGTGCCATATTTAAGGCTTGCGGCGTGGTCGCCAAGCTTCGGACCTCTGCCGAGAGGCTCAACACCATAAATATCAACAGGGTCATTAAGGAAGCCTGCAAAAAGACCTGCGGCATTTGAGCCACCGCCAACACAAGCAACGATTGAATCGGGCAAATGACCTGTCATTTCAAGGAACTGCTCTCTTGCTTCAATACCGACAACGCTCTGAAAATCTCTTACCATCATCGGAAACGGATGAGGGCCGAGAACTGAGCCGATACAATAGATACAGTCCTTATATTCTTTACTGTAAGCATCAAAGGCCGCGTCAACTGCTTCCTTAAGAGTCTGAAGCCCGTGAGTAACCTCAATAACATTTGCGCCTAAAATTTTCATTCTTGCAACATTGGGTGCCTGCTTTTTAATATCAACAGAGCCCATATAAATGTCACATTCAAGACCGAAATAAGCAGCTGCGGTTGCAAGGGCAACACCGTGCTGACCTGCGCCTGTTTCTGCGATAATTTTCTTTTTACCCATATATTTTGCAAGAAGAGCTTCACCCATACAGTGATTAAGCTTATGAGCGCCTGAATGATTCAAATCCTCGCGCTTTGCATAAAGCTGAACTCTGCCAAGGCTGTTGGAAAGTCTTTCAAGGTGAGTAATGGGAGTGGGTCTGCCCTGAAATTCCTTTCTGATTCTTCTGAGCTCTGCAATAAACTTTCTTGACTGGCAAATGTCATAATATGCTTCGGTAATTTCCTGCATAGGTGCTTTTAATTTATCGTCAATAAAAACTCCGCCATATTTACCGAAATAGCCCTCTTTGGTAGGATAATCCTTATAATAGGTATCAAAATCAATGTTATTAAAAATCATAGTAAAAACTCCTTTTTGTTTCACAAATTATATTATTATCTGAAAATTAATTTGTGCCACGCCATCGTTTTGTTAAAAGCATAAAATCACCTAAAAAATAAAAATAACCTGCCCCATAAACTATGGGACAGGTTTAATAGTCCTGCGGTACCACCCAAATTCGTGTAAAAACACGCACTCAACTGTGTACTGACATACACATAGCACAATAACGGTTGCTTACCGGCTCCCCTACTTAATTCAGTTCGCCCTCAGAAGTCCATTCAATGAAAAATCCCCTATCGGCATTCCACCGCCGCCGACTCTCTTTAAGGTTTTGTAATCATCTACTACTCTTCGTCACAGGTTTATTTTATGTGATAGAGTTTACCATTTAGAATTTAAAATGTCAACTATTTTTTAAAATTACCAGATATTAGTGATATTTTGGCAAGAAATCTCCGTGAGCTTCAATAAGGTCATCAACCATATTTTTGATTTCGTCAATGCTTAATTCACTTGCAGTGTGAGGGTCAAGCATTGCCGCCTGATAAATATGCTCAAGCTTTCTTGTTTTTGCAGCTTCAATTGTAAGAAGCTGAACATTTATATTTGTCATATTCATTGCCGCACACTGAACGGGAAGAGCACCGACATAAGTTCCGTGAACACCCTTACCATCCACAAGGCAAGGAACCTCAACGCAAGCATCTGCAGGAAGGTTTGTGATAAAGCCATTATTAAGCACATTACCACCGATTTTATAAGGTGTGTTTGTTACAACGGATTCCATAATATGAGATGCATATTCATTTGAGCGCTTATGCTCCTTTACGCCATTTTCAAGAAGCTCTGCATATTCCTTTTTCCAGCCTGCAATCTGATTCACACATCTTCTTGGGTATTCATCAAGAGGAATATTATATTTTTCAATAAGCTCGGGGTATTTGCTCTTTATGTAGAACATATTGTATTCTGCATTATGCTCGCTTGATTCTGTGCAATAATAACCGAAATGCTTGATATATTCAAGACGAACCTTATTATCAAATTTAGGGTCATCAATTTTCTCCTGAATTTTGCTCTTGATTTCAGGATAAAGGTCGTTACCGTCCTTATCGGCAATTTCAAGAAGCCAGCCCATATGGTTAATACCTGCAATGAGCTCTCTTCTGCCTTCTAACTTATCCTGCATACCCAACTGATTAAGCAAATCGAGAGAACAGGTCTGAACACTATGGCAAAGGCCGACTGTATTAACTCCTGTGTATCTCTGCATATAGCCTGAAAGCATTGCCATAGGGTTAGTATAGTTAAGGAAAAGTGCATCAGGGCAAACCTCTTCCATATCACTTGCAAAATCTGCCATAACGGGAATTGTGCGAAGGGCTCGCATAATACCACCGATACCGAGAGTATCTGCAATAGTCTGACGAAGACCATATTTCTTAGGCACTTCAAAGTCAATTATTGTGCAGGGGTCATAAAGACCGACCTGAATTGCATTAACAACAAAGTTTGCACCACGAAGGGCATCCTTGCGATTTTCAACGCCAAGGTAACATTCAACCTTGCCATAGCCACCCATTGTTTTCTGCATTGCTTCAATAATTGTTTTGCTTTCATTAAGGCGCTCGCCATCAATATCATAAAGAGCGAAAACGCTGTCACGAAGCACCTCAGAGCACATACAGTCGCCGATAACATTTCTTGCAAAAACTGTGCTGCCCGCACCCATAAATGTAATTTTCATATTATTAACCCCTCTTTCAAGGTATTTTAAACTATTTTTCAGATAACAAATCCGCCATTGACAGAAAGCACCTGACCTGTGATAAATTTAGCTTTATCACTTACAAGGAAGCTAACCGCGTCAGCAATATCTTCAGGCGTACCCAAAGTATTCAGTGGTGTTTCTTCCTTTAAAGCTTCTTTATCACTTTCGGAAAATGAATTCATCATATCAGTTAAAATAACTCCGGGGGAAACCGCATTAACACGGATACCTGAAAGCCCGACCTCTTTTGCAAGGGCTTTAGTCATACCTATAAGCCCTGCCTTTGCGCTTGAATAATGAACCTCCATTGAAGCACCTACCTCGCCCCACATTGAGGCGATGTTTATGATTACACCATTTTTTTCGTTAATCATACCCTTAAGGGCTTCCCGCGAGCAATAAAACGCGCCTGAAAGATTAGTATTAATCATTCTCTGCCACATTTCATCGGTAATATCGGTAAACAGAGCCTGTTCTGCAACCCCTGCATTATTAACAAGCACATTAACCCTACCGAGCTTTTGAGTAATTTCGGAAAACATTCCCTTAACTGCAACAGAATCTGAAACATCACATCTGAAGGCCTCAACCTCTGTTATTGCAGAAAGCTCATTTTTTAAAGCGAGTGCCTCTTTTTCGGAATTATTATAATTTATTGCAATTTTAAATCCGTCATTTGCAAGAGAACAGCAAATCGCCCTGCCGATACCTCTTGCGCCCCCTGTTACGAGAGCAACCTTATTATTACTCATAGCTTAATGGTTATGCTCAGGGTCGGTGCATTCTGTTGTTGAAGCACTGCTTGTTGTGGTAACTACCTCTTCGCTATAATCGGCAGGAGGAACAAACAAGCCCTCGCTGACATTACTTGAAATTGTATCGTAATAAAGGATGGAGCCATCTGATGCTTCAGTCATAACAAGTGTTTTTCCGTTGAAAAAGTCACGGGTTCCGTCATCATATTCAATAACCTTATATTTTACACCATACATTTTTTCTGTATAAGTATCAATTTCATTTTTATTTGCATAAAGGTTGAAAGCATCACCTGTAAGAAGGTCATCAAAATCTTCTGAATCTGTTGCCTCATCCTCAACAAGCTCCTTTGAAACCTTTGCGTAGGTTTTTGTTTCAGGGGAAACAAGATACACATATTTGGAGCCGACAATTATACAAATTTCTTCGCCCTCATAAACACTTTTAAAGGTAAAGCGACTACCGTCTCTTGCCATTTTATAGGGGTATGAAACGCCATCTGCAGTAACAACTCTGCCTTCAATTAAATATCTGCTTGATTTAAGAACAGCCAAATCATCCTGAACCTTTACGTTTTCCTTATCGGGCGCAGTTGTAACTCTGTCGGGAGCAGGATCCTTTGAAACCTCTGTTTCCTTTTCTGTTACCTTGCTTGTTTCCTTGGTAGTATCTTTGTTGGTTTCTTTATTTGGTTTTTTGTTTGTTTCTTTAGTTGTTTCTTTGTTGGTTTCTTTATCATCATCCTTACCGTTAAAGAAATCCTTACCCTGCTGAACCTCTTCAGGACTGAGTGTAACCTTTTCTGTTTCAACAACCTTGCCCTTTTCGTTTGTTACCTCAATAACTGTAACAACAGGAACAGGCTCAGTTGTTATATAGTGAACAACTGTTTCAATCTGGGTGCTACCCTCTTCATCGGTTACAACAACGGATTCGATTGATGTCTGGGTATTATTCTCCTCACCATTTAAGCTTATTTCAAATTCACATCCTGTGAATGCTATTAAAATAACAGTAAGTAAGGCGATAATTGTAATAATGGGTGTTTTATTCATAATTCCTCCGGGAGAAAAAATTTTTTCTATATTTTAACACAATGCCTTTTTAAATACAAGAATATCACAAATAACACAAACATTGTTTACAATTTCTTATTATTTGTGGCTTCTTTGTTCCTTTTATCTTCATTTACAATTCTTCGAAGATATTCAAAGGTATATTCTTCACCATAATCCTTTAACATAACAAGCAGGCTTTCAAGCAAATCAGAGGTTTTCGGGTGAATAACTCTTCTGTGCTTTGCTTTCATAAAGTATTCAAGTGGTGAATCATCAGTATATTTATCACCATTATAGATTTTGCCTGCGGCAACTCTGTCACAAAACATTTCTGCAACATATCTGACGGGCATTTCAACAGGCTCAATAAGTTTAGACACAGGGCTATAATCGGTCCAATACTCAAAATGGTGACGGTTTCTGCCCTTGTGATGAATCCACGCAAGAGAAAATCCGTTTTCGGCTCTCTCACCCTCATTAGGACTACGCTGACCCGTGTAATATTTAACACCGGGCAGAAATTCCGTTGGAGAATATTTTGACAAATCGTGCCTTAGCCCCTGCCATAAAATACCTGCTTTTCTGCAGTGCCTTATAACAAGGTGGCGATGCTTTGTTATCGTTACAAAATGACCTATAAGGTTCTTCATAATTCACCTTTTATTTACTGATTTTATACACATAAAGATGCTCGCAATTAACATCATCAGGAGCGCAGATATATGTTCTCAGCGCAAGCTTACCATCCTTATTTGTTGCAATTACCTCACCCTCAGAGCCGAGAAGAGAAATTTTGAAATCTGCATCAAAATCAATTTCTTCAAAAACTGTTTCTTTGGAGGGGAATTTTTCTGTTATTGCATAAATATTGCCATCTCTTTGAGTATAGTAAACGCCATCTGCACTCTTTTTGGAATAAACCTCGCTTTCGTAAATAGCCTCGCCATTTACCTCAAGCCATTTACCCATACCTAAAAGGCGTTCTTCCATAAGAGGCGGAATTGTTCCATCTGCATCAGGACCGATATTAAGAAGGAAGTTGCCACCCTTTGAAACAAGGTCACAAAGGGTTTTGAGAAGCTCTTTAACCGAAAGATAATTTTCACAGCCCTCTTCCTTGTTGATACCAAAGGAACGACCGATACCGCGACATTCCTCAAAGGGTCTGTCAAGCTCAACATCCTCAATTCTTCTTTCGGTGCCGAGATAAACATCAATAATGCCATATTCAGTTGTAAAATTGCCACCTTTTCTGCCTCGGGTTTCCTTACCCCAACGGTCATTAGGAACAATAGTATCTTTAACAGAGGATTCGTTATAAAGCCACTGTAAAAACTCTGTTGAATGCCATACTGAGCTTTCGTGCTCCCACTCACCATCGGTAAAAAGTGTTGCAGGCTGATACTTTTCAACAAGCTCCTTAAGCATTGGATGAAGATGCTCCAAAGCATATTTTTCAGGGTCTTCAAGATAGTAAGGATGCCACCACTCATAAACAGAATGGTAAACACCGAAGCGGACACCTGTACCCTCCATAGCATTTTTAAGCTCCATAAGAAAATCTCGCTTAGGTGCACATTCCATTGAGTTAAGTCCGGGTGCATATTCTGTTTCATAAAGGCAATAGCCATCGTGGTGCTTTGAAACAAAGTTTATGTATTTAGCACCTGCTCTTTTGAAAAGATCAGCCCATTTATTTGCATCAAAACGATGACCCGTAAATTCATCCTTGAAATCATAATAGGGTTTTGAGTTATAATGCTCTTTATGGAATGCTTTATATTTCGCCTGAGCTTCTGTTTCAGGCTTTTCCATATTACAAGAATATCCGTACCACTCGGCATAATCTTTAATTGGAGCATAGGCAGGTATGCTGTAAAGACCCCAATGAATAAAAATACCGAATTTTGCTTTACCGAACCATTCGGGCACCTTTCTTGAATTCAAGGAGTCCCAATTATTTTCATATACCATAATCAATTCCTCTTTTCATATATTTCAATAGCAAAATGAACCATTGTTTCAAGGCTTTGAAGAGAAAGCAATTTTTCTGCATCCTCTCTGCTTGTTTTATAGTAATATGGTGTCATTTTGAAAAGATTTTCAATATCTGCCTTTTCGGTCAGATTGATTTTATATTTAATTTCCCTTTGTGAGACTAATTTAAAAAGCTCATCATTGCGCTTTTCGGGTTTATTTTTATAAGGCTCTTTATACAGAGCGCATTTCAAATCCCACAAATGCTCTTCCAATGGTATTGCTTTAATGAGCTTTCCGCCATTTTTTAACACTCTGCTGAACTCTTCATAAGCAGAGGGCGCAAACACGCTTAAAACACAATCTGCGCTATTATCATCAAAAGGAAGTGAAAAAGCACTTGCAACTGCAAACTGACTGCTTTTTATACTCTTTGAAGCGAACCTTAATGCATCCTTTGAAATATCTATACCGAAAATTTCAAAGCCTTCATTTTTTGAAATTTCAGATGTATAGTACCCTTCACCACAGCCAACATCAATGAGCATTGCATTTTCAGGCAGATTTTCTTTCAATGCTTGGCAAAGGGCTTGGCGAAGCTCAGAATAAAAGCCCTTTTCAAGAAATTCTCTTCTTGCCTTAACCATAAGCTTATCATCACCGTGGCGTTTAAGGGAGGATTGCTGAGACATTAAAAGATTCACATAGCCATCCTTTGAAACATCAAAGCAATGGTTATTTGAGCATTTATAGGCTCTTTCAACAAGTGATAATCCTCTTTTACAAACAGGACAAATAAAATCTGACATATCTAAATAAGCACAAATAGGCTACCCGAAGGTAGCCTAAATTTTATTCCTCTATTAATAATTTTTTGAGCTCGCTCATAAATGTGTTTATATCCTTAAACTGACGATAAACAGATGCAAAGCGAACATAAGCAACCTCATCAATATCCTTGAGCTTATCCATAACAAGCTCACCGATTCTTACAGAGGTAACCTCTCTGTCAAGAGAGTTCTGGATTTCTGCTTCTATTTCATCAATGGCTCTCTCAATATCGCTGACTGAAACAGGTCGTTTTTCACAAGCGCGCATCATACCGTTGAAAAGCTTATCACGGTCAAACACCTCGCGGGACTTGCCATCCTTCTTAACAACAACAATGGGCACACTTTCAATAATTTCATAAGTAGTAAAACGCTTGCCACAGCTCATACACTCTCTGCGGCGGCGAATTTTTTCACCCTCATCGGTAGGACGGGAGTCAATTACCTTACTTTCTTCAAAACCACAAAAAGGACATTTCATAATATGTTCCTCCGTAAATAGAATGGTATAATTATACCAAGTATTGTATAACAATTCAATAGTTTTTCAATATTTTGTATGGTAAAATATATAGTATTACCCTTCAATTACCATTGATTTTGAGAAATATTTATTATAACATTGTTTCGGTGATTACATTGACAAAAATCAAAAACTTCTATAATTCATTGGGGCAAAAATCCCGACTTGTTATAAAATGCACTCTGGCACTTTCTATGTCGTTACTTTTTATAAGCTTTTTTTCACATTACGCTGATTTCACACCATATCAATATGAGCTTTTAATAATTTCTGATGAACTTTCAGCAACCGCAAGGTCAATTCTTTCAATAGGTTTTATTGGTGCTTTTATATTCAATTATTTAGAAAAAACGGAGTGACGAGTTAAATACCCGTCACTCCAAAGTTTTATTTAATTTTAAGGCTTGAAAGCACTTCAAGAACCTCATCCTGATTATCGTAACCAACAAAAATCAAGCGAATATTTTTATCAAGATTTTCTTTTGATTGTATATCAAACGCATACATACATCTTTTTTCGGTTATCATCTTTGTTCCTATGCAATAAAACTCACTATTTTTAACTAAAAGGTATCCTGAGCCTATACCCATAGAATCTTTAACAGTATAATATGTTAATGCCTTTGCATAGGCTTCAGGTGAACAGAAGAATGGTGCTTCAGGCTCAGGCATTTCCAAAATCATTTCATAAAATGACAAATCATAGCCGGGGGCTAAATCAGGACTATAGCCCATAAGGTCCAAGCCCCATTTCACAAATGGCTTTGCAGGGAAAAACATATCATTCATATATGATGATATACCTGACTTCAAAGAAAATTCATACTCAATAAAATGAATATATTTATCTTTGCTTACAACTAACTTCTGGCTGTTACCATCTTCATATTTTTCAACCTTGTATTTTTCGCCAACACAAAGAGTTGCGCTATTGTTTTCATAGTCTTCTTTATTAACCAAATCAATGTCAACACTTTCGCATTCCTGACTGTAAGGAAAAGCACCGTCACTAAAAGCCTCGTTATTAGCCTTAGCACCATACAAAATAAAGCGGTACATACCGATAACGCCGAAAAGAATTACAAGAATTAATACAAGCGCTACTGTTTCAATAATAGTTTTTCTGTTTCTTTTTTTAATTCTTTTACCTGCGCTTTTAACAGCTTTTTTTAAATCCTCATCCACCTCAGGTACAACAGGACATTCTCTTATTTTGCGAAGCTCTTCCGAGCACTCAGAACAATCACCCAAATGCTCTTTAACTGCTTTTGCAGACCTTTCACTGCAAACATTATCTGCATACAATGGTAATAAATCCTTTATAATTTCGCAATCAAACTTATTCATTAAAGTCACCTAACCTTTCTGAAATTTTTGCTCTTGCTCTGTGATATGTAACTCTTGCCCAGCTTTCTGTTTTACCAAAAACCTCTGCAATAACCGAAAAGGGTAATTCACCCAAGGCTTTCATATAAAACACCTCTTTATAAGGTGAGGAAAGCTCTGTTGATATTTCAAGAATTTTTCTTGCACATTCTTTGTCATCGGCATTTTCAATGATATTGTCAAAGGATGCAAGGGATGTGTAATCATCAATATTTTCAAGCTTTTTCTTGCGCTTCAAGGAAATGAATTCATTATGAGCGATTCGGCACAACCAGGTTTCAATTCTACATTCATTTTTGAATTTATCAATATTTTTGAATGCTTTATAAAATGTTTCCTGAGTTATATCCTCTGCAAGAGCCTCATCATAGCAAAGAGAGAGTGCGTAGTGTTTTACGTACTTATAGTATTTTTCAAATACAAGCTCTATATCTTCCATACCATCTCCCCTTTCACATTTTTGAAGCTTCGTATATTAGACGAGGTAGGTTGAGGGTTTGTTACAAGAAATGTAAAAAGACATATCAAGAGATATGCCTTTAATTTTTTATTTGTTTTCTTTGGCAGTTTTACAAGAAGCAATCAAAAGCCTGCGTATATTACCACACAACCTTTCGGTATGTTGATATGTTTCCGAATCAATTCTTTTTGTATGAAACATAAGCTTCAGCCAATAACTTGTTTCATTTGACTCTTTCAAAGCAATTTCTAATTTAGAAATAAAATCCTTCTTGCTTTGTGCATACTGAGCTTCATGAACATTAGCACCAATTGAAGTACCTGACCTTGCAAGTTGGTCTGTCATATATGCACTTTTAGGTACAGTTACACTATCAACAATATTTACAATAGCAACTGCAAACGAGAATGACAACTCAAGTAATTTGTTTTCAGACATATAGACACCTTCTTCTAAGAGAACTATAGCATAACTTATAATATTTTTCAATGATATATCGCTAAAGCGATATGATATACAGCTTCACTGTATGATATACTTTCTTATAGCGAAAATATGATATGATATCCGTTCCAAACATACGCAACGCGTATATCATCTGCGAAGCAGATAGCATAGCATCAGCTATATCATCCGTGACCACAGGGAACGGATATCATTGAAAAAACCTCGTTCTTACGAACGAGGTTTTTTCTGGTGAGTCATCGGAGATTCGAACTCCGGACACCCTGCTTAAAAGGCAGGTGCTCTGCCTACTGAGCTAATGACTCATATATAAACCCTGTAAACAGGGTTTTTTTAATTAATTAATGCGAACACAACAACTGCTGCAAGAGCAACTACAAAGAAAACAGATGCAACAATTTTTGTGATTTTGGAGAGCTTTGCCTCCACTGTTCTGCCCTTGTTCTTATCAAAGAATGTATCAGCACCACCGGCAATTGCACCGGAAAGACCCTGCTGCTTACTCTGCTGAAGCATAACAGTTACTATGATAATAAGTGCTGAAACGATAAGAATGGCGCCTACAAGGTAATGATACCATAAAAGCTGATCCATACGTAACTTTCCTTTCATTCTGAACTATGTCTCGTTCACAACGCCCGATTATATTAACACAACCAAACAGAAAATGCAAGTGTTTTTTTAACTTTTTTTTAAAAATTTTGCATAATATGTATTTTGCATAAAAAATCGGACAATATATAGATAGCGAATAAACATTTTGTATGCGTTTGCATCGTTTTCAGAGTATTTGTGTTAAACATCGTCTTTACGATTTACTCAAAGCGGTTATATTTATTCGCTCTCCCCGTTCTTCTGAACGGGGAGTTTTACTTTTTATTTACATTAAACTCAATTGCTCTGCAGTATCATCTGCGCTGAGGGTTGCACCTGCTGCAGGAAGAGTTTTTGTGCGATAGCGATGTGGCTTTGCAAATTCGCCATCCTTATAAAGTCTCACAGACTGAACCTTATGATACTTTTTAAGTGTCATAACATTAACGCCTGCGGTATCTTTAGCTGCTTTGGGTGAAATTGCACCTGTATTAACAAGAAGATGTCTGCCTGCAGTTGAAGAAATAACAATTTCTGTATCCTCTTCAATATACATAGCCGCAACTATTGGTGCTTTATCAGAATATGCTTTTATAAGCTTTTTACGATTGGTTTTAGTAGCATAGCCTGACATTGTAACCTTTGCCACCTTACCATTTTCGAACACAAAAAGCATATAGCCCTTATAATCGCTTGTTACCGCCATATAAATGGGCTTTTCATCCTTTTCAAATTCAAGCTTTGAGGGAATGAAATCACCTAAAGCACTTGCCTTTGTATCTTCAAAATCAGAAGCCTTTGCTTTATATACCTGACATTTATCTGTAAAGAACAAAAGCTCTGCGGAGTTTTTGGAATTGAGGGCGCATACCATTTCATCCCCCTCTTTGAGCTTCTGCTCGCCACCCATACGAAGTGACAAGGGCGTGATTTTCTTAAAGTAACCGTCACGGGTAAAGAAGAGGTTTGCTTCATAATCGGGAATTTCCTCAACAAATTCCTCCTCGTTATCAGTGTCATATATAATTTCGCTTTTTCTGTCTCTTCCGTATTTCTCGGATACCTTTGTAAGCTCATCAACAATAATCTTTTTAACTCTTGATTTACTGTTGAGAATATCTTCCATATCCTCAATGCTTTCTTTAAGGTCATCGATATCAGAAAGTCTTTTAAGAATATATTCTCTGTTCAGATGACGAAGCTTGATTTCTGCAACATATTCCGCCTGAATTTCATCAATACCGAAGCCAATCATCAAGTTGGGAACAACTTCGCTTTCCTCTTCGGTTTCGCGGACAATTTTAATAGCCTTATCAATATCAAGAAGAATCTTTTTAAGACCTAAAAGAAGATGGAGCTTATCCTTAGCCTTTGTTAAATCAAAATAAACTCTTCTCTTGACACATTCGGTACGGAATGCAATCCATTCTTCAAGAATTTCCGCAACACCCATAACTCTGGGCACACCTGCAACAAGAATATTGAAGTTTGCACTGAAGGAATCCTCAAGAGTTGTGAACTTATAAAGGCGTTTCATAAGCTTATCAGGGTCTGTGCCACGCTTTAAATCAATGGTAATCTTAAGACCTGACTTATCTGTTTCGTCACGGATATCGCTTATTTCCTTAAGTGCCCCTGCTTTAACCTTTTCAATTATTTTATCAATAATTGCTTCACAGGTGGTTGTTGCAGGAATTTCCGTAATATCAATACAGTTATTGGATTTATCATAAGAGTATCTTGCACGGATTTTAATTGAGCCTCTACCTGTTGAATAAACCTCTTCAAGAGCGGATCTGTCATAAACAATCAAGCCACCACCGATAAAATCAGGTGCTTTGAGTGTTTCAAAAATATCAAAATCGGGATTTTTAATAAGTCCTATTGTTGTTGCACAAAGCTCCCTCAGGTTAAAAGAACAGATGTTACTTGCCATACCAACCGCAATACCACTGTTCATATTAACGAGCACGCTGGGGAATGAAACGGGCAAAAGTGTCGGCTCTTTCATTGTACTGTCATAGTTATCAACAAACTCAACAGTATTTTTATCAATATCACCGAAAAGCTCTGAGCAGATACCCTCAAGCTTTGCCTCAGTATAACGGGCAGCAGCATAAACCATATTTTTTGAATATGCTTTACCGAAGTTACCCTTACTGTCTATATAAGGATGAAGAAGTGTTTCGTTCCCCTTGGAAAGACGGACCATTGTTTCATAAATCGCCGCATCACCATGAGGGTTAAGCTGCATTGTTCTACCAACAATGTTTGCAGATTTAATTCTTCCGCCATTTATAAGCCCCATTTTATACATAGTATAAAGAAGCTTTCTGTGAGAGGGCTTAAAGCCATCAATCTCGGGAATTGCACGGGAGATGATAACACTCATAGCATAGGGCATAAAGTTTGTTTCAAGAGTATCTGTAATCTGTTGGGTAACAACCTCACCTGCACCGATAATATTAGCCTTAACCTCTTCGGCTTTAGCAACTTCCTGAATTTCTTTTTTCTTTCTTGCCATTGTTATCCCCCCCTTACGAAATATCTGCAAGGTCAAGATAAAGATGACCGTTTTCTGCAATAAATTCTTTTCTGTCCTGAAGATTATCGCCTAAAAGAAGCTCGAACTTCTCTGCAATCAGCTCTTCAACATCATTGGGCTCAACCTTGATAAGACGACGGGTTTTCGGATTCATAGTGGTAAGCCACATCATATCCGCATCGTTTTCACCAAGACCCTTTGAACGCTGAATTGTATATTTTGCATCACCGATTTCTTCAAGTGCCATTTGCTTTTCTTTTTCTGTATACGCAAACCAGGTCTGACCCTTTGAGGTGATTTCATAAAGGGGTGACTCTGCAATAAAGACCTTGCCTTCTTTGAGAAGAGTAGGCATAAGTCTGTAAATCATTGTGAGAATAAGTGTTCTGATATGGAAGCCGTCCACATCCGCGTCAGTACAGATAATAATTTTATTCCAACGAAGGTTATCAAGATTAAACAAGGAAAGTTCCTTGTTTGACTTGCTTGAAACCTCAACACCACAGCCTAAAACTTTAATAAGGTCTATGATAATATCGCTTTTGAAAATACGACTATAATCGAACTTCAAGCAGTTGAGAATTTTACCTCTTACAGGTATAACCGCCTGGAAGGCAGAATCACGCGCCTGCTTACAAGCACCGAGAGCAGAATCACCCTCAACTATAAAAATTTCTCTTTCGCTTTTATCTTTACTGCGACAGTCAACGAATTTTTCAACTCTGCTTGTCATATCATTAGATGAGGTCAGAGTCTTTTTCAGATTAAGCCTTGTGCTTTCCGCTTTAACACGGGAACGCATATTAATAAGCACCTGCTCGCAGAGCTTATCTGCATCAAGCTTATTTTCAATAAAGTAAATTTCAAGCTGATGCTTGATAAACTCAGTTAGGGCTTCCTGAATGAATTTATTTGTTATAGCCTTCTTGGTCTGATTTTCATAGGATGTCTGAGTTGAGAAGGATGATATTACAAGCACCAAACAGTCTTCAATATCCTGAAAGCTGATTTTAGGGTCACTTTTTGTATATTTGCTGTTCTGCTTCAGATATGCATCAATCTGTGAAACAAAGGCACTTCTTGCGGCCTTTTCGGGAGCGCCACCGTGCTCAAGGAAGCTTGAGTTATGATAGTATTCCTTCATTTGCTTTTTATTGGAAAAGCAAAGAGCAATATTCATTTTAACCTTGTATTCGGGCTTATCCTCTCTGTCCTTACCCTTTCGTTCTGCCTGCCAGAACTGAACACTTGTAAGACCATCATCACCAACGAATTCGTTTACATAGTCAACAATACCATTGTCGTAAATATATTCAAAGGTTTCAAACTTTGTTTCGGTAAGTTGATTTTTAAGAATGAATTTTATACCCGGGTTAACAACAGACTGCCTTTTAAGTATCTCCTGAAAATATTCAAGAGGAATTGCAATATCTGTGAAAACCTTTAAATCAGGACGCCATTTGATTCTTGTGCCTGTGTCCTTTTTATCATAGGGATTTTTCTGCATTTCCCCGTTGATTTTACCTGCCTTGAACTTAAGCTCGTAGCAATAGCCTCCTGAGTGAACCTCAGCCTCCATATATTCGGATGCATACTGAGTTGCACAAAGACCGAGACCGTTAAGACCGAGGGAATATTCATAGCTTCCGCCATCATTGGTATCGTATTTACCGCCTGCATACAAATCGCAGAAAACAAGCTCCCAGTTGTAGCATTTTTCACGATTATTATAGTCAACGGGAATACCACGACCAAAGTCCTGAACCTCAACTGAATGATCAAGAAAACGGGTAACCACAATTTTCTTACCATATCCCTCACGGGCTTCGTCAATGGAGTTGGAAATAATTTCAAAAACGGAATGCTCGCAACCATCAAGACCATCGGAACCGAAAATAACCGCAGGGCGCTTGCGGACTCTGTCGGCACCCTTTAATTTTTTAATACTTTCGTTACCGTATTCTTTTGGTGACTGTGTTGATTTAGCCATTTATAACCTAACCTTTCGAATTTTCGAAATTCCTAAAAAATACAATTTTTGGGGATTTTACCCTATATATTATACAATATATTGTGATTTAGTCAAGATTTTTATTTTCTAAAAAGGTGCAAAGGGTGTTAATAGGGACTATGATGAATTATCTTTTGCCTGTTATGGTGGTTTTCTCTTTATTCTGTGCAATTGCAACCGGAAAAATCACCGAGCTTTCAGGTGCAGTTGTTACAGGGGGAACAGATGCAATTTCTTTAGTAATAAAATTAGCAGGAGTAATCTGCCTTTGGAACGGACTAACTGCAATTGCACAAAAAAGCGGATTAACCTCTTTAATCTGCAAGTTGTTTTCCCCGTTACTCAACTTACTTTTTCCAAAGCTCAAGGACAAAAAAGCCAAAGAGGCAATCGCAATGAACATTACCGCAAACTTTTTAGGACTTGGAAATGCCGCAACGCCGTTAGGTCTTGAGGCAATGAAAAGATTACAGAGCATAAACCCCACACCCGAAAAAGCAACAAATGAAATGGCACGATTTGTTGTTATAAACTCTGCCGCCATTCATTTAGTGCCCACAACAATTGCACTTTTACGCTCGGAATACGGAAGCACTGACCCAATGGAAATTCTTGTTCCTGCATTAACAACATCAATTATCGCTTTATCTTCGGGCATACTTGCCACAAACATTTTCAAAAAGGTGTTCAAATGAATAAAATAACAGATTATATTTTACCCGTTCTTGTAGCTTTAATCATTCTTCACGGAGCATTTAAAGGTATAAATGTTTTTGATGAGTTCATCAAGGGTGCCAAAAACGCCTTCGATACTATTTTAGATATAACGCCCTCTCTTATTGCGCTTTTACTGTGTGTGAATATGCTACGGGCATCGGGCGGGCTTGATGTTATATGCTCCTTGGTTTCACCCCTGACAACACTTTTAGGAATACCCAAGGAAATAACACCCCTTGCTATACTCTCACCTGTTTCGGGCAGTGGTGCATTAGGAATGTATGAAAACATATTAAAAGAGTTCGGTCCTGACAGTTATATAGGCAAATGCGCCTCTGTTATTATGGGCTCTACTGAAACAACATTTTATGCAATAACACTTTACTACGGCTCAATTAACATAAAAAAAACACGACACACTCTGCCAAGTGCATTGTGTGCCGATTTTACAAGCTTTATTCTTTCGCCAAGGCTTGTGAAATTATTTTTAGTAAAATAAAGTTGAAAAACGAGGGTCTGAAAACATTGAATACGCCTCACCATCTTCTCCGACAATAATATGGTCTGCAAGAGCATAACCGATTTTGCGAAGGGTAACACATATCGTTCTGGTAGAGTCGATATCGTAAGCAGAGGGCTCTGAGGAAGTGATTGGATGATTGTGTGCCAAAACTGCAAGCAAAGAATCGCTATCAACAAGATTTTTGATTATCAGCTTCATATCAACCTCTGAAGAAACCTTGTCACCATCAGAGATAAACGTATATCGTTTAAGCTTTTTTGCTTCATCGAAACACATAAGAACAATTCTCTCTGTGGTTTCACCCTGCAAGAGAGAAGCTGCAAGATTTTTCAAATCCTCAGTATTTTTATAAACCCTCTTCTTTGATGGCTTTGCTTTTGAGATTCTGTAAAAGGCTTCACCCATAGTGGCAAGCATTACCGCAGTGTTATCGCCTACACCATCAACCTTTTTCAATTGCTGTATATCGGCTTTGAAAATCTCATCAAATGAGCCGAAATGCTCTATTAGCTTATGGGCTAATTCATTTGTATCTTCTCTGGGTATTGAATAAAATAGCATCAGCTCGAGGAGCTTGTGCTCCTCAAGCTGTGAAAATCCGTTTTTTATTACATTTGCTTTAATACGTTTTCTATGCCCTGAATGTATGCTTTTCTCTGCCATTTTCATTCAAAAACAACAAATTATAATGTTGCTGCGGCGTTTTTGAGAGTTTCTGCCATATCAGTTTTCTCCCACTTGACATCAAGGTCAATTCTGCCCATATGACCATAAGCGGCAAGTGCTCTGTACTGAGGCTTTCTCAATTCAAGCTTTTCAATAATTGCAGCAGGACGAAGGTCGAAACATTTATTTACAAGGACTTCAAGCTGAGCATCGGAAATTTTGCCTGTGCCGAAGGTATCAACACGAACTGAAAGAGGACGGGCAACACCGATTGCATAAGCAAGCTGAAGCTCGCATTTTTCTGCAAGACCTGCGGCAACAATATTCTTTGCAACATATCTTGCGGCATAAGCGGCACTTCTGTCAACCTTAGTGGGGTCTTTACCTGAGAATGCACCGCCACCGTGACGGGAATAACCACCATAGGTATCAACAATAATCTTTCTGCCTGTAAGACCGCTATCGCCAACGGGACCACCGATAACAAAGTTACCCGTGGGGTTAACATAGAATTTTGTGTTTTCATCAAGATATTTTTCGGGAATGACGGGCTTGATAACATTCTCAATAATATCCTTACGAAGAATTTCGATATCAATAGGGTCGTGCTGAGAGGAAACAACAACTGCTTCAACTCTTACAGGCTTATCGTTATCGTCATATTCGATTGTAACCTGACTTTTACCGTCAGGACGAAGGTATGAAAGAGTTCCGTTCTTTCTTACCTCTGTAAGACGAAGAGCAAGCTTGTGAGCAAGTGAAATGGGAAGAGGCATAAGCTCATCGGTATCGTTACAAGCAAAGCCGAACATCATACCCTGGTCGCCTGCGCCGTGAAGATTATATGTATCCTCCTGACCGCCTTTAAGCTCAAATGATGCATCAACGCCCATAGCAATATCTGCAGACTGTTTATCGATAGTCTGAAAAACCGCACAGGTGTTACCGTCAAAGCCACATTCATTATTATCAAAGCCGATATCACAAACAACCTCACGAACAATCTCGGGAATATTAACCTGAGCATTTGTTGTGATTTCGCCCATTACCATAACCATACCTGTTGTGCAGGTGGTTTCACAGGCAACACGGGAATATTTATCCTGAGCAAGCATCGCATCAAGAATAGCATCAGAAATCTGGTCGCAAACCTTATCAGGATGCCCCTCTGTTACGGACTCTGATGTAAAATATCTTTTAGACATAAAAAAACCTCCAAAACATTTGAAAACAAATCACAAAATAACAAGTTAATATTACACTACAAAAGAAAACTTGTCAAGTTATGTCGAGTGGTTTAACAAAAGATTAACATAAAAAGTGATTGCCATTTCTGACAACCACTTTTTTCATTTATCAAGCCCTATACTTACGGACAAGGCATCGTTTATTCTTGACATATCTGTTTCGGGAAGGTTCCCCATTTTTTCTCTCAGGCGTTGTTTGTCCAATGTTCTTATTTGCTCCAACAAAACAACCGAATCCTTAGAAAGTCCGCAAGCCGCCGCCCCCACATTAATATGTGTGGGTAATTTTGTTTTGAACTGCTGGCTTGTTATTGCTGCAGCTATAACAGTAGGACTATACTTGTTTCCTACATCGTTTTGTACAATAAGTACCGGACGAACACCGCCTTGCTCCGAACCTACTACGGGACTTAAATCCGCATAATAGATATCCCCTCTTTTAATATTCAAGCTATCACTCTCCGAAAAGGCAAAATTTGTTACAACAATATTTTTGCCCAACGGTATTTGAAATAATCACTTTACAAAAAGAATTATTGAAAGATTGTTTCATTAAATAGTATATTCAATCTCGTCCGAAATGTTAAAGGTTGGCACCAAAAGTGACAACCTTAATTTTAGTTAACATATTCAACTTTAATAGAGTATTTCTGAGCGGCTTCATCGCCCTTTGAGCCCTTAACACATTCAATTGTGAGCTCGCCCTTTCTTTCACCACCGAAAACACCGTTACCGATATATGTAACGCTATCGGGGATTTTGATAAGAGTTAAGGAGCTGCAATTTCTGAAGCAGTATTCACCAATAGATTCCGTACCGGGTTTAAGCTCGATTTTTTCGAGAGAGGTGCATCCGTCAAAGGCAAAATTACCTATGGTTTTTGCCTCGGGAAGATTAATATTTTCAAGCTTGGAACAATTCTGGAATGCATTGTTACCCACAGTAACCCCGGGAGATGCGCCGAGGAAGTTTACAGATGTAAGATTTTTACAATCCTGAAATGCATTATTACCTATTGACCTGACAGTTTCAGGAATGCAAACAACCTTCAGGCTTTGCTTCTGGAAACATTTATCACCAATAGCGCTAACAGTATAGCCGCCAATTTCCTCAGGAACCCATACAGTAGAGTTATCGCCTAAATATTTTGTGATTGTTACGGAATTACTCTCTTTGTTAATAACATATTTATATTCCTGCATTCCGTCATCAAAGGAGCTTGTAAGCTTTTCGGTTGTGGGCTCGGTTGTAACATATTCGGTATACACATAGACTATGGTTGTAAGTATAACCGGTTCAGCAGGAATGGTAGTTTCTATAGTGGTTTCTGTTGTATCACTTGGGTCAGTTGTATCAGTTGCGGTAGCAAGCTCACTTGCCATCTGGTCAAGGTCAACCCAGGATTCTGTTACTGCAGTTGTAGATGGTTTTGTTGTTGCCTGCAAGGAATATGCGGGCTTAGTGGTTTCCTCCTTCTTGAAGGTCCCCCCTTGCACAAGGCTTACAACAAGCACAGATGCAACAAGCAACAATGCAACACAGAGTGCAATAATAATTTTGGTAGCTTTATTCATATAATAACCTCTCAAGGATTTCATTCTTTGCCATTATACATTATATTTTTTAAAAAGTACATAGCATTTTTTAACTTAACTGTTAATTTTTTGTGATTTTGTCGTTAAAACCCGAATTATTACACAAATACACAGCCTTCATTTATAGCAAAATCACGATATTATAAAGTTTTATTGTAATTTTAATTTACATTTGTTAAAATAAATTTAACTATGAAACAAGTGAGGTTTTATTATGAAAAAATCATGGTATAAAGAAATGGTGGTATATCAGATTTGGCCCCGTTCCTTCTGCGATGGTAACGGTGACGGAATCGGTGACCTTGAGGGTATCTATTCAAAGCTTGACTATGTTAAAAGCCTTGGTGTAGATGCAATATGGTTCTCTCCCCTTTTCAAATCACCCAATGCGGACTACGGCTACGATATTGCAGATTACAGAGATATCAACCCTGAATATGGTGATATGGACACCTTTAAAAAGGTTCTTGCGGGTTGCCACGAAAGAGGCATAAGGGTATTTATGGACCTTGTTGTTAACCACACTTCAACTGAGCATATGTGGTTCAAGGAGGCTTGCAAGAGTGTTGACAACCCCTACCACGATTACTATATCTGGCGCAAGGGTAAGGGCAAAAACGGCAAAAAGCCACCTAACAACTGGCTCTCAACCTTTGAAGGTGGTGCTTGGGAATATGTTGAATCTGTTGACGAATACTACCTCCACGTTTTCACAAAAGGTCAACCCGACTTGAATATGGATAACCCCAAGGTTCGCCAAGAGGTTAAGGACATTATGAAGTTCTGGCTTGATATGGGTGTTGACGGCTTCCGTGAGGATGTTATTACATACATTTCTAAAAAAGAAGGTCTCCCCAATGCTATTCCGATTCCTGTTGCTGCAGGTATGGAGCACTACAACTGCGGTCCTCACCTTTATGAATACCTTAAGGAATTTCACGATGATGTGCTTTCAAAATACGATTGCTTTACTGTTGGTGAAGGTCCCCTTATCACTCCCGAAAAGGTTCTCCGTTTTGTTACAGAGGATGATACTCAGGTTCTTAAAACAATGTTCAGCTTTGACCACCTTGAAGCAGACTGCTTTATGACTGACTGGATTAAAACACCCTTCAACCTTAAGAAAATGAAAAAATGCTACCAGAAATGGTATGACGCTATGGACGGCAAAGGATGGCATACACTCTACCTTGAAAACCACGACCATCCCCGTATTGTTGACCGTTACGGTAGCCTTAAATACAGAGTTGAAAGCGCAAAGATGCTTGCAACAATGTGCTACCTTCAGAGAGGTACTGTTTTCATTTATCAGGGTCAGGAAATCGGTATGACAAACATTGAGCTTAAGTCACTTGACGAGTTCAAGGATATGATTACCTTTAACAACAAAAAATTGTGCGATAAGCTCCACGTAAAAGAAGAAACCTTCGTAAAGCTTGCAAACAAAGGCTCTCGAGAAAACTCCCGTACACCTGTTCAATGGAATGATGGTCCTTATGCAGGCTTCTCAACTGCAGAGCCCTGGTTCAACCTTAATCCCAACTACAAGGAAATTAACGTTGCGGCTTCAGAAGAGGACGAAAATTCTATTCTTAACTACTACCGCAAGCTTCTTAAATTCCGTAAGGAAAACGAGGCTGCTATTTACGGTGATTTCAAGCAATATTACAAAAACAGCAAAGAGCTTTTTGTATATGAAAGAAATCTTGATGGCGTTAAGATTCTCGTTGTTGCTTCATTTACAGAAAATGCAGTTGACTTCAAGGCACCCGAGGGAATCGACCTTTCCAAAGGCGAGCTTGCTCTTGCAAACTATGATGATGCATCACTTTCAGGCAACGGCTTCAAAACAAAGCCCTACGAAACAAGAGTTTATTTGTTTAAATAAATAACAGATACTCCCATACAAAACCTTTTTGAAGGTTTTGTATGGGAGCATTATTTTTTTATACTACTAATCTCGATATATCAAGCTTTTCGTATTTTTCAATAAAGGCTTTGAAGAATCTGAGCATTTTTTCAACTCCACCCTCTTTATTGCTTTCGCAATTGAGAACGAGGAGAGGCTCGTGAACGCTCATTCTGAGGAGCTGCCATCCATCGCCGAGGTCTTCATTGAAATTAACTCTTACGCCCTCGTGGTTTACGGGTGCAACTGTTATTCCGTCTGTATTTTCACAAAGCTTTTTGAAATCCTCAATAACAGAAAGTCCGTAATCTCTGAAATCATCGAGCTTTATTGTAAATCTTACTTCTTTTTCTTCAATTGGTATTTCAAGATTTTCAATAAGGCTTTCGATAGACTTGCCCTCTTTATTAAGCCTTGCAAGCTCAATAATAATTTTTGTTATAAGGTATGCACCATCATCAAGATAATAGTTCTCCTTAAATGCCGCGTGACCTGAGGTTTCAATAGCAAGAGGGGCATTTTTGTTTTCTTCGTTTCCAAGGCGGATTGCCTCGTCAATTACGTTTTTATACCCTCTTTTAAAGCGATGATGAACACCACCCAAATCCTTTTCAATAAATTCTGCAAGTCCGTCACTTGTTACGGAATCTGTAACGATAATACCGCCTTTATTCTCTTTGAGAGCGATATATGATGCAAGGGCAACAAGCTTGTTTCTGTTGATTTCCTGAGCATTTTTGTCAACGCAGGCGGCTCTGTCGCAGTCTGTATCAAAGATAACACCAAAATCCGCACCACTTTTTGCAACCGCTTCGGAAATTGATTTCATTGCCTCTTTATTTTCAGGGTTTGGAATGTGGTTGGGAAACCTTCCGTCAGGCTCAAGGTAACGACTACCGTTAATATCTGCACCTAAGCGCATAAGCACATTTTCTGCATAGAAGGCACCCACGCCATTACCTGCATCAACAACAATATGAAGGTCCTGCAGGGGTCTGTCATAGTTCTCGGCATTAACACCTTTTTTTATCATTTCCTTCAAATCGTCACAATATTTTTTCATATTGTCAAGCTTTTCGATGTTAAGCTTGACCTCTTTTATTTCATAAGGATTATTCTGCGCATATTCAAGAATCTCTTTAATATTGTTACCTGAAAAGCCACCCTCTTTAGTAAAGAACTTAAGACCGTTCATTTCCATTGGCAGATGGCTTGCGGTAATCTCAACTGCCGCATCCACACCGAAATTGATAATGGACATAAACATTGAGGGTGTTGAAGAAAGACCGCAGTCAAACACCTTTACGCCTAAAGAGGCAAGAGTTCTTGTAACAGTTCTTGAAATGTGCTCAGAAGAAACACGGGAATCGAAGCCTACTGTAACAGAAAGATTATCTTTTCCTAAATTCTTCTTTAAGAATTCTACAAAAGATGCAGTTATACTCATTAAACGGGCATCTGTTAAATCAATGGCTTTCCCGTCCTTTTCAATAGCTGTGCCTCTGATATCTGTTCCGCTTTTTAAATACATTAAATTATCCATTATATTCTCTCCTGATTACATAATAGGCTCTTTGGGTATCTTCCTTAGGTTGACCACAACTGAATTCAGCATACCTTTTCACAACCTTAAAGCCCGCGCTTTCAGCTGCATCTGTTATTTCTTCATCGCTGAAGGCAATTTCCTTGAAATTCTCAGTAAATCTATCATAGCTACCCTCTTCATTCTTAACAAAGAAATCAAGGTTAATTCCAACCGTTACACCATCGGGGTAAAGACTGTTCTGCCATACGCAGTAAACATTTTTTTCATCGTATATAAAGGTGTTGTTACCTAAAATTTCTTGATGCTTGTAAATAGTATTGACATCAAAAATCATTATTCCGCCGTCATCAATGAAATTTTTCAATATCTGAAAGGTTTTTCGCATTTCTTGGGCGTTTTCCAAATGATTTATGCTATCAAGGGAGCAAACAATTGCCCTTACTGTTCCGTAAAGGTCTGTTTCCTGCATTTTCTGGCAAAGGAAAAGTATATTTTCTCCCGTTTCCGTTGCTTTTTCACGGGCTTCCATAAGCATATCGGGAGAAGCATCAGTACCGATAACCTCAAAGCCCATTTTTGAAAACTCAACTGAAAGCGAACCTGTACCGCAGGCAAGGTCAAGAAGAAGACCGTCCTTTATATTAAAATCTGCCAGAATGCTCGCAATATATTCTGCTCGCTTTTTATAATCTACATTCTGTGTTAATTCATCATAAACAGATGCAAAGCTTGAATAAGACATCTTATCACCTCGTATGTTTTTATTTTATCACAATTGTAATAGTATGTAAACAATACCAATTATGTTGATTTGCTAAAAAAGAGCTTGGTAATTTTATGAGTATTGCACACTTTAAAATATGTTAATAATGTGTTAATATGAGATTAATAATGGAAATAGGAGGAAAACCTATGAAAAAAATATTTGCTTCAATACTTGCGATTATTATAATCGCTGTTGGTGTTCTCCCCTGCCTTGCAGCTGATGATAGCTGCACCTGCGGTCAGACACCTATAATTTATGTTGCGGCTTTGGGTAGTGGCTCGGTTTACCTTGATGAAGGAACAGAAAACGAAAAAACACTTTTCCGCCCTGATGTTGCAGAAATGCTTGGTGAATTCGTTCCTGTTATAGGTGCGGCAGCAGAGCTCCTCACCACCAAGGATTATGATGCCTTTGGTGATGTTCTTATCCCTTGCGTAAACAATGCCTTTGGTATGCTTGCTATGGATGACGAGGGTAATTCACAACCGAGAGTTACAACCGAGGAATTTCACCCTGATACTGCCGACCACGGTATTGATTACAGCTATTATTTCGGCTATGATTTCCGTGTTGACCCCATTGAAAACGCAAAACTTCTTCACCAATATATTGAAGAGGTTAAGGAAATCACAGGTCACGATACAGTTCGTTGCAGAGCTTCAAGTATGGGTGGCGTTACCTTTATGGCTTACTTAAGACTTTATGGCTCTGAAGACATTGAAACCATAATTTTCCAGAACTGTCCCTTACAGGGTACTGCAGTTGCAGGTGAGCTTTACAACGGCTTAGTTGAAATCAACAAGGATGCTCTTTTAAGATATGCGGAATGTGCCCTTCCCTCAATGGATAGCGATTTCTTTGGCGCTTTCCTTTATATGCTCCTTGAAATGCTTGATGCAGGCGGTGTTTTAGAAGGTCTTGTCGGTGTTGCAGATAACCTTGTTGTTAATCTTAAGGACAGAGTTTTTGATGAAGCGCTTATCCCCATATTTGCAACAATGCCGGGTATATGGAGCTTCGTTCCCGATGAATACTATGAAACTGCAAAGGATTTTATGGGCATTAACGATGGTGAGCATCAGGTACTTGTTGAAAGACTTGACTATTATCATTATGAGGTTCAGCAGAGTGCAGAAGAGCTTCTTAATCAGGCAAAATCAGACGGTACCAATGTTTATATCGTTGCAGGCTATAATATGCAGAGAACCCCATTGGTAAGTGCATACAAAAACACCTCTGACGGTACGGTTGATACCAAATATGCTTCGTTGGGCGCAACCTGTGCATATATAGGTGAACAGCTTCCTGCAGATTATGAGCAAGCAGAGCACAATGATATAAATTATATTTCTCCTGACAGAATGATTGATGCATCAACCTGCATCCTCCCCGAAAACACTTGGTTTGTAAAGGATATGCTCCATTCAACCACCCACGATGGTCACGATGAGTTCTACAGAATTCTTCACGAAAGCGAAGAACAGCTTACTGTTTTTGATATGGAAGAATACCCACAGTTTATGCAGAATGATACTGTTAATCAAACATTCCACCAGGTGATTCCCTTAAGTGATTCTGCCTTAGAAAATGCTTTCGCACAAGCAAGGCAGATACCAAGCTTTATAAATGTTACAAAGCTTATAATTACATTCTTTGAAGAATTCTTTAATTGGATGGTTGGTTAAGATACAAGATTGCCCCCTTGATAACTTTCAAACAAAGTTATCAAGGGGGCAAATTAATTTTTATTCAGTTGCTTCAACGCCCTCAAAATAAGTGGGGTATTGTTCCATAACCATAGTCTGAACAATGTTGAAAACCATTACACCTTCTGCGGCATCACAATTATAGTGGTCACCGAGAATAAGCTGACCATTGGTATAACTGATTTCTCTTTCAGGTGCGGCGCCTATATGATAAACATAATAAAGGTTATCAACACTCTTTTCATATTTATTACCAACAATGCTTTTCTTGAATCGCAAAACATAGTTTGTTCCTGAATCAGGAACAGAATAAATTGCAACAAGAGCTGCGGGGTCAATATCGTATGTGTCGGAAATAAGCCTTATAAATTCATTATTAGGGTCATCTGTAAGAAAATTCTCACCGTTTTTATCAGGAATTATAACTCCACCAATTGAAATTGCCTGACGAAGAGCAAGAATTGCATCTTCAACGGTAATCGCCCCATCAGAGTTCATATCAGCTAACAAGAGCATTTCATCCGTTGCTATTTCCATATCAGCGGCAAAACGAAGAATCAAACGGGCATCGCTTGTTTCAACCTTACCGTTAGAATCCATATCACCCAAAAGAATGGTTTCTTCTTCATTTGTTTCTTCCTCGGCAAAGGCAGCTATTGAAAACGAGCACAATAAAAGCACTAAGCACAAAAGGAACGAAGAAAATCGTAATATTTTTTTCATTTTTACAATCCTTAAATTTATTGCTTAAAGAATTCAGTAAAGGCACGATATGCCATATATAAATCCAATTTTGAAATAACCTCATAAGGCGCGTGCATTGAAAGAACGGGAACACCAAGGTCAACAACATCAACATCAAGGTTTGCAATGTATTTGGCAACTGTTCCGCCACCACCTGCATCAACCTTACCAAGCTCACCAATCTGCCATACAACGCCTGCTTTATCAAGCATAGTTCTGATTTTGCCCATATACTCGGCAGAAGCGTCACTTGTTCCGCCCTTACCTCTTGCGCCTGTATATTTTGTTATAACAACACCCTTATTAAGATAAGAGGTGTTATTTTTTTCGAATACAGAATTGAATGTGGGGTCATAAGCAGAGTTGACATCAGCAGAAAGGCATTCACTCTTCGAAAGAACCTGATAGCCATCAAGACCATTTGCTTTTGCAAGGTCATTAATGAAATAAACAAGGTAAGAGGACTGAAGACCTGTGTTACCGTCAGAACCTGTTTCCTCTTTATCTGTAAGAACAGTGATTGCAGTATAATCGGGATTTTCAATACTGAAAATTGCCTGCTCGGCAGGATATGCACAAACCCGGTCATCGTGACCATAGGATCCGATAAGACCTCTGTCAAATCCGATATCATCTGCCTTGAATGCGGGAACGACCTCAAGCTCTGCGCTTAAGAAATCGCTTTCAACAATACCGTATTTTTCGTTTAAGAGCTTCAGAATATTAAGCTTAACAAGCTCACTACCCTCATCACTCTTGAAGGGACGGCTACCAACAATAACATTAAGCTCTTCACCCTGAATACCCTCAGAAAGAGTGCGTTTGCCCTGTTCTGAGCCAAGGTGTGGAAGAATATCGGAAATAACAAATTTAGGCTCGCCCTCGTCTTCACCGATTTTAACTGTTACCTTAGAGCCATCTGCTTTAACAATAACACCGTGAAGAGCAAGAGGAATTGCAACCCACTGATATTTCTTTATGCCACCGTAATAGTGAGTTTTGAAAAGTGCAAGCTCATCGCTTTCATAAAGAGGGTTAGGCTTCAAGTCAAGACGAGGTGAATCAATATGAGCAGCAGCAATTTTAACGCCCTCTTTAAGAGATTTTTTACCGATAACTGCAAGAATTATTGCTTTATCACGATTAACATAATAAACCTTGTCCCCTGCTTTATACTGCTTTTCGGGGTTAAACTCTTCAAAGCCTTTATTTTTTGCATCCTCTAAAACAACTGCAACTGCTTCTCTTTCAGTTTTTGCATTATCTAAAAATTTCTTATAATCCTCTGCGAAGGCATCTGCTTTTGCAACCTCATTTTCTTCAACTACTGCACTTGCGTGCTGAGGCTTATAAAATAATTCCTTCTTAAGCTCTTCAACTGACATATATATCGTCCTTTCATTCTATATCGTAAATTTTTTGATATCTTTCTTTAACCTTAATAACCTTTTTCACATACCCTGCGGTATCCTCGTAGGGTATATTTTCAAGAACCTCACCATCGGGTGAAATTCTCGGGTCTGCAAGCCATTCATTAACCTTACCTCTACCTGCGTGATATGCGGCAAGAGCGGTTTCGGTGTTGCCGAATTCCTCTAAAAGCATATTCAGGAAAAATGCTCCGTAATAAACTGAAATCTCAGGCACAAAAAGTGCATTTTCTTCATAGCTTTCGCCTGTTTTAGTTTGCAACCATTGGAATGTTTCGGGTGTAATTTGTGTCAAGCCCTTTGCACCAACAGAGGAAACTGCATTTTTATCAAATCCGCTTTCGGCTTCAATAAGCGCATAAAGCAATGACGGATCAATGTCAAAGCCTTGTGCATTTTCTTCTACAAGCTCTGCATACTGCCTTGGGTAAAAAGTCTGAACACCGAGCTTCACTGCATTAACTACTATTATAATCAAAACCACAGATAATATCAATAGCAGAGATATGAGTTTTAATTTGTTTACATTTTGGTTTTTGCTCAATTAAAAAGCTCCTTTTCAAGCTGCAAAAATTGTTGCTTTATATCGTGTGGTGGGAAATTATTGAACACAAAATCCGCTTTTGAAAGATAAAATTCATCTTCCTTTTGTCCGTTAATTCTTATTTCTGCATCTGCTTCAGAAATACCATCACGATTTATAATTCTCTCTTTTCTGATTTCACGGGGGGCATAAACAACAATTAAATAATCGCTTTTTTCTGTAAACCCCGACTCTATTATTGCCGCCGCATCAACAATTACAACATTATTGCTTAAAAATGCTTTCTCGGCTTCTTCAAAAATAGCATCATTGATTGCGGGGTGCATTATAGAATTCAGCTTCTCGGTCTTTTCAGGTGTGGAAAAAGCCACCCTTGCCAATGCACGTCTGTTGAGAGCTCCGTCAGGGTTTATTATGCCCTCACCGAACTCTTTTTTTAATTCATTTAGCAAGCTATTGTTATCAACGAGCACCCTTCTTGCAACAACATCTCCGTCAATAATATATGCGCCTTTTTCCTTAAGATGTGCAGAAACAGTTGATTTTCCTGCACCCGTCTTACCTGTAAGACCAACAAGCTTTTTCAATTTACTCAAACCTCAATCACATTAAACCCTGCGGCTCTCAAAAGTCTGTTAAGCACTGCAAGATTATCTTTATTTTCGTCATCAGGATACCTTACAAAGCACTGCTTTGCGCCTATTTTATCAAGCTCACGAAGAGAATCAAAAAGATTGTGAGCAAGATTTTTATAGTCTGCAAACCCGTATTTTATGTATGGAATTTTCAAATTTTCAACACTATCCTCATTGAAAATCATAGCATATGTTTTGTTATCAAAAGCATTAACAAATTCACAGAAAGCATCAAACGAGCCCTTTACAAGAGTGATTTTTGCATCGGGTGAATAATGCTTATATTTCATACCGGGTGAAGAAGCGGTTTCTGTACTCTTCAACGGATTTAAAACTGCATCGTCAACCTCAACCTCACCTAACACACCTACAAGCTCATTAAGGGTAACATTACCCGGTCTTAAAAGCCTGGGCTTATCGCCTGCAAGAGTAATAACAGTTGATTCAACGCCCTCTGCACAATCTCCACCATCAATTATAAAAGGAATTCTGCCCTTTAAATCCTCATATACGTGGTCTGCTTTTGTGGGACTTGGCTTGCCTGATAAATTAGCAGAAGGTGCCGCCAAGGGAAGCCCTGAAAGCTTAATAAGTCTTCTTGCAATTTCGTGAGATGGGCAACGGACCGCAACTGTTTCAAGGTTACCCGTTGTGCAATAAGGCACCTTGTCCGCTTTTGGAAGAATTATTGTAAGAGGACCGGGCCAGAATTTTTCCGCAAGCCTTTTTGCTTCTTCGGGAACCGCCTTAACCAAATCATATATTTCTGAAAATTCGGAAATATGGACTATCAAGGGGTTATCAGTCGGTCTGCCCTTTGCTTCAAAAATTCTGCTTACTGCAAGTGGCGAAAGCGCATTACCTGCAAGCCCGTAAACAGTTTCCGTAGGCATACCCACAACCTCTTCGTTACGAAGAAGCTCAACAGCCTTATTAAATTTTTCATCACTATCTTCAATTGTTATTTTAACAAGCTCTGTATTCAAAATTTATTCCTCTGATACTTTTAGTTTATCTGCCGTGTCTGCGGTAATAAGAGCATCAATAATTTCGTCAAGGTCACCGTTCATAATGGCTTCAATTCTGTAAAGAGTGAGACCGATTCTGTGGTCACTTACTCTGCCCTGCGGGAAATTATAGGTTCTTATTCTTTCGCTTCTGTCACCTGTTCCTACTTGGGAACGACGTTCATCTGCAATTTCGGCACTTTGCTTTTCACGCTCTGCCTCAAGAAGACGGGAACGAAGAATTTTCATTGCTCTTTCGCGGTTTTTATGCTGACTTCTTTCATCCTGACATTCAACCACAGTACCCGTAGGCAAGTGGGTAATACGGATTGCGGACTCTGTTTTATTAACGTGCTGACCGCCAGCACCACTTGAACGGAAGGTGTCAATCTGCAAATCTGTTGGGTCAATGGCAATGTCAACCTCTTCTGCCTCGGGAAGAACTGCAACTGTTACGGTTGAGGTGTGAATTCTGCCACCTGACTCAGTTTCAGGAACACGCTGAACACGGTGAACACCGCTTTCAAATTTAAAGCGTGAATATGCGCCCTCACCTGTTATCATAAAGCTTATTTCCTTTATTCCGCCCAAGCCTGTTTCATTTATTGATAAAACCTCAGGCTTCCATCCGCGACCCTCAGAATACATTGAATACATTCTGAAAAGAGAATTGCCGAAGAGGGCTGCCTCCTCGCCACCTGCACCTGCACGGATTTCAATAATAACATTCTTATCATCGTTAGGGTCTTTAGGCAAAAGGAGTATTTTCAACTGCTCGCTAAGGTCTTCAACCTTTTGTTTACACTCTTCTATTTCAAGCTCAAGCATCTCTTTAAGCTCTTTATCAGGCTTATCCAGAAGCATTTCCTTTGCCGCCTCGCCATCACTTAAAGCCTTTTTATATTCCCGATAGGTTTCAACCAAGGGAGTGAGATTTTTAAGTTCTTTCATTAAGGAAGCATATTTGCCTTGGTCAGAAACTGTTTCGGGTAAGCAAAGTAATTCGTTTACCTTTTCAAAGCGCTCCTCTACCTGTTGGAGTTTGTCAATCATCTGTATTCTCCCTTGTTACTTTTTTTATGTTTTTTTCTGCTTTTGAACGGGGAATAAGAAATTCTCTGCCACAACCGTTACAATGCAAACGGAAATCCATACCTGAGCGCAAAACCTTAAATTCTTTAGAACCGCAAGGATGCTGTTTTTTCATTTCAAGAATATCGCCAACACGAATATCCACTAAAACTCCCCCATTTTTTATTTCTATCTGAAATATTGTACCACACTTTTACATAAAATTAAAGAGTAGGTTAAAGAAAAATATAAATAAATGAATAAGGTGATAACAAAATGATCAGCTACCTTCCCGAAGGATTTTTAATTAACACAAAGGAAAATATTTTCGCTATTTCCAGCTATGATAGTTTTTACAAGGCATATCTTGACAAAACGCCCTTAGAGGCGAGGGCAAATTACTGCGACAGAGAGCATAATTTACATATTGATTTAGGCTTTGTTCACGGCATTATTCCCCGAGAGGAATGTGCCTTGGGAATAAAAGAAGGCACAACAAAGGATATTGCAATAATAGCAAGAGTTAACAAGCCCGTAAGGTTTATTATTGACGATATCAAAATATCGGGTGATAAAAAAATTGCCATTCTGAGTAGAAGAAGAGTTCAGGAAATTTTTCAGAATGAATATCTCAGAGCCACCTCAACAGGTGATATTATAGATGCGAGAATTACACATCTGGAAAGCTTTGGTGCTTTTTGCGATATCGGTTGCGGTATTAATGCACTTTTACCCATTGATAACATTTCAGTTTCAAGAATTCCCCATCCTGATGTGCGCTTTAATGTGGGCGATAATATAAAGGTAATTATCAAATCCTTTGATAGCGAAGGAAGAGCCACACTCACCCACAAGGAGCTTTTGGGCACATGGGAAGAAAATGCAGAAAAATTCCATATAGGTGAAACAGTAAGCGGTATTGTAAGAAGCGTTGAAAGCTACGGAATTTTTGTTGAATTAACCCCAAATCTTGCAGGCTTGGCGGAATACACACCATCTGTTTTTGACGGTCAGCAAACAAGCGTTTACATAAAAAGCATAATCCCTGAAAAAATGAAGGTTAAGCTTATAATTGTGGATTCCTTTGATGCGGATTACCCATCTAAAAAGCCTGATTATTTCATAAAGGAGGGGCATCTTGATTATTTCAGATATTCTCCCTACTCCTCTGAAAAAATTATAGAAACATTCTTCTGATTTTGCTTGAAATAATGTATTGCTATATTGTATAATTATTTTATACTACCTTGACAGGAGTGTTGGTTATGCAATATAGCAATTTTAATTCTATTTACAGACCGATTTCCAAATTAGGCTTTGGTCTTATGCGTTTACCGAAAAAAGAAGAAAACAGCGAAACTATTGACAGAGATGAAGCCTTCAGGCTTATTGACCTTGCAATGAAATCAGGCGTTAATTACTACGATACTGCTTATTTTTATCACGGTGGCGATTCAGAGCAATTTGTGAAAGAGGCTTTGAGCAGATATCCTCGAGAAAGCTTCTGCCTTGCAACAAAGCTCCCAAGCGGTGTTATTAAGGATAAAGAAAAAAACACCGAAGAAATTTTCAATGGTCAGCTCCAAAAATGCGGTGTTGATTATTTTGATTTTTACCTTTTACACGCAGTAAGTGAAGATAATATGTGGGTTTTTGAAGAGGATAATTCATACGAATATCTCACAAAACAAAAAGAAGCAGGAAAAATCAGACATTTAGGCTTTTCTTATCACGGAAACCTTGAATTCTTCTTAAAGCTCATTGATAAATATAAATGGGATTTTGTTCAGCTTCAGATTAACTATTACGACTGGGAAAACCAGAACGCAAAGGCATATTATGAAGCCCTTGAAGAAAGAAATATTCCCTGCATTGTTATGGAGCCTGTTCGTGGCGGTTCTTTACATACTCTTAACGATGAAGCACGAAGGGTATTTGAAGAGCTTGGTGATGCCTCTGCAGCATCCTATGCTTTGAGATATGTTGCACAGATGCCCAATGTTCTTGTTACCCTCAGTGGTATGAGCACCTATGAGCAGGTTGAGGACAACCTTAAAACCTTTGAGGAATGCAAACCCCTTTCTGATAGTGAAAAAGAAGCGATTGAAAAAGCGAATGTTCTTTTCAGAAAGAATTTTGCAGTTCCCTGTACTGATTGCAAATACTGTGTTGAAGCCTGCCCTGCAGGAATTAACATTCCTGCTTGCTTTAAGGCATATAACGAATACAATAAAACAAGAGAGCAAGCAGATTTCTTGAAGCACTATGAATTAATAAACGAAGAACAGAGAGCAAGTAACTGTCTTGATTGCAAGGCTTGTGTTGAAAAATGCCCTCAGCGAATTGATATTCCAAAGCAATTGAGAAGGGTTTCCGGGATTGCTGAATAAGGTGTTTATATGAAAAAGATTTTATTATCAATTACAAGTATTGTTCTTATAATCTGCCTTTTCTCCTCTTGTGGCGGTAACAGAATTGTTGACATTGTAAGCACCGCCGAAGCCGTTCTGATAAATGGCGAAGAGGTTGATACTGTTGAGGCTTCTATGGGTGCTTTTCAGGGTAAACAGGGCGATTATATAGAATTCCGTTTCCCCGAGGAGCAAACCTTCAATACAGTTTTCATAAATGAAAAATCAACATCCGTAAGGCAATATAATATTTTTGCCGAGGTTGATGGTGAATTTAAGCTTATTTACACAGACAAGCTTATTATGAATGACAATATTACAGTTGAAGAAACTACTGCAACTGCTCTTAAAATTCAGATTGTGAACACCGAAATCGGTAATGATAATTTCATTATTCAGGGTGTGAGCGCATATAACATTGAACAAAAATAAGGTGATTTAAAATGGCAATTAATTTCTGCAAGGAATCAAACATTTTCAAGCTTGATACATATAGCTCAACATATATTTTCGGAATTTTTGAGGGAAATTATCTTGTGCACTACTACTATGGTGCACCTATTCCCGACACAGATGTGAGCGCATTGTGGCTCAGACCCTGGTTTGCATCATTCTGTCCTGACAGTCCATCTGCAAGAATCCCCAATTTCTCACCCGATGTTACGCCCTTAGAGTATTCAACCTTTGGTGCAGGTGATTTCCGCCTTTCTGCTTTTGCAGTTGAAAACAGTGAGGGGAACAAGGTTACTGATTTAAGATATATTTCCCACAAAATATATGATGGTAAAAAATCTCTTCCCGGTCTCCCCTCTCTTTACACAAATGAAGATAGCGAAGCACAGACTCTTGAAATTTTAACCGAAGATAAGGTAACGGGTGTTAAAGCAACCCTTATTTATACAGTTTTTGAGAAAAAGGGTGCTATCACAAGAAGCGTTAAGGTTGAAAACCCAACAGAGAAGCCCTTTTATATTGACACAATCCATTCTCTTTGTGTTGATTTGCCCGGCTACGATTATGATATGCTTGGTCTTTACGGAAGATGGGTAAAGGAGCGCTCACTTGACAGATACCCCTTACATCACGGTATTCAGTCCATTAAAAGTAAGCGTGGTTCTTCAAGCCACAACCACAATCCCTTCACTGCACTCGTAAGCAAAAATGCTACTGAGGATTATGGCGACTGCTATGGATTTAACCTTGTTTACAGCAGTAATTTCTCAATTGATGTTGAGGTTGACGGATTTGCTTCATCCCGACTTGTTATGGGTATTAACCCCGAGGGCTTCAAATGGCTTCTTAACCCCGGTGAAGAATTCTATTCACCTGAAGCAGTTATGATTTACACCAACAAGGGTATCGGTGAAATGAGTCGTATGTTCCACAGACTTTATTCCGATAACCTTGTTCGCGGTAAATGGAAAAAAGCAAAGCGTCCTCTTCTCATTAATAACTGGGAAGGAACGGGAATGAGCTTTGACCACGATAAGCTTGTTTCCTTTGCCCACCACGCAAAGGATATGGGCATTGAAATGCTTGTTATGGACGATGGTTGGTTTGGTAAGCGTGATGATGACAAATCCTCTTTAGGTGACTGGTTTGTTGCAGATTACAAGCTTAAATACGGTCTTTCAGGGCTCATTAAAGAGGTTAATGCTTTAGGGCTTAAATTCGGTATATGGTTTGAGCCTGAAATGATTTCACCCGATTCTGAAATTTACAGAGCCCACCCCGATTGGTGCTTGCATACAGAGGGCAGAGATAAATCCATTGCCCGTACACAATATGTTATTGACTATTCAAGGAAAGAGGTTCGCGACCACATCTATTCAATGATGTATAAAATTCTTTCCGAAAATAACATTGATTATGTTAAATGGGATTTCAACAGAAATCTTACTGAGGTTTCCTGTGCAGAGCTTCCCAAAGAGCGACAGGGTGAGGTTTTCCACCGCTTTGTTCTCGGCACTTATGAAATTATGGACAGACTCACAAGAGACTTCCCCCATTTGCTTTTAGAAAACTGCTCAGGTGGCGGTGGACGCTTCGACCCCGGTATGCTTTACTATTCACCTCAGATTTGGACAAGTGACAACACCGACCCCATTGAAAGACTCACAATTCAGTTCGGTACATCACTTTGCTACCCTGCTTCCACAATGGGTGCTCACGTTTCTGCAAGCAGAAGAGCAAGCTATGAAACAAAGAAAAACGTTGCTCTTTGGGGCTCATTCGGTTACGAGCTTGACCCTGATAAATTAACAGAAGAGGAAAAAGCAGAAATCAAAGAGCAGGTTAAGGAATACCACAAATATTATGATGTTATTCACTATGGTGAGCTTTACAGACTTATAACACCCTTTGAAAACGAATTCAAGGTTGCCTGGGAATTTGTAAGCGAGGATAAAAAGGAAGCACTTGTTACAGTTGTTAATATGCGCCAGCCTTATGACAGCTTATTCTTCCTGAAGCTCAAGGCTCTTGACCCTGAAAAGATTTATGAAATTGAAGAAACCGGCGAAGAATACAGTGGTGCATACCTTATGAACGCAGGTCTTAACCTTACTCACAAGCCAAACGGTGACGGAGCCTCATATCTGATTCATTTATTAGCAAAATAATATAAACAAAACCTCTTGGATTTGATTTTCCAAGAGGCTTTTACTTATATATCTTTTTTAGGCTTAACATTAACCGACCAATAGGTGTAATAAACCACAAACCCGGGCTTTGAGCCATTGGGCTTCTTTATGTTTTTAACATCTGTATAGTCAACTGTAACAATTGTTCCGTCCTTTGCAGAGCTGTAATAGGCAGCAATTTCTGCAGCTTCCACTATGGCATCATCAGGTATTCCGTTACCATCATTGAGAAGAAGCACATGTGAGCCGGGGCATTTCTGGGCGTGAAGCCATATATCCCCTTTTTTACCAACTTTAAAAGTCAGTTTATCGTTCTGAATATTATTTCTGCCAACAAGCACTGTGCATCCCTGACTTGTTTTAAATTCAAGGGGTGGAAGTGCTTGCTTTTTCATTTGCTTTTTACCCGTTTTTTTAGGCTTGATAAAGCCCTGAGAGATAAGCTCATCCTTTATTTCACCGAACTCTCTTTCAAGGGTTGAGCGTTCAAGCAAATCCTTAACGCTTTTAAGGTATTCTAAATCCTGCTCCCCCTCTTCAATAAGCTTAATAAGCATATTTTCTGCAGTGCAGGCTTTTCTGTATTCCTTATAAAGCTTTTGTGAATTCTGGGAGGGTGTGAGGGCAGGGTCAACTGAAATTTTTACGACATTATTGTTATCATAATAGTTTTCAACCTCGTAAACATTTGCGCCCTTTTCCAATTTATATTGAACTGCAGTTATCAATTCCGCCTTTATTCTCAGTTCTTCTCTGTCAGCACATTTTCTTAAATCCTCTTGCTGATTATTAAGCTTTCGGGAGGTTCTTTCAATCGCATTATCAAGAAGTTTAAAAAGCTCTGCACCCTTTGAGCGAGTGCGAAGAACTCTGTCACGTTCTGAATAAAAGCCCTCTAAAAGAGAGAAAACACTTTCCTTTTCAATGGTCTTGTAGCCGGTGCCATATTGGGTAATTGGCATAAATGAAAATTCCATTGGCTTTTCTGATTCATCAAGCACCATCGTGGGCTTTGCTTCACCATTCACAACCATTGTTTTGAGAGCACTGATTTCACAAAGAAGATTCATTTTTTCTTCTGTGGTAAGCTCCCCTACCCCTTTATCATCGCCACATACCCTGAAAGCAATTTCTCTTGATAAAAGAGGTGAAACACCCTGCATTGTTTTGAGAATTGCAGAGGAAAGCTTTGAATTTGCGAGTGACAAAATGCCCTGACAGATATCCTGAGGCTCAACGCTTCTGATATCCAGCTTATCCTGAGGTGGTGGCAATTTATATTGCGCACCGGGTAAAACAAGGCGGTATGAGGATTTTTCGCTGTCAACACGCCTTAAGGCATCAACAATTCTGTTTTCCTCGTTAAAAAGAATAACATTACTGTGCTGCGCCATTATTTCAACCGCAAGAGTAAGCTTTACTCTGTCACCGATTTCATTTGTGGCATCAAAATTGAAAAACGCAATTCTGTCAAGCCCATATTGTTCAACACTAACAAGAGTTGCACCCACAAGGCGCTTTCTGAAAAGCATACATAGCATTGGCGGTGTCTGTGGGTTTTCAGGCACAGAATTCACCACAGCAAAGCGAGGGCTGTTTGCATCTGCCGAAAAATAAAGCTTATGCATACCCGCCCTTGTCCGCATTATGAACACCAACTCATTTTTTGAGGGTTGGTGAATTTTATCAACCTTTGCACCTGCCAGAAGCTCATTTACCTCTGCAACAAGAAAGTTCAAATAAATACCATCTAAAGCCATTTTAAGTCCTTTTAAATGTAATTTATTGGGTTTGTGAAATCAGATACCTTGATTTCAATTTCATCCCCGAATTTTTCGTTAAGTGATTTACACAAATATTCACAAACTACGTTTTCTGTTTCAAAATGCCCTGCAACAAGCATTGAAACACCGATTTCAGCAGAAAGCAGATATTCGTGGTGCTTTGCTTCGCCTGTAAGGAAAGCATCTGCGCCAATGCTTTTAGCCTCTGCTACCAAATCCCCACCTGAGCCTGAGCAAAGTGCGACTGTTTTTATAGTTTTTCCTGAATCTATAAATGAAACCGAGCCACCTAAAGCAGATTTGATTTTCTTTGCAAGCTCCTCTGCAGTACAGGGTTCAATTTCACCATATTTGAGAAAATCATCATTATCAGATGCTTTCAAATTCTTAATACCAACCTTATTTGCAAGGCAGGTGTTGACGCCACCCTCTGCTTTATCAAGGCAGGTGTGGGATGCAATAAAGCTCATTCCCGATGCCACTGCTTTATACACAAGGCTATCGGAAAGCACATTTGAAACAGGTGCAAAAATCAATGGATGGTGTGTTATAACAAGGTCTGCACCGAAGGAAAGGGCATCTTCAATAACAGAGCTTGTTACATCAAGAGCAACATAGATTTTCTTAACCTCTTTTTTATAAGAGCCTATAAGAAGACCGCAATTATCCCATTCCTCTGCAGAGTCAAAGGGAGCTATTTCGTTGAGATAATCATAAATATCCTTAACAATCATTTTTCTTTTCCTTTTTTAATATATCGTATCTTATTATTGCAATTATGAGAGAGCTCATAACAATACATTCGGTTATAATACCTGCAACAGAGCCTGTAATTATGTTATAAACAAGCCAACAGGGTGAGCTTGGGAATGTAACAAGGCGTATTTTGGTTTCACTTTTAAGCCAATAGCTGACAGTTGTTAAAATCATTGCCATAGCAGGTAAAATTGAATACCAATCCACCCAGGTGAGAGCACTTGAAACCGCACTTATAACAACAAAAACCCCTAACCATACGGGACTTTTAGCCCATTTTTTATCGTTATTGATAAAAACAATTGAACGAAGCATTCCGATTAAATTAAGGGCTGCGCCTGTGTATGCACCCAAGAGTATGTAATGAATTATAAAGCATACCGCCGCACCAATCTGCACACCGATTATGCCCTTTCTTTTTTTCTGTTGGAATGAAAGTCCGTTAAGTGCCGCACCGCCAAAACCAACAATCTGCGCTATTGTTTCAATCATTGATAAAATCCTTTAATTTCTGTATTGTTTCAAAGAGTTCTGTATCTTCTTTTCCAATTTCCTTGGTAGCATCGTACCTTTTCTGCAATCGGTTAACCTGTTTTTGAATATGTATTTTTGCATCTTCTGTTTTCGGGAGCTTTCCTAAAAAGCAATCTGCAACTGTAAATTCGCGAACCGCGCCCTTATAAAATGCATCAAAAGCGATATAAAATCTGTTACCTTCTCGGGTTGCGATTTCCTCACCGATTTCAAAACCGTTAGCAAAGAGAAATTCTCGCAAATCCTCTGCCCTGCTCTGAGGTTGAAAAACAAAATGAAGGCTTTCATTTTTAATCCAAGGGGTCTCCTTAAGCTTTTCGGCAATAAGAGTACCGCCCATTCCTGCGAAAACGATTTCATTAACCTCGTTTTCCCTGAATGAGTTAAGTCCATCAGAAAGGCGAAGCTCAATTTTATCTGAAAGCTCATACTGTGCAACAGATTTTCTCGCATTCTCCAAGGGCATTTTGCCGATATCTGCCGCAATGGCTTTTTCGATTTTTCCCGACTGTATTAAATAAATGGGTAAATACCCATGATCTGTTCCTATATCGGCAACAATGCCGCCGCCCTTTACGAGAGAAGCGGCGGCAGAGAGCCTTTCGGTCAATTTAATCATTTGCTTTCAAGAAATGCATTGATTTTGCCAACGAGCTCATCAGCATTAACGCCATGAACCATACAAGCCTGTTCAATAGTTTCGCCACGAGCTGAGGGACAACCGAGACAATGCATACCCATTTCAAGGAAGAAAGGTGCTGTTTCGGGCGCTACATCAAGAATTGAACCGATGATTGTATCTTTATTAATAGTCATTTTTAAAACTCCTTTGTTTTGATTTCTCCCATAGTATAACATAACTTTACATAAAAATAAATATAATTATGAAACTTTTTAACATATTTTAATACTTCTAATTGTTTGTTTTTACAATTGAATTAAGCTTTGGTAAATGTTAAAATTAAAGTGTATAATTTTGTACCTATTCAGGAGGAGTTAATATGCTTCAGAAAGATTTCAAACCGATTCTCAGATTTATGGTTACAAGCGATGTTCATATTAAGGATGAGCCTTGCATTGAAGAAGAAAGACTTGAAAAAGCAATTAAAAGAGTTTATCAGCTTTGTGAAGAAAGCGAATATAATAAGCTTGATGCATTTTATTCCGTTGGTGACTTTGCAAACAGCGGTACTGAGCTTCAGATGAGGAAATTCAAGGAAATTGTTGGAAAAAATCTCAAGCCCGAAACTCAATACGCACTTACAATGGCAAGCCACGAATATCATAGCGAGGGTGTTGAAGCGGCATATGAAAAATTCGGAAGAATTTTTGAAACCCCTGTTGACCAGCACAGAGTTATTAACGGCTTTCATTTTATAAGTATTACCTGTTCTCAGGGCTGCAATTTCCACTCCGACAAAATCGCTTTTGCCGCAAAAGAGTTAAAGAAGGCAAGAGAGGCAGACCCCAGGAAGCCTATTTTCGTTTTCCAGCATCCCCATATTACCGATACGGTTTACGGTAGTATGCTTTGGGGCGAGGATGAGCTTTATTCTACATATATGGACTATCCACAGATAATCGATTTCTCAGGTCATTCTCACGCGCCCATCAATAACCCCCGTTCAATTCATCAGAAGCATTTCACTTCATTGGGAACAGGCTCTCTATCTTACACAGAGCTTGACGAGTTTGATAAATACTACGGAACAGTTCCGCCTATGAAGGCAAATTTTGCTCAGTTCCTTATTGTTGAAGCTGATGCAGAGGGCAGAGTAAGAATTTATCCCTATGATATTTTCACAGACAATTTCTTCCCCTATGTTTGGGAAATTGATGAGCCCTGGAACCCCGAAAGCTTTAAATACACTGATGACATCCGCTTCAAAACTGCAGTTACCCCCTATTTTGCAGAGGATGCAAAAATCGAATTCCTTGACCTTGACGATGACGGCTTCAGAGTTAAATTCCCTCAGGCTGAAATCTCCGAAGACTATGTTAACGATTATAAGGTTGTTGTTATTGAAAAAGCAACCAACACAATCGTTAAGCAAACAAGTATGTGGTCAGAATATTATTTCTACAATATGCCTGAATATCTTGAAGTTGCTTACACGGACTTAAATCCTGAAACAGAATACGAAGTAAAAATCTATGCAGGTAGCTTCTGGAGAACAACATCTGCTCCCCTTTGCGCAGAAATTAAAACATTATAATTTTTAAAATTTTACATTTAAAAGGAGGACTACATAATGGACCAGATTAAAGTTTCCGGAATGAGATTTCTTGACGAACACGGCAGAGAAAGAATTCTCTGCGGTATGAACGTTGTTGACAAAAAAGACTTTGACGAAAAAAATCCCGGTTACGGCTACAATGCCGACAAATTCCCCTTTGAAGAATTCCGTGCAAGAGGATTTGACGTTATCCGTTTAGGCTTTACATGGGGTGCTATGGAGCCACAGCCCAACCACTATAATCAAAAGCTTATTGACGACCTTTGTGAATTTCTTGATAAATGCGAGGAATATGGCATTTATGCTTATCTTGACTGCCATCAGGATGTTTACGGTCCTTATTGCTATGGTGACGGCGCTCCCCGTTGGGCAACCTTAACCGACAAATACACCCCAAGAAAGCAGATTGCAGTCTGGGCAGAGCCTTATTTCTACGGTAACGCTTGTTTCAGAGCCTTTGACAATTTCTGGGACAATGTTCAGTACAACCGCAAGGGCTTGCAGGACTATTACGCAGATATGTGGAAAAACCTTGTAAATGCAGTTAAAGACAAACCCGCTCTTTTGGGCTTTGACTTCTTTAACGAGCCTCATCCCGGTAAGGATGGCGGTAAAATTTTCAGAAAAATCGTAACAGGAGTTGCAAAAACTGCTATTACAGATAAACGAGTAAATCTTCTTGAAATGGCTAAAATCGGTCTTTTCAGCGATGAAAAGCCCAAAGCACTTGACCAGTTCCCCGGTGAAGTTTTCAAGAAAATGAGTGAATCCTGCAACGGAATTGTTGAAAACTTTGATAAAAACCGCTATTCACCCTTCCTTTCTAAAATGGCAACCGCTGTAAGAGAGGTTACTGATAACGGCATTATGTTTATGGAAAACAACTATTATTCCAATATGGGTATTCCTTGCTGTAACGAACCTGTTAAAGTTAACGGTGAAAGAGAAAGTCAGCAGGTTTTCGCCCCTCATGCTTATGACCTTATGGTTGACACTCCTGCATATAAATACGCAAACAACTCTCGTGTTGGTATGATTTTTGACGAGCACAGAAAGACACAGTTAAGACTCGGTGTACCTTGTCTTGTTGGTGAATGGGGCTCTTGTGCAGAGGGTGACGGCTGGTATCCCCATATCAGATTCTTGCAGGACAAATTTGACTCTTACAAATGGAGTAACACCTATTGGTGCTATTTTGATGACATTTTCAAACAGGACTTTATGAAAGTATTCACTCGACCTCATCCCAAGGCAGTTACAGGTGAAATTATTTCCTACAAATATGACCACGATGATGGCGAATTCAAATTAAAATACAATCAGACAGAAAAATTCAAGGTTCCAACAGTTGTTTATGTTGACCGCAAGCCAAAAGAAATCAAATGTGACGGTAAATATAAAATAATAGAGCTCCCCGGTAATATCGGTTACGATATTGAATTTAAAACAGGCATCGGTGAGCAGGAAATTGAAATTGAGTTTTAAAAGCAACGACAAATTCAAACAGTGATATTCTTCAAATGATTAGAATATCACTGTTTTTTATTTGATTTCAAACTTAAAGAATGTATCCTTTGCAACAAATTTGATCCCCCGCTTTCCCATTAGGCTCAATCCCATGGAAAGCTAAAACATCTTCAATAGGAATAACTGTATTTATGGTGTTAAAATCATATATTGCCATTGGAATACACCTCGAATTAAGCTTGTTTGCCTTCCTTCAAAGGAAGGTGTCGCGAAAATCTTGATTTTCGTGACGGAAGGTTCTTTGTTGCACAGCAACATTTCACTACAAGTGAAACCTTAAATATACCCTTCAATATATGTTTTACTTCAGTACTTAAATTTTTACACCAAAAATGAAAATAAAAATAAAAAACGGTCAGTCACTGATTAAAATAATCAATGACTGACCAAATTCTAATAATTAATATTTATCTGTTATAGCCTTTGTATTTGAATATGCACTATAGGTTTTGCTCTTATATGCTTTTACCTTGTAGTAGTATTTTGTGCCTTTCTTTGCAGTGGTATCTCTGTATGTAACATTAGAAACACCTTTTTCGGTCGTAAGCAATTTATAGCTACCGTTAGTTGTTCTGCGGTAAACCTTATAGCCCTCTGCACCTGCAACCTTTGACCATCTGAGACCTATGCCCTTAGATGTGCTTGATGGTGTATTCAAGGTCGGGTCTGCAAGATAATATTTTGAAAGTGCTGCAGATTGACTTGATACACTGTCATCTCTCTTACCACGGATTGCATAGTAATATTTAGTACCTGATTCCGCGGTTTTATCAGTGTAATAAAGTTTTGTTGTTGCACCTATGTATTCATATTCACCACCGCTTACCTTGCGATAAACATTATATTTTTCTGCACCCGTTACCTTATCCCATTTAACCAAAACACCATAAGCAGAATTCTCTATTGATTTAAGTGTAGGTTCATCAATATGCTTAACTGCTAAGGTTGCGCTATATTCAGAATAGCCTGCTTCATTTTTAGCTCTTATTCTGTATCTACAGGCCTTTCCCGCACCGGCTTCTTTATCATTAAAATATGTATTTGTCGTTGAGCCGATGAACTCATAATCGCCTGTGCCTGTTTTGCGGTAAACATAATACTTATCTGCACCCTTAACTGTACCCCAGGTTACCTTTACATAAGAATTTGCATTATAAACCTTCTTAAGAACAGGCTTTGAGCATTTAAGCTGAGGTATTTCTGCGGTTTTAAGTGTTTCACCGCACTCGGTACATTCCTTGTGTTTGGAACCTGCTTTGTAAACAGTTGCATCTTCATCTGTTATCCATTTTGTAAAAACATGTTCACAAAGAATTTTAAAAATAAACCCATTTTCGGTTGCATAAGTTTCTGCAATTGTGCCGGATTTTCCGTATATTATAAAATTATCCTTTTTTTCATACTCTCCTAACACACCATCATAACCACAATAACCAAACGCATTTGCTCCCATATCAATTACGCTATCAGGAATTGTGACAGATGTAAGGTTTTCACAATGGTAGAATGCATAAGCACCTATGCTTGTTACAGTGTTGGGGATTGTGATGGATGTAAGACTATCGCAACCAGCGAAAGTACTATCACCTATACTTTTTACACCATTGCCAATAGTAACGGATTCAAGACTATCACAATCACAAAAAGCTTCATCACCTATACTTGTTACACCATTGCCAATTGTTACAGATGTAAGGTTTTCACAATCTTGGAATGCATGAGCACCTATGCTTGTTACGCTGTCTGGGATTGTGATAGAGGTAAGACTTGTACAATCTTCAAAAGCATAAAAACCTATACTTGTGACACTATCGGGAATTGTGATGGATGTAAGTTTCCCACAATACCGGAACGCAGAACCTCCTATTTTCGTTATGCTGTCTGGGATTGTGATAGAGGTAAGACTTGTACAATCTTCAAAAGCATAAAAACCTATACTTGTGACACTATCGGGAATTGTTATTGAGGTAAGATTTGCACATTCCTTAAAAGCAGAGTAACCAATGGTTTTCGTTCCATCTTTTATATTATAAACCCCACTTATCGTTTCCTTTGTGTCTATGAGGTGATTGCCTATATATAATACATCGTTTTCCCAATTAGATATATCATTATAATATCCTATATTATAAAAAGCATATGTACCAATATCTATTTCACTGTCTGGGATTGTAATAGAGGTAAGACTTGAACAACTTCTAAAAGCATAATCACCTATTTTTGTTACACTGTCGGGGATTGTGATGGAGGTAAGGCTTGAACAACTTCCAAAAGCATAATCACCTATTTTTGTTACACTGTCGGGGATTGTGATGGAGGTAAGACTTGTACAACCATAGAAAGCATCATCACCTATTTTGGTTACACCATTACCAATAGTAACGGATTCAAGACTATCACAATCACAAAAAGCTTCATCACCTATACTTGTTACACCATTGCCAATTGTTACAGATGTAAGGTTATCACAGCTAAAAAAAGCACTTTCACCTATACTCGTTACATTTTTCCCCATTGATACCGATATAATTTTGTTGCTATGTGGATAATCATAGCACAAATATGCGGGAATTGTTTCTACAGTATCACCAAACACAAACTCAATACCCTCGCTTGATGTACCAGTGTTACAGAAAATGGTTGAAGAGGAATCAAAATCCGCAACAGACTTTGCGTTCCAATAAACTTTTTCAAGACCTGTGCAATTATAAAAAGCTCCGTATTCTATATACGATACACTTTCTGGAATTGTAACTGAGATAAGATTTTCACAATTATTGAATGCAGAAAAACAAATAGTTTTTGTTCCATCTTTTATAACATAATCACCAGATACATTACCAGTATATACCCCGTCGCTGTATTTATTAGCTGCTATAAGATGATTACCTATATAAAGAACACCATTTTCCCAATTAGAAGAATTATTATAGTAACCCGTGTCAAGGAAAACTCCTTTACCTATACCTTTTACATAATCAGAAATTGTAATTGAAACAAGATTTATGCATTTGTAAAAAGCACCTTCACCAATACTTGTTATACCCTTGCCGATTGTAACAGATGTAAGGCTCTCACAACTGCCGAAAGCATAATTGCCTATACTCGTTACACTGTTAGGGATTGTAATAGATTCAAGATTTGAGCAATACTTGAAAGTAGAGCCCCATATGTTAGTTACACTGTCGGGGATTGTGATGGAGATAAGGCTTGAACAATACTCGAAAGCAGATGACCCTATGTTAGTTACACTGTCAGGAATTGTAATAGATACAAGGCTTGAGCAATACTCGAAAGCGGAGGTTCCTATGTTAGTTACACTGTCAGGAATTGTAATAGATACAAGGCTTGAGCAATACTCGAAAGCGGAGGTTCCTATATTAGTTACACTGTCGGGGATTGTGATGGAGGTAAGGCTTTCACAATCATAAAAAGTGTCTTCTCCTATATTTGTTACACTGTTAGGAATTTTTATGGAAATAAGACTACCACACCACTTAAAAGCCCCATCATCTATACTAGTTACACTATCAGGAATTGTAATTGATGCAAGGTTTGAACAAAATTTAAAAGCATAACTACCTATACTTGTAACGCTGTTCGGAATTGTGACTGATGCGAGGCTGTTACAATTAGAAAATGCATCCTCGCCTATTGCGGTTACAGTATACCCGTTGATTCTTAAAGGTATGTAAAGATTTGTTGGATTACAATTATCAACCAACCCGGTAACGGTTGCTGTGTATCCGTCATTATTAACGACATATGTAAATGTTTCATATGCGTTTTCGTCTGTACCATCAAAATTAAGTAAAACATAATCATACCCATTATCTTTAGCATATCTATGAGCATAACTATTCGGCCAACATATAATACTAGTCGATTTTCCAATTGCACCATTTTCTATATTTTCAACTGTTTCCGGAATATAAACAGAACTACAATCAGATGCCACAGCATTAGAGGCAATAGATACTATTGCATTTCCATCTATAAATAATGGCACAATCAAATCAGCAGCTTGAATTTGCTCCAAAGCTGTTTGAGTTACATTGTCTGTAGTTCGTGCTAAGGAAAATAATCGCAAGGTTGTGTTGTGAGATTGTCTCTGATTAACACTTGTTACAGTTGCTGTACCATCTCCATTATCTATATAATTAATTTGCTTCTCCCATTTTGCATAAAGGGTGAAATTACTTTCTATAGCATTATCTATATCATATTCTGTTGTACACTCTTTATCTATATACCATCCGATAAATTCATAACCTGAACGCAAATACGGGCAAATACGTTCATCTAATGTTTCGCCCTTCGAAAAATAGTAGTATTGCTTATTTGAAAAACTACTATCTTCAAAATTAGAATCCAAGGTAACAACATATTTCGTTTCTATTTCCCATAAATCAGATGTATATTTAAACAAATCCATACCATAAGAGTAATAAAGGTAATCTTCTGTTACTGTTTTTATATACTCATATTCATTGTTAACAATACCGTTTAATGTATCTAGCACCACCGGATATCTTTCAGTTACAAGATATGTGGAATATAAACAATCTGATTCGCCACCTAAGACATCAACATTATTTAACAATTGTTGTAACGAAAAAGCCGGTTGTACGGACACGGATTCCAATAAATTTTTACTTAATATATCAATGTTTTCCTGTTGTATTTCAACTGCAATTTTGTTCGCGGATAATAAATATTTGTAATTTTCAACAATAATTTCTGCATATTCTTTTGGATTACCCTTGCGGGATTCTATTGAATGCTTAAAAGCATCACAAAACATACTGAGTGCAGATAAGTTTATTTGCACCGCTTCCAATTTGCTTTGGCATAAATCATCAATTGCTTTACAAATCTCATACACTGTCATTCCAGCCGAAAGAACTGTACCGAAACCAGGAGCAACTGCATTTAGAGAGTTCAGAGCCAAGGCTTGAGCAATGTCTAATGTTAATGATTTTAAACTATCAAAACCATAACTAATTGCAGTATTAGCGAAATATTCGGATATTTTAAGGTCTGTGTTTGTAATAATTTCACTAACTTGACTGAAGGCAAGACAAAGCGTATTTTCATATTCAGAAGAATAGAATGTCTCCGCAGTTACCGATAACATATTACTTAGTTCTTCTACACTCAAAACATCTGAGATAACTCGATAATATGAGGCTTGTTTAACAGCTGTTGCTATTGTGGTTGCTCCATTTATGGTAGTTGACAATGTATCAAAAACATCAAATTTATACATATCATTTATGTATGTTTTAATTTGATTTTTGATTTCAATATCATTTATTGCATCAAATGTGGTTTCTTCTGTAACAGAAGAATGAATGGTTTGAATACCTGACATACATTTTGTAACTAGAGAAGCTGCTTCCGCATAAGATTCATAAATATTTTTTTCGTCAATGACTTTTCCTATTAAAATACGAATGAGCATAGTTTCAACATATTGTTGAACACTCATATCATTAAAGTACAGCATTACTTCATTTGATTGCATCCATCCATAATCCGACAACTGTATAATTGTATCAGTACTTGAAAGAAACTTATTCCTGCTCAGTATATTCTCTGCCAAATAAACATCATAAGTTTTTTCACTTATAATGATTTTTATGCTGTCTGTGGCTCCGTCAGGACCACTGAAAACTACTTCATACTCACCAATTTTAATGCCTTTTAAGGGTAACGCAATTATTCCATTTTCTTCTTTGCTACCCAAACAAGATAAGTCACCATCAACAATTAAACCGGTAGCATCCCCAATAATTTTATATGATATTGTTTCTGAGTTATGAGAATAAGTGTCTGATTTATATGAAGCACTTATCGAAAATGTTGAACCTACCATATGTTCTACAGAATTATCGGATATTTCAATTGTAGTATTAGATGTGGCAGCAAACACCGACACATCCATTCCAGTAATAATGCCAACCATCATTACAAGTGATAATATAAAACTAAAAACACGTTTCATAACAATACCCCTTAATTTATTCCCATAATATTACATTTTAATTATGAAACAATTTATATTTTTTTCAATTCGCATTTGTGACAAAAATTATATTTCCATTTTGTGCAACAAAAAGCCGTCCTCAATACGAGAACGGCCTTTTTCATTTATTTAATTTAACTCTCAACCTTTTGCGTAAGCATATGCTTCCGAGAAATTGGGTTCTGGTGGCTTAACTGCTTTTTCACCCAGCTTTGTTGTCATTGCGGTGTACATTTTACCGGGACGAATGATATTTACAAAAGGAACGATTGACTTTTCTCCTGTGTAAATAAGTCCGTGACCCTTTGGAGATTCCGTAATAAACCCAAGCTGAGAGGATGGGATATTAAGAAGCTCTGCAAGCATCATTTTATCCGGTGTACTCTGACGGAGCATAACAACGAAATTGGAGTTGGAAATCATGGTACGAACAATATCATTGGTCATCAAGTCTTCAATGTTCTGTGTGATTGAAGTATTAATACCACCGTATTTTCTTGCACGTTTATATAAATCGCGCATAAACTCTGCAATAGTTATATTCCTGAAAAGCAATATATTCACAAAACTTTTCTTATGCCGCAACAGGCTCAGTTATATATTCATCCAATTCTTCATCATAATACGCTTTGTAATATTCTCCGGTTTCTTCGTCATAACACTCCTTGTAAAACTCATCTAATTCTTCATCATAATACTCTTTATAATAGTCCTTGCATTCTTCGTCATAATAATACTCATAATCATCGCTATCACTATATTGCTCTTCATAGCGGGAATTATCCCATTCGTCATTGTTATATTTTTCAACAACCTCATCAACAGGCATGCCGTCGATATATATATTCACAACCTTGAATCTATTTTTATACACCTTAAAAATTGCGTAAGCCTGAGTTTCAGGTCCCTCACAAAAGCCATGATTTATATTGGCTTTTTCTATATCACTGTTATATAATTGATAATAATCATATTCATCCTGAGCACTCGTTACAGCACTTTTATATTTAAAGCACCAATCCTGCCTATATACTCTTGCCAAGCTATTCACGCTTACATACAAATCCGTTTCAGGTAGCTCTGATGTTGTTTTAACTGTTGCAAAACCATTTTCACCTACTGAGAACACTTCAAACTCATCTGAATAATCCAGGTGCAAATCGCCCTCTAATTCCGAAACCTGAAATTCTATTCTACCCTCGTCATAATCCACATAATCAATCAAAAGCTTAAAATCCTGCCCTTTTTCTTCCAATTCCTTGTTTTTGTAGGTTTCATAACCCCAGATGCTTAAGGGAATTATAAACTGAACTGCAAGTATTATTGAAAGAATTATTGTACCGTTTTTATTTTTCATCATCTTCCACCGCCTTATCTAATTCAAGCTGTTCCTTTTTGATTTTCTTTGAAATGAAGAAGTTTGCACCAAAGAGAGAGCAACCACTGATTAAGAACATAAGACCAACTGTTACCATAGTCCAATCGAATGCAGAAAGCACGAAGAACATCAGAACAAGAAGCATTATCAGACCTACATTAAGGCTAAAATAGCTCTTCTCGCTTGCGCCCTTAATGAGCATCACAATACCCTGCACAAACGCAATTCCGAATAGAACAAGACCAATCCACTCAACAGATTTAAAAGCAGGGCTGATTAAACCTATTACTGCACCTGCACCGCCAAGATAACAGAAAATTGACTGATATTTGTTTTTATCAAGGGCTTTTTCGCCGATAATGAAGCCGATTGCAAGAATTGCAACTGTCAGAATTATTGTTACTATGCTTTCGGGTTTGATTAAATTTAACCAAGGAGCTATATCAGAATATGCATAATAAATATCATTCTGCAAATGGAAATAAGTTGTAACTATCGAACCGAATGCTGTTCCTAATATACCGATTGGGTAAAACGGCATTGACCAACCGTCATTTTTATTTAATGCATAGATGCAAACTGCAAGTGCCAGAGGAATTGAGAAATAGCCCCAATCAAGAACAAAGCAAGCTGATATTACCATTGCGATTGATGCTAAAACTGAAATCCAAGAGGAGTATTCATATCTCGCATCAGGAACATTCTTTCTGTTGAAGAATGTGAAAAGAAGCCCTGCGCCAACCATAACAACCATTAAAATTGTTGTTAAAATTTCATTTCTTGTGTATTCAAATACACCAATTGAGCCCGCAATTGCAAAGCCATAGTAGAACACCAAGGGCGAAGCAACCTTAAAGAAGCAGAGTATGGGAAGAATTAAGGCTGCATCAATAAGAAGGCACAATAAAGCGCCTAAATGAAGCTCTAAAACCATACTTAAAAGACCGACTGTTGCGGTAACCCCTGCCGACCAGAGAATTGATGCACCCTCCCGCCAGGCAACATTATCGAATTTCTTTTTATAGGTATAAACTGCGCCTGCCTGACCCAAAAGCAAGGGTATAAAGGAAACAGATGCTTTTATAAGATTCGGGAACCTATCCCAAAGGGAAACCATTAAAATGATCACACCCGCACCAACAAACAACGAGCCTAAAATTGAGAACACCATAAACAAGGTTTTGCTTGTTCTGACGCTTTCCTCTAATTTTGTATTGCGCTTTTCACCGTAAAGAAGCTCTTCAACCTGAACACCGAATAATTCAGAAAGCTTCTGAATCATTTCCAAATCGGGCTGAGTTCTTCCGTTTTCCCAGGATGAAACTGCCTGACGGGAAACGAAGAGCTTCTGTGCTAACTCCTCCTGACTCATATTTTGTAACATTCGTAATCGTTTGATGTTTTTTGAAATTTTAGTCATTTTCATCACCTCTATAACCATATAAACATTTTGATTTAAAAATGTCATCAGTTTTCGGAAAAACAGCTTTGCTACAATTTGTTGCGTACATATTTTATAAGGTAAACCGCATACGCGGTATTCAATTATACGCACCAAAGTGCTAGAACCCTCCACCACACCTACGCTTCACTTCGGTGCGGTCCCCCTCCCTTCGCCAGGGAGGCTTGGGTAATCTGCTTTTCTTGACTTTATTGTAGCGCGATAACAGAAAAAAACTGCCTGAATGTAACTTTCGGGCAGTTTTTTGTAATTTTTGGGTATTTTATTGTTATTTTGAGCCTGTTTTAGTGTCTGCTCTTATCGTCACGCTCACGGATTACGAATCTTACGGGTGTACCCTCAAGTCCATAAACCTCACGAATCTGATTTTCCAAATAACGCTGATAGCTATAATGGAAAAGCTCTGCGCTGTTAACGAAGCAAACGAATGTTGGGGGTCTTGTTGAAGCCTGAGTCATATAATAGATTTTAAGGCGTTTGCCCTTATCTGTCGGGGGCTGAACACGAAGAGTTGCAGCAGCGAGAATTTCATTGAGCTGACCTGTTTTAATTCGCATTGCATTCTGAGTATCAACGAACTTAATAAGCTCATAAAGTCTGTCAACTCTCTGACCTGTTTTTGCAGAAATGAAAATAATTGGTGCAAAGGACATAAATGAAAAATCCTTCATTAACTGCTTACGATAGGAATCCATTGTTTTTCCATCCTTCTCGTATGCATCCCATTTATTAACCGCAATAATGCATCCCTTACCCTGCTCTAAGGCACGGCCTGCAACCTTGCTGTCCTGCTCTGTGAAGCCCTCAAGGGCATCTATCATAATAACACAGACATTGGCTCTTTCAACAGCCATATCTGTTCTCAGAACACTGTATTTTTCAACTGCATCATCAATCTTTGATTTACGGCGAAGACCTGCAGTATCAATAAACATAAATTTACCGTGTTCATTCTCAACAAAGCTATCAGTTGCATCGCGGGTTGTTCCTGCAATATTGGAAACAATCATTCGTTCCTCACCGATTATTTTGTTAACAAGAGAGGATTTACCAACATTGGGTTTACCTATAACTGCAACCTTGATATAGTCATCCTCATCATCTTCTTCTGTAAGATATTCTTCAGGAAGATGTTTTAAAACCTCGTCGAGAAGGTCGCCTGTACCATGACCGTGAACGGAAGATACGGGGAACGGGTCACCAAGACCGAGGTTATAAAACTCATAAAGCTCGGGTGGTGGTGCGCCTAAGCCATCGCATTTATTAACTGCTAAAACAATGGGCTTACCACTCTTCTGAAGCATTGCCGCAACCTCTTCATCAGTTGCCACAACACCATCACGAACATCAGTTACGAGAATAATAACATTAGCACTATCAATGGCAAGCTGTGCCTGACGGCGCATCTGTGAAAGAATTATATCATTTGAATAAGGCTCAATACCGCCTGTGTCAACAAGAAGCATATTGTGCCCTAACCACTCGCAATCGCCAAAAAGACGGTCACGGGTTACACCCGGCGTATTATCAACAATTGCAAGGCGTGTGCCTGTAAGCTTATTAAAAAGTGTTGACTTACCAACATTAGGTCTGCCAACAATAGCAACAACCGGTCTTGCCATTAATCTGCACCTCCGTTTAATATCACATCAAGGAACACTGCACCGTTACTTTCAACGGGAGTAACCTTTACATTTAATTCTTCTGAAAGCTCCTCGATTGTTATATCATCAAGGAATTTATCGCCCTCGTTTCTCAAGGAAACCCGAGGGATTAATACCTCGTCACCCAATTCCAAATCCTTTAACTGTGCTATAAAATCCGCACCCGTTATGAGACCTGCAACGGTAACAGTATCACCGAAAAAGTCGTTTTTAATGTTAACTACATTAATGCTTAAGCCCGGGAATTTTTCCTCTGCCTTTTTACAAAGGCTTGAAAGAAGTCTATGAGCCGCATAGCCCGTTGCAACAGTAATATTGCGATTCACTGCTTTACTCTTTGTATTTTCAAGGGCATCAAGAAATTCTTCCTTTAACAAGGCACACATTCCCACGCCATTATCAAGCTGAGAAAATTCACCGTAATAATCAGCTTCGGGAAGCTCACGCTCTGCAATAAGATAAAATTCATCAGAGGCATAGGCGAGAGTTTTTCCGCCATTATAAAAGGAATAGTGGGCATTAAATTCATCAATTATATTGATAACCTCTTCTGCTTCTTCCTTGGTATATGTTCTCAAGGGGTAAAGGCCATCACGGAATTTTGTGAGACCCACAGGAACTGCGGCAATGCTTTTAACACTTGGGGAAAGCTTTGAAAGCTCCTCTAAGGAAAAGCGAAGCTCATCACCATCATTTAACCCGGGGCAAAGAACAATCTGGGTGTTCATATCAATTCCGTTTTCGGAAAAGCGGTCAAGAATTTTAAGGCTTTCTCCTGCAAAAGAATTTTTCATCATTTCAACCCGAAGCTTTGGGTTCATTGTGTGAACAGAAATATTGATTGGTGAAATGTGCATATCAATAATTCTCTGCACTTCTCTTTCGCATAGTCCCGTTAAGGTTATATAGTTACCGAAAAGGAAGGACATTCTTGAATCGTCATCCTTGAAATAAAGAGTGTCTCGCATACCCTTGGGCATCTGGTCAACAAAGCAAAAAACACATTTGTTTTTGCAGGAATGCTGCTTATCCATAAGATATGTTTTAAATTCAAGACCAATATCGGCATATTCATCGCTTTTTCTTATGTTGGTAACTACATTTTCACCATTTCTCAAAAGCTCTAATTTAAGCTTGCGGGCTTGAATATAAAAGCGGTAATCAAGAACATCAAATATTTCGTGGTTATTAATTTTTAAGAGCTCGTCCCCTGCTGATATTCCTGCTTTTTCACCATAAGATGCAGGGCACACCTTTTCAACAATAACTGACATTCCTTCACCACCTTTAAAAATACAAGTGCATTATAACAGTCCAATAGGGCGGGGAGAATTTTCCCACCGCCCTTTGAAAATCAGAAATACGTACTATTACAGATTATTCTGCTACTTCGATAACCTGTTTGCCGTTGTAGTAGCCACATGCTGTGCAAAGTCTGTGAGGTCTTTTGAACTCACCGCATTTGGGGCACTTTACAAGTGCTGCTGCGTCCATTTTCCAAACGTTGGATCTTCTTTTGTCACGTCTTGCTTTAGAAACTCTTCTCTTTGGTACTGCCATTAGTACTACCTCCTATAGAATTAAATAATTACTGAATTAATCCTCCAAAAGCTGTAAAAGTGCTTCCATTCGCGGGTCGATTGGTGCTTTACAGTCACATTGGGATTTGTTGAGATTTTTGCCACAGGTTGGGCAAAGACCCTTACATTCTTCGTTGCAAAGGTATTTTGAGGGAAGAGCGAGATTAACATCTTCCTCAACAAGCTCGTCAAGGTTAAGTCGCATATTGGGCACCTCGAGGAAATCGTCATTATCGCCACTTTCGAGGGTAACAACGAGAGTATGCTCAACAGGGAATGAGAACTGCGAAATTACATTCTCCGCACAACGATCGCAAGGAGCTTCGTATTTAAGTGCGGCACTTGCCTTGAGATTAACGATACCCGCTTTATTTTCAACACAACCGGAAACCCTTACAGGCTCGGTAATCGGAGTAAACCCTGCCACATTGATATTACTTAAAGAAAGCTCATAATCAAAGGGAAGCTTTAACCCATCCGTATTAAAAACTGATTCAAGCTCGATAATCATATACTATACCTCTCAACATACCCAAGTATTATATTATCTAAATATTATTTTGTCAATAAGAAAAGTTAAATTTTTGCATAAAATAATCCCCTCTTGACAGAGGGGACTGAAAAATCTCATCAGATTTTTTCTGCATTCTCGAAAAGAGCAGCAGGAAGCTTGTCTTCGTCTTCGGAAACTGTGAAAACGATATCAATTTCATTATCTGCAGAAACCTTGCTGAGCTTTTTAATAAGAGCAGCAAAAGCATCATAATCTCTGCCAACAATTTTGAATGTTGCATCAACGAAAATTTCTGTAATATCGTGGTCCTGAGCGATAACGCCACATACCATACCATAGAAAGCATCGCAACCCTCTACGCCGAATCTTTCGGTTTCGATAAGCCTTGCTTTGTGAGTTACTTCATAAGTAAGTAAGGGAGATTTTTCAATGCAAACTACTGTTCCGTTTGAGTTTTCAACTGCCTCGTTGATAAGAGCGATAAGTCTTTTTGTTTTGCCGGAACCCTTGTTGCCGATAATAAGTTTAATCATAATGATTTACCTCCGTTGTTTATAATCTCGCCCGAGGGCGATTTTTCCAAATTTAATTTTTATGTACGCAGACACAAGGTCTGCAACCTACTTAAGAAAGCCTTGCTTCAAGTGCTTTCTTGTGCTCCTCATAACCGGGCTTACCGAGAAGAGCAAACATATTTTTCTTATAGCTTTCAACACCGGGCTGGTCAAAGGGATTAATTCCTAAGATATAACCTGATACTGCACAAGCCTTTTCGAGGAAATAAACAAGATAGCCGAAATTGTATTCGTTCATTTCATCAAGCTCAAGAACCATATTGGGAACCTTACCATCTGTATGAGCAAGGATTGTTCCGAGGAAGGCTTTCTGATTAACATAGTCAACCGATTTGCCTGCAACGAAATTGAATCCGTCACCATTTTCAGGGTCAAGCCCGATTATAAGCTCCTGCTTGGGTTTATTGAAGGTAACAACCGTTTCGAACATTACCCTTTCACCCTCCTGAACATACTGACCGAGAGAATGAAGGTCTGTTGAGAAAATTGCGGATGAGGGATAAAGACCCTTTCCGTTTTTACCTTCGCTTTCACCGTAAAGCTGTTTAAACCATTCGTTCATCATTGTGTAATCAGGCTCATAGGAAATCATCATTTCCACAGATTTGCCCTTGCGATAAAGAATGTTTCGCATTGCGGCGTATTTATAACAGTCGTTTGTGAAAGCATCGCCTTCAGCGAATTTTTCACGGGCATCTGCAGCACCCTGCATCATAGAATCAATGTTGATTCCTGCAACTGCGATGGGAAGAAGACCAACCGCTGTGAGAACTGAATACCTGCCGCCAACGTCATCGGGAATAACGAATGTTTCGTAGCCCTCGCGGTCGGAAAGCTCCTTGAGAGTTCCTCTCGCTTTATCGGTTGTGGCATAAATTCTTTTTGCGGCTTCATCCTTACCGTATTTTTTCTCGAGCATTTCCTTGAATACTCTGAATGCGATTGTGGGTTCAGTTGTTGTACCCGATTTTGAAATAACGTTTACTGAAAAATCCTTACCCTCGCAAAGAGCAATTGCTTCTGCAAGTGCTGAGGAGGAAAGGGTGTTACCTGCGAAAATAATCTGAGGCTTTTCAAGCAGGTTTCTGTTCTGGGATTTGCAAAATTCGATTGCCGCTCTGGCACCTAAATAAGAACCTCCGATACCGATAACAACTAAAACATCGCTGTCGCTACGGATTTTCTCTGCGGCTTTTTTAATACGTGTGAACTCTTCCTTGTCGTAGTCAACAGGTAAATCCAACCAACCAAGGAAGCCATTTCCTGCGCCCGTGCGCGAATCAAGAAGTTCAACCGCAGCCGTTACCTCGGGAGCAATACCTTGGACATCGTTTTCATTAACAAAGCCCTCAAGATAGCGTGTGTTGAGTTTTACTGACAAATGTTTCATCTCCTAAAATTAAACTATTGTATTACTGTAGCAAACAATAGTTATATTTGCTAATATTCTACAATAAACCGATACTTTTTTCAATAGAATTTCAGTATTTTTACAAAAAATTCTTTGTTTTAAAAAGATGTTAAGCAATATTCACTAATTGTCTTTAAATTTATTGTTGCATTTACCGAAAACAAGTTACTGTTGCCCTTTTCAATAACGGTAATGCTTGCCCCAACAACCGTTGTAAGCAGCATAATTACAATGGCAAGGACAGTAAAAATATTAAAAAGCTTATTAAATTCCTTCATTTTTTTAGTTCCTTATCTAACATTTCGCCTATGCTTTTCCCTATTAAAGATGCAGAGTAAACCGCTTCCTCCAAGGTGTTTGCATCAGTGCCGAATTCAAGCAATAGTGAGCAGGGCGTTGCCTCCATATTATATTTTCTGTTGCAAAAGAAAACCGGGCGCATAAGACCCTGAAAGCTTTCTTCAACGGTATTCTGGAGATGCAGGGCAAAAACAAGATTCTTCTTCCAGTCAGGAAAATTCTCTACTCCGTTCCCCTCGCATCCGCTTATTATCATTACCTGAGCGGCTTTTTTGCCGTTAATTTCTGCAGTGGGCTTGCACCTTGTTCCGCCATTGTAATGAATTGCATCTCTGTGCACATCAAGGGTTATGGCTATTGAGGGGTATTTTTCAAGATACTTCTTTACGCTTTCCCATGAACGAGAATATGCACCGTTATATTGACTGTCGTAAATTTTTTTATCGTGAATAACCTTGTAGCCTGCATCTTCAAGAGCTTCAACGAGGCTTTCCCCTACTCTGACCATATTTTTTGCAGAATCCTTGGTGCGAGAGTTATATGAATTTGAATACCAGCCCTTGTCTAAAAGCTCGTACCCCTCGGTTGTATGGGTATGATAAACAAGAATATAGGGCTCTTCTTTTGTTATTTTTTTATATGTTGGCGTTGTGTTTAAAATACTTTTGATGTTTATGCTTTCATCGGTTCTGTTATTCACCTGAACATTACCGTAATAAGTGCCCGTTACACTTGTGGTGAATTGCTGTTCCTTAATATCACCGCTTTTTTTGAGATTTTTATATACCGCTTGCGCATCCTCCATAAGCCTGAGTATATCCGAGGGGGTCTGATAGCCAGATGGTGCACTATACCCGCCTCCACCGAAGCCGAATGGAGAAAACACACTTTCTTCCTTTGAGAAGCTTGCGTTTATTTGGATGGTAGCTTGTTCTATATTTTCTTTTGCTTCAAGCATAAGATTAAAGCCTTTTAAAAAGGTATCGCATATATATTCACTGCCGAAAAAGGTCAGGAACACAAGACTTGCACACAACACCACGCATAATAAATTATCTAAAAAACAGGATTTTCGTTTCAAAAAAACACCTCCCAAATATAAATATGAAAGGTGTTTTGCTAATATCACATAAGAGTATATATTTCCTGAGCAGTGAGAGTGGGCTGAAGAGCACAATTAATTGAAAGCGCAAGAAGATATGATGCATTTTTTACCAACAAATCAATATCTTTGGGCGCAACAATCATTCTCTCGCCTCCCTTAAGCTTTGATTTATCAAGCTTTTCCCGCGAGACACCTGAAAGCTCTGCGGACAAAGCAATGGCATCAACCACAGTAGGAACACCAATGGCAATTACGGGAACGCCAATGAACTCCTCATCAATTCTTGCTCTTGTGTTACCTATTCCCGAGCCGGGTGCAATTCCCGTATCGGACATCTGAACGGTTGTGCCAAGCCTTTCAACACGCTCTGCCGCAAGAGCATCAATTGTTATAACGCATTGAGGCTTAACCGCTTCACAGATGCTTTTTATATATTCACCCGACTCTATTCCCGTTTTACCCAAAACTCCTGCAGAAACAACTGCCACAGGGCGCAAATCCTCTGTGAAGCCTGCAACCCTTTGTATTTCCTTATCAATATGCCTTGTGGCAAAAATTAATGATGCGGTATCAGGCCCTAAAGCATCGGATGTAATATCCTCATTACCTACCCCTGCTACGAGAACAGTTCCGTTACCCTTTGGCAAAAGCTGTTTTATGCTTTCGGTCAAGGCTTTTAATCTGCCATCACTGACGGCGGCTTCGTTTGAAAAATTATTCATTTCAAGGGTGATATATTTCCCGACACCCTTACCCAATCGCTTTGCCGCTTTATCTGTTTTGATTTCAATAACAGTTGTTTTGCACTCTTCATTTTCGAAATTTGAAACCTCAACACCATCAATATCCTCGTTAACCATTTCCTTGCGTTCAAGAGCAAGGTCCGTTCTGAAATCCAATAATAATCACCTCACAAATATTATTGGATTTTAGTTTGATACCTATACAAAGAATAATATTTATCGGTAAAATATTGCAATACATATTATAATGTGTTAAAATATTTGCCGATATTTTGAAATGTATTTTAAATAAAGGAAGTTATTTTATGAAGCTTGGTATTGTTGGTCTTCCCAACGTTGGTAAAAGTACACTTTTTAATGCACTTACAAATGCAGGTGCTCAGGCGGCAAACTATGCCTTCTGCACAATTGAGCCCAATGTGGGTGTTGTTGCAGTTCCCGATAAGCGACTTGATGCACTTTGCGAAATGTATAATCCCGTAAAGGTTACTCCTGCAACAATTGAGTTTGTTGATATTGCAGGTCTTGTTAAGGGTGCTTCAAAGGGCGAGGGTCTCGGAAACAAATTCCTTTCCCACATCCGTGAGGTTGATGCAATTATTCACGTTGTTCGTTGCTTTGATAATGACGATATTATGCACGTTGATGGCTCTGTTGACCCTCAGAGAGATATTGAAACAATTAACCTTGAGCTTATTCTTTCCGATGCTGAAATTCTTCAGAGAAGAATTGACAGAACAACAAAGGCAATGAAGGGTGACAAATCACTTGCATCTGAGCTTGCAATTCTTGAAAAGGTAAGAGAAGCTCTTGACAACGGTATATGTGCCCGAGCAGTTGAGCTTACAGACGATGAAAAGGAAGTTCTTGATACAGTTGCTTTACTTACATCAAAGCCCGTTATTTACGCTTGTAATATGAGCGAGGATGATTTTGCTTCTAAAATTGATTCCAATGCTCGTTACAATGCAGTTAAAGCCCTTGCAGAAGAGGAAGGCAGTCAGGTTCTTCCCATTTGTGCAGAGCTTGAGGCACAGATTGCAGAGCTTGACCCCGAAGAAAAGGAAATGTTCCTTAGTGAGCTTGGTGTTTCAACAGGCGGTCTTGATTTACTTATTGAAAGAAGCTATGACCTTTTAGGACTTATGAGCTACCTTACTGCAGGTCAGCCCGAGGTAAGAGCCTGGACAATTAACAAGGGCACAAAGGCACCTCAGGCGGCAGGTAAAATCCACTCTGACTTTGAAAGAGGCTTTATTCGTGCAGAGGTTGTTTCCTTTGATGTTCTTATGGAATGCGGTTCAATGGCAGTTGCAAAGGAAAAGGGTCTTGTTCGTTCCGAGGGAAAGGAATATGTTATGCAGGACGGCGACATTGTTCTTTTCAGATTTAATGTTTAATTTATAAGCTAATGAACCCCTTGAAAAACTGTAAAGTTTTTCAAGGGGTTCATAAATTTTACTCTGATAATTTGTAGTGTCTTAAATAAACACCAACTGTTTTATCGTAGTCGAGAACGTGAATGAATGTGCCGTCTGCCATTGGGTAAACTGTTACCCCCTCTGCCTCGTTACCTGCTAACGAGGGAAGAGAACGGGTGCAAAGCTCATTAACCTCACCGGTTTTAACATCAACAGTCATAATTTTATCATCGTTGCTGTCTGCAATATCGGATGAGAGATAGAGAACACCATCATAAACCTCGCCACCCTGAATGCGAACAACCTGCTCTGATAACTTGATGCTATGTGAATATTCCATTGTTTCAAGGTCGAAAGCAAGAATTTCATTAACCTCGTTGAACTGTGAGCAATAGAGATAACCGTTTTCACCATCAACACAGCACCAGGGAATACCATCGGGAAGATTATTGTTAGGAAGCTCATACACCTCAACAAGCTTTAGGCTACGGGCATCATAGGTTATAACAAGAGGCATAGCCTCTGCTTCATCCTCAACCGCTGCATAGATTTTGCCGTCATAATAGCTGATGCCACCCACGTGGTCGTGACCATAATCATCAATGTAATCCTGAGGAATGGGAGCATCGTTTTGAACGAGCTGCTCCATTGAATCAGCATCCCATTTGGTAAGGCTTGTCATACCGAAAGCAGTTAATGAGCCTGATGTATAGTAATACTCACCATCGGTTGTTACGCCCTGACCTGATGCGAAAGCATCAAGAAAAACAAGCTTATCCTCTTTCACAAGCTCAACCTCGGGTGTTGAAGAAGCATCGCCTGAATCCATAAAGCCTGTAAAAAGCATACAAATACTTACTAATACACTTAAAATTGCATCAATAAAATTGATACCTGTCATTTTCATCTACTCCTAAAAATAATATAGTTATAGAATATACCAAATTTCACCTTTTTTCAAGAAAATATTAACATTCTGTGAAAACTCACAAAACCATTGATAATTAAATAGCAACAATGTATAATACCCATTAGATAATTTTAACAAAGGTGCAAATATGGAATACAAATACGAAATACACGCTCACACAAAAAACACAAGCTGGTGCGGACAATTAGATGCGGAAGAGCTTGTTAAAAAATATAAGGCTGCAGGCTATTCGGGTATTGTTATAACTGACCACTATTCCCCTATGACTTTTAATATATCTGAGTTTTTCAACAAGAAAAAGGCTCTCGACCATTATCTTGCAGGCTACCGAAAGGCGAAGGAATCTGAAACAGAGGATTTCACCGTTCTTCTTGGTACAGAATTAAGATTTTATGCAACCGTTAATGACTATTTAATTTATGGAGTAACGGAAGAAATGCTTTACGAGCTCCCCTTCTTATTGCCCTTATACATCAAAAGAGCAAGTAAATTATTCAGAGAAAGAGGTTGCATTTTTCTTCAGGCACACCCTTTCAGAAAATTCATAACAAGAGCAAACCCCAAGCATCTTGACGGAGTTGAGGTTTTTAACGCCAAAGCCACCAAGGAAGAGAACGATAATTCTCTCAGATGGGCAGAGGATATTAATGCAAAAATCAAAACAAGCGGTAGCGACTGCCACAGAGAAACAGGCGTTGGCTTAGGTGGAATTATAACCGAAGAGCCTATTAAAACCAATGAGGATTTATTAAGAATTCTCAAAAGCGGAAATTACAAGTTAATAAAAAACCAGAAATAAATGTAGCCACGAATTGAACACAAATTCAATTCGTGGCTATTAGTTTTATTTAACATAACAAAAGGAACAGTTCGGTGATTGACCATTATTGCAACCAAAAACCGCCCCTGATTTTAAGTTTTTAAAATGGCAAAAAGTCTTGATATAAAAGGGTTTATGGCTCAATCATAGAACCGTCCCCTGATTGGTTCTTGGGAATGTAGGACAAGGGACGGTTCTGTGTCTTGACTGTTTTTTCACAAAACGATCCCCAAATCCTATTAAATTTTTAAAGAGCAGAGCCTTTGATTTCAAAGGGTTTTCAAGACTTTCAAGAATAGGACATAGAACCGTCCCCTGTCTCCAATCACAGAACCGTCCCCTGATTGGTACCTCCCCTGATTGGTACTTCCCCTGATTGGTACTTTTTAAATTTCAGAATCAATTCGAAGAACCTTCCCGTGTCTTGTCTAAAACATCCAGAGAATCGAGTACTATAGAATCTGCAATTTCTTCTATATCTACTGTATCTCTGTAAAAATATTGGGTAAATGTTAAATATTTTATCGGACCTAATATTTTAACATCTTTATAATTATACTTTATAAAAATACGCGTATCATCTTTAAAAATTCTTATATCGCCAACACATTTTTTAGGCATCCCGTAAATATCCCTAACACATGCCACCCGGGTACACAACGCAACGGTTGTTCCGTCTTCGATTATCAATTCGAATTTATCTTTATTATTTAATGTTTTCTTTTTTTCTTCTTCATCAATTTTAGATACTGAAACAGTTCCGTAATACCCGTCACAATCGAACTCGTAGATACTATATATCTGAGGTATATCTGTTTCGGGTAAATATTTACCGGATATAACATCAATACCTTTCGATATATTTTTGTCTATTCTAAGCTTTTTTATATCTAAAGAAATAAAAGATAAAAAAAGAAAAACAATACAAACAAAGATAATAATTATGTTAATAAACTTTTGCTTTTTAGCAGGTTTAGCTTTCACCAGTGTTTTAATGGATATACCTAATAAAACAACAATAATTATCAAAACCACAAATCTAAAAACAATACCGAACATTAAATCACACCACCATTTTGTGCATTTGTGTCTGTTTATATGTAAAAAGTACGTTTCGTTATTTAATTATATTCTATCAAGAATAAAAAGTCAATTTTTCCCTATTATAGAAAAAGTCGGTTGCGCTTGGCAACCGACTAAAAAATTATTTTATAACTGACTCTTCCCATGAAGCGTAGGGCTCGATGCCGAAGATTTTTGCTACTGTGGGAGCAACGTTTGCGAGACCGAATGCGCCATCCTTAACCTCATAAGCATTTTTGCTGTAAATGATGAAGGGAACCTCGTTGAGAGAGTGTGCAGTTCTGGGAGCTACATTACCCTTTTTGTCCTTTTCAAGCATTTCGTCTGCATTACCGTGGTCAGCAGTAATAAGAACTGTTACACCGCATTTATCTGCAACCTTAAGAACTCTTGCAAGGCCAAGGTCAACTGCTTCAACCGCTGTGATTGTTGCATCAAGGTTACCTGTGTGGCCAACCATATCACCATTGGGGTAGTTGCAACGGATAAAGTCATATTTACCGCTTTCCATAGCCTCGATAACTGCATCTGTAACCTCTGCAGATTTCATCCAGGGTCTTTCATCAAAGGAAACCTTATCTGAAGGAATTTCCATATATGTTTCAAGCTCTTCTGAGAATTTGTCGCTCTTGTTACCGTTCCAGAAATATGTTACGTGACCGTATTTCTGAGTTTCGGAA
>JAFSDL010000060.1 GCA_017436285.1 Clostridia bacterium
AATATCTGTAACCAACGAAAACGCTTTCCTTATATTCAACAGATGCGGTGTAACCGGGATAATAGTTATAAGAGGGGTTATCGGAAAGTGAAAGGGGATATGTTTCTGCAAGCTTACCGCTTGGGTTCACATCACCAAAGAGAATATCTGCTGCTGCACTGCCCGATGCTTCACCACCGAGAACGCAGTTAAGAATACCTTTAACCTTATTTGCCCAGGGCATTTCAATAGCTGAACCGCCTGAAAGAGCAACAATAACATTTTCGTTTACTGCGCTTACCGCATCAACAAGCTTTGTGTGAAGAGCGGGAATACCAAGGTGACGGCGGTCAAAGCCTTCGGATTCGAATTCTTCTGTAAGACCGATGAAGAGAACAACTGCATCCTTGCCCTTTGCTGCTTCAACAGCTTCTGCAATAAACTGCTCGTCAGAAATCTTGTTTTTCTTTGCGGTTGAATAACCGGGAGCGTAAGTAACCTTTGCACCCTTTGCAAGAATTTCATCATAAGCGCAATCAACCTTGATTGCGTTAACGAGTGATGAGCCTGCACCCTGGTAACGAGGCTTTTTAGCCATTTCACCGATAACTGCAACGTTTGCATCCTTTTTAAGAGGAAGAACTGCATCGTCATTTTTAAGAAGCACCATACACTGAGCAGCGATTTCACGGGCTTTCTGGTGGTGGGCATCCTTATCGTATGTATAATCGCCGAGAACCTCTTTGGATTTCATAATAACTGTAAGAACGTTATCAACCATCTTATCAAGGAATTCCTCGGGGATTCTTCCATCCTTAACTGCTTCAACAATCTGAGCATTGCCAAGACCGTTGGAGGTGGGCATTTCAAGCTCCTGACCTGCAAGAAGACCTGCAACACGGTCGTTTTCTGCACCCCAGTCAGTAACAATCATACCCTTGAAGCCCCATTCGTCACGAAGAACATCTGTAAGGAGCCATTTGTTTTCTGCACAGTATGTACCGTTAAGGCGGTTGTATGCATTCATTATTGTCCAGGGCTGAGCCTGTTTAACTGTTTTCTCAAAAGAGGTAAGATAAATTTCTCTTAAAGCACGCTCGTCAATAACGCTGTCGCAGGTCATACGGCGGGTTTCCTGATTGTTACCTGCAAAGTGCTTGAGAGATGTACCGATACCCTTTGACTGAACACCGTTAACGAATGCGGCGGAAATTTCACCTGCAAGGTAAGGGTCTTCAGAGAAATATTCAAAGTTTCTTCCGCAAAGGGGAGAACGCTTGATGTTAGTACCGGGTCCTAAAAGAACGCTGACCTGCTCTTTAAGGCACTCTTCACCAAGAAGAACACCCATATCGTAAATAAGGTCGGGGTCCCAGGAGCAAGCGGTTGTTGCTGCGGTGGGGTAGCAGATAGCAGGAACACCCTTAAGGCTTGTTGCCTGCTCTTTATCCATTTTTTCTGCACGCTTTCTGATACCGTGAGGACCGTCAGTCCACATAACAACGGGAATACCAAGTCTTTCAATTCCGGGTGTGTGCCAATAGTCAAGACCGGAACAAAAGCTTGCCTTTTCTTCAAGAGTCATCTGTTTAATAAGGTCTGCGTGATTCATATTCTACCTCCGTAAATCTCATAAATATACATATTAATATTAACATATAAAAATTACCAATGCAAGAAGAAATATTACGACACATTTCTGTTCAACCTGATGTTATCGGCTATGGTTGCAATGAATTGAGAATTTGTTGGCTTTTTGCCTTGGGTGGTGTATTTGAAATATGAGCCTATTATATCGGCATTGCCTTTATCCCAAGCCAATTTTATTGCGTATCTGATGGCTCTTTCTACATTTGCCGGTGCACATTTATAGGTTTTTGCAACGGTTGGGTAAAGGGAGGCTGTTACCGAATGTAGCATTTGGGGATTTTCAATAATTAACCGGATTGCTTCTCTTACATAGCAAAAGCCTTTAATACTGGGAGAAATGCCTATTCTGTGAAGTGCTTCCGTTATAGTAACATTTATTTCATGAGGCGGTTTTTGTTGCTGTGAAATTCCGAGACCTTTCCAGCTTGTAAGCTGAACAATTCTTTCGGCAACCAATTGCGCTTCAATGGGCTTCAGAAAATAATAGTCTGCGCCATTAAGGAAAAAAGTCTTTTGAAAATTAGCGTTATCAATATTCGATAAAATGATTATCAACGGTCTTTTAACAGGATCTGTCATATTTATTCTGGATAAAACACCCAGCGCATCAATGTGCCTCATAAATGCATCAATAATAATAACATCAGGCTTGCTTTCTTCAATAAGGCTTAAAAGCTCTGCACCGTTTTTGGGACAAAGCAAAACCTCCATTTTGTTGGAATGAAGTGCAGATATAAGCTGAACGGATGCTTCATCATTTTCATAAGTCAAAACTACTTTGATTTTGTTGTATGTCATATTAGTTCCTCGTACGTATCCGGCTTTTTGAATTTTGAAGAGAAATATAGTGCTCTTTCAAGCTCAAGGTAATATGCTTTCGTTTCGTTGTTCAGTATTTCGTTGTTTCTTTTATTTATTTGTTGTTTCCATACAGCATCGCTGACCTCAACATAATGAAGCTCACAGTCGATGTTGCGGGATTTGAAAAAATCTTTTGTGGCGTTTTGCTCTTCCTTTGTCCAGAAGCCCCAATCAAGAACAACATCATTTTTTGCTTCGAGAATTTCCAAGGATTTTTCGAAAAGATATTCTTTTATTCTTTTTTCATATTCCTGATGAAGTTTTTCGCCACAGCATTGGTCAAAAAGGGAAAGCATAATTTCATAAACGGAAAGAAGAATTGCACCCTTTTCCTTGCAAAGCTTTTTAGCGTAGGTGGTTTTGCCACTGCAGATTTTACCGCAGATTAAATATGCCTTTGACATAAAATCTCCTTTTATTATTACTCGATTTCTATTTCACTCTCATAATACTGTTCCTGAAAATGAACGGCTTTTTCGATTTCCTCTTTTGAAAAGCTTATTCCTACTGGTGCGCCTACAAGCTTATCTTCAATATCGTTGTGGCGGTGAACAATGGCGATAATTTTACATTCATATTCTTTCACAGGTTCATTTACGCCCAGAAGATAAACATCAAGTTCTTCTCCGTCACCGCCTAAAACATCGGGGATATAGCCGTAATTTATGGGGTAGGTGAGGGCGTAGGTTTCTTTTTTATGAACATAGCCTAAAGGTCTGTCAATTCCGATTTTTACAATTTTTCCTAAATAAGATTTTACTTGCGTTTTTCTTTCTTCGTATGTCATATCAATTCCTCATACATAACCTTAATAATTTTAGTACTGTTAAGGCAACAATCGGTATTATTGGAATGGTAGTAGGCAATAAGCAGGTAATCCTCGCCCTCGAGGGTGGCAGGGTAGCAGTAGCCGTTGTTAAGGTCGTCTTCAAGATAGAAAAGCTTTTCTTGTGTGAAATTGCTTTCATCTTTTTTCTTTATTGCCATTACGTAGGGTGTTCTGCCCCAGAATTCTGCATCGTCATCTCTTAAAATATGCTCGGGAATGGGGTTGAAGATTGCAACTGTCAAATCCTTGAAGGGCTTGACGGACATAGGAGAAGCAGGCGAGGAAAAGAACACATTGGGCTCAGGTGTTGACCAGGTTTCGCCATTGTCTTCGGAGTAACATTCATACTGATAGCCTAAAAGAGTTCTTATATAGCACCATATTCTGCCGTCAGCAAGCTCATAAAGCCCCGGTTCCTGAAATCCTATTTTATCATTGGGGAAAGGTGTTTTTAATTCCTGCTCGGTTTTTTTCCAGCTGTAGCCATCATCGTCTGAATAGAAAAACACAAGCTCACCAACAGATAATTCCTGGGAGTTGTCATAAATTGTGTGACGGGCTAAGGGTAGAATAATTCTTCCGTTTTTTAGCTTCAGGGGTCTGTCGTTGTTGAGAATGAAATAATCGGGTCTTTCGAGAGCGTCCAAGCAATTCTGCGGTTCGCTCCAGGTTTTACCCTCGTCAGAAGAACGCCTCATTACAATAGTATCGGAGCCATCTGAATTTTTAACAATATAAAAGGCGCCAATATCGCCGTTTCCCATTCTTAAAAAGGAAAAACTCATAATATTAACATCATTTTTGCCTTTTTCAAAAAGAACAGTTCTTTCAGACCAGTTTTCACCCTCGTCAGTTGAAGAAATAAAAGAAATTCGGGCAATATCTTCGTCCTCTCTTCCGCCTAAAAACTCAGTAAAGGCGAATAAAATACTACCGTCATTCAAACGAATAAATGAACCCTCGCCAATTCTTCTTACTGAACTCTCAGGTGCCATTAAATGAACCTTTCTGCCGACTTTTTTCATAATTTCCACTCCGGATTATAAAATATATTAAAAATTATACCATACAAATTGCACATATATCAACCTTGAAATTGTATCTTCCTGATAGGTTAATTTTATTGCTTTTAAAAAACCTCTATGATAAAATTATGGTAATTAAAAACAGGGAGGTAATCCTATGCTTTATAAGAAAAATTCTGCACCCTCATTAACAGAGGAGCTGTTTAAAAATCCAACTGCCGAATACCGAGGCACACCCTTCTGGGCTTGGAATAACCTGCTCACTAAGGAGGAGCTTTGCCGTCAGATTGATGTTTTTAAGGAAATGGGTCTTGGTGGCTTCCATATGCACGTAAGAACAGGCCTTAAGAATAAATATTTAAGCGATGAATATATGAAGCTTGTTAAGGCTTGTGTAGAAAAAGCAAAGGGCGAGGAAATGCTTGCCTGGCTTTATGATGAGGACAGATGGCCCTCAGGTGCAGCAGGTGGTCTTGTTACATGTGATGAACGATATCGTGCAAGAGATTTGCTTTGGACTTCAAACAAAAATGGCGAGGCGTTTTCTTCAGGTGATATAAGCCGTTCTGATGCAGGTCGCTCGGGCAACGAAACTCTTATTGCCTGCTACGATGTTGTGCTTGATGAGGATGGTTACCTTGAAAGCTATAAGCGAATAGATGAAAATGACGAGGCAGAGGGTACAAAATGGTATGCCTTCCTTGATGTTTACACTAAAAACAGCTGGCATAATGACCAGACCTATGTTGACACTCTTAATAAGGATGCAATCAACAGATTTATTGAGGTAACCCACGAAAAATACAAGGACTTTGTAGGCGATGAATTTGATAGAACTGTTCCTGCAATTTTCACCGATGAGCCTCAGTTTACAAGAAAGCAGACATTTGATAACTCCTTTGATACAGAGGATGTTACAATGCCCTGGACCGATAAGGTTCCTGAGCTTTATAAAGAGGCTTACGGTGCAGATATTCTTGATACTCTTCCTGAAATTTTCTGGGATTTGAAGAACAGTGCGCCATCAATCCACCGTTATCGCTACCACGATTTTATTGCCGAGCTTTTTGCACAGTCCTTTGCAGATACAGTAGGTAATTGGTGTGCAGAAAACGGAATTGCTCTTACGGGTCATATGATGGAGGAGCCCACCTTACATAGTCAGACAGCCGCTTTAGGTGAAGCAATGCGTTCATACAGAAGCTTCCGGCTTCCCGGTATAGATTTGCTTTGCAACCATCACGAATTCACCACCGCAAAGCAGGCTCAGTCTGCCGCACATCAGTTCGGATACGAGGGAGTTCTTTCCGAGCTTTATGGTGTAACAGGATGGGACTGCGATTTCAGAACCTACAAGCATCAGGGGGATTGGCAGGCAGCTCTTGGTATAACAATAAGAGTACCTCACCTTTCCTGGTATGCTATGGCAGGTGAGGCAAAGCGAGATTATCCTGCATCAATTTCCTATCAGTCCCCCTGGTACAAGGAATATGGGGCAATTGAGGACCATTTTGCAAGAGTGAATACCGCTCTTACAAGAGGTAAGCCCATTGTTAAGGTGGGTGTTATTCACCCTGTTGAAAGCTTCTGGCTTCATTGGGGTCCTAACGATAAATCCGCAATCTTCCGCGATGGTGCAGACGAAAACTTTCTCAGCCTTACCAAATGGCTTCTTGAGGGTAGCGTAGACTTTAACTTTATCTGCGAATCTCTTTTGCCAACTCTTTGTGAAAAGGGCTCTGCACCCCTTAAGGTTGGTCATATGGAATATGATACAATTATCGTTCCTGCTTGCGAAACTCTTCGCTCAACAACCTTGGCGCGACTTGAGGAGTTCCGCAAAAACGGTGGCAGACTTATTTTCCTTGGTGCCGCACCTGAGCTTTGCGATGCAGTTGCCTCTGAAAGAGGAAAAGCTCTTTATGATATAAGTGAGCATATTGACTACACCCGTTCTGCTCTTATTACCGCTATGGAAAAGGACAGAACCCTCACAATCCGTTATGATAATGGTAGTCTTACGGATGACCTTATTTATCAGCTTCGTCAGGATGATGACTGCAAATGGTTGTTCGTTTGTCACGATAAAGAGCCATATAACAAGGATATTGATAACGGTGATGATATAAGAATCACCATAAATGGTGAATATGGCGTTGTTATTTATGACACTGAAAACGGAAGTATTGTTTCTGCAGATTATGAAACCAAAAATGGTAAAACAATTATATCTGACCATATTTACGGATATGAATCAAGGCTTTATAAATTGGTTGATGTAGCATCTGCTTCACCCAAGGCACAAAAGAAAGAGGCAGACAAGAAGGAAATTTCTGTTCCCTCTCAGGTGAAATATGAGCTTTCCGAAGAAAATATTCTTGTTCTTGATATGGCGGAATTCAAGCTTGAGGGCGAGGAGGAATTTTCACCTAAGGAAGAAATTTTAAGGCTTGATAACATCTGTCGTAAGAGATTGGGTCTTCGCCATCGTGGTGAAGCAATTGTTCAGCCTTGGGTTTATGGAGAAATGCCCGATGTAAGCAAGGTTACTCTCAGATATACCTTCAACAGTGAAATTGATTATGAGGGTGCATTCCTTGGCCTTGAGGATGCAGAAAAAGCAGAAATTATCTTTAACGGAGAAAAGGTCTCCAACGAAATTGTTGATAATTATGTTGACTTCTCAATTTATAAGGTTAAGCTCGGTAAAATCAAAAAAGGCGAAAATGAGCTTGTTATAACTTACCCATTCGGCCCGTCTGCAAACCTTGAAGCCATATTTGTTTTAGGCTATTTCGGTGTTAAGGTTGTTGGTACTGAAAGCACAATTATTGCTCTTCCCGATAAAATCGGCTTCGGTGAAATTCTTTCTCAGGGCTTCCCGTTCTATAGTGGCGCAATTACATATAAAATTCCTGTTAGTGTTGAAAATTGCAGTGTAGAGGTTGAAGCATCGGATTACCGAGGTGGGCTTATAGCAGTTGAGGTCGATGGTGAGAAAAAAGGCAGAATTATTTATCCGCCTTATACACTCAATATTGAAAATCTCACAAACGGTGAGCACGAAATCGGCGTTAAGCTTTATACCCACAGATATAATTCCTTCGGGCCTATTCACCTTGTAAATGAAAAAGAGTCCTGGCACGGACCAAACGCTTGGCGTACCACAGGGCATAACTGGTCTTATGAATATGTATTAAGAAAAACAGGTATTCTTAAAGCACCGGTAATAAGATTGTAAATAAAAATTCACTCCATTGAAATTTATAAGTGAATTTCAATGGAGTGATAACTTTTATACAAAGAGTTTTTTAGCAAGCCAGGCTCTGACCTTTTTGCTCTTGTTAGCATAAAGCCAGAAGAACACAAGTGCTAAGCAACAAACTGCTGAAACCAGAGCAATTTCACAAGCGATGATGTAGTTGCCAAGGAAGAAGCAAAGGCTTGCAACAGAAAGGCAGATTACAAGGTCAATGAAAATGTGAAGAACCTTTGAGGTCCAATGGCGCTTTCTTTTCCTGTACCAGAAGGTAAAATATAATACACAAGCAGAAACAATTGCAATAACAGGAACTGCAATATTAAAATACCATTTTGCATCGCTTGGGTCGTTTGCGTAGAAAACCAAGGTGTAAAGAGCTACTGCTAAGGTGTCAAACCCCCACATTAAATATGGGTGCAGTTTTTTTGTGAAAAAAGGAAACACAAATAAAATCCAACACAAAAATGAGCTTGATGCTACAAAAATAAACCATAAGCTTTCGGGATTCACAAAGAGGTTTATGAACATACATACAATGTTGGGAATCAACAGTATGAATGTAACAACAAGGGCAATAAATTTTTGCTTTATTCCAACGGGAATATCGGGTGTGTGAGAAAAGGGGAGAGAGGTTTCCTCACTTTTTTCATTGGGATTATATACGGGAGTGTCGCAAAGGGCGCATTTATGAGCACTTTTATCTAATTCAACTCCGCAATTAACACAATATGACATATTTAAACATCCTTTATTAATATGTGTAAATTAATCTCTGTTGCTTTCAATTTTTACGCGGAAGCCCATTTTAACGAGCTTTGTGAAAATTTCTCTTTCAATATCAGTTTCCTTGTGTATTCCTGCAATTGTTAAAACAAGCTTGTCCCCAACAGTTGCGAGACCACAACGGATTGCATTACGAATACCCGGTCCGGGCATAAGGAAAGCTTTTTCAACAAAGGGTAGCATATCATCGGGAAGCTTAACTGCACCTAAGTTTGAAAGCAGAACAGATGTTGTTTGTTCACCTGTAATAAGGAATGAAATTCCCACACCTAAATCCTTTACTGCCAAGGGTAAGTATTTTAAAACGGGATTTCTTTCAAGACCTAAATTAGCAGTTACCATTGCATTAAGCTTCTTTTCGTCATTTGCAAGTCGCAATTGATAGGCAACCTGCTTGAGAAGCTCTTCAAAGGAATAATCACCTAATTGAGGGTCAACCTTTGCACGAAGGCAGATAGTGAAATTTCTGAGGGTTTCGGTTTTATAAACACTTCTTAAATCAATAGGAATCTGAACGGAAACCTCTTTTTGCTTTTTCTCTTCCTTGCGTTGCTTTTCAATATGCACCTGCATAAGCAGAGCTGCAAAAAATTCTGTTATGGTTACACCGTGAGCCTTTGTATATTGGTGAATTTCGCTGAAGGACATTGTGCCTGAAATAATGTTTACCATATGCTTCGGGAGCTTTGTGCCCTTTGCGTGATAAACATATTTATCGCTTCGCTTGATTTTACCTTTTGAGTTTGCAATTTTTGAGAAAAAATCCTCAAGCTCCTCTTTTTTCGGTGGCTCGTTTGCATCAAGCACAAGACCACCAACGGAAATACTGTGACCGCAAAGCTTTAAATATTCTGAAACAAGAGTGCAGGAGAATATAGCGGCACCGTGCCCGTCAGAAATAGCGTGATATGTATCAACTGCAATTCTCTTACCGTGATAATAAACTCTGAAAAGATAGCCTTTATTTTCTTTGAATTTAACACGATGGCAGGGGTTCTGGATATCGGGCTTCACATCCGGCGCAATATTAGGGTTTTTCTCAAAATAATACCAAAAAAGACCCTTGCGGATTCTTACATCAAATCCGGGGAAACGAGGCATTATGTTTTCTAATGCTTTTGTAAGAATTTCAGGATTTACATCTTCTTTTAATTCTATACAGAAGCGAAAAATGTTTGACCAGGTGCCCGTGTTCTGCCCGGGGAAAACCGAAGCCGCATTATCAAGCCTGAACCATTCGGGCAAATTTTGGTTTTTTGCTTCACGCTTTTTATGCTCTGCCAATATCAAAACTCCTTTCTTTAATCAGTAAAAAACCGTTTTACTCTTTCAGGGTAAAACGGTATTAGAAATCAGATTTTAACAGCATCCTTGATTTTGATTTTTCCCACAAAGGGAATTTTCAAATAACCGTTACAACCATCATCGTCAAAGGTAAGGTGAATATCAATTTCTTTACCAGGGAGAATTGCAACAGTTGCTTTCGCATCAAGAGTATCATCGTCCTCTTCAAACTCTGTTATGGTAACATCCATATCAAAATCTGCGTTATCAATTTCAATTTCAAATTCATAGTTGTTGTTTTTAAATTCAATTTCAAAAACAGCCTCACCTTTGAAAAACATATGGTCAATGTCAACCTTGTATTTGCCGATACCTATCATAGCTGATACCTCCGGAATTTTTTATTTGATTTCCATACCGCCTGCAAGGCGAAGGATTTTTTGAGCATCTGTTGTTGTGATATTGTCACTGCTTGAATTATATACATTTGCAGCAACTCGCTGTTCCTGGGTAAGAGCAAGTATTTTTGTGGCTGCAAAAAGGGTAGCTTTAGCATCAAAAAGAGTAACAACCCCATCTCCGTCAACATCACCCTTAAGAGAAAAGTCGTTGTTTATAAGAATTACAAAACGACCGCCCTCGGACACCTGCGCGCATACAAAGGGGGCGTGAGGCAAACCACTTACAAGAACAAGCTCGTCACCAATTTGTTGGTAAACCTTTGTTGCACTTGGAATTGCATCGGGGCAAACAGCATCAAAGTTAAAAATCACATTACCGTCAAGGTTGGCTGAATTACCACTGCTTACAACATCAATATCAAAGGCGAATGCCTTTTCATATCTTGTGGGAAAAAGCTCTTTTACATCAGATATTTTTACAGTTTCAACAGAAATATCAAATGTTTTATTTTCAGGAAGAACGCCATAAGCATCAATTAATTTTATACCGGTTGTATTATCTGTTATTGATGGCTTATTAACAATGATAATATCCTTGGGGAGAGCTTGCTTTACGAGATAATCATAAGCATATGAACCCTGAGTGCAAGAAATTCCGTCAATGAAATAATAAAACTTATTGCTATCAGAATCGATGCCACCCAAAACTGCATCTGAACCGATGTTGGTAAGATTTGAGGGCAGGTCTATTCGCGTAAGCGAATCACAGTAAGCAAGAGCATAAGCTCCCAATTGCTTCAGATTGTCACTCAAACGAATTTCTTTAAGGTTCCAACAGTGTGAAAATGCATAAGAGTTTATGGTTGTTACAGTGTTATACATATCAACCGAGGTCAGATTGTAACAACGCTCGAAGGCATAAGATGCTATGCTTTCAACTCCATAGGGAATAGTGAACTTTCCGCTTTTTCCTGCGGGGAATGCAGAAAGGGTCGTAATTTTACCATACGTGGCTGATTCGGTGTTGGTGTTTTTTCGATAAACAACACCATCAATAACAGTGAAGGTTTGGTTTGAGGCGTCAATGTCAAAGTCTGTTAGCTCAGAGCAGTAACTAAATGCTCTTGCGGAAAGTGTTTCAAGAGTTGAAGGTAATTTAACATAGGTTAAATTTGTACTTTCTTTAAACGCGTTGTTGGCGATACCGGTAACTGTAAGTCCGCCCAATGTTTCAGGAATGATAACCTTTGTTTCGTTGCCGATGTATTTGGTTATTACAGCCTTTGTAGGGGCGTTTAACGGGATTTTTCTGTATGTAAAATCACTTTCGGGCGGGGTTACAGGCTCTTGGCTTTCATAAACACCCGTTGTTCCGCCAACTGCTGTGGGAACATTACCTGAGAAAAACAAGCAAGATAAAAGAATGCAAAAGCACAAAATAAAACTTAACAGTTTTTTCTTGTTCAAAAGAACACTTCCTTTCAAGCGGTAATATACTAATATAATTATATTATAGGGTAGGCGGAATTTCAATAGGAATGTTTATACAAAAAATATGTGTATTTTTGTTTATTCATAATATATGGTAAGCTATATATCAGGAAATAAAAAAGCAAAGCTCCGAAGCGAGCTTCGGAGCCGTATGCTTTTTAACAATTAAGTTACTTAGATAGCGCGGGTAACCTTACCGGAGCGCAAGCAGCGTGTGCAAGCATATACTCTCTTAGGAGAGCCGTTTACGATTGCTTTAACTCTTTTTACGTTGGGTTTCCAGGTTCTGTTTGAACGTCTGTGTGAGTGAGAAACCTTGATGCCGAAAGCAACTTCTTTGTTACAAAATTCACATTTTGCCATTGAGCTGCACCTCCTTCTAAATTTTTCGATAAGTCTAAACATAAGACAACGAAATGTATAATATCACCTTTCTTCGTCAAATGCAAGCATTTTTTTTGAAATTGTCCGTTTTTATGAACTTTCACATATATTTAAGGATATTATTCCAATATTTTTTTCAAAATTGCTTGATTTTTTTAAAATGATGCTATATAATGCTATTTGTAACCGAACATTTGTGCGAACAACGTAGGTGATAGTTGGCAAGCACATACCAATACTATATAAAGGGGATTCACTCAGAAATGGCAGAAAGAAACGAAAAAAGTAAAGCACTTGAAACAGCACTCTCTCAGATAGAAAAGAATTTTGGTAAAGGTGCAGTTATGCGCCTTGGTGAAAATGCAGGGCTTAATGTTGAAGCAATTCCCACAGGCTCAATCGCTCTTGATGCGGCAACGGGGATCGGTGGTCTTCCCCGTGGCAGAATTGTTGAAATTTACGGTCCTGAAAGCTCAGGTAAAACAACTCTTGCTCTCCACGTTGTTGCAGAAGCACAGAAAATGGGTGGCGAAGCCGCATTTATCGATGCTGAACACGCTCTTGACCCTGTTTATGCAGCAGCATTGGGAGTAGATATTGATTCTCTTCTTGTTTCTCAGCCTGATAATGGTGAGCAGGCACTTGAAATCACAGAATATCTTGCTCGTTCAGGGGCTCTTGATGTTATTGTTGTTGACTCTGTTGCAGCTCTTGTTCCCAAGGCAGAAATTGAAGGTGAAATGGGTGATAGCCACGTTGGTCTTCACGCTCGTCTTATGTCTCAGGCGTTGAGAAAATTAACAGGTGCCATTTCAAAATCCAATACAGTTGTAATCTTCATTAACCAGCTTCGTGAAAAGGTTGGCGTTATTTATGGTAACCCCGAGGTTACAACAGGTGGTCGTGCTCTTAAATTCTATTCAACAATCCGTATTGATGTAAGAAGAGTTGAACAGCTTAAGGGTTCCGGTAATGAGTTTATCGGTTCAAGAACAAGAGCAAAAATTGTTAAAAATAAAGTTGCTCCTCCCTTCAAAGAGGCAGAGTTTGACATTATGTACGGTGAGGGTATTTCCAAATATGGCGAGCTTCTTGACCTTGCTGTTAAAATGGAGGTTATCAGAAAAAGCGGTGCGTGGTTCTATTATGGCGAGGAAAGACTCGGTCAGGGCAGAGATAATGTAAAGGAGTATATCAGAAATACTCCCGAGTTCTGTGCAGAAGTTGAGGGAAAGGTTCGCGAGGGCATCAAAAATCTTATTTCTGCAAGAAATCCAATTTCCAGAAGAGAACAGACTGCCCCCACACCCGCTGAACCGGTTTCAAAAGCGGTTGCAAGAGCAAAAATTGATATTGCAGTTGACGACGAATAATGAAAATTACATCTAAACAGGGTAACGGTAATAAGGTTCATATCTATATTGATGGTGAATATACCCTTACACTTTATGACGACTATTGGTACCTTTGCGGTATTAAGGATGGTCAGGAAATTTCAGATGAACAGCTTGCTTCCTTGAAAGAGGAGGCAGGCTTTCGCTCTGCTTATGAGAAGGGTATAACATATCTTTCTATGCGTAGCTACTCCGAAAAGGAGCTTTATGATAAGCTTAAACTGAAATTCGGCGCAGACTCCTCCCGTAAAGCTGTTGATAAAATGCTCAGCAGGGGCTATATTGACGATGAGGCCTTTTGCAAGGAATATGCAAGGTATCTTTTTGAAGTGAAAAAATATGATATAAAGAGGATTACATACGAATTAAAAATGAAGGGTATTGATGGCGAAACTGTTAACAATACCTTGAAAACACTTGACAATGAGCCAATTTCGCGTATTATAGAAATGTTAAGGACAAAATACGAAAATAAACTGGAAACGGAAAAAGACAGGAAGAGAATTGTCAACCGTTTCGTAAGAATGGGGTATTCCTATTCTGATATAAAATCCGCATTTTATGAGTGCGAATTAGAAATGCCGAAAGGGTGAAAGCTATGTCACGAAAAATCGGAATGATTAGCTTAGGCTGTCCGAAAAATCAGGTGGATGCAGAATTGATGCTGAAAAAGCTTGTTGATGCAGGGTATATTCTTGTTCAGGAAGCAGAGAAGGCTGATATTGTTATTGTTAATACCTGTGGCTTCATTGAGGATGCTAAAAGAGAATCTATTGAAGCAATTCTCGAAATGGCAGATTTAAAAGCAGACGGACTTCTTCAGAAAATTCTTGTAACAGGTTGCCTTGCTCAAAGGTACAATGATGAGGTGTTTACCGAGATTCCCGAGGTTGATGGGGTAATTGGCATAGGTGCAAATGCAGATATTGTTGCGGTTTGCGATGCAATATTTGAAAACGATGAACAATATAAGAGCTTCCCTGATAAAGAGGATTTGCCTCTTGATGGCGGAAGAATTCTTACAACTCCCGAATATACAGCATATCTCAAAATAGCAGATGGTTGCTCAAACTGTTGCTCTTATTGTGCAATTCCCTCTATCAGAGGCGAATTCAGAAGCAGAAAAATTGAGGATGTTCTTGAAGAGGCAAATATGCTTTGCGAGAAGGGTGTTAAGGAGCTTATTCTTGTGGCTCAGGACACAACCCGTTATGGTGAGGACCTTTATGGCGAGCTTAAGCTTCCCGAGCTTTTGAGTGAGCTTAATAAAATTGAAAAGCTTCAGTGGATTCGTCTTCTTTATTGCTATCCCGACAGAATCACAGACGAGCTTTTAGATGCAATTGCAGAAAATGAAAAGGTTTGCCATTACATTGATATTCCTCTTCAGCACGCAGATGGCGGAATTCTCAAGGCTATGAACAGAAAGGGCGATAAGGAGTCTCTTCTTGCTCTTGTTGAAAAAATCAGAGCAAAAATTCCTGATGTTGTTTTGAGAACAACCTTTATTGTTGGCTTCCCCGGTGAAACAGAGGATGCCTTCACAACACTTTCAGAGTTTGTTAACGAGGCTAAAATTGACAGAGTTGGTTGCTTTGCATATTCTCGCGAGGAGGGCACTCCTGCTTATGATTTTGAAAATCAGGTTGACCCCGAAATTGCCGCAGACCGCGTTGAAGCAATTATGACTCAGCAATATACAATTTCTGAACAGAAAATGGAAGAATGTATGGGTAAAACCTACGATGTTCTTGTTGAAGGCTATGATTCTTATACAGATAGCTATTATGGCAGAACATATATGGACTCTCCCGACATTGACAATAATATTATTTTTACTTGCGGTTATGAAATTGAAACCGGTGAAATTGTTCCCGTTGAAATATTTGATAAGGATGAGTATTCTCTCATTGGTGAAGCAGTATGAAAAATATGAATGTACCTAACCAATTGACTGTTATAAGAATAATTCTTACCCCTATATTTTTGGCTTTGTTTTTAAGCGATATGCCCCATCATTATTTAATCGGTTTAATTGTTTTTGCAATTGGTTCATTTACAGATTTTCTTGATGGTAAAATTGCCAGAAAAAAAGGCATTGTAACAGTTTTCGGTCAGCTTGCAGACCCTGTTGCAGATAAAATACTCACAACTGCGGCTTTGCTTGCATTTATGCAGTTCGGTCTTTGCAATATCTGGATTATTATGATTGTTTTGCTTCGCGAGTTTACAATTACCTCCTTCAGACTTGTTGCAACAGCTCAGGGTATTGTTATTCCCGCAAATATTTACGGTAAGCTTAAAACTATTTCACAAATGGTTTTCTCACTTGTGATTATGATTCTTGCAGAGCTTAATGATATCGGCATTCTGGGTGAGAGCTTCCCCATTTCTGCAGTGTCAAACGGACTTTTGTGGATTACCGCCGCTCTCTGTGTAGTTTCAGGCGTGATTTATGTAAAACAGTCTATTAAACTTATAGATTTCTCGAAATAAGGTGAATTTATGGAGCTTTATAACTCTCTTACAAGAAAAAAAGAAACTTTTAAAGAAAATGTTCCCGGTAAGGTTAATATGTATACCTGTGGACCCACTGTTTATCACTTTGCACATATAGGTAATCTTCGTAGCTATATTATGGAGGATGTGCTTGAAAAGCACCTTCGTTACAGTGGCTATGATGTTAAGCGCGTAATGAATATTACTGATGTTGGTCATCTTTCAAGTGATGCTGATACCGGTGAGGATAAAATGCTCAAGGGCGCAAAAAGAGAAAACAAATCTGTTATGGATATTGCAAAATTCTATACAGATGCTTTCTTTGAGGATTGCAAGAAGCTTAATATCAAAACGCCTGATGTGGTTGAGCCTGCAACAAATTGTATTGATGAATTTATTACAATGGTTCAGGGTCTTATTGATAAAGGCTACGCTTATGTAGCAGGTGGAAATGTATATTTTGATACATCAAAGCTTGACGAATACTATGTTTTCAACAAGCACGACAGTGACGAATTGATGGTAGGTGTTCGTGAGGGCGTTGAAGAGGATTCCAATAAGCGCAATAAAAATGACTTTGTTCTCTGGTTCACAAAATCAAAGTTTGAGGACCAGGCACTTAAATGGGAGTCACCCTGGGGTGTGGGCTATCCCGGTTGGCATATTGAATGCTCTGCAATCAGCCTTAAGCACCTTGGTGAATATATGGATATCCATTGTGGCGGTATTGATAATGCTTTCCCTCACCATACAAATGAAATTGCTCAGAGTGAAGCATATATCGGTCATAAATGGTGTAACTATTGGTTCCACGTTCTTCACCTTAACACAAATTCAGGTAAAATGAGTAAATCAAAGGGTGAATTCCTTACAGTTTCTCTTCTTGAGGAAAAGGGCTATAACCCTCTTGCATACAGATTCTTCTGCTTGCAGTCCCATTACAGAAAGCAGCTTGTTTTCTCTTATGAAAATCTTGATGGCGCGGCAACCGCTTATGATAAGCTTCTTAAGAAAATTGCAGGTCTTAAGCCTGTTGACAGCGATGAGCTTGATATGGCTGCGGTTGAAAAGCTTCAGGGCTCATTCAAGGCCGCTCTTGATAATGATATAAACACATCTCTTGCAGTTACTGCAGTTTATGATGTTCTTAAAGAAAAAACAAACGATAAAACAAAAATTTATCTTCTTAACGATTTTGACAAGGTTCTCTCTCTTGATTTGGTTGAGGGTGCAAAAAAGCTCAACGAAGCAACAGAAGAGACTGCTGAGCTTGATGATTTTGCAAAATATGTTGAAGAGCAGATTGCTTTGAGAGTTGAAGCTAAAAAGGCTAAAAACTTTGCAGAGGCTGACAGAATCCGTAACGAGCTTGCATCAAAGGGAGTTACTCTTCTTGACACTCGCGAAGGCACAAAATGGAGTAAAGAATAATGACAAGTAAAGAAAGAGCAAAGCTTCGTGCAGAAGCGAACGGACTCGACCCCATTTTCCAGATTGGTAAAGAGGGCGTAACCGATGCAGTTATTGCACAGATTGAAGATACCTTTAATACAAGAGAGCTTTTTAAAATCAAGGTTCATCTTGAAACCTCTCCCGAAGGACCTAAAGAAATTGCTCAGAAAATTTCTGAGGCAACAGGCTGCGATGTTATTCAGGTAATAGGCGGAACAATTGTTGTTTTCCGAATTAACCTCATCCTTCGTCAGAAGGCGGCAGAGAAGAAAAAACGCCAGCAGGAAAAAGCGAGAAAAGAAGCTCTTGAAAGACGTACCGAGCGTACCAAAAAGAAATATAGCAGGTAAAAATTATGAGTGAAATTGTTACCGTAAACAAAAAGAAAAGGGTTGGCTCATTTTTAATCGGACTTTTGGTTCTTGCCCTTGCAGTAACAGGTGCTGTGAGCATCGGTAAATTTGCAATAGATAAATTCTATTCAGGCGAGGAAGAGGTTATAGATTATTCAGGCTATGCAGAGTTTTTAACCTGGGTAGTGGGTGTTGATCCCGATTCCTTCTCAGATATAACCAAGGCAGATAAAAATGCACTTCTCAATATTGCAATCTGCTCTCTTTTAACAGATGATGTTAAAACAGGGGACTATAATGTTACAGAAAAAGGCCTTGTTGTTCCTGCAGAGGATGTTGCAGGCTATTACCTTAAAATGTTCGGACCCGATGTTGAAATTGTTCATTCAAGCGTTACGGGCTATGGTTATGAATTTACCTATGATGCAGGCGAAGATACCTATACAGTGCCTCTTACAGGTGTAACCCCACCCTTTACAGTGAGAATTGAATCAGTTGAAAAAACAGGTGGTCTTGCAATTCTTCGAGTGGGCTATGTGGGAACCAGTAATATTGAGGTCGCTCCCGATGGAACAATCGCCGCAACCCAACCCGATAAATATGCAGATATCACCCTCAAAGAAACCGAAACAGGCTATAACCTTATATCCGTTATGGCAGTAACTGTTGGTGAATATCAATAATTATTAAATAAGGAGATTTCGTTATGAAAAGAGCAATATCATTAGTTTTATGTCTTGTTCTGATTTGTGGTGCTTTTACAGTATCTGTAAGCGCAGCCGAGGATTATTATGTAGTATTTCACCCCGAAATTCATAAGCTTTGGTGGTCAGTTGCTTTCAGTGGAGAAGATAATATTTCTGAATTCTCACCTAAGCACATAAAATGGTACACAAATTATAAAGTTAATATCTATGACTATGATTTCTATGATGAAGAAATTGATTATGGCTATGGCTCTTATTTCCTTCGTTATTATATGATTCCTGCAGATGTTTACGAGAGCGAAGCAAAAAAATATTTTAATATAAGCGATATAAATGCTTTGAGGAATGATACAGACCACGACCCCGTATATAATGCAGAAACCAACACCTACGATATGCCTGATGCAGGTGGCTTCGGCGATAGCGTTACCTATTTAACAAAAGGGTATAAATATCTTGGTAGTCGCAAATATGAGGTTTACGGTTACACTGTTGAACAGGCTTATGAAAAGCCTGATGATGCAGTTGAAGGTGTAGACTATGTTATGAATTATGATTACCCTGTAGAAATTCTGAAATGTCATAAAATTACTATCAGATATGACGGAACAGATGTAAAATTTCTTTCTTGGGAAACAATTTCAGTTGATGAAATGCCTGATGACTCTGATTTAATAATTCATACTCACACGCTTTCTTCCTGGATTATAGACCTTGAAGCAACTGTTTACAGCTCGGGCTATAAACACAAGGAATGCACAGCCTGTGGTGATGCTTTTGAATTTACCGAAATTCCACAGCTTAAATGCTCCAAGCCTACACTTAAGTCAATTGAAAATACCGAATATGGTGTTCTTCTTAAATGGAAAACGGTTGAAGGCGCAGATTCATACAGAGTTTATCGTAAAACAAGTAAAACCGATTGGGAATACATTGCTTCCACAAGCAAAACCTACTATACAGATAAAACTGCAGAATCAGGCACAAAGTACTATTATGCAGTAAGAGCCAAAAATGAAGCAGGACTCTCTTCGTATTCAGGCTCGCTTTCAAAATATTATCTTGAAGACCCAACCTTGAACACACCTTCAACTACTACCAAGGGTGTAGGACTCAGATGGTCAAAGGTAAATGGTGCAGAGGGTTATGCGGTTTACCGTAGAACAGCTGATGGCAGTTACAAGAGAATTGCAACTGAAAAGGGTGTTTCGAATGTTACTTTCAGAGACACAACTGCACAGAAAGGCACAAAATATTATTACAGAGTAAAAGCTTATTACAGCAAAACCTACGGTGCCTATTCAAACACAAAGTCAATAACAGATAAATATTAAGAGGAGGCACCGCTTTTGCGGTGCTTTCTGTCTATCTTTACCAAAAATTTTTCTGTTCTATTATATGTTTTTTACCTTTAAACTATGGAAAATTCTGAAAATATGTGTTACAATGAGCGATGGTGTAATAACTCTAATTGCGCCAAAATGCGCAAAAAATTCATTGGAGGTAAATTATGAGCAAGAAATTCGTTTATTTGTTCTCAGAGGGCGACGCTTCAATGCGTGAGCTTCTCGGTGGTAAGGGTGCAAACCTTGCAGAAATGACTAACATTGGTCTTCCTGTTCCTCAGGGTTTCACAATCACAACTGAAGCTTGTACTCAGTACTATGAGGACGGCAGAAAAATCAATGATGATATCCAGGCACAGATTATGGAATACATCGACAAAATGGAAGGCGTTGTTGGCAAGAAATTCGGCGACAAGGAAAATCCCCTTCTCGTTTCTGTTCGTTCAGGTGCTCGTGCATCTATGCCCGGTATGATGGATACAATCCTTAACCTTGGTCTTAACGAAGAGGTTGTTGAAGTTATGGCTGCAAAGTCAGGCAACGCTCGTTGGGCATATGACTGCTACAGAAGATTCATCCAGATGTATTCCGACGTTGTTATGGAAGTTGGTAAGAAATACTTCGAGCAGCTCATTGACGAAATGAAAGAAGCTAAAGGCGTAACTCAGGATATTGAGCTTACTGCTGAAGACCTCAAGGAACTTGCAGGTCAGTTCAAAGCTGAATACAAATCAAAAATCGGTAAAGACTTCCCCTCAGATCCCAAAGAGCAGCTTATGGGCGCTGTTGAGGCTGTTTTCCGTTCATGGGACAACCCCCGTGCAAACGTTTACCGTCGTGACAACGATATCCCTTATTCATGGGGTACTGCTGTTAACGTTCAGGCAATGGCATTCGGTAACATGGGTGACGATTGCGGTACAGGTGTTGCTTTCACTCGTGACCCCGCTACAGGTGACAAAGGCCTTATGGGTGAATTCCTTGTAAACGCTCAGGGTGAAGACGTTGTTGCCGGTGTTCGTACTCCCATGCCCATCGCTGAAATGGCTGAAAAATTCCCCGAGGCATTTGCAGAATTCACAAAGGTTTGTGCAATCCTCGAAGATCACTACAGAGATATGCAGGATATGGAGTTCACTGTTGAAGCAGGCAAGCTCTATATGCTCCAGACAAGAAACGGTAAGAGAACTGCAAAGGCTGCTCTTAAAATCGCTTGTGACCTCGTTGACGAAGGCATGATCGACGAAAAGAAAGCTGTTGCAATGATCGACCCCAGAAACCTTGATACTCTTCTTCATCCCCAGTTCGATGCTAAAGCACTTAAGGCTGCAACTCCTGCAGGTAAAGGTCTTGGCGCATCTCCCGGTGCTGCTTGCGGTAAAGTAGTATTCACTGCTGAAGACGCAGAAGCTTGGAATGCTCGTGGTGAAAAGGTTGTTCTTGTTCGTCTTGAAACATCTCCCGAAGATATCACAGGTATGAAGGCTTCTCAGGGTATCCTCACAGTTCGTGGCGGTATGACATCTCACGCAGCTGTTGTTGCTCGTGGTATGGGTACTTGCTGTGTATCCGGTTGCGGCGAAATCAAAATGGACGAAGAAAACAAGAAATTTGAACTCGCCGGTAAAACATATGTTGAAGGCGACTACATCTCAATCGATGGTTCAACAGGTAACATCTACGATGGCATCATCCCCACAGTTGACGCTGAAATCGC
>JAFSDL010000061.1 GCA_017436285.1 Clostridia bacterium
AAGCATTGGAAACCCTTGAAATCTATGCGCCCATTGCTCACCGTTTAGGTATCAGAGCAATTAAAGAGGAGCTTGAGGATAAGGCTATCAGCTACCTTGACCCCATTGCATACAAGGAAATTGAGGATGCTCTCTCAAAGCAGGGCAAATCTCATAAGGAGTTCCTTGAAACCATAAAAAAACAAATTTCTGACAGAGTTTGCGAGGTTGTGCCGGGGGCAAAGCTTGACGGCAGAATCAAAAGTGTTCACGGTATATACAGAAAAATGTATATGCAGAACAGAAACTTTGACGAAATTTATGATATATATGCAGTAAGAATTATTGTTGATAACACCATTCAGTGCTATGACTGCCTTGGTATAATTCACGATATGTTTACTCCCATTCCCGGCAGATTCAAGGATTATATTTCCACACCTAAGCCCAATATGTATCAGTCTCTGCACACAACTGTTTTAGGTAAAGCGGGTATTCCCTTTGAGGTTCAGATAAGAACCTGGGATATGCATCACACTGCAGAATTCGGTATTGCGGCTCATTGGAAATATAAATTAGGTCTTAACGGTACTCAACGCTTTGAAGAGCGTCTTGCCTGGATTCGTCAGCTTCTTGAAACTCAGAAGGAAGCCGATGACGTTAAGGATATTGTTACCACCATTAAAAGTGACCTTGTTCCCGAGGAGGTTTTTGTTTTCACTCCAAAGGGTGATGTTATAAATCTTCCTATGGGTGCAACCGTTATTGACTTTGCCTATGCAATTCACTCTGCAGTTGGTACTAAAATGGTTGGTGCAAAGGTAGGGGGAAGAATTGTTCCTCTTGATTATAAGGTTCAGACAGGTGAAATTGTTGAGGTCCTAACATCCTCTCAGCAGGGCAAGGGTCCTTCAAGAGATTGGCTCAATATTGTAAAAACAAGCTCAGCAAAAACAAAAATCCGCGCCTGGTTCAAAAAAGAGCGCAGAGAAGAAAATATTGTTGAGGGCAGAGCAGAGCTTGAAAGAGAAATCCGCAGAAACAAAATCCGCTTTACTGATGAAGAGTTTGAAGCACTTATAAAAACTCTTTCAGAGCGTCAGCATTGTGCAACAGTTGATGATTTTTATGCGGCTTTAGGCTATGGCGGAATTCCGATATCAAGAGTAATTCCGTTTATAAGAGACGAATATCACCGCATTGTTACCTCTCGCCAGCCTGCGAAGATTAAGATTTCTGAAGATAATAAACCCACCAAGCATTCTGCCGGTGAGGGTGTAATTGTTGATGGTATTGATAATTGCCTTATTAAGCTTTCCCGTTGCTGTGCCCCCATTCCGGGTGATGAAATTATAGGCTTTATCACCCGTGGTCACGGTGTTTCAATTCATAAGCGTGATTGCACCAATGTGCCTGAGGATATTGTGAATTGCGAAGAGCCTAACAGATGGCTCAGTGCCCGTTGGCAAAGCGGAACAGAGGCTAAGGAATTCAAGGCAAGCCTTGCTATTGAATGTGAATCCCGTGTGGCTATGATGGCGGATGTTGCAAATGTTCTTGCAGATATGCGGGTTATGATAAACGCTATCAATACAAGAGATACTAAAGACGGGAACGCCATTATTTATATTACAATTACAGTAAAAAGCACAGATTTTCTTAATATTGTTATTTCAAAATTAAGGGGAATCAATGGTGTTGAAAATGTTACAAGGAGTAAAAGCTGATGAGAGCTGTAATTCAAAGAGTTCTTGAAAGCTCAGTTTCTGTTGACGGTAATGTTGTCGGTCAGTCAGGTAAGGGTTATATGATTCTTTTAGGTGTTGTTAAGGGCGATACCAAAAAGAAAGCCGAGCTTCTTGCAAGAAAAACTGCATCATTGAGGGTTTTTGAGGATGAAAACGGAAAAATGAATAAATCCGTTCTTGATATAGACGGTGAAATTCTTGCTGTTTCTCAATTTACTCTTTGTGCAGACTGCAAAAAAGGTAACAGACCGTCCTTTACCGATAGCGAAGAGCCACAGAATGCAAACCGACTTTATGAGCTTTATTGTGATGAGCTTATAAAAAATGGTGTGAGAAAAGTTGAAAAAGGCATTTTTGCGGCAGATATGAAGGTTTCGCTTGTTAATGACGGACCTGTTACAATTTGCTTTGATACAGATATCTGGAGTGGAAAATAATGTTTCTTGAACGAGTGCTTGTCGGAAGGCTTGTAACAAATTGTTATGTGATTTGCGATGAAAATACCGGAATCGGTGCAGTTATCGACCCCGGCGTGTTTGGTGCAGAGGTAAAAAATGCCATTGAGCGTTCAGGTATGAAGGAGCTTAAGTATATTCTTTGCACTCACGGGCATTTTGACCATATCTGCGGTGTTGCAAAATTAAAAAAAGCATACCCCGAAGCAAAGGTCTGCATAGGCAAAGAGGATACCTCATATCTCACAGATGGCAGGCTTTCTATGGCAACTGTCTTTAAAATGGATTTTGAGCCCTGTGCTACTGATATTGAATTTTCTCACGATGATACATTTTCAATGGGCGATATAGATATCAGGGTGTTTTCTGCTCCCGGTCATACCCCCGGTGGAGTTTTATATATTCTTGAAAGTGAAAGAATTATTTTCACAGGTGACACATTATTCCGTGGTAGTATAGGTAACACAGGCTTTGAGGGCGGAAACCTTATGGAGCTGATAGGAACACTCAGAGAAATAAAACGATTTCCTGATGATTTTGTTATATATGCAGGTCACGGTGAAAGCTCAACAATAGGCTACGAAAAAAGAACAAATATTTATTTAAAATGAATTTATACTATATTAATCACAATTTCAGATACGAAGCAGAAAAGCTTTTAAGATTATTTTTCCCTCTTGAAAAAATAGTTGAATATACAGAATTTAACGAAACAAATGAGGATTACCTTTTAACCCGTATTGACGGTGAGGAAAGCCTCACTCTTACTGCAGGGCTTTCTCTTAACGGTGAAGCTAAGAGTAAGATTAAAGAAATAAAAAAATCAGAATGTGATGATTTAGAGCTTGAGCTTTTGCTTTTAGCATACGATTTGCTTTGTGAAATGTGTGGCTTTACACCAAAATGGGGCATACTCACAGGTGTGAGACCATCAAAGCTTATTGTGAAGCGCCTTTCTCAATATGGGGAAGAAAATGCAAGAGATTGGTTTCTTAATACCTATAAGGTGTCACCCGAAAAAACCGAGCTTGCAATTAATGTTGCAAAAACCGAGCTTAAAATTATTGAAAGGGCAGGGGAGAAATCCTTCAGCTTGTATATCAGCATCCCTTTTTGCCCCACAAGGTGTAGCTATTGCTCCTTTGTTTCTCATTCAATTAATTCCGAAAAGGCTAAAAGCCTTGTTACCGATTATATTGAAAAGCTAATAGATGAATTAACCTTTACTGCTCAGATAGCAAAGGAAAACGGCTTGCGTCTTACAAGCGTTTATTGGGGTGGTGGCACGCCCACGACCCTTTCAGAAAATGAGTTGGACAGAATTTTAACTCATATTGAAAGCACCTTTGATTTGTCTGAGTGCCTTGAATATACAGTTGAGGCAGGCAGACCCGATACAATAACAAAAGAAAAGTTAGATACTCTCAAAAAGCATAATGTGGGCAGAATAAGTATAAATCCACAGACCTTTTCAGACAGTGTTTTAAATGCTATCGGAAGAAAGCACACAACCGCACAAACAGAAGAAAAATTCCTCCTTGCAAAAGAGGTAGGGTTTGATGTAATTAATATGGATTTGATTGCAGGGCTTCCCACAGATACGGTTGAAGACTTTAAAAACAGCGTGAACAGAGCGATTGATTTAGGTGCAGATAATATAACAGTCCATACCTTAGCATTGAAGCGCTCTTCAAGTATTGTAACGGAAAATGAAAGCGATTCTGTTACCGACAGAGATATATGGGAAATGCTTGCTTATGCAGGAAAAGCCCTTACAGAAAATGGTTATCATCCGTATTATATGTACCGCCAGAGCAAGTCCTTGGGTAATCTTGAGAATGTAGGTTGGTGCAAAAAAGGCAAGGAATGCTTTTACAATGTTCTGATGATGGAGGAATATCAAAGTATTTTCTCTGTTGGTGCAGGTGCAGTAACAAAGCTTCGAAGTGAGGACGGAAGCATAATTGAAAGAATATTCAATTTTAAATACCCCTTTGAATACATATCGAGATTTGATGAAATAATAGATAAAAAGGAACGAATGAAGAGTTTTTATAGTGAGGAGTTAGAAGTGAGAAGTTAGGAGTGTCGGGACCTGCGGTCGGCAATAATAAAACTCTGACTGCGGTTCTATCTTTCTGAATTTTTCACTCTAAGAAAAAGTAAATTGTGTAGAAAAAGTATTAGCTATCGAAGCTTTTATAATTATTGGAAGCAACGCTTCCCCAACACTCCTCACTCCTCATTCCTCACTCCTAACTATTTAACGAATAACTAAAATGTTGGGAAATAATATATTAATAGGCGGTGAAATGATGGCTAATGTAAATAATACCTTGGAATATATTGTTGAAAATGCAGTTAATCCCGAGGCTTTCGTTTCGGAATGTGAAAATAAATACAATAACAAAATATTGAAAATCGCAGAAGATATTGCAAAAAGTGAAAAAACAGAAATTGTTATGCTTGCAGGACCAAGCTCTTCGGGTAAAACCACCACCGCAAAAAAGCTTTGTCAGGCACTTGCGGCTTCAGGTGTGAAAAGCCACACTGTTTCACTTGATGATTTTTATCTTAACAACGAGGATTCGCCCCGTTTTCCTGACGGAACACCCGATTATGAAACTGTTGAAGCATTAGATATACCATTATTTGAAAAAACAATGGCAACGCTGATTGAAACAGGCTTTGCCTTAATGCCTGAGTTCGATTTTTTGACAGGCAAGCGCAAGGAAAAATATAATGAGCTTAAATTGGGTGAAAAGGATGTTATTATTGTTGAGGGGCTTCACGCTCTTAATCCTGCAATAACAGAGCATCTTCCCAAGGAACGCCTTTTGAAAATATATATCAGCGTTTCTTCGAGAATATATGATAAAAAGAAAAACATTGTTCTTAATAAGAGAAATTTAAGATTCATTCGCCGTATGGTGAGGGATTATAAATTTCGCGGTAATTCTGTTGAAGAAACCTTTAAAATGTGGATTACGGTCCGCTATGGCGAGGATGCGTATCTTTTCCCCTTTAAAGATAATGCAGATATAAAAATTAACACAATCCATCTTTATGAAACCTGCGTTTTAAAGGATTTGGCGGCAGATTTGCTTATGCAGGTAAATAAAGAGTCGGAATTTTATAAGGAATCTCAGAGGCTTATCCGGTCCTTATATAAATTCCCGAAAATAGATTCATCTTTTGTCCCTGGGGATTCTCTTTTAAGAGAATTCATCGGAAAGGAGTAAGAAATGTCTGATAAAACAGTAAAAAAACAAAATGTTCTTAACGGAGCTATGGTGCTTGTAGTTGCAACTGCACTTGTTAAAATTATCGGTGCGGTTTATAAAATCCCCCTTACAAGCATAATCGGTTCTTTGGGCAGAGGCTATTTCGCTTCTGCATATAACATTTATACCCCTGTTTATGCAATTTCTATGGCGGGTCTTCCTGTTGCAGTTTCTGCAATAGTTTCTAAAAATGCCGCATTGGGAAAATATCGTGATGTTAAACAGGTTTTAAAGCTTACATTTCCTCTTTTCCTTGGCTTAGGTATTGTTGGTACAGGCGCACTTTTGCTTGCGGCAAGACCTTATGTTGATTCAGTAGGCTCACCCCTTGCTATTTACAGCGTTTTTGCAATTGCACCTTCAATTCTTTTCTGCTGTATTATGAGTACATATCGTGGCTATTATGAGGGCTTGAGCAATATGTACCCCACGGCAATTTCTCAGGTTATCGAGTCCTTGGGTAAGCTTGTTTTCGGTCTTGTTTTTTCCTATGCAATGCTTGATTACGCTAATCAGCAGATTGCCCTTAACGGTTCTGTTTTGGGCTTTAAGGTCGAAACAGAGGCAGATGGCGCAATTGTTTATGCTCTTGCGGCGGCAGGTGCTATTTTAGGTGTTACTCTCGGTACTGTTTTCGGTGCTATATATACAATTTTGCGCCATAAAATAAGAAAAGACGGAATCGGCAAGGAGCAGCTTATAAACTCTCCTCTCGCATCACCCAAGAAAACCACAATAAAAGAAATAATTGCTATTGCAGTTCCTACTGCGGCAAGCTCCTTGGTGCTCAATATCACAAACTTTATTGATACCTTTATGATTCAGAGCAGACTTGAAAGCGTTGTTGCCAATAACTATGATACAATTATGGGCATTTACGGTAACTCGGTAAATGCGGCAAATATTGCAAAAGAGAATATTCATACCTTCCTTTACGGTGCTTATGATACCACTCTCGATTTCAGAAACCTTGTTCCAACGGTTATGATGACCCTGGGTGTCAGCGCAATTCCCATTATTTCGGCTGCGGTTGCCAAAAAGGATTTCAAAACAGTCAACGGAACTGTTAATACTGTTTTCAGAATAACAATGCTTATTGCTCTTCCTGCAGGTGCAGGCTTCTTTGCCCTTTCCGAGCCTATTATGAATCTGCTTTATAAGGGCACAGAAAATGAGGCGGGTATTGCAATTGCTGCTCCCGTTTTGGCTTTGTACGGTCTTATGATGGCGATTCTTACCTTGTCATCACCCCTTACAAACATTCTTCAGGCAATCGGCAGAGCAGATGTTCCTGCAAAGTCACTTGCTTTAGGCTGTGTTTTCAAAATCGGACTTAACTATATTCTTATCGGTATTCCCGAAATAAATGTTAAGGGTGCAGTTTTCGGAACAGCATTTTTCTATCTTCTCTGCATTTTCTATAACTATGCGGTGTTGAGAAAAGAAACAGGTGTAAGAATTGACATTAAAACAGTTTTAGTAAAACCGCTTATTGCGGCGGTGCTTTGCGGTGGTACGGCATACGGTTCTTATGCAGTTTTGTGCAATGTTCTCACCTTTGGTGATATGTCCTCAAGGCTCAATGGTCAGTCTCTTGCTTGCCTTGTTTCTATCGGTGTTGCGGTGCTCGTATATGGAATTTGCGTGCTTTTAATGAAAACATTGGTAAAAGATGACATTTTAATGCTTCCAAAAGGGGAAAAATTGGCAAAAATACTTGAAAAATATAAGCTTATCGGTTAAAATAGAGGATGTAGATTATGGCAGTTGATTTTAATTTTAAAGAAAAATATCATTTCAATGACTTGGTTGATATTGTGAGAATTCTTCGTGAACCGGGCGGTTGTCCCTGGGATATGGAGCAGACTCATCAGTCAATAAGAGAAAATTTCCTTGAAGAGACCTATGAGGTTATTGAAGCCATTGATACAAACAATAAAGAGCTTATGCAAGAAGAATTAGGCGATGTGCTTTTGCAGGTGCTTATGCATTCCGATATGGCTCGCACAGATGGTTGGTTTACTATTGACGATGTTGCCAACGATATCTGCCAGAAGCTTATTATTAGGCACCCTCACGTTTTCGGGGATATTTCCGTCAGTTCAACAGGCGAGGTTCTCAAAAATTGGGACGATATTAAGCGCCAGACCAAAAAGCAGAAAAATCAAGGCGAGGCTATGGCGGCAATTCCTGCCACTTACCCGGCTCTTATGAAAGCCCAGAAGGTTCAGGAAAAAGCTAAAAAAGCAGGTTTTGATTGGCGTGATTCTCAAGGGGCTTTTGATAAAATTGCTGAAGAAAGCAAGGAGCTTCAGGAGGCTCTTGCAACAGGCGATAAAAATAAAATTGAAGATGAATTGGGCGACCTTTTCTTCTCGGTTGTTAATACTGCCCGTTTCTGCGGTTGCGATGCAGAAACTGCTCTTGAAAAAGCAACTCAGAAATTTATGAAACGCTTTACTGTTACGGAAAAGCTGGCAAATAGTAAAGGTATTGATATGAAGGAAGCTTCTATAGAGGTTCTTGACGAGCTTTGGGATGAAGCAAAAAAACAAAATTAATTTGTCCAAATTGAACCTGTAAAAAGGTTTGGAAATACAAAAAATTATTTTTTGGAGGATTTTAAAATGAATAAGACAGATCTTATCAATGCAGTTGCAGCTGCAGGTTTCACAAAGAAGGATGCAGACAAAGCAGTAGCAGCAGTTTTCGGTGCAATCGAAGGCGCTCTTGCAAAGGGTGAAAAGGTTCAGCTTATCGGCTTCGGTACATTCGAAGTTCGTGAAAGAGCAGCTAAGGAAGGCCGTAACCCCAAAACAGGCGAAAAGATTGCTATTGCAGCAGCTAAGGTTCCCGCTTTCAAGGCAGGCGCAGCTCTTAAAGACGCAGTTAAATAATTTTATTTTGCACAGAACACTCCCGACCTTTGGTCGGGAGTTTGTCATTTTTTTACCCACTCGCAGTATCCTTATACAGCTTCGGGGTAAAGAAAATGGCATCTGTATCAAAATTATTATGGTTTGTGCAGAACACCCCCGACTTTCAGAAGTCGGGGGTGTTTATTTTTTACCCGCTGGCAGTATCTTTTACTACTTCGGAAAATACATAAAGATATTTTTAAAGTATGTAATAAACCATTTCTCGGATTTTGATTTTAGAGAGAATTTAATATAATAAAAAACCAAAATGAAAAAAATTGTTTTGGGGGTTGACTTTTTAAAATGAATGTTGTATAAATATTCCGTATTGGTAATAGGCGCTATTACTGATACGGAATATCATGTTTATGGAGGAGCGGAGAAATTGAACAAGACGGATTGTTTTTTAGAACGCATAGAAGATTTTAAAAAGCAAGAAATTCCAACTGATGTATATCAACGGGCAAAATTAGCCCTGCTTGATTATATTGGTGTAACAATTGCGGGCTTAAAGGAACAACAGTCAAAAATTGACTGCTTGATTGAAGCTTTCAGTGACGAAGGCGGGAAAATACGCCCTATTGGTTTGCAAAACACTATGAGTATAAATAATGCGGTGTTTTTAAACGGATTAAACGGACATGCTTTAGATTTCGATGATGGTACAAATGCCGGTATCATTCATTTAGGGTCTCCGATATTTTCTGTTTTGTTGCCTCTTGCACAGAAGTATCATTTTGATGGCGAAGCCTTGTTGCGCGCAGCAATATATGGTTATGAAACATCATTTACAATGGCAAGAACAATCCAGCCAACGTTAAAAAAACATGGTTATCACGCAACAGCTACTTGCGGTCTTTTAGGTATTGCAGTTGCAGTTTCAGAGGCTCTTGAATATTCACCTGAAGAAAAAAGAGATGCTTTTTCCACCGCAGCAGTTTCTGCAACAGGAACTCTCAAGGTTTTGGAGGATGGCTCTCAGTTAAAACCATATAATGTGGGAAAAACCGCACTTTTAGGCTTAATTGCAACTCAGATGGCAAAAGCCGGATTTGATACTCCGGATGATGCATTATCGGGAACTGCGGGCTATTTATGCCAATTATACGGCACTGATGAGGTTGAGTTTGTTTCACCTTTATTGGATGGCACTTATGCTATTGAAAAGGCTTACATAAAACCATATGCAGCCTGTCGTTACACTCATCCGTCTATCGATATTGCCAAGGATTTGCGAAAAGATAAGGTAATTGATGCATCAAAGATTGAATATGTGAAAATTAAAACATATTCCTTGGCGGTTAAAAAGCACGATCATACAGAAATTAAAGGTTCCGCTTCTGCAAAAATGAGTATTCCATATAATTTTGCAGTTACATATGTTCTTGGTAAAACAGGTATGGAAGCGTTTACAGAGGAATCTTTAAACAATTCTCAGGTGCAGGCGTTGACAAAGAAGATTATTGTTGAAGAAGATTCAGAAATGACGGCGGCTTTCCCTGAAAAAACAATCGCAACCGCAGAGATTGTATTAAAAGACGGTAGTGTATTGAGCGGAGAAAGCATTCTTCCTAAGGGCGAACCCGAGAATCCGCTTTCCTTGGAAGAGGTTATTGAAAAGTTTTCTGCATTAGCCTCTTATGGTGGAAAAACAGAAGAAGATATTTCTCAGATTGTTGATGCAGTTCTTAATGTTGAAGATAAATTGGATTTATTAAATAAAATAATATAAGAGAGGAAGTTAATTATGCCTATTGAATTTTTATATTTAGGAATAATTCTTGTTGTGGCGGTTATAGGCTTCTCAGTGCTTAAACGCCCCTTACACGAATGTATGCTTGCAGCATTTATCGTTTTACTCGTTGTAACAAATACATGGTCACAGCTTGGTCAATTTATTTTGGATGCTTTGGTAGAGCCGAGTATGTATGCCATAATAATGTTTATGATTTCAGCAGAACTGTTATCTAAAACATCTATTATTGATGACTGTATTGCTATTATTTTGTCTGTTTTCGGTCGCATTCCCGGCGGTGCAGGCTTTGTAGCAATTATCGGTAGTGCATATATGGGCTCTTTATCAGGCTCCGGTCCCGGTAATGTTGCAACTACAGGTGTTTTCACTATTCCTGCTATGAAAAAAGCGGGCTTTCCGCCCCATCTTGCGGCAAATGTTGAAGCACATGCAAGCTCGATGGGAAATATGATACCTCCTGCAGGTATGATTGCCGTTGCTTTTGCAACACTTGATAAATTATATCCCAACACTTACACAATTTCTCAGTATTGGATGATATTATGGGCTATAGCCATTTATTTTATAATTCAAAGAATTGTAACATTGATGGTTATGTGTAAATTCTATAAAGTGAGACCTATGGAAAAAGCCGACATTCCCGGCTTGAGAAGCTCTTTGAAAAAAGGCTGGAGGGCAATATTCCTTCCGATTATAGTATTCGCTCCCTTCTTTGTTACAAACCAGTTCGGAGATTTCTTCTCAACACAGTTAGGTGAAGGCGCTTCTACTTTCTCGAACAGTATTTTAATATTCTTGCCTGCACTCATCGTAATTTGCAGTATTTTGCTTTCAGGAAAAAATGTTATTAAAGCTCGTTCTTTAAAAGCAATGACAAAGGATATTACTGTAAGTGTAAAAAAGGTTGTTCCTACCGCTTCTTTGGTTTTGTTTGCCTATTTTATCAGTAATTTGTTAGAAACACTTAAAATTGAAAATGCCATCGGAGAATTTTTCACATCTCTTAATATGGGTCTCTTAGGTTTGGCATTACTTCTTCCTCTTTTTACTGCAATTCTGGGTATGTTCCTTCCAGGCTCAACACAGGTTAAAATTTTCGGCGGTATTATTATCACAATCTTAGCTGCAGCAGGATGTAATCCTTTGTTGGCTTGCGGTATGCTTCCTTGTATCTGTGGTGCTATGCATGGTGTTACACCTCCCTACTGCGCTTGCGTATATATGGGTATGGGTATAGCAAAGGCTGAACTGGCTCCCACACTTAAAAATAATATGATTTGGATAACTATACATTATTTATTATCAGTATTGTTCATTTTAGGTTTAATTCCTATGTTTGGTTTAGTATAAGGAGGTTGTTAGAGTTATGAAAAAATTTAATGATGTATTAGGTAAAATTTATGGTATTATGATGACAGCTTCCTTTTTTGGTGGAATCGTACCGTTAATTCCTTTTATAATTGCATTGTTCGTTGGTGGCGATTTTGGTGAAACTGTATCCCTTTTCATTTATAACAAGTTTTATCCTTGGGTAATTGCTATTGGCTCTCTTGCAGTTTTGGTAGGTTTAGTGCATACTTATATAGGTGATTTCTTAGAAAAAAAAGCAAACAAGCAAAAAGAAATTAAGTAAGAATGACGAGAGGTATAAAAATGCAGGATATAACATCTAAGCTTAGTCGTTATGTGGCGGATTTAAAATATGAGCATTTGCCCGATTCGGTTATTGAGCAGACAAAATTGTTTATAGCTGATTATTATGCCGCGTGCTTTGCAGGTTATCGTATAAACAAACCTTTAAATGATGTTATGCTTCCGCTTTTATTGGAAATGGGCGGAAAAAGTGAATCAACGGTGCTGTTTTCAAAAGAAAAGTTGCCTGCTGCCAACGCTGCATTTATGAATACTGTTTATGCACACGGTGCGGATATGGACGATGGCAACAGAAAATCCGCAGGTCATATCGGAGCTCATGTAATGTCTGCAGTTTTTGCTTTGGCAGAGGTGCTGAATTCAACCTGGGGCGAGGTAATAACTGCAATAGTGGCAGGTTATGATGTTTTCAACCGTGTGGCAGGTGCCGCTCAGCCTGATTTGTATAACAAAGGCTTTCATTCAACAGGTGTGGGCGGAAGCTTAGCTTGTGCCGCAGCTTGCGCAAAACTTTTAAACCTTGACCACGAAGGTGTTTATAATGCAATATCTCTTAGCGCAATTCAATCAAGCGGATTAATTATTATTGATGAAAGTGGTCAATGCTGTAAGCCTATTAATCCTGCAAACGGTGCCCGAACAGGCTTGTTATCTGCTAAATTAGCACAGGCGGGTCTTGTAAGCTCAAGAAATCCCTTGGAAAGCAAAAAAGGCTGGTTCAATGCTTTCGGAAATGAAATAGATGAAGAAACCCTATTCGATGGCTTGGGTGAAACATTCACCATTTCCGAAAGCTACCTGAAGCTTTATCCTGCTTGCAGACATACTCATTGTTGTATAGATGGTGCATTGGAATTGCGTTCTCGTCTGTTAAAAGAGGGCGTAGAGTTATCTGATATTGAGAAGATAACCATAACAATTTATCCCAGTGCAATTAAATCAGCAGGGAACATTCTTTATCCGAAAAATGCGGATGAGGCAAAGTTTTCCATACATTACGCGGTAGCAGTTGCATTAAGCAAAGGTGCTTTTGGATTGGAGGAGCTTGATGTGGCTTCCTGTCAGTCAGTAAATGAATTTGTTCCGAAAATTGAACTTGTACCTGATGCGAGTTTTGAAAATCGTAAAGAGGGAATCAGAGGAGCTAAACTGCATATCGGAACTTCAAAAGGAGAGTTTGAAGAAACAGTCCTTATACCCAAGGGTGAGGCTAAAAAACCTCTTTTATGGGATGATATAGAAGTGAAATTGCGCCAATGTGTTGGTGATTTGTGTGATATCGATTTACAGAAAGCTGCAATTGATACTCTTAAAAAAACAGAACCGCAAGCACAATTTTCAATGTTATTTAAATAAATAATAAAGAGAGGTAATACGGATTTTTCCGTGTTGCCTCTCTTAATCTTATTCTGAAACTATGTTATTTAACCAGACCTTCTTTTTAACAAGAATTATACCGATGATAACCTTTATTATGTCAATGCACTGAACAAAGGGGAAGGTATACCAAATTGGCAGATGAAATACATAATAAAGAGAAAAAGCGATAGGCACGCTTACACACATTATAAACACGCTGTCCATAAGGAAGGTGATAAGTGTTTTACCACCGCTCCTTATAGTGAAATATGTGGCGTTTGCAAAGGAATGAACAGGGATGAAAAGAGAGCATACTTTTATGAAATAACCTGCCAGTTCTTTGGTTTCTTCTGTTGTGTTATAAAGAAGCGGTATTTTATCGCCTATAAGGAATACAAATATACCGATAATTGCGCTTAAAAAGGCTGAGAAGGTAATCAGCTTTCTGTCTGTGTCAACTGCTTCCTTGAATTTATTTGCACCCAATTGCTTACCTACAATGATTCCTATACTGCTACCAAGAGAAATAAATGCAATGTTTGCAAGATTCATAACAGTTGAGGAGATGCTGTAGCCTGCCACAACGGAAATACCATAAAGACTATACGCCATACTTAAAAGTGACATACCCAAAGACCAGAAAAACTCATTGAATAATAAGGGCATACCTTTGAAGGTGATATCTTTAAATACCTTTTTAGGCATTGAAAAGCTTTTGAAAGCTCCTTTGAAATAGGTGAAGCGATGTTTGTTTTTAGCAACATAAAAAAGAATTATACCGCATTCAACATATCTTGATATAACTGTTGCGATAGCTGCACCAACAACACCTAAAGCAGGGAAGCCAAGTTTACCGAAAATGAGCACCCAGTTAAACGCACAGTTGGATACAACTGCAATAAAGCCTGCCACCATAGGTGCAACTGTTTCACCGGTTTCACGAAGTGTGCTTGAAAAAATCTGAGCAATACAAAATGGCAATAGCCCCCAGAGAATTACTTTAAGATAATCTTTAGCATAGCTTAATGTGAGAGGAATATCGTCTGAACTATCGCTTTCATGTAAATACAAGCTTATCAGGTTGTCGTCAAACAATAAGAAAACACCTAAAGCAACCAGAAAAATTAAAACCGAAACAATCAGCTTATATCTCAGTGTATAGCGTATACCGTCATTATCGTTTTTGCCGTAAAATTGTGCGGTGAAAATACCTGCACCACTCAAAGCGCCGAAAACTGCAAGACCAAAAACAAAAATCAACTGATTGACAATGGAAACTCCCGACATCTGTTCGGTGCCGAGAGAACCAACCATCAAATTGTCAAGCATACTGACAAAGTTTGTTATGAAATTCTGAATCATAATAGGGACTGCAACAGTAAGGGTCATTTTATAAAATGCCTTGTCCCCGACGAATTTTTTTATAAAGCTCATTTAATTAAATCGTGTGCCTTGATGAATTTGATTGTTTCATCAACAGTAGTAAATGCAAGGCCAACAACTGTGTCTGCACCGCCATAATAAATGGCGATTTTACCTGTTTCGCTATCTGCCAAAGCTGCGCAGGGGAATACAACATTAGGAACGTCACCAACGAACTCGTAGGTTTCACGGGGGGAAAGAAGGTAGCAATCTGCTCTGTGAAGCACCTTCCAAGGCTCGTTGATATCTGTAATCATAGCACCCATACTGTAGGAGAAGCCGTTACAGCTTGTGATAACACCGTGATAGAAGCAAAGCCAACCCTCGTCTGTTTCAATAGGTGTGGGGCCTGCGCCAACCTTTGTCATTTCCCAGTTCTGTTCGGGTTTGATAACAAAGCGATGCTTTCCCCAATATGTAAGGTCGGGGCTGTGGCTTAAGAAAATATCACCATAAGGTGTGTGGCCCTTATCACAGGGACGGGTGAAAATCATATATTCGCCATTTACTTTTCTGGGGAAAAGCACACCATTTCTTGAAACGGGAAGAACAGCATTTTCATATCTTTCCCAAGTTTCAAAATCTGTTGTTGCGGCAATGCCGATTGAAGTGCCTCTGTCTGTATGGCAAACCCAGGAAAGATAGTATTTACCGTCAATTTCGCAAAGACGGGGGTCATAACCACGGAAGATTTTTTCATCGTTAAGCTTCCAATGAATACCATCATCACTGAAGCCTGTTACAAGATACTGCTCTCTTGTAATATCATCCATTCTGAAAACACCTGCAAAGCCGTTGCCGTAGGGAACAACTGCAGAGTTGAAAATAGAATTTGCTTCTTTAACAAATGAACGGTCAATAATAGGGTTTTCTGTGTATCTCCAGACAGGCTCTGTGCAGTTTGCAGGCTTTTCCTGCCAGGGAATGTTCTTTACTGTTGAGTTTAAAATTTTTGCCATGATATTACCTCATCCGTCATAATAGTTTAATGTTTCTATAATAAGTCCGCCAATATCTGATATAGCTTTTTTGCTGACATTCTGCAATTTGTCGGAATTTGCGGAAATTGCTTTTGAAATATGTTTTTTTGATGTACCCAAAGAACAAGCGGGAAAATCATTTTTTGAAAATGGTGTATATGAGCTTGTTCCTAAAAGAGATGTTTCCTTATGAATTGTTATGTTAAGATTTTCTGCGGCTTCACCGATAACAGACGCCACCTCTGAGCTACCCTTTGTACCGCTTCCGTCCTTAAAGAAAACCGCAAGCTTTCTTGTTGTGGTTATTTCTTCAAGGGGAATAAATACAGTGGGAACATCGGTGAAAAGCCTTTTATGTTTTTTTGCAAAGTGATATGCACCTGCACGGGAAGAATATTCGCTACCAACTATAAGACAACAAATTTCGGTTTTTTCATATCTGAAGGAATTGTCGTGCAGCTGCTTCATAATACTTAAAAGTATAGAGGTGGGAATTATACTTGAGCTTATACCTGAAGCAACCTTACGGTTGTTAATAAGAAAAGCTGATAATATGTAAAAAGGAACAAAGCCGATACATACAACAGTCAAAAAGTAAAACAAGGGGGATTTTTCGGGAGCACCCGAGAAGAGAAATAAAAGACCGCTACAGAAAAGCACGGTGTTGCCGATTATGGCACACATACTAAGAATAAAAGGGGAGCGATTGCCGAAAAGATGTGCTCGCATACTCTGAGGAGCATCGGAACGGGCAACAAGAACAACTCTTCCCAGGGTTTCACCACGACTGTATCTTATCCCTAACAGATTTTTGCTGAGCTTGGTGGGCGTGATGAAATCTAATTTTTTACCGTCAAAAATGAATTTGTAGGAAAAAATACAGAAGATAATCAGGCTCATTAAAAGTGATAGGGATGCTGTAAATACAGAGCCTGAATTCACTGCGTCAGAAAAAAGAATTACACAAACAACTAAAAGTATGCACAAAACCTTTTCTGCTAATGTGCCTGCACCGGGATGGGTTCTGAATTGCTCCTGATGGGTTTCATCGCAGAATTTTTTCAACTCATTCATATAAATATGCTGAGCCTGCTCTTCTCCTGCAGAGCCTGCTCTGCACTCCCGTGAAGAAGTGAGCACAAGCTCTGCCGTATCGAGAACATATTCTATATTTTTCGTTTCTAAATTGGGTGTTGCAGTCATAAACAGGACTCCCAAATTATTTATTTATAATATTTTTAAAATCTTCGTATGCTTTTTCCCAAGCCTCGTTGTCCTTAGGCTCGTAAAGCTTGAGGCTTTCGCCCTCTGCAATTATTTTTCTTGCTTCTTTAATATTTTTGATTGCACCTGTTGACATAAGCTGAATTGCAACATTACCTAAAGCAGTTGCTTCAATGGGACCACCATAAACATTTACATTACAGCTCTGTGCAGTCATCTGAAGAAGAAGCTTATCCTTTGTTCCGCCACCCATAACGTGAATTCTGTCATAATCCTTGCCGGTGCATTCCTTGATACCGTCAAAGGTGTAGCGATATTTAAGTGCGAGGCTTTCATAAATGCAACGGATGATTTCACCAACAGTCTGAGGAACATACTGTCCTGTTTTTTCGCAGTATTCCTTAACTCTTCTGGGAAGGTTGCCCATTGGTGCAAATTCGGGAGCATCAGGGTCAATAAAGCATTTGAAGGGCTCACATTCCAATGCAAGCTTTTCAAGCTCTGCATAAGAGTACTCCTTACCTTCACGAATCCATTGACGGCGACTTTCCTGAATAAGCCAGAGACCGCAGATGTTTTTAAGGAATGCGGTGGTGTAATCATAGCCACCCTCATTTGTAACGTTAAGCTTTTTAGAAGCCTCGTTTATAATCGGTTCTTTAACCTCTGTGCCGAATAATGACCAGGTTCCGCAGCTGATGAAAGCAAAATCATCATATTCGCAGGGCGTTGCAGTAATTGCACTCTGTGTATCGTGAGCCGCAACGCTTACGATATCTGCTTTAGGAACTCCAAGCTCTTCACAAATTTCATCGGAAAGCTGACCGATAACCGCACCTGTGGGTGCAATATCTGTAAGAAGATCTTTTTTTATGCCGAAGGTGTCAAGAATTTCATCCGACCAATTATTTGTTTTCAAATCAACCATCTGTGATGTGGTGGCAATTGAGAATTCTGTTGATTTAACACCTGAAAGCATATAGTTGAGAAGGTCGGGCATAAACAGAAGCTTATCCGCTTCCTCCAATATGTAGGGGCGGTTTTCTTTAAGAGAAAGAAGCTGGAAGATGGTATTGAAATCCATAAACTGAATTCCTGTAATATCATACATTCTTTCCTTTGACATATACTCGGTTGCTTTTTCAACCATTCCGTCATTTCTTGCATCGCGGTAATGCACGGGGTTTTCAACTAATGTTCCATCCTTGCGAAGAAGACCGAAGTCAACGCCCCAGGTATCAATACCGATGGAGTCAAATCCGCCGGCTTCTTTGGCTTTAAGGATGCCCTGCTTGATTTCAAAGAAAAGTCTTTGAACATCCCAATAAACAGTACCATTGATTTTAACAGGGTCGTTAGAGAAACGATGAACCTCCTGAAGCTCAATTTTCTCTCCGTCAAATATACCAAGAATGGCTCTTCCGCTTGATGCGCCAAAATCAAATGCTAAAACTCTTTTCATAGTTATCACCTTATTTTAAAAATGATTCCAAATCAGCTTAAGAAACAGTTGATGATAATTTCTTCTGCTTCTTCTTCGGTTTTGCCGAGGGTCTGAAGCTTTAAAAGCTGGTCATTATTTATTCTGCCGATAGCAGCTTCGTGAACAATATTTGCTTCGCAATGGTTTGCGGCAATTTCGGGAATTGAACGTATGTGAGCATTACCCATAATGATAGAATCACATTGAACATGGGCTTTACATTTTGCATTACCTACTGCACGAGGGTAGAATACCTGCTCAGAATCATCCTTTGCAACGGAACGGGAAATGATTTGTGAAGATGCATCCTCACCATTAAGCTCAATAACCATATCTGAATGGGCAATCTGGTTTCCGTGAGTCATAAGCTTTTCGAGAATTACAAGGCGGGCACCGGCTTCTAATTTCGCGAAGGTATCACGTTTTGTTGAGTCAACGCCTTTAATCTGAACGCTTTCCATTTCACAGAATGAGTTTTCAGCCATATAGATTTCGGTTGTGGGATTAAGTATTCTGTCTCCCTTACCATCACCTTCGCCATAATGCTTTTCAACATATTTTATATGTGCATTTTTACCGATGTGGAAGCGGTGAATACCATCGTGCTCACTGCTTTGGTCGCCGGAATTATGAATTCCGCAGCCTGCAACAATGAGAACATCAGCATTCTCTTCAATGTAAAAATCATTATAAACAAGGTCGTTTACACCGGCTTCGGTAATAATAACAGGCATATGAACACTTTCGTTTTTGGTTCCTGCCTTTACAGTGATATCAATACCGGGTTTGTCTTTTTTGGGCTCAATTATAATATTTGCACTTGAACGTCTTTCTGTGCTTTCGCCATTTTTTCTTAAACTGAAAGCACCTTGAGGAATTTCGTGTAAATCCGCAACAGCTTCAAGCATTCTCTTATCTATTTTATTCATATTTTCTACTAATCCTTTTATCTGAATGTGCAAGTGTTGTCAAACTGTGACATAAGCTCAGGGAAGATTTCTTCTGCAGGACCTTTTTTGGAAACAACACCATTTGCAATAACTGCAATTTCATCTGCTATTTTCATAATTCTTTCCTGATGGGAAATGATTATCATACTTTCCTTGCGGCTTTTTGAAATGCCCTTAAAGCTTTCAACAAGCATATTGAAGCTCCACAGGTCTATGCCTGCTTCCGGCTCATCATAAATTGCAAGCTTTAAATCTCTTGCCATAAGAGTTGCAATTTCAATTCTCTTTATTTCACCGCCTGAAAGAGATGAATCAACCTCACGATTAAGATAATCCTTTGAGCAAAGGCCGACATTTGTAAGGTAAGCACAGCACTGATCCTCAGGCAAATCTTCTCCGTGGGCAAGGCTTAAAAGGCCTCGGACTGAAAGCCCCTTGAAGCGAGGCGGATGCTGAAAAGCATAGCCGATTCCAAGCTTAGCTCTTTCGGTAATAGACATTTCGGTGATATCAATACCGTTCCACAGAATTTGACCGCCTGTTGGCTTCTGAATACCCATTATAATTTTTGCAAGGGTGGATTTACCACCACCGTTGGGACCTGTTACCACAAGAAATTTTCCGTCCTCAAGAGTAAGGGAAACATCAGTAAGTATTTCTTTTTCTCCCAGCTCATCGGACACATTAAAAGAAATATTTTTTAATTCCAGCATATTGTTCTCCAAAAGATATTTTTAGTGTTTTATTTGCATATTATTTCAATTATGAATTATATACAATTTGATGTGTTTATTCAAGTGTTTTTCAAAAATCCTTGTTAAATATGAAGCTTTATGCTATATTATAATAAATATTATTTTTTAAAAGAGGGATAATATGAGAAGACTTGGTGGAGATTACGAAGCAAATTTATCAAGAGAAGAGCTTGAGACTATACTTCAGGAAATTGTTACGGGTATAGCAATTGTTTCTCCTCATCCGGACGGAGTCAGGCTTGATTATACCAACAATGGATTTTTTCAAATCTTCGGTTATACAAGAGAGGAATATGAAAGTCTGGGTGATGCAGTTCGTCTGAATCTTTTTCATGAAAGAGATTTTATGAATATTGTTACAAAAATAAATACCGATTATGCTCCCGGTGAGGTTTTACAGTTTGAATGCCGAATCAATAAAAAAGGCGGAGAACAAGCATGGGGGCTTATTTCTACTCGTAAGCCAAGTAATGCCGCCCAGGGTGAGCAGACATTTATTTGCAGCATTGTTGATATAACCGATTTGAAAAAAATTCAGTTAAATCAGGAAAAAGAAAGAAAACGTTATGAAATCATAGAAGAGCTTTCGGATAATATTTTCTTTACATACGATGTTACAAATGATGTTTTTGAGGCGTCTGCTAAAATTCTTCGTTCTATCGGAACAAGAACAAGAATAGAAAATGCTATTGAAAGTATGACATACGGAGATATTATTGACCATAGGGATGTTCCTGCATTTATAGGTGCTTTAAGTAATGGTCTCTCGGGACAAAGAAAAAACACTTTTGATGCCCGAATTATTAATAATCGTGGTGATTCTGTGTGGCACAGAATTAAATTCTCAGTTGTTTTTGATGAAAATGATAATGCGGTTCAGTTTGTTGGTAATATGACTGACATAGATAAGGAGAAAAAAGAGAAGAACAGACTTATTGCGCAGGCTGAAACAGACCAACTTACAGGCTTTCTTAATAAGCTTTCAACAATGCTTAAGGTGAATGAGCTTATAAAGGAAGAGGAAGAAGAGGGCGCATTATTTATATTTGATATTGATAATTTCAAAAAGCTTAATGATACTTATGGCCATCGTGTAGGAGATATTTTCCTGAAGGAATTTACAGGTAAGCTTTCTCTTTCCTTCCGTACATCTGATGTTTTGGGAAGAGTAGGCGGAGAAGAATTTGTTTTATATCTGAGTGGTGTTGGTGATAACAAGCATTACTTAGAGGAAAAAGCAGTGCAGATTCAAAGCATTTGCAACAGTATTCGTCTTGAGGTTGCCCCTGAAGAAGAGTTTTCCTGCAGTATTGGTATTTCCAGATTTCCTTCGGACGGAAAAACATATACAGAGCTTTATGAAAAAGCTGACAAAGCTATGTACTATGTTAAAAATCACGGTAAAAAGAACTTTGCATTCATTGATGAAATTGGGTGATTAAAGAATACTATGTCCCGAATAATTCAGTATATAGAAAACAAAAAAATTATTATTGTGGGTATGGGCAGAGAGGGTAAATCAACCCTTTCTTATATAAGAAAGCATTTACCTGAAAAGCATCTGACAATAGCAGATAAAAATGGCTTCGAAAGTGATGACAAAAATATTACTGTTATTTCAGGTGAGAATTATCTTGCTTCTCTCGGTGATTTTGATATTGTTTTCAAAAGCCCGGGTATTGCATTTTTAGATGATGTTGTTTACCCCGAAACAACCGAAATCACTTGTCAGACAGATATGTTCCTGCGTTTTTGTAGCCCTGTTGTTGTAGGAATTACAGGCTCAAAGGGTAAAACCACCACATCCACACTTATTTATGAAATGCTTAAAGCAGGTGGACTTAACACTTGTCTTATAGGCAATATCGGTGTTCCTGTTTTTGAAAAAGCCGATGAGGATGAAAGCCTTGTGGCAGTTATTGAAATGTCCTCACATCAGCTTGAATTTACTAAAGCCTCTCCTCATGTGGCAGTGCTTGTCAATATTTATCAGGAGCATCTTGACCACTATAAAACAGGCTTTAAGGGTTATGTGGAGGCAAAGCTTAATATCGCAGTTCATCAGAAGGAAACAGATTATCTGGTTTACAATCCTGAACAAGACCTTGAGGGTGTTGTTGATTGGGAAAAGGTTCTTAAAAGCAACGGCAGACCCGTTACCTTTACAGATGCGAAAAACGATACCTTTGTTAATGAACTCTGGAATTCCACAGAGCATCTTAAGGGTGAGCATAACAGACAGGATATTGCTTATGCCCTAGCGGTTGCAAGAATTTTCGGTGTCAGCGATGATGCAGTAAGAAATGCTATAAAATCCTTTGGTGGCATTGAACACAGAATGGAGTTTGTTGGTGTTGTAAATGGCATCAATTGGTATAATGACAGTATTGCAACTATTCCCACTGCAGTTATGGGAGCTGTAAAGGCTCTCGGTAATGTTGATACATTGCTTTTCGGCGGACTTGACAGAGGTATTGATTATACCGACTTTATAGAGTTTTTGTCGGAGTGCAATATCTCTAATCTTGTGGGGCTACCCGAAACAGGACATAACATAATTAAAGCCCTTGAAGGAAAAAGGGTTAATAAAAATATGATTTGTGCTGAAAATATGGAAAACGCAGTTAAAATCTGTTCTGAAATAACCCAAAAGGGCAAAAGCTGTTTGTTCTCGCCTGCGGCGGCAAGCTATAATTATTATAAAAACTTTGAGGAAAAGGGCAGGCACTTCAAATCTGAAATTAAAAAATTGACAAAATAAGGAAATAGGAATATACTATTAGGTACAATTCCAATAATAAAAGGAGAATAAGAAAATGAAAAAGGTTATTTCTGTTGTTCTTGCAGTTTGTATGCTTTTCTCTCTTGCGACTATGAGCTTCGCAGGCTTAAAAGCAGATGCAAAGCTTCAGTTCAACTCAAACGGTAAATTTAAAATTCTTTGCCTTGCAGACGTTCAGGACTCATATCCTATGGAGCCTGCAGTAATCCAGTTTATCAAGGAAGCCCTTGATTTTGCTGCTCCAGACCTTGTTGTTTTTGTTGGCGACAATGTTGTTGGCGAGGATATCAGAGCTATTGATGAAATGATAGCACCCCTTGATGAAAGAGATATTCCCTTCACGTTCGTTTTCGGTAACCACGATGATGAGGGCGGTATGGTTAAGGAGGATCAGCTTGCAGCATATCAGAAATATGATGAATGTATGGCTTATGATGCAGACCCCTCACTCAGCGGTTGCGCAACACACAATCTTCCCATTCTTTCAAGTGATGGCAGTAAGGTTGCATTTAATGTTTGGTGCTTTGACAGTGGCGGAAGCATCCACGATGAAGATGGCGAATGGCTCGGCTATGACCACGTTCACGCAGACCAGATTGAATGGTATGAAGAAACCCGTGAGGCTTTAGCTGCAGAAAATGGTGGCGAGGTTGTTCCTTCACTTGCATTCCAGCACATTATTCCTCAGGAGCCTGTTGAAATGATTTTCTATGAGGGCGCAATTGCTCTCGGCGAAGCTACCATCAATTTCTCTGATGGTACTGTTTACACAGTAGTTCCCGATATTACTAAATATGATGGCTATATTTTTGAAAAGAGCTGTCCCAGCTATGGTAATGACGGTCAGTGGGATGCAATGGTTGATGGCGGCGATGTTATCGGTCTTGTAGTAGGTCACGACCATGTGAACAACTTTGTTGCAGATTGTGGCGGTATCGACCTTATTCAGACTCCCGGTTGCACATATAACTCATATTATAACAATATGTTCCAGGGTGCGAGAGTTATCGAGCTTGATGAAAGCGACCTTACAACCTATGAAACATATAATCTCACATCAAACGAGCTTGCTCAGAGAGATGATTCTCAGTTAGGTGAAATGGGCGGAAGAAACAACTATGATTTCTTCTACACAGTTGAAAAAATCTTCACAATGATTTATGACTTGTTTGTTGATTTCTTCAAGAGCTTTGCATAATTGAATAATAATGAAACGGTTCGAAAGCAATTCCGAACCGTTTTTTATATGCCTGAAAGTATATGAGAATTTCTTAAATCTCCGTTTTTTATAAAATCATTTACAGAATAAGCATGCTTTTCCAAATCGTTGCAGGTGGCTTTGGTGATTTCTTTTTCTTTTAAAATACTGATTATTTCTTCTGCAACAGAATTTATTATTTCATTTTTTATATTGGCATTTTCTGTGGAGTTATCCGTTGAAATAAGAAATTCGAGAGAATCTGCAAGGTATTCGCCCTTTGGCAAATCCATTAATGCTCTGAATTGCCATTTGTAATAGGGCATATATTTGCCGTTCAGGAGAAAATAAGCCTTCATAGCAGAATTTGAAAATTCAAAAAGCGAAAGCTGTGCAGATGCGGTTTCCCCACGCTTTAGAATACGAGGGTAATTATACTGACCGCTTTGCGCCATTATCAGAAGATTTCCTGCAAGCTTCTTAAGAAAAATATCTTGTGGCATATTAATAAGTCTGTTGCGGATTTTTGTGAATTCCCCAAGCTTATCCTCAAAAACCTCACCATTTGTTGCTTCTGCAAGTGCATAATCGGGAAGAGAAAACCATTGTTCAACGGTCAGCTCGCCATTTGGTGAGCCGATTTTTTTATTATAAAAATCACTTGTTCTGAAAACACCATTTCTGCCTCCCCCAACAGGCTTTACAAGGCTTCTTTTGTAACCGTAAAATTCTTTTGGCAATTTACTGTATGCTCTTTCTAAATTGAAAAATGTCTTTTCATCAATAACACTTTCATCAGGAAGAAACAAGCAAAAGCCCGGTTCAAAATCGTGATCGTGAGAAATATCGTCATCATACCCATAACAATCTGACCCGCTACCCACAAGACCAACTGCAACTAAATGCTCGATTTCGGGGAATTGCTCTTTAAGCATAGGCTTTCCGAATTCTTCATAATATTTTCTTGAAAGCTCAAGTCCTTTCATAAATAGCCCTCGCTCTTTCTTTTAATTCTTTTTCATATAAAAATCTACCGTAGTAACCAAAGGTTGAAGCGCATTTTTCGCAGACAAAGGCATAGTTACCATCGGTTTCAGAATATTTTTCATCAAGCACCCATTGGGCTTTGTCTAATAAAAAATCAATTTCTTCACAGGCATCTTCAAGCCCCTTCTGAGCTTCAACAGCATTTGCCATATTAAGATAGCTTACCGCTTGCTCTAAATTGAATTGTGGGTTGCGGTCCAATACCCTTATTGCTTTTTCATATAATTCAAATGCCTTTTCAAAGTCCTTCAAATCAACAAGTGACAGGGCAAAGTTATTGTATAATCCTGCAAGCTTGGGGTCATTTTCGGGTAAAAGTGCTTCATATAAATAAACTGCTTTTTCAAAAAGGGGAATGCTTTTCTCTGCTTCGCCAAATGCTTTATAGGCTGTTGCACAATTTATAAATCCAGTGGCACCCGTTACTGTGCTTTCCATATTTAAAGCACTTAATAAATTCAGAGCCTTTTGGCAATATTTGTAGCAATTTCCCTTATCACCGATTTTTCTGTATAGCCCGATACATTCGTTGCATAAAGAAAATAATGCTTTGTTATCGTTTCGATTTTTAGCAATTTTCACCCATTTTTCAAGGAAATCACGGGCAGAGCTATAATCATTTCTGCTGAGAATATTATCGAGCTCGGCAATGAGATTATTAATGTTAATATTATTTTCAAAATTATTCATATAAAAACCTCTCCGATTTATAAGAATATTTTAACATAAGAACGCAGGTTTTACAATGAAAATATATGGGGGATTACATCGAATAATCCACTTTAGCGCGTTAAAGTGGTAAAGTTGCATAAAAGAAGGTAATATTGTGTATAGGTCTATGGCAAAACCTACAAAATAAAACAAATTTGCAAAAAAGTCTTTACTTTACTGTGCTAAAGTGCTAAAATAACCCCACAATAAAAAAGTTGATTACTTGGAGGAAATTATTATGAAAAAAGTATTAGCTATCGTAATGAGCCTTGTTCTCGTTGCCGGAATCGTTTGTGCATTCGCATCCTGCGGCGGCAGCAAGGAATCTATCGTTGTTGGTTACACAATTTATGAACCAATGAACTATCTTGATGAAAACAATGAGCTTGTTGGCTTCGATACAGAGCTTGCAAAAGCAGTTTTCGAGAACCTTGGTTATGAAGTTATCTTCACTGAAATTAATTGGGACAGTAAATATACAGACCTTGATTCAGGTACAATCGACTGTGTATGGAACGGATTTACTGCTAACACTGCAGATGATGACGGTGTTCTTCGTTCAGAAAAGGTTGACTTTTCTTACAACTATATGGAAAACCGTCAGGTAGTTGTTGTTGCTAAGGATTCAGGCATTGAAAATGCAAAGGACCTTAAGGGCAAAATGGGTATTGCTGAAAGCGGTTCTGCAGGCGAAGCTTATGCAAAAGACTTTGAAGGCGCAAAATACAAGGGCTTCACAAAGCAGACTGATTGTCTTCTTGAAATCGTAGCAGATACTGCAGATTTCGCAGTTGTTGACGCTCAGCTTGCAAAGAGCTATGTTGGTAACGGCGACTATGAGAACCTTATGATTGTTGAAGAGCTTTCAAGCGATGTTGAATACTATGCAATCGGCTTCAAAAAGGGTAGCGAGCTTACTGCAAAGGTTAACGAGCAGCTCGAGGCATTAGGTGCAGATGGCACAATCGCTGCACTTGCTGAAAAATATGGCGTTGCAACAACTGCAATCACAGATTTCGCAGACCAGAAATAAAATTAATCCATTCGGAGTTAAAGTATGTCTTTTTTAGAGGTTACATCTTTCTTACTTGACGGCTTTAAAATTTCATTATTAATCTTTGGGGTGACTCTATTATTAGGGGCACCCCTTGGGTTGCCTATAGCCTTTGGCTCTATGAGCAAGTTCAAGCCCGTCAAATATTTGTTTAAAGTTATTGTCTGGATAGTTCGAGGAATACCCTTGATGCTTCAAATATTCATAATCTATTATCTTCCCGGCTTGGTGTTTAATTTCCAGATTTTCGGTCAGGTTGACAGATTCTTCCTTATTGAATACGGAGTTATGGATGCAGGCAGAATTATGGCAGTTTTAATTGCATTCACAGTGAACTACGCTTGCTATTTCTCTGAAATTTACAGAGGTGGTATTGAAAGCATATCAAAGGGACAGTATGAAGCAGGTATTGTTCTCGGTATGACAAAATCACAGATTTTCAAAAAAATCATTCTCAAGCAGGTTGTTCAGAGAATTGTTCCCCCAATGTCCAATGAAATTATCACTCTTATTAAGGATACTGCGCTTGCAAACTGCATTATGGTTTGCGAGGTTATCAAGCAGGCAAAGGAGCTTGCCGCAACAAAGGCGATGATCTGGCCCTTATTCTATACAGGTTTATTCTATTTGTTGTTTGTTGGACTTCTTACCATTATTCTCGGTAAGGGCGAAAAGAAACTGAGTTATTTCAGGAGTTAAGCTATGGCAATTTTAGAGGTTAAAGATTTAAAAAAGAATTTCGGGAAAACTCAGGTTTTAAAGGGTGTCAGCTTTACGGTTGAAGAGGGCGAGGTTTTAAGCATTATCGGTTCATCCGGTAGCGGTAAAACAACCATTCTTCGTTGTGTTAATCAGCTCGAAACTCCTGATTCAGGCTACATATCAGTTGACGGACAGGTGTTTTTCAATGGTAAAGCAGAAAAGGAAAGTGACGAGGAACGCAGAAGACGTCAGCTTCTCGTTGGTCTTGTTTTCCAGGACTTCCACCTTTTTCCACAGTATAATGTTCTCAAAAATGTAACCCTCGCTCCCGAGCTTTTAGCAGAAGAGCGAGAGGATTACAAGCATAACAAAAAGCAGATTCACGAGGAAATTGAAGCAAAGGCAAAGGAAATTCTTGCTAAGGTTGGTCTTTCAGATAAATTGGAAAACTACCCCTGCGAGCTTTCGGGCGGTCAGAAGCAACGAGTTTCAATTGCAAGAGCATTGATGCTTGAACCTAAGGTATTGTTCTTTGACGAGCCCACATCTGCCCTTGACCCTGAGCTTACAGGTGAAATTCTTAAGGTTATTAAGGGTCTTGCAGAGGATAAAACAACAATGGTAATTGTTACCCACGAAATGTCATTTGCAAAGGCAGTTTCCACAAAGGTTATCTTTATGGATGACGGTGTTATTGCTGAGGCGGGTACACCTGAAGAGGTTTTTGATAACCCGAAATCAGAAAGAACAAGAGCGTTTATTTCCAAATTTGATGATTAAATATTATTAACAAAAAACCACCGATGAGCATAGTATAAGGTAAACAAGCACTATGCCGTCAAGGGTGTTTTTTCAGGTGGCGACGGGAAAAGCTTTTGTCGTCCGAGAATTGCCTGAAAAATCTGTGCAGAAAATAACCGCCTGCAAAAATCGCAGGCGGTAAATTTTTTATTCTTATAATTTTTCAAGAATTTTTAAAACAATATCAGAAAATGCAGTAACATCAGAAACAACTGAATTTGTGTATTCGTTTACGGAAACATCGTCTGCGTTGTCAGAGATTTTTCTAATACTTACAAATGGTACATTCAGAAGGTAGCAGGCTGCACCCAATGCACCGCTTTCCATATCAAATGCGCTGATGTTGAAAATCTCTTTATATTTAAGTCCTAATTCTTTGTTGGTGAGGAAGAAATCGCCTGTGCCGAGATTGCCGTGCTTGAAGCCTTCAACTGAACAAGCCGCATTATAGAGAGCGTTATCACATTTATATATGTAATCCTCCTGACCGGGCTTCTGACCGGGGAGTCTGCCTATGGGAGTAAGGTCAAAATCACATTCAACACAGGAATCGGAAACTATTATATCACCTTTAAAAACTCCTGAAACCGCACCGCTCCAGCCTGTGTTGATAACACCATCAAATTCATCGTAGTTAAGAGCAAGAGCGGCACCCAATGCGGCGTTTACCTTGCCTATACCAAAGCAAACAGCTGTGCAATTATGGTTGTTATAAGTAAAATCAAATGCAGGCATATGCTTGATTTTATATTCCCTTTCAACAAGCTTGCCAAGACTTTTTTTGCAAGGGTTAAATTCATCAATATCAGCAATTAAAATAAGATATTTCATTTAATTTTCCTCGCTTTCAAGTGCATTTTTGAGTGCTTTTGCAAGCTGGTCGGGGCAGGAGGTGGACTTGAAGCCACAACGAATACCCTGAACTGCATTGATTATTTCATCAACGGGATTACCCTCGCAAAGTGCGGCAATACCCTGAAGATTACCGTGACAACCACCTTGAAATTTAACGTTTTTAACAATTCCGTTTTCAATATCAAAGGTAAGATTTCTTGAGCAAACGCCCTGTGGCTTATATTCAAATGTCATTTTTAACTTCCTCACTTTCGTTTTTTAACAAATTAAATGCTTCCTCTAATGTATCAAGTGGCGATTGACCACTTGCTTTTTTTACTGTTATATAAGGCTTAGGACCTCTTGAAACAAGAATTCTGCCTCGCATACCCTTAACAAGAAGGGCAACCTTGCTCATATCAATTTCCTCAACATATAAAAGCAGACTGTTGTTATTCTGTCCGATTTCATAAATGCCCATTGATGCAGCAGTGTTTCTCAGAAGAGCAACCTTAACAAGCCCCTCAACACCCTGAGGTGGCTCACCGAAACGGTCAATAAGCTCGTCAATAACATCTGAGGCATCCTCATCGGTTTTAATATCTGCAATTCTCTTATAAATTGAAAGTCTTTGGGGTAAGCTTTCAATATATGTTTCGGGAATGTGAGCATCAATTCTGATGTCAATAAGGCATTCTTTTTGATTTATCTTAATATCCTCGCCCTTTTCCTCAATAACCGCTTCGGAAAGGAGCTTCATATACATATCGTAGCCGACTGCCTCCATATGACCGTGCTGTTCTGAGCCTAAAAGGTTACCGGCACCTCGGATTTCAAGGTCACGCATAGCAATTTTAAAGCCTGAGCCGAATTCGGTATATTCACGGATTGCAGTAAGTCGCTTCTGAGCGATTTCCGTTAACTCTCTGTTACGGTTAAAGGTAAGATAAGCAAAGCCACGCCTTGCAGAACGACCGACTCTGCCTCTTATCTGATGAAGCTGAGCGAGTCCGAGATGGTCTGCGTTCTCAATTATCAAAGTGTTGGCATTGGGAACATCCACACCGGTTTCAATAATTGTGGTGCAGACTAATATATCAATCTCACCCTCTAAAAGCTGACGCCATACCTCTGAAAGCTCATCCTCGCTCATTTTTCCGTGAGCGATTCCGATATTGGCATCGGGTAAAAATTCCCGTATTGTAGCGGCAGTTTTGTCAATGGTATTCACTTTATTATGAAGGTAATAAACCTGACCGCCTCGGCGGATTTCCTTTGCCATAGCTTCGGTTATAACCTCCCAATCGTGCTCAAGAACATAGGTCTGAACAGGGAAGCGGTCCTGAGGTGCTTCTTCAATAACGGACATATCACGAATACCCGACATTGCCATATTCATTGTTCTCGGAATGGGTGTTGCAGAAAGGGTAAGGCAGTCAACATCAGGATACATTTCCTTGAGTCTCTCTTTCTGACCTACACCGAATCTTTGCTCCTCATCAACGATTATAAGCCCCAAATCCTTGAAAACAATATCCTTGGAAATGAGCCTGTGAGTGCCGACAATAATATCAATTGAGCCTCGCTTAAGGGCTTTGATAATTCGGGTTTGCTCCTTTGGAGTTCTGAAACGGGAAAGCATCTGTGCTTCGATGGGGAAGCCTTCAAAGCGACGAAGAATGGTGTTGTAATGCTGAAGGGCAAGAATTGTTGTTGGAACAAGAATTGCACATTGCTTGCCGTCTGCAATACATTTGAATGCCGCCCTTAAGGCAACCTCGGTTTTGCCGAAGCCAACATCACCACAAAGGAGTCTGTCCATCGGGTGAGGCTTTTCCATATCTTTTTTTATTTCGTTGATACTGCGAAGCTGGTCCTCGGTTTCATCATACTCAAAACGCCTTTCAAAGTCGTTTTGCATATCAATATCGGGTGAGAATGCAAAGCCCGCAGTTTTCATTCTTTTGGAATAAAGCTCAATAAGCTCCTTTGCCATATTCTTGGCAGAGGCCTTAACGCGAGCCTTCATTTTCTCCCAATCATTACCGCCTAAACGGGAAAGCTTAAGAGTTTTTGTATCGTCCTTTGGTCCGATATATTTTGAAACAAGGTCAAGTTGAGTGACAGGGACATATAAGGCGTCACCCTTGGCATAGGTGATTTTAATGAAATCCTTTGTAAGACCCGATACCTCTAATTTTTGTATTCCGTCAAAAATACCGATACCGTGAACGGAGTGAACAACATAATCGCCCCTTGAAAGCTCTTCAAGGCTTTGGATTGCATCGGCGGCCTTATAGTTTTTCTTGCGCTTCTGTGTGGATTTATGAACACCCTTGCCATAGGAAATGATGTTGAATTTTTCTGTTACATAACGGAAGCCACCCGATAAGCTACCCGATAAAACGCTTACTGTGTTTTTGGGGAATTGAGCAGGGGGAACAGGGAAAAACATTGCTTTGATGTCTTCTGTTTCCAAGGCTTCCACAAGAGCATTTGCGCTTTTCTCAGTACCTGCAAGAATAATGCAGGTCTCTTTTTTTGCAAGTGATGGCTTCAAATCATCAAAAAGCACCTCTAATGAGCCGTTCCAGAGGGGATTTTGCTGAACATTAAAGGTAGTCAGACTTTTTACGGGGGTATCAAAGCTACCACGTGCAAAGTTATCTATATAAATTGCTTTTTTGTTTTCGTAAATTAAAAGTAATTCGGGGAAGGTTAAGGAGAAACGGTCAAGCCCCTTGGTTAAAACTCCATTTTCGAATTGCGCCTTGATTTCCTGCAAAAGAAGCTTTGAAGAGCCTTGAACCTTATCTTTAACTGATGCACTTTCGCAAACAAAAAGGAAGGCATCATTCATATAATCGAAAATTGAGGCAGGATTTTCATAGGCAAGGGAAAGATATTTATCAACGGATTGAAGCTTAACGCCTGACTCCAGCATTTCAATATCTTTATTCAGTTGCTCTTTTGCTTTTTTAGAGCCTTTACCTGAAACTGTGGAAATAAATGCTTCAATTTTGCTTTTTAAAGCCTCTTCGCTATCAAAAACAATTTCAGTTGATGGAGTGATTTCGCAAAAATCAAGATTTTCGGTTCTCCTCTGGGTTGATGCATCAAAAAGTGAAATTGTGTCAACCTCATCGCCCCAAAGCTCAATACGAACAGGCTGAGGGGAATCGGGTGGGAAAAAGTCAATAATACCGCCTCTGACCGCAAACTGACCTGCACCCTCAACGCTTTCTGCCCTTTTAAAGCCTGCAGAAATGAGAATTTCTGTAACCCTTTCGGTTGAAATTTCGGTATTAAAATCTATTTTGAATGTACGCTTTTTAAGCTCTTCTGGCGGAATTGTTAATTGGAGTGCAGATTCGGCAGAGCAAACAACAATTTTACATTCATTCTTTAAAATTGAGCACAAGGTTTTAATTCTTAACTGCTCATATTCTCTTGATTGCCCCTGTGAAGAATTAAAAGAAAAATCTCTTGCAGGGTAGAAGCCGGCAATTTCTTTATTACCGCTTAATTCGTTAATATCTGCGGTGAATTTCCTTGCAAGGCTTTCATCAGGCAAAACAACAATGGCTCTGCGGGAAAATTCCTCGCAAAGCGAAAAAACAAGATGTGCTTTAGGTGCAGGGGGTAAGCCCACAATTCCCGAGGGGCACAAATCTGCACCAATGTATCTTACAACATCTCTGTATTGAGTTGAATTCTGAAGAAGTTGTTTGTAGCCTGACATAAGGACCTCAACCGTTATATTTTGACATTGCGCCCTCAAAATCGCCTTTTACAAGCATTCCGAGAGCATCTGCACCGTATTCAATAGCATTTCTTACAGCAGGAATATCTTTTTTGGGGAAATTGGAAAGAACCCAATCGGCTAAATCATAATCGGGGTGAGGCTTTGCACCAACACCGATTTTGATTCTCGGGAAATTTTCTGAGCCTAAATGGGCAATAATGCTTTTAATTCCGTTGTGACCGCCTGCACTGCCTTTTCTTCTTATGCGAAGCTTACCGGGCTCCAATGAAATATCATCAAAAACGACGATGATTTTTTCCACAGGGATTTTATAGAATTTTGCACATTCTGCCACTGCAGTACCGCTGTTATTCATCATTGTCTGAGGCTTCATAAAAAGCACCTTGTAATTGCCGATTTTTGCATCACCTATAAGAGCGTGGAATTTCAATTTTTTAGCCTTGAAATTCAATTTGTCTTCAAGATAAGTGATGAAAAGAAAGCCTGCATTGTGGCGGGTGGTTTCATATTTTGCACCCGGGTTACCCAAGCCTACAACTAAAAAATCATAGGTTGAGCTTCCACCGTCTTTTTTAAATTTATTGAACATTTTTTTGTTTCTCCGTTTATTTCTGGTGCTGTCTTTTGTATGGCTTTTTAATATTAACCCAATCTTTTTTTACTGTCTGTCTGTTTCTTGCAACTGCGAGAGCATTATCAGGAACATCCTCGGTTATTGTTGAGCCTGCGGCAGTAAAAGCATTTTCGCCAACTGTAACGGGTGCTACAAGATTAGTGTTGCATCCGATAAATGCACCGTCCTTGACTGTTGTTCGGGATTTGTTTTTTCCGTCATAGTTTACTGTTACGCAACCGCAACCGAAGTTAACATCCTTACCCACATCGGAATCGCCAACATAAAGAAGATGGGGGAGCTTACTGCCCTCATCAACAGTTGAGTTTTTAACCTCAACAAAATTGCCGATGTGCACCTTATCTGCAATTTTGCAGTTGGGTCTTATATGAACAAAGGGGCCTGCAGTAACGCCTGAGCCGATTTGGGCTTCAAAGCTCTGGGTGTTGTTAAGCTTTGTATTGTCACCTACAATTGTATCACAAATATATGAGTTGGGACCGATTGTGCAGTTTTCACCAATCTGAGTTTTACCCATAATAATTGTGTTCGGTAAAATAAGAGTGCCTTTACCGATTTTGACGCCTTCTTCAATAATAACTCCATCGAAGCAGGGGATTTCTACACCGCTTGAAATAAGCCTTTCAATAATTGTTATTCTTTGGGTGTTATTAATCATAGAACATTCTCCTTAAAGAACATAATAATCTAATTTTATATTTTATCATATATTATGCTATTTTTCAAGAATATAAAACACACTGTCGGATTGGCGGGATTTTTATATCAATTCTCGCAATATGCTCGTTTCAATCCCAAAAAAATGTTGATTTGTTCACCTTTCTGATGTATAATTATCACATATTACGGAGGGAAGAGTGGTGAAGGCGCTTGACAGATAAATTCAAACGAAACCTGATAGTCTTTGTTTCTGTGCTTCTCACAGTGCTTGCAGGCATATCTCTTCCTTTCTTATCAAGCCTTTTACCTGATGTAATAAATAAGGTTAAGCTGACATCGGCAATAGCAGATGTGGGTAAATACGATTTAGATAATGGCGACTCTGCCTATTTATCTGGTGAATGGGAGTTCTTTTGGGATAAACACATTGTTTCCGAAAATATAAATAACCCTCAACCCGATGCTTATATTCAGGTGCCGTCCTCATGGACAACTTATGAAATAAATGGGAAAAACCTTTCCAATGGTGGCATAGCAAGCTATCGTGCATATTTGAATAATGTAAGTGTAACACAGCCCTTTGTGATTAGTGTTCCCAATCTGTCGGGTAAGTGTGAGGTTTTTATTAACGGAGAGTGTGTTTTTTCAAATCGAAGCATACCGGGAAGCACTCATTCGGCAGTGGTTGAGTCTTATGCTATTCCTTATAGCTTCCCGGATGGTGCAGAAAGAAATTGCGAGGTTGTAATTGAAGTGACCTGCAATTTTTCAAGTGGCTTAACCACTGTTCCCACTCTTTCAACTTATGAGCAATTTCACTCAAGTGAAATTGGGATGTTAGCTCAGAGGTATTTCTACATAGGTATTGTAATCTTTATTGCCATAGCTGTGCTTATGTTAGGTGTATTAAACAAGGATGTGGGCGATCAGTTCTGGTTGTTTGTTTTGTGCTTTGCATTTGCGTTCAGAATGCTTATAACTAACGAGGGCTATATGGTGTCTCATAGTCTTTTCGGTGATTTGGATTATGAGATAATGACCTCCTTAGTATATGTTTCAACATATATAATAAAGCTATCAATGCTTATGCATCTGGTGAATGTTTTAGGTATAAAAATCAAGCAGGGAAGCCTTGTTTTTATATCAGGACTATTTCTCATATGTGCCTTTGTGCCATATATTCTATATGATTATATATACATTGCAACATCATATATGTGGCTTCAGTCGGTTACATATCTGCTGGATGTAGTTCTCATATATAAAATTTCCGAGAAAATTGTGGCTCACAAAAAATTTGCAAGGCTGTATCTTTTTGTTTACTGTGTAACATCCGCAGGCATTGTAATTGATAATTTCTACATAAACGGTTATATTTCTCAGAATGTAACTTATATTATGCCAATGGCATGTATGATATTCATATCAAGCGTTGTTCTTGTTCATTTTGGCGATACGGTTGAAGCCTTCATACAAGCGCGAAAAGCGGCAGAGCTTCAAAAGGAATTGGGCGATATGAATATGACCTTAATGCTTAGTCAGATTCAACCTCATTTTATGTATAATGCCCTCAACACTATAAAATATCTTACCAAAAAGGACCCTAAGGCTGCAGAGCACGCCATTGTTCGCTTTTCCAACTATTTAAGGGCAAATATGGATTCACTTACACAAAAAGAGCCTATTCCCTTTAAGAAGGAAATGGAGCACGTTGAAAATTATATTTCCATTGAACGCCTGCGCTTTGGCGACAGATTAAATGTAGAATACGATATTGATTATGACGATTTCAAGATTCCGCCCCTGACAATTCAACCCATTGCAGAAAATGCTATAAAGCACGGAATAAATCAAAGGGTTGACGGTGGCACCTTGAAAATATCTTCTTATGAAGAAAATGATAATATTCTTGTCGTTATTGAAGATAATGGTGTGGGCTTTGATATTAATGAAACCAAAAATGACGGTCGCTCACATATCGGAATGAGCAATATAAAAAGCAGACTTAAGGAAATGCTGGGTGCTCAGGTTATGGTTGAAAGTGTAATTAATTCAGGCACAACAGTTACAATAAAAATACCCAAGGAGGAAAAAACAGAATGAGAATAATGGCAGTGGATGATGAAATTCTTGCTCTTGAGGATTTTGAGGATACCTGCAGAGATTTGGGAATTTCTGATGAAATAGTTAAATTTAATAACCCCCTTGATGCTCTCAGCTTTGTTGCAACAAATAAGGTTGATATTGCATTTCTCGATATAGAAATGCCTGTTATAAAGGGTATTGAGCTTGCAAAGAGAATTAAGGCAATAAACCCTAATGTCCGTGTGATTTTTGCAACAAGCTACGGCAATTATGCTCTTGAGGCATTCGGTGTTGATGCAGTTGACTATGTTATGAAGCCCTATGAGCCCGAGGATATAAAAAGAGCTTATGAAAAAGCTCTTCTTGTTAAAGATGCTATAACAGAAAATCGTATATTTATAAAAACCTTTGGTTATTTTGATGTTTTTGTTGACGGAAAATCTGTTTCCTTCCCAAGTGCAAAAAGCAAGGAGCTTCTTGCTCTTCTTGTGGACAGAAACGGTGGTGTTGTTAATACCGAGCAGGCTATTTCGGTTCTCTGGGAGGGCAGGAAATATGATGAAACTGTGCAGTCCCTTTTCAGAAAGGTTCTTAAATCCTTGAGGATTTCTCTTGAGGAAGCAGGCATTTCTGATATTCTTGTTGATAACAGAAACCAAAGAAGCATTGATAAAAGCAAATTCGCCTGCGATTACTACGATTTCCTTGAAAACGGAAAGAATGAAAATACAAAGTTTTTTGGTAAATATATGGAGCAATATGACTGGGCTAAGGAAACCGAAAAGCAGATTAATGAGATGAAGTAATACAAAAGGAGAGGCTATGCTGTGAAAGCCTCTATTTTGACCAATTAGGGGAAGTTTTTGTTCTGAAAATCGTCAATCACAGAATCGACCCCTGATTTTAACTCGCATAATTGTTGATGCAATGCTTGGTCTCTTTGACCGTATTGTAGATAAGAATCTTTTGGTACGCAGAGTAAATATTTCTGCAAAACATGTTGTTAGCGAAAGCTTGGTGGATAATTTTCCACAAGCAGAGCAGTTGGATTTATTTACCGATTACAGGGAGCTTGAACGTAAGGAAAAAGCCGAACAGGCTCTCTTGGAAAAGGAGAAGAAAGCACAGAAAGCTATTATTGAGCTCCGTAAGAAATATGGAAAGAACGCTGTTCTGAAAGGTATGAATCTACAAGAAGGTGCGACAACCAAAGACCGCAACGAACAGGTTGGCGGTCATAAGGCGTAAAAAAAGAATTTGGGAAAGTTGCAATTCAATAAAGTAGTTGTGTTTGTGAGGAGCATTATATTGTGGAAGAAAAAGTAAATATGCTTGAGTTTTGGGAAGAACAAATAAAAAAATGTGAAATTGCTTTAGAAAAAACCGAGGATGAATCTAAAAGAAAAGATATCGAACAGTTGCTTGTTGATTACAAAGAAAAGTTTGAAAAGCAAAAGGTTTATGAAAAGATAAGATTAGAGAAGGAGCAGGTTATTGGTTCTGCTATTCGCAAATATGAGCAAGAGGCAAGAGCGAGAGGGGAAATAACCAATACATTTATAAAACAACATTTAGAAGCCAAGATTAAAGCAGCAAGATGGGCTTTAGCATTAGCAATGGCAATGACACTACTTTTTAAAGGTTTTTGGGCCTTATGGATTGTATTTATCCTTTTATATAATTGGGAAGTTAAACGGTTCAAAAAAGAAGCTTTAGAAGCAGATTTGAAAAGAGGAAAAAAATAAGATATATTGTTAATTTTCTATAAATAGAATTTGTGTGAGTAAGAGGTCTAATATGAAATATAGGATTATAACAACGAAAACACTATATGGCGAGATTATAGTAACTGCTAAGGATAAGGATAATGCTTTAATAAAGGCAAGGGATGTTGCACAATACGATAACTATAATTGGGTTAGTGAACAAAAGATAGATTTGCATGAAATTCATGAAATGCCAGTGTTATGCAAAAAATGTAATGCCAAATTGTCACCAGACAGTTTTTTCTGCAATAAATGTGGCGCTAAAGTAGATGAAGAAATAGATTTGGGAAGAGTTTATACAGTGTGTTTTGATAAACAATCGCAAACAACAATATTGCTTTATAAATTATTTGATGGGTTTGATACAATTTTATTAAAAAATGTGTTCAGTATATGTAAATATAAAACGGAAGATAAAAATCCTTTCGTGAGTGTATCAATATATATTAAAAATAATCCTATAGATTCTAGTGCTGAAGTTATCGAAAGCCACATGACTATGAGTGATATAAAAAATATATATTGCGGTAAACTATTAACAACGGCTATAGATAAAGATGATTATGAATATTCTATATTGTATTCAGAGATAGCTAATTTATTTGAATGCAATAAATATGATGTTAACGGTGATTGCTTTTTTGATAAGCCTATACGATTTTGGGCAAAGGCTAATTGGTTTGGTGAAAAAGGTGGACGGGCGTCTAGCTTTTATGTTGTGGGTGTGAATTTTAAAATTTAATTTTTTCAACTTTTTGGGGAGGAGCACATGGAAAAATATAAAGATATAATCAATCTTCCTCATAAGCAATCAGTCAAGAGACCTCGTATGTCTTTGCTTGACCGTGCTGCTCAGTTTGCTCCTTTTGCAGCTCTCACAGGCTATGACGATGCTATTAAGGAAACCGGTAGATTGACCGGCGAGAAGATAGAATTGAGCGAAGAAGATTTGAATCTGCTTAATATGAAATATCAGCTTCTTGTTGACCGACTCTATGAGGAACACGAGGTTGAGTTTACTTATTTTGTTCCTGATGTAGCCAAAAATGGTGGCACTTATGTCACGAAGCAAGGCATTGTGAAAAAGGTGGACGATTTTGAAAGAATGATTACCCTATATGACGGGACTAAGATTCTGATGGATGAGGACCAATCGGGGGAAGGACCAATCGGGGGACGGTTCTGTGATTGAATCTTAATCCATTGCATATCAAGGCTGTTCGAATTTTAAAAAGTAAAAAAATCGGGAAAAGATTTGCTATCTTTCCCCGATTTTTCTATTATTTAATTTTCATAACAACCGTAAGAACGTGCTTTGCAGTTTCCTGCATTTCACCAAGTGTAATACCATCCTTTTTACCATAGGTTTTAAGGAGGGTGCCGTCAGGCTTTTTCTTGCCTGTTCTTTTGCCACCGGGCATAAGTACGTCAACACCTGCTCTTACTCGGTAAGCGTTATCCTTCATTTCGGGGAACTCGGGACTGTTTGAGGATTGCATCCACCAATCTGTCATAACAAGACCACCGAAGCCCCATTCATTTCTCAATATTCTTGTGCAAAGGTCGTAGTGGTAGTGCCCCCACACACCATTGATTTTGTTATAGGAGGTCATTAATGAAAGGGGATTAGCCTCTTTAACACAAATTTCAAAGCCCTTAAGATAGATTTCTCTCAATGCTCTTTCGGAAAGCCTTGAATCTGTGCGTGTTCTGTTGGTTTCCTGAGAGTTGCAAGCAAAGTGCTTAGGGCAAGCAGAAACACCCTCACTCTGCACACCCTTAACAATTGCAGCGGCAGTTTTGCCTGTTACAAAGGGGTCTTCTGAGAAATATTCAAAGTTTCTTCCGCAAAGTGGGCTTCTGTGAATATTCATACCCGGGGCAAGAAGAATATCAGAGCCCTTGGCTTTCATTTCGCCACCGACTTTTTTATACATTTCATAAGCCAAATCAGGATTCCACATTGCAGAAACTGAAGCACCGATGGGAAGAAGAGAGCAACAAGCCTTTATGCGAATACCTGAGGGTCCGTCTGTGGTGGTGAGGGGAGCAACGCCCTTATCACGCAAGGACTGAGTAACACCACCCAATGCACCTGCATTGCCCTCGTTACCGAGAGGACTGTTCATTGTGTAGTCACCTCGGGAAATGGCTTCAAGCTCATCCAATGAAAGTTGAGCAACAAATTCATCAAGAGTGCATTTGCCCTCTTTAACATCCTGAAGCTTCAAGCCCTTGTCACCTGTCTGACCGCAATCAGCAGGAAGGTTTTTAAGAATTATTTCTTTTAAATTATCGGTTGAAGCGGAAACATTTTTGTCCCTTCCAACCAGCTTTTTAAAGGCTTCTTTAGGTGCGCAAGCCTCTTTTAATTCTTCTAAAACAATAGTTTCAGGCAATTCAAACGAGAAAACCTTTTCTGCAGAGCGGACATCTGAGCCAAGATAGAAATTATATGTGCCTTTTTCAAGAATGTAGCAGGATTTGTGACCGCTTTTGCCACTGTCGTCATAAGAAGCAAAGGTATAGAAAGGAATGTTAAATTCAAGCTCTTCCTTTTCGCCCTTTGCAAGTGCCTTTGATTTTTTGAAATCACAAAGAACTCTTGCGGATTTTTCAAGTGTGCCCTGTGGTGCTTCAACATAAACCTGCAAAACATCCTTGCCACAGTAATCGCCGATATTTTCTGTTATTGCTTTGAGAATTACGGTGTTGTTTTCAGCTTTACCACTTACAAATTCTCTCTTATATTCTGAATAGCCAAGACCAAAGCCGAAGGGGTAAAGAACTCTGTCCTTTGCAAAGGTTTCAAAATATCTGTAGCCAACAAAAATATCTTCTGTATAGTTGTTGAATTCTTTTTCACCAAAGCTGTTTGCAGACGGGTAATCAAAATAATCCTTTGCAATTGTGTCGGTTAATTTACCTGATGGCTCTTGCTTACCAAGAAGCACATCTGCAAGGGCGTTACCGCTTTCCATACCGCCCTGCCAGGGAATGATAATTGCACTGTTGTTTTTGAGCAAATCCTTTTCCCAGCTCATATCAATAATGCTACCGATGTTGAGAACAACAACAGTCTTTTTGAAGGCAGAGCTTACTCTCTTGATAAGGGATTTTTCATCCTCTGTAAGATAATAGCTTCCCTCTTCAAGCTTGTTTTCTCTGTCCTCGCCTGCAGAGCGACCAATTACAATTACCGCGCAATCACTTTTCTTAGAGGCATTTTCAATAACGCTTGCTTCAATGGGCATTTCTTCATAATAAAGAGGCCAATGTCCCCAGAAGCCGTGGTCGGGAGGATTTTTTCTGCACCACTCTGCATAAATATCTGCAAGCTCGGTGTTGATTTTAGCACCTGCGTTTTTAAGTCCTTCCATTAAATTTACGGTGTAGGGCTTAATAACATCGCCACCTGAACCGTAGCCAACAAACATATAGTCGTTTTGCACTCTGCCGAAAACGGAAATTGTTTCATTTTCGGCAAAGGGGAGAACATTATCATTTCTCAAAAGAACAGTACCCTCTGCGGCAGCAGACCGTAAAAGCTCGGGTATACCCTCGGTAACAGTTTTGTCAAGATTTTCATTGTTCTGTGCTTCGTTCTGACCAACCTTGTTTACTACAAGACCGATAAGGTTAAAGGCTTTTCTTTTGATTTTTTCTGAAAATTTCATAAGTAATCCTCCTATGAAAAAGATATGTTAAAATTATACATTTTTTTCGTTCTTCGGTCAATAGTATTCAATTGACAAAGCTTATGCTAAATGTTATATTAAAATACAGAAAATGAAAGGAATGCACAAAATAATTGTGTAAGAGAAAATGAGTTTTAAGGAATTTTTAAAAGCCACATTAAATAAACCTCTTCCTGAGGATGAGGTAAAATATTTTGGGCTCAGAAGCAGAATTTCGGGTTATATTCTTACAAAGGCACAACAGAATTCCCCAACCTGCGGTTATAACTATGAAGCAGATATAACAAAATTGTGGGAAGCTTTTAATGAATTAAAGGATAATTGCGGTTACGAGCTCTCCTTCAATACTCTTATGATGAAAATTTTATCAGAGGGGCTTAAGGCCGCACCAAAATTGAATTCACATATCAACTTCAACACAACCAATTCCTGCGGTACTCTCATAATGAAAAAGCATATTGATATTGCTATGCCTGTGCTTCTTGATAATGGTGAGACCTTTCCTATAAAGGTAAGAGAAACAGAAAATAAAACCTTGAAAGAGCTTTCCGAACAAATTGCCGAGCTTTTCCAAAGGCTCAAAACAACAGATTTAGACAAGGTTATGTTTGATGTGGTTACACAAAGAACAATAGGTCTTCTTTTAAAGGGTGATATCAAGGCAACAATTGCCCAGACCTTTACAGGCTATGTGGGTAAGCACAAGGTTGCAAAGCTTGACGGAAGATTAAAGCCTGCTCCCCGTGATGGCTCAATGCTCTATATTGAAGAGCTTAATGAAGGCTCTGTTTGTATGACAAACTGGGGTGTTCTTTATGATGGCTTAAGCGGTAATGTTACATATACACCTCTTCTTTACCCTCAGGTTTTCCTTTTTGCTATGGGGGTTGTTAAGGATACCGATTACGCATTCAGAAATGAAAAGGGCGAGGTTGATATTGCAACTAAAAAGACATTACCTATCACGTTAATGTTCGACCACAGAATAGGCGCATTCAATGATGTTATGCCTTTCATCAAAAAGCTTGATGAGATATTCCAGAATCCTGAAATAATTAAAGAATGGTAAAAAACCTTTGGCTCATTTTCTTTTGAGCCAAAGGTTTTTTAGTTGAAAGTTGAAAATGGCAAGTGGCAAGTTTCGGGGAAGCTTCGCTTCCAAACATTATATACGCTTCGCAAAACGCAACAAACCGTAAGGTACAGGCTTGCCTGTACCACATAATATGTATAAGTCACCGGAATGTAGGGAACGGTCTTGAGTTCTGCAGTAGTGGGAAGTTGAAGGTGGCAAGTTAAGGGGCAAAGCCGATTATAATAGCCGTGCGCAGCACCCGAAACTTTCCAATTTCCACTTTCAATTTGCCACTATATTTAAACTTCTTTGTTTTTGTTTGTGTGTTTCTGAATTATACCAAAGAGAATATAAAATACTGCCACACCCAAAACAGCTCCACAGGTGTCAACAAGCCAATCGGTAAGCTGACAGGCTCGTCCGGGAACGAAATACTGATGTATTTCATCGGTTAAAGCGTATAACGAGGATAACGAAAAGGAAAGTATTGGTTTTGGCTTGTTTTTTAAAGAAAATATAAAATTAGCGAATAAAAAGCCTAAGCCTGCAAACTCACAGAAATGTGCTAAGATGCGTATAGTATTTTCTTCGGGTATGGTGCCGAAAACGGCAGTCATAAGTTCAACCACCCAACCGCTTGTGGAAGAGGAGTCTTGTCCGTTCTGGGCAGATAAAACGAAGATTATTGTTAAAACTGCTAACAAAATAACGGCAGATAAAGCTATATAAATTTTTCTTCTTTTGGAAAATTTCATTTTAACCTCATTTGCTTTTTGAAAAATAATGCTTGCAAGCTTCCTTAAGGCAGCATTGTTCACATTTAGGTCTTCTCGCTATGCATACAGCTCGTCCGTGAAGAACAATTCTGTGACAGAAATCGTTACTTTCTTCGGGTGGCAGAAGCTTTTTTAACTGCATTTCAACATTTTTGGGGTCCTTGGAATCGGTAAGCCCTAAAAGATTGGTGATTCTTATAACGTGAGTGTCTGCAACCACTGCAGGCTTTTTATAAACATCACCTACAATAAGGTTTGCGGTTTTTCTGCCAACACCCGGTAGCTTTGTCAGCTCCTCAATAGTGTCGGGCAGAACACCCTTATAAATATCTCTTACATCCCTTGCCATACCCACCAAATCCTTTGCCTTGGCTCTGTAAAATCCGCAGGAGTGAATAAGGCCTTCAACATCTTCAATTTCCGCTTCTGCAAGCTCATTTTCAGATGGGTATTTTTTGAATAAATCAGGAGTAATAAGGTTAACTCTTGCATCGGTGCATTGTGCGGAAAGGCGGGTTGCAACAAGAAGCTGAAAGGGTGTGTCTGCATTTAATTGACAAATTGCCTCGGGGTAATCGGTTTTTAACAAATCACAGATTTTTTTTGCCCGTTCTTTTTTAGTCATAGCATACACCTCTTCAGAAATGGAATACGTTCATTTTATCATCTTTTTCAGGGGTTTGCAATATAGAGTGTAAAATTACAAATCAGCTACCGGTCACCAGTCACCAGTCGCCAGTTGCCAGTCACCAGTCACCAGTCGCCAGTCGCCAGTCGCCAGTCGCCAGAGCTTCGCAAAACTCAACAAACCGTAAGGTACAGGCTTGCCTGTACCACAGAACAATCTAACCAAGAACAATGTAGGGAACGGTCTTGTCGTTCCGTTGTAGTGGAAAGTTGAAAATGTCAAGTGGAAAGTTTCGGGGCGCAAAAATGCGCCGTCGAAGAACGTACGGGAGGGTCTTGACCCTCCCGTTGTTGTTTCCT
>JAFSDL010000062.1 GCA_017436285.1 Clostridia bacterium
AGGTGTTTGGCTACCTCACCATTCAAACCGGCATTTGACAGTAGCAACAATTTGGCGGGATTAACAGACCCTAAATCCATAGTGGATGTGGTTTGTGTTCTTGCTGACGGTTCAACTATGAGTTTTACCAATACCGCTAAAAATGTGGTGGACAACGGTAGCTTTTCCAAGGGCAATTTTGAAACTAAAAGCGGTGCTTATCAAGGCGAAACAAGAGAGAGCCACTTTATGTGTGAGCTGTGCTTGTACACCGAAAGAGAAGAACTTTCAAGTGCTTTCTTTGAAGAATATAACGCAGTTGTGGAAAATGGTTATATCAAAGATGTTGTATTGCATTACCAAAATAAACCCGAAATTGAAAATGTTACTGCTCATTATTTAGGTGGTGATACCGTTGGCTAACAACATTATTCTTATCGCATCCGTTCTCACAGCTTTAGGCGTAATTATCACAACTGCAATTAAAATTTATAAATTCATTCGTAAGTGGGAAAAGTGGGTTGAAGAGCAGAGTGAGCACGCTCTTGATAACTACTTATCTATTAAAAGGCTTACGATTATGTCTCACGAAATGCCACTTTCCGAGCGTATTGCCGCAGGGGAGAAATACATAAAATATGGCGGAAATGGTGAAGTGAAGCATAAATATGAGGAGCTTTTAACATTTCTGCCAAATGAAAATAAAATAAATATATGAGGTAATATATGAAAATTAATTTAAAAGCAAGACTGAAAAATAAAATGTTTGTGTTATCTGCATCGGCACTTATTGTTTCCTTTGCATATCAGATGCTCAGTGCATTTGATATTGTGCCGAAAATAACAGAAAACGAAATTATGGGCTTAATCACAATGGCGGTAAATATTCTCGCGTTTGTGGGTGTGCTTATTGACCCTACCACAGAGGGTATGAGCGACAGCGACAGAGCGATGACCTATTGCACCGATTGTGATGTAAGAGAAGCGGAAGAGGTGAAAAGATGAGCAAGAAAATTTATATTTCACCAAGTAATCAGGTAGGCAATACCTATGCTACAGGTGGCACAAACGAAAAGGAGCAATGCCACAAAATTGCAAAATACTGTGTCAGCTATCTTAAGAAAAAAGGCTTTTCGGTAAAATGCACATATAATCTTGATATGTATGAAAGAGTTAAGGAAAGCAATTCCTTTGGTGCGGATTTGCATGTGGCAATCCACACAAATGCAACCGCAAAGCATAATGTAACAGGCGGTTCACAGATTCTTCTTTATAATTTATCGGGCGAAAGGAAAAAGGTGGGTCAGGCAGTGCTTGACCGCCTTGCACCCATCACACCCGGTAAAAGTGCAGAAAGGCTTATTGAAAAGCCTGATTTTTATGAAATTAATTCTGCAAAGGGTATTACCGTTTACTGTGAGTGCGAGTTCCACGACACAAAGGAGGGCTCGGATTTCATAAGAAAGAACACAAAAGCAATTGGCGAGGCAATTGCCAAGGGTATCTGCGATTATTATGGCGTGAGCACTGCAGAAAAAAACAACGCTTCGTCAGAAAACGAAACGTTGTATAGTGTTCAGGTTGGCTCCTTCAAAAGTAAAAAGAATGCCCAAGGCTATGTTGAAAAGCTTAAAAAAGCAGGCTTTGAGGGTTTTATTGTGAAAAGTAAGTAAGAGATAATCAGACAATTCCTGTAGCTCTCTGAAGAATAATGTTCGCATCCTCAACATCAAACCTACCGTTCTGATTAAGGTCGCCTAAAAGGAGCATATCGTCTGTAACCTTTTTATTCATTTTAGCTGCAAGGCGAAGTGCTTTTTTTGCATCAAGTGTTGTAACATCACCATCACCATCAATATCGCCAAAGGAGTTGATTGTTCTGTCAAGCTCAATGATATATACGGGTGCGTTGTTCCTTACGCTGTAATCAACACCTGCCGAGCCTAAGTGACAGTTGATTTTAACTGTGTGGGTGAATACGGTGCTGTCAGTTTCACGGAAGGCAAAAGCATTTCTGCCGATATAAGTAACATTTTCAGGAATTGTAACCTCTGTTAAAAGTATGCAGTTTTCAAAGGCATAAGCACCGATTTCAAGCTCCCCTGTGCCGAAGGTAAGAGCTTCAATAGCAATACAGTTGCTGAATGCACTTGTTCCGATGGATTTTAAGGAATCGGGGAAAACAAGAGAGGGCAGAAGCTCGCAGTTGGAAAAGGCATAATCACCAATGGTTTCGAGAGTGGGAGCGAATTTTATGTAATTAATCATTTTATCGCTCCAGAAGGCTCTTGTGCCGATGTGCTTCAGAGCAGTTCCGCAGTCAACCCATTCAAGCTTAGAGCAACCATAGAAGGCGTAGTCCCCAAGGTGCTCCGTGTTTCTCAGATTAACACTTGTAAGCTCAACACAACCGTTGAACGCCTTTTCGCCAATGGTTTTTACCCCCGTGCCGATTGCAACGGAATAAAGCTTTTTACAGCTGTAAAATGCCATATCACCGATTTCTGTAACAGTTGAGGGAATGCTTACATATCTTATAGAGTTTTTCTGACGGAAGCCTGTAATTGAAATAACAGTAAGTCCGTCAATTTTTGAGGGAATAACAACATCTTCTGCATAAAAATCATTGTAGCCTGTAATACTGCAGGTGCCATCTCCATTGTCAACATAAACAAAGCCGTTGTAGTTGAGTGCGGTTGCAAGGGGGAGGGTGATGATTATTAAAAGCAGGGCGAGGATGAGAGATATAATTTTTTTCATTTTTGACTCCTGAATATATGCGTGGCAAGTTGAAAGTGGCAAGTGGCAAGTTTCGGGACCTGCGGTCGGCATTATAAAAATGCACTATCGTAGTTTATTATGTGGTATAGGCAAGCCTATACCTTACGGTTACGACCCTATGTGACATATTTTAAACCATCAAACCTGTAGGGCACTGGCTTGCCTGTGCCACAGAAAATGTAGAGATAATGCGAAGTTTATAAATGTTTGGAAGCGTAGCTTCCCCTAAACTTTCCACTTGCCATTTGCCACTTTCAACTTGTTACCTAAATTATACACCCTTTCTCCACTTTTGTATATACCCCAAATGTATATTTTTCTTTAATAATATGCATAATCGTAAAAATATACATAAAAAACTGTATATTGTGAATTAATTTTCAAAATGTTCTTGCAATTTCCTTTTATTAGTTGTATAATTCACTCACAAACGGAAGAGTGGTAAAATATCAGCTTCCGAAAAAATTTATTGTGAGGTTTTTAAAATGAAAAAGTTTTTAAAAGTTGCTTCCATAGTTCTTGTTATTGCTATGATTGCTTGCTTTGCAGCTTGCGGTGGTAACACAGATGCTGACACAAACAATGGTGACACAACAGAAGCTCCCAAGGCAGTTCTTACAATGGCTACAAATGCTGCATTCCCTCCCTACGAATATAAAGAGGGCGACGCTTATGCAGGTATTGATATTGAAATTGCACAGGCTATTGCTGACAAGCTTGATATGACTCTTGAAATCAAGGATGTTGAGTTTGGTTCTATCATCGGTGGTGTTCAGTCTGGTAAGTTCGATATGGGTATTGCAGGTATGACAGTTACTGATGAAAGACTCGAAAGCGTTAATTTCTCTACATCTTACGCAACAGGTATTCAGGTTGTTATCGTAGCAGAAGGTTCAGACATCAAATCTCTTGATGACCTCAAGGGTGACGGTTCAATGAAATTTGGCGTTCAGCAGGATACAACAGGCGATATCTACGCTTCTGACACAATCGAGAATGGCGGATACGGTGAGGATAATGTTATCCGTTACAAAACCGGTGCAGACGCAGTTCAGGCTCTTAAAGCAGGTAAGGTTCAGGCAGTTATTATTGACAATGAGCCCGCAAAAGCTTTTGTAGCAGCTAACGAAGGTCTTGCAATTCTTGATGGCGAGTGGACAAAAGAAGATTATGCAATCGCTATTGCTAAAGAAAACACAGAACTTCTCACTAAGGTTAACGATGCTCTCGCTGAGCTTGAAGATGAGGGCAAGCTTGCAGAAATTATTGATAAATATATCCCTGCAGAATAAGTTTATTTAAACAATCTGGTACGAGGGCGGTAATCCGTCCTCGTATTTTGTGGTATTTAGGAGTGAAATTTTTTGAAATCTCTGGAATTATGGTTTCTTGAAATGAAGGATGTTTTTATTCTTTGTTTTGTAGATGATAACCGTTGGGAATGGCTCTTAGAGGGCTTTATTAACTCAATAATAATCACAGTACTTGCTATAGTCATCGGTCTGTTTTTTGGTATTGTGCTTGCAGCTATACGCTCTTCCTATGACAAAAATGAGGAATCACTGAAGCTTAGGGGTGGAGTAGGATTTGTGCTTCTTAAGGCTTTAAATGGTATCGCCAAGGTGTATATCACCGTTATACGTGGTATTCCTGTGGTTGTTCAGCTTATGTTGTGGTACTTTGTAATTCTTGTTTCTCAGGATAATGATATTCTTGTTGCAATAGTTGCATTCGGCTTCAATTCTGCTGCCTATGTAGCAGAAATTTTCAGAGGCGGTATTATGTCAATTGATAATGGTCAGTTTGAAGCAGGAAGAAGCCTTGGCTTTAACTATGTGCAGACCATGATATATATTGTTCTTCCCCAAACAATAAAAGCAACTCTCCCAACTCTTCTTAATGAAATTATAGCTTTACTTAAGGAAACATCCGTTGCAGGTTATGTTGGTATTATGGATCTGACAAAGGCAGGCGACCTTATCAGAGGACGAACCTTTGAAGCGTTTATGCCACTTATAGCAGTTGCAATTATTTATCTTGTAACAGTTATTGTACTTACCAAGGTATTCAGTATAATCGAGAGGAGGTTGCGCAAAAATGAGCGCTAATGCATTTATTAAAGTAACCGACCTTAAAAAGCACTATAATGGTGGCGAGGTTAAGGCTCTCGATGGTGTTAACTGCGAGATTAATAAAGGCGAGGTTGTTGTTATTATCGGACCCTCAGGCAGCGGTAAATCCACCTTCCTTCGTTCTCTTAACCTTCTTGAAATCCCCACAAACGGTGAGATTATTTTCAACGGAACAGATATTACTGCTCCTAAAACAAATATTAATAAGCATCGTCAGAAAATGGGTATGGTTTTCCAGCATTTTAACCTTTTCCCCAATATGACTGTTCTTAAAAATATGACAAGCGCACCTGTGACCATCCTTAAAAAGAGCAAGGAAGAGGCAGAAAAAAAGGCTCTTGAATTGCTCGAAAGAGTTGGTCTTAAGGACAGGGCAGACGCTTACCCCAGCCAGCTTTCAGGCGGTCAGAAGCAGAGAGTTGCAATTGTCCGTGCTCTTTGTATGGAGCCCGATGTTATGCTCTTTGATGAGCCCACATCCGCTCTCGACCCCGAAATGGTAGGCGAGGTTCTTGACGTTATGAAGGAGCTTGCCGCAGAGGGTATGACAATGGTTGTTGTTACTCACGAAATGGGCTTTGCAAGAGAGGTTGCAACCCGCGTAATCTTTATGGATGAGGGCATCATTCAGGAGGATGGCACACCCGAGGAAATCTTCGACAATCCCAAATGCGAAAGGCTTAAATCTTTTTTAGGAAAAATCTTATAATTGTAGGGGGCGGAACAATCCGTCCTCTTGTTTTTTAGTGAGGAGTGAGGAAGGAGGAGTGTTGGGGAAGCTTCGCTTCCAAATATTATATATGCTTCGCGTTACTTTTGAATTATCTAAGGCACAGGCAAGCCTGCACTTTACAGTGCATTACAGTTTCACCTATGGTGAAATGACGCTCGAGGGATCGCGTCAAGAACTCTCCACCACCCGACCGACTTCATTATAAACTTTATTATCAGGCGCGCTTGAAACTAAAATCAAATAAATATAAAAATCAAAAGGTGGTCCCCCTCTCTTCGAAGAGAGGCAGAACCACCAATAACTTTATTACTCTTTTTTACTCCTTGCGAAGCTCTGGTGACTGGTGACTGGCGACTGGTGACTATTCAAGACCGTTCCCTACATTCCGCATTCCACATTCGCCGATAGGCAACTTGCACAACAAACTCCATCTTATTTTGATATTTCTTACAAGGGGTAAAATTGCATAATAGGTTGAAAAATTTTTGCGGTTGTGTTATACTTTCTCTATTAGTAGTGTGTTAAAGTATGTCATTGTGTTTTAACACAAAATCTACGGAGGTGTATCTTTTGGCAGACGAAAAAACAAATGTTGTTGAAACGCCGGAAATAGACGCTGCTTCCCGTGAGTATGTCTATGAAAACAGAAGATATGTCGGTATGAAGGAAACAATCTGGTATGTTGTTTACGATATGTGCCAGAGCTTCAATATTGACTCTTTTAACGACCGTTTCATCACAAGTATTCTTCAGATTGACCTTGACTATCAGACATTCGTTAGTGTTTTTAACGGCTTCTGGGATGTTATCAACGATATCTTTACAGCGGCAATCGTTGAGAAAACCCGTACCCGTTGGGGTAAATTCAAGCCCTATCTTGTAGGTCTCGGTATTCCCGGCACATTGGGTACTTGCTTCTATTGGCTTCTTCCTATGTTCTTCAAGGGCAAGGGCGCAAGGGATATGACAAAATTCCTTACATATTTTATTCTTGCTGTTGTCCGTGAGGGTGCAGGTACATTCCGTGCTATTGCAAAAACAGGTATGCTGGCTACCATAACGCCGCACCCTGTTGACCGTACGCGACTAATCACTATGGCGGAGTTCTTCTCGGGTCTTCTGGGTGAAAAGCTTCCACAGCAGATTCTTACAGTTATCATCGACCTTATCGGTAATAAGGTTATTAACCTTTCATATACCTCAACCTTTATGTTTATGGGTAACTTTACTGCAATTGTAAGCGGTGTTGCATCCCTTATCTTCTGCGTTATGACCCGTGAGCGTGTTCTTCAGTCTGTTGAAACACCCAGTGTTGTGCAGAGCCTGAAATCAGTTGTTAACAACAAGCCCATCTTGTTGCTTACTCTTTCAGAAACTCTTTCAAACTTCAGTGTCGGCGGTAGCATCAACGACTACTACATTGACGTTCTTAATTTCGCGTCAATGACAATGGTTGCCGGTATTCCCGGTGCTATTATTAACCCCTTCTCATTCTCTCTCGTGCCTTGGTTCAGAAGAAAGTTCTCAACAAAAACTCTCTACCTCCTGGGTACAAAGAGCCAGCCACTCCTTGATATTCCCGTATTCCTTATCGGTATGATAGGTGGTAAGCATAACGGTATTTATAAAAAGGTTCTGCCCATGTTCTTCGTTATGGCAATCAAGGAAGCCATTTATATGGTATTCTGGGGCGTTCGTCGAGTTATTCCCAGTGAAATGTATAACGAGTCTATGGACTATTGTGAATGGAAGAACGGTTATCGTACAGAGGCTATGACCTCCGTTGCCCGTGACCTTACAAAGAAGCTTGCAAGCATTGCAAACTCTGCTCTTTCCCTTCAGCTTAAGAAGCTTATCGGTTACGATATTTCTTCTTACACAAGAGGCGAGGCTCAGACAGATAATACCAAGTTCGGTCTTTTCGCTATGGCAACAATTATTCCAACAGTTACAGGTCTTCTTGGTATCGTTCCTATTCTCTTCTATGACCTTAGTGGTGAAAAGAGAGAACGTATGTATGCGGAGCTTCTTGCTCGTCGTGAAGAAGCAGGTAAGCTTGCTATGGCAGGCGATAAAGAATCAATGGAAAAGCTTGCTAAAGAGCAGTTGTCCGTTGGTGAACAGAAAAGAGAGCTTTAATTTAAAGTATTTTCGGCGGCACGATGTGTCGCCGATTTTTTAAGAAAAATGAAAGGAGCAATTATGGCAAAATCAAGTTATTTATCTAATTCAGCAAAAATATTAGCCGTTTTGTCGGCAATGCTCCTTCTGGCTAATATTCTTGTGGCGGTAGGCTCAATGGGGAATTTACCCGAGGCTTCCAAGCTTGCCACAAGCTTTTCTAATTTGTGCCTTTATGTTGTTTTGGTTATGGGTTATGTTGCATTTAATGGTGAGGCAGTTTGCCATAAGCGATACAGAAACAGAAAAAGAAAAAAGCTTTTAGGTTTTTTTAAATTGCTTCTGCTTCTCGCTTTTCTTTCAAGATATATAAAGGTTGTTCCTGAAAATCTTGTTATGACAATACCTGCACAGAGCACAGGTGGTATTGTTGCCAGATTTCTTATGAGCCTTTTATCAACCGCTTGCTCATTCGGGTTTCTTTTTGGCGCAATTTCTCTTTGGTATTTTATAAGAGATAAGGAGCATACAAGGCTTCTTTTTCCCCAACTGCTTTCCCTTATGCTCAGCATAATTTATAATTTCTTTAAATTTATGAATTATGCTGTCGGTAAATATCATGTAACAGTTTTAGGAGAGGGGATTTCTGAGATTTTTGCACGGGATGAAATTGCACAGCTTCTTTGCATTTTCCAATTCCTTGTTAATTTGATAATGCTCATTTGCGTTGCTGTGTTTTATGGTAAAAAAGGCGATGAAGAGCAGGAAATTCTCGATAAAAACACCAAGGTGCTTAAAAAAGCAAGAAATGTTTACAACGACGAGGGCTACGGAATTGATACCTTTGAGGATGATTATTTAAGCTCTGATAATTGAAAAGTGAATAAATCAGTAACACCATCTGTATAAATTTACAGGTGGTGTTTTTTTATGCGGAATGCGTAGTGCGGAATGCGGAATGAGGCTTCGCGTTATTTTTATAAGCTCTGAATGGTGGTTTTATGAAGAAATTAATTGTTTTTTTAATTTTTGTAGCTACAATATTTTTATTTTATTATTCTTTTCAAACACAGAGTAACCAAAAAACAAATTTTGAAACTGCAAATGTTACAACACAAGCTTGCGATAAAAAAGGAAACGCAAGCTTTTATTGCGTCTGGCTCACTTATTCGGAAATCGGGGCTCTTGTTAAAGGGCAAGGTGAAGGTGAATACCGAGAAAGCATTGAAGCTATGTTGAATAATTTAACTGAAAACAAAATTAACACGGTTTTTTATCAATGCAGAGCTTTTTGCGATAGCTTTTATAATTCTGATATTTTCCCTGTGTCAAAATATATTACTGCTGATGCGAAAGCACCAAACTATGACCCCTTTGAAATATTTTTACAAATGGCGGAAGGCTACGGAATTTCTGTTCATTGCTGGGTTAATCCTTACAGAATTTCCTATGACAGTGCCCTTGAAAATTTACCGGAAAATTCACCTGCAAGGGAGCTTTATAAGGGGGATAAAAATGCACTTATAATATGCGAAGAGGGGGTTTTTCTGAATCCTGCCCATAACGAGAGCAGAAAGCTTGTGCTTTCGGGTATAAGAGAAATTTTAGAGAATTATCAGGTGGCAGGGGTGCATTTCGATGATTATTTTTACCCCGAAAGCAGTAGCATAAACGACAAGGCTTTATATAAGCAATATAAAGAAAAAGGAGGGAGTTTTTCTCTTGATGATTGGCGCAGAGAAAATGTGAATGTGCTCATAGGCTCGGTTTATTCTCTCGTGAAATCCAAAGACAGTAATTTGATTTTCAGTGTAAGTCCCTCGGCAAACATTGAAAAATGCAAAAATGCTTTTTATTGTGATGTTGAAAAATGGTGCAGGGAAGAGGGGTTCGTTGATTTTTTAATTCCGCAGATTTATTATGGCTTTGAAAACGAAGAAATGCCCTTTAATCGAGTGGTGCAGGAGTGGGAAAGGCTTTCTGACGAGGGTAATATGAAGCTGATTTGCGGTCTTGCGGTTTATAAATGTGGAAAGCAGGATTCCTTTGCAGGCACGGGTAAAAATGAATGGAAAGAAAATGTAAATATTTTGAAAAGGCAATATGAACAAGTGCTGAAAAGTCAGCAATGGCAAGGCTTTGCCCTTTTTTCATATTCATTTTGTTTTGGTGATAATGTAACTCAAATTTCTAAAAAAGAAATAAAAAACCTGCTATATATGGTAGAATAACAGTATATTATGGGATAAAAGGTCAAAATATAGTCCTGAACTAAAAGTAAAGAGGTAACTATGAAAAGATGTTTAAAGCTCATAGCATTATTGCTTGTTGTTCTTTCTTTTAATTTAATAGTTCCCGTAGTCAAAGCGGAAGGTGATTTGGGTGATGTGAATGCCGATGGCAAAATCACCTCTGATGACGCACGCCTCGCCTTGCGATATTCTTCAAAAATGCAAAAGCTCACATCCGCTCAGAAATCTGCCGCCGATATGAATGATGACGGTTCTGTTACACTTGAGGATGTAAATCTCATTATGGCAGATGCCATTGACCTTGAAACCTATGAGGAGAAGCTTTTGCGACAGGGCTTCCCCAAATCCTATATTGAGCCTCTTTCTGAGCTTCACAAAAAATATCCTCAATGGGAATTTGTTCCTATGGTAACAGGTCTTGATTGGCAGGATAGTATTGACGGTGAGCGTTCAAGTCACAAAAAACAGCTTATAGAAAGCGTTGTTCAGTCCTCCTTTAAATGTAGCTGCAGCTCATGTAGTGGTGTTATTCAGGAATATCCCAATTGGGTAAGTGCTTCCGAGGAAGCGGTTAAATACTATATGGACCCGAGAAATTTCCTTACAGAAGAATATATTTTCCAGTTTGAAAGCACAGAGTATGACGGTACTTATACCAAAGCAGGTGTTGAAGCAATTCTCAAAAATACTTGGATGTATAAATCTGAAATTACATATCTTAACGCTCTTGGAGATACTAAAACCTTTAGCCTTGACGGAGAGGAATTGACCTATTCCGATGTTATACTTAAGGCTGCAAAGGACAGCGGAATGAGCGCATATTACCTTGCATCCAAAATGGTGCAGGAGGTTGGCTCAACGTCATCCTCAAATGCAGGTGGCTCAAGCGGTAAAAATTCGCCCTACAATGGTATCTATAACTACTATAACATCGGTGCATATACAGGTGCTTCCGATGGTCTGAGATGGGCAAACGGTTTTATGAAAACCGCTACCTCAACTAAAATGTATAAAAAAGCATCTGCCTCAAGCACTCAGGTTGTAACCATTCCCTCAAACACAGAGCTTAACTATATCAGCGCAAGCGGTAGCTTTTACAGAGTCAAGGCGAAGGTCAACGGAACAACCTATTCGGGCTATGTAAAAAAAGATAACACCTCTGTTTATACCTCCTATGGCAGACCCTGGACAAATCCATATAAAACCATATATTATGGGGCACAGTATATTTTTGATTCCTTTGGTGATACACAGTTTACCGGGTATTTGCAGAAATTCAATGTTAATCCCGATTCGGAAACCCTTTACGGTCACGAATATATGGCAAATGTAAGGGCGGCGGCATTTGAATCTCAAAAGACCTATAACGCCTATGCTTCTGCAGATATTCTTGAAAACAGAAAGGTTTTCTCAATTCCCGTTTTCAAAAATATGCCCGGTGCGGATATGACAAAAGAGGATTATTTCAAGGAATCAAAGCCCACTGTAACAGTTCCCGAATATACCGATTCCTCTGTTACTCTCAGTTGGACAAGTCTTGACAACGCACAAAAATATCAGGTTTATAAATATAACAAATCCTCTGAAGACTATGAAAAGATAAAAACAACAAGCAACACTACCTATACAGATACAAGCCTTTCTGAAGGCGATTTTCCAAGGTATAAGGTGAGAGCTTATTATATCAATGAGGATGGAGAAGCAATTTATTCCTCATTCAGCTCAGTATTTTATGCAACTGTTGCTCCTGATACACCAACGGGGCTTGAGCTTGTTTCAAAGAGCGATAGTTCAGTTAAGCTTAAATGGAGTAGCGCCGGCTCTACGGGCTACCTTATTTACCGTTATGATTCTGTTTCGGGCGGTTATGAAAGAATCGGCTCAACAAAATCCACCTCTTATACAGATTCCACAGTGGATAGCGGAACTGCATATAAATATAAAATCAAGGCATACACAAAAACTAATAGCAGAACCTTCTATTCTGCGGATTATTCCTCAGTGGTTTCTGTTACAACAAGTGGTGAAGCCACTGCTAAAAAGGGTTATGTAAGTATAACAGAGGGCTCTCTTAACATAAGAAAATCTGCAAGCACCTCAGGTGATATTTTAGTGCAGGTTTCAAATGGCTATCCTGTAACAATACTTGGCTCATCGGGTGATTGGTATAAGGTAAGCCTCGCCTTTAACGGAGAAGAAATAACGGGCTATGCCCATAAGGATTACATAAAAATCGGTACATATTCAGGCACTACAACCGAAGAACCCGAAGAGCCTGAAAAAGAAGAGTGCCCCTATACAGAGCCTGATGTTACTCTTCGTCAGGGCGACAGTGGTGATAGTGTCAGATGGCTTCAATGGTATCTCTATAAATTAGATTATCTTAAGGAAAGTGATATTGACGGTTCATTCGGTCCCACAACCCTTTCTGCAGTAAAGGAGTTTCAGACAGATGAAAAGCTTGATGTGGACGGGCTTGTGGGCTCAGGAACAAGAGGCGCTCTTAAAGCTACTTACGGAGCATAATTTTTATGAAAAGAATATTTAAAACTATGATTTCGATGGTGCTTGTGCTTTCGGTGCTGGCACCATTCTCTACCTGCCTTTGTGCAGATATTAAGGGCGATATGAATTCAAGCGGGAAAATCACCCTTTCGGATGTCCGAAAAATAATGCGTATTGCTTCAGGTATGGAAATTCCTGACGAAGAAGCAGGTTTAAAAGCAGATATGAATTCAGACGGGAGCATTACTATGGCAGATGTGAAAACCGCCCTTGCCAAAGCGGTTGATATTGACCCTTCCTGGACGCTTGGCAAAATAACACAAATTACACCCTCTGAAAAGCACAATTCCTCAACCCGTGTTCAGTTCTGTAAGGTTACGGATTATTGCGGTGAAACCTTTCCCTCTTCGCCTGTGAATGATAAATCCAATCCCTTGTATTCACCCTTGCCCAAGGGGACCTATGACTATGTCACATCAGGTCCTGTAACAGATGGTGCAAGCGGTAAAAGCTTCTATATTTTAGGCTCGGGCAGAAGAATTTATGCTGATGAGGTAAAGGTTTTCACAGGCTATAAAATGCCGTATAATAATATAAGCCTTCGCGACCATATAGAGTATGCCGGGGACAGCACTAAAATGTATCTTGCTCTTGATTGGCGTGTGCCCTTTAATGTAACAATCAGTCCTCAGAGCTATGAAACCGGTTATGATGGGCGCGAATTCAATGTTGCAGACGGTGAATTTACAGGGGCGCATATGGATATTACCTTCCGATATACCAAGTCTGCCGAGGGCAAATTGACCTTCACCGAAAGCGAGACTATTAAATCTTGCAAGTGGATTGTGAACAGTGAAAATAAAACTGCCACCTTGCGCATATATTTCCGTGAGGAAGGGGAGTTTTACGGCTATTCAGTTAATTATGATAAAAATAATCTCCTTGTGATTTCCGTGAAGGAGCCTGTAAACAAGCTTAAAGGCAGAACAATTGAAATCGACCCCGGTCACGGCGGAAATCAACCGGGAGCAGGGTCGGGCACAGGGGTTTATGAAAGTGCTATTACATATAAAATTGCATTGCAATTGAAAAAATATCTTGAAAATGCAGGCGCAAGGGTTATTTTATCAAGGGATAACAGTGCATCTGCTCCTGAAATTGAAGAGCGCAGAATAAATGCGATGAAAAACGATGCGGATATGTTTATTTCAATTCACCTTGATGCTTCGGATGCAAAATCTGCTAACGGCTCTTCGGTTTACTATTATAAAAATTATTCAGCACCCTTAGCGGAAGCAATTTCAGAAGAACTTACCGGAACTCTCAAAAATGAGGTGGGCTACCCTATGAGAGACAGAGGCTTTCATTTCTATCCCTTCAGAGTTATAAGGATTGAAAATTGCCCTGCGGTTCTGGTGGAATGCGGCTTCATTTCCAATACAAGTGCCGTTATAACGCCTTCATCCAACGCAAAGGTTCAGGCGGATTGCGATTTTGAGCTGTTGAATACCGCAACAGGTCAGAAATATGTTGCAAAGGGAATTTATAAGGGCATACTTGAATATTTTGATATATAAAAAAACTTCGGAACAGAAATGTTCCGAAGCTTTTTTAATAGTTGTTAAGTATCTCTTCCGCCTTCTTCTTCACCTCATAAATCAAATCATTAGGAGCCTTTACCTTGATTTTTCCGCCGAATTGAACAACCCATTTTGTAAGCCCGTCACTTACAATTCCGTTGGTTTTCAAAAGAAAGTGCTCATTATCGAATTTCTGGATTTTTACATTCTCGCCGAATCGGTCAAGAATTACCTCAAGAATTTCATTACTGCAAATCAGTTCAATAGGCTTTGGTTCACCGCTATACATATTGAAAAGCTTTGTGGCATAGTCAGCAGAATCAAAGTTATTTCTGTAATCGGAAACCTCTGAAAAGTGTCTTGCAGGGGATTTAGTCTTCTGCAATTTTTTTATTTTATCTATTCTAAGATGCATCAGGTTGTCATATTTTTCATTGTTGCAAACAAGGTAATAATGGTCCTCAGACCATATAAGTGCATAGGGGCTGACCGTAAAGGCTTTTTCTTCCTTTGCGGTTTTAAATTCCTCTGTGATTTTTCTTCTTGTGTAATTGAAGCTTACCTTTACACCCTCTGTAATAGCCTCATCAAGAAGGCTTATGGTGTAATAAATTTCTTCGTTACTGCATTTTGGGCGATTATCAACATAAACCTGAGAATGTAAAATTTTAGCCTGATTTTCACTTGCAAAGCTTTCAATTTTTTCAACCAATTGGTTTGTTTTTTTCTGTGAAATGAAGTTTGCCGCCTGAACCGCATCAGAAAGAAGGCGGATTTCGGCAAGCTCAAAATCCCTTGTACCTAAAAAATAACCGCCACGATTTTTAGAGCCTGAGTGAATAATGTCAAAGCCATATTCCTTTAAAATTTCAATATCCTTATATATTGATTTTCTTTCTGCAGGAATATCTGATTTGTTAAGCTCCTCAACAATTTCCGTTGCTGCAAGAAAGTGCTCCTCATCGGTTTTTTTCTTTAAAATATCTGCAAGATAAAGTAATTTTAATTTGGATTTCTGAGTTCCTGCCATACTAACACCTCTTGTACTATTAATAGGTCTATAACTCTATTATAATATAAATAAAAACATTTGTAAACAGGCAGAAAAATGTTTACAAAAAAAGATTAAGGGTGTATAATTACTATGTATTTTTATGCGTGAGTGAGGTGCTTGAATGGTAGGTCTCAAAATCGGTCTTGATATAGGCACAGGTAGCGTTATTGCGGCTGTTGAAAATAAAGGTGTGGTTCTTTCCGAGCCTGCTGTTCTGGCGCTTGAAAGAGAAACCGATGAGGTGCTCGAAGCAGGTAAAAGGGCTTTTGATATGACGGGCAGATGCCCTGATGCAATAAAGCTTGTTCGCCCTCTCTTAAGTGGTGGAATTTCTGAGCTAGAAAGCAGTGAAAAGCTTTTGAGATGCTTTCTGGACCGTATTTGTAAAAACAAAATTTTTAAGCCCACGGTTGTTGCAACAATGCCGGCAGGAATAACAAATCTTGAAAAACGCAATATTTTAGGCTGTATTTTAAGAGCAGGTGCAGGCAGGGCAGTTCTTATTGAAGAGCCACTTGCGGCTGCTTTGGGTATCGGTGTTATGACGGACAAGCCCTATGGCACTATGATTGTAAATGTAGGTGCAGGAACAACAGGTGTTGGTGTTGTGACAATGGGTAGCATTGCTGTTGCAAAAAGTGCCGCAGTGGGCGGTGATGATATGGACAGGGTTATAAAAACATATCTTAAAAATAATCGTGGTGTTAATGTGGGCAGGCTTACTGCAGAAGAGTTAAAAACTCTTATCGGCGGTGCAAAAATGCGAGATGAAACCATTGCCGCAGTTGCCAAAGGTAAGGATATGGCGGATGGTATGCCCTTGTTTTTTGAGGTTACTGCTCAGGAAATCAACTTTGCAGTCCGTGATTGTGTTGATGAAATATGCAAAGCCATAACAGATGTTCTTGAGGTAACTCCTCCTGAACTTGTGAGAGATATTACGGATGATGGTATATTCCTCTGTGGTGGTATGGCAAAGCTTTACGGACTTGATAAATATATTGAAGAAGCCACGGGAATAAAGGTTAAAATCCCCGGTAATGCTACAAATGTTGCGGCATTGGGTTGCCTTCGTGCCTTGAATGAGGAAAATTATCTTTCTTCCAACGGGTATCATTTTGTAACCCTTGAAACTTTGAATGTATAAAGAGGTATATAGATGAAACTTCTTGTTATTGACGGTAACTCAATATTGAACAGAGCCTTTTATGGTGTTCGTCTTTTAAGCACCAAGGATGGCAGATTTACCAACGGAATATTCGGGTTTATGAATATTTTTCTTCATCTTCTTGAAGAGTATAAGCCCGATAATGTTGCAATTGCGTTTGATGTTAAGGCGCCCACATTCCGCCATAAAATGTATGATGCTTATAAGGGCACAAGAAAGCCTGCTCCAAGTGAGCTTGTTGAGCAATTTCCCACCCTTAAGGAATTGCTTGGCTACCTTGGTTACAAGGTTGTTGAAATGCCCGGCTATGAAGCGGATGATATTTTAGGAACACTTTCTGCCGCTTGCGGTAAGGATGATTTCTGCTATATTGCAACAGGGGACAGAGACAGTCTTCAGCTTGTAAGAGATAATGTGAATGTTGTTCTTGCAACAACAAGAATGGGCAAATCCGAAGCTGTTTTATATAACACTGAAAAAATCAAAGAGGTTTACGGAGTAGCCCCTGAGCAGTTAATTGATATAAAAGCAATTCAGGGCGACACATCCGATAATATTCCCGGTGTTGCAGGTATCGGTGAAAAGGGCGCTCAGGACCTTATAGGTCGTTTCGGCTCAATTGAATATATTTACGAAAATCTTGAAAATATTGATATTAAAGCAGGTATCCGCGCAAAGCTTGAGGCATCAAAGGAAAACGCTTTTTTAAGCAAGGATTTGGGCAGAATTTGCCTTCAGGCACCCATAAGCACAGATTTAAGCGATTATGAAATAAAAGCCCCCGATAGCGTTAAAGCAACCAATCTTCTTATGTCCTTGGAGATGAGCAAGCTTTTAGGAAGACTTAAGCTTTCTCAGGATGAAGCTATAGTTCAGGAGGATGCAAAGGAAATAAAGCTTTATGAAATAAGTGATACAGATGAATTTCTTAGTTTATTGAAGAAATCAGGTAAAGCATATTTCACGGTTAAATATAATAATGGCGGAATTGAATATGTTTTATTTAAAACCGTCGATGGCGTTGCACTTGTTGAAAACAGCAATTTCCTTTTTATGTCCTTTGCAAGTGCATTTTTCTCTGATGAAGGTATAGAGAAATTTACTGATGATTCAAAGCAGCTTTACGGGTTTTGCGATGCAAACGGCATAGAGCTTAAAAATATAGCTCTTGATACTTCTCTTGCGGCATATCTTCTTAACCCCAATTCTTCGGATTACTCCGTTAAAATGCTTGCAGGCTCATATTCTCTTGCACCCGTTAAAATTGAAGCGGGTGATTTAGCAGATTTTTATCTTGCAGAAAAGGATTTTGTTGATGGCAGCGCGTATATTGAGGCTTTAAGCATCAAGCTTTCAGCAGAAATTAAAGAGAATAATCAGGAAAAGCTCCTTTATGAAATAGAAATACCCCTTGCAAGAGTGCTTGCATCAATGGAGCGAGAGGGCTTCCTTGTTGATAGAGAGGGTATTGAAAATTATAACGAGGTTATTTATTCAAAATTAGAGGAAAAGCTCAGAAATATCTATGATATGGCAGGGTGCGAGTTCAATGTGAATTCCCCTAAGCAGTTAAGCGAGGTTCTTTTTGATGAGGATAAATTGAATCTTCCTCACGGAAAGAAAACTAAAAGCGGTTATTCTACAAATGCAGAGGTTCTTGAATCCTTAAGAGACAAGCACCCCATAATTAATGAAATACTTGAATACAGAGGTCTTTCAAAGCTTAAATCCACCTATTGCGAGGGTCTTTTAAAGGTTATTGATAATGACGGAAGAATCCATTCAACCCTTAACCAGACGGAAACCCGAACAGGCAGAATTTCCTCTGCAGAGCCCAATCTTCAGAATATTCCCGTAAGAACAGAGCAGGGAAGAGAATTAAGGAAATTCTTTGTTGCAAAAGAGGGCTACGCACTTGTGGATGCGGACTATTCACAGATTGAGCTTCGCGTTTTAGCTTCTCTTGCTGATGATAAAACAATGATTGATGCTTTCCTGAGCGGTGCGGATATTCACTCTATTACCGCTTCTCAGGTTATGGGAATTCCTCTTGAAAAGGTTACTCCCAATGACAGAAGAAAGGCGAAAGCGGTTAATTTCGGTATTGTTTACGGTATCGGTGCATTTTCTCTTTCCAATGATATCGGCACCTCAGTTGTTGAGGCGGACAGATATATTAAAGGCTATCTTGCAAATTATTCGGGCGTTGCAGGGTTTATGGAAAATGCCAAGAAATCTGCTAAGGAAAAGGGCTATGCTGAGACATATTTCGGCAGAAGAAGATATCTTCCCGAATTGCAGGAGAAAAACGCCATCCGCCGTGGCTTTGGCGAAAGAGTAGCAATGAATATGCCAATTCAGGGCACTGCGGCAGATATAATTAAAATTGCTATGATTAAGGTTTATGACCGTCTGAAAAACGAGTTTCCTGAAGCCAAGCTCATTATGCAGGTGCATGACGAATTGATTATTGAAGCTCCTGAAAAGGATGCTGAAAATGTTGCAGCTCTTCTTAAGGAAACAATGGAAAAGGCTTGTGAAATGGCAGTACCGTTTACTGTTGATGTGCAATACGGTAAAACCTGGTACGATACAAAATGATGAATTTAGAAATTAAAGAAATGACCTGTGCTCATATTGAAGAAATAGCAAGGCTTGAAAAGGAATGCTTTTCTTCACCTTGGAGCGAGGATGGTCTGAAGGCTGAATTAAATAATAATTTTGCTCGTTTCTTTGTTGCTTTTTCAGGCGAAAAAGTTGCAGGTTATATAGGCTCTCATAATGTTTTAGGCGAAGTTTATATAACAAATGTTGCGGTTTTTCCTGAATTTCGCAGGAATGGTGTTGGTAAAGCACTCGTTGAATTCCTTGTTAATGAAATGAAATCCGAAAATGCAGAATTTGTTACACTTGAGGTAAGAAAAAGCAATCAGAACGCTATTTCTCTCTACGAGAAATGCGGTTTTGAAAAAGTGGGCGAAAGAAAAAAATTCTACGAAAAGCCCACAGAAGATGCAATTTTAATGACATATTTTATAAAGTGATTTGGAGAAAATTTTATGAAAATTCTCGGAATTGAAAGCTCTTGTGATGAAACTGCCGCAGCAGTTGTTGAGGATGGCAGAAAAGTGCTTTCAAATGTTATCGCCTCTCAGGTTGAGGAGCATAAAATATATGGCGGTGTTGTGCCTGAAATTGCTTCAAGAAGGCATACTGAAGCAATATGCGGTGTTGTTGAAAAAGCCTTGAGCGATGCGGACTGCACTATTGATGATATTGATGCAATAGCAGTTACATATGCACCGGGTCTTATAGGCGCATTGCTTGTTGGCGTGAACTATGCAAAGGGTCTTGCTTATTCAACGGGAATTCCTCTTGTACCCGTTCACCATTTAAGAGGGCATATTGCCGCCAATTACATATCAAACGAAGAATTGAAGCCACCATTTATGTCCTTGGTGGTGTCAGGCGGTCACAGTCACATTATCAATGTGAAGGACTATACGGATTTTGAAATAATCGGCAGAACCCGTGATGATGCGGCAGGTGAGGCGATGGATAAAGCAGCAAGAACTGTCGGACTTCCTTACCCGGGTGGTGTTAACCTTGATAAAATATCTGTAAACGGTGACGAGAATAAATATAATTTTCCTGTTCCCAAGATTGCAGATTCTAAATATGATTTCAGCTTTTCAGGTCTTAAAACCTTTGCAGTGAATCTTGTTCACAATGCTTCTCAGAAGGGTGAAGAGGTTAAGGCAGAGGACTTGGGAGCATCCTTTATCAAAGCGGTTACAGACCTTCTCGTTTCTCACACAATGGAAGCTGTTAAGGATTTTGGTGCAAAAAAAATCGTCCTTGCAGGTGGCGTTTCTGCTAACTCACGTTTAAGAAGAGTTATGGAAGAAAAATGCGCAAGCAAGGGTGTTGAGCTTTATAAGCCTGAGTTGAAATATTGCGGTGATAATGCGGCGATGATAGCATCTCAGGGCTATTATGAATTCTTGGCAGGGAAGAGGGCAGATTTAACTCTCAATGCAGTTGCATCAATGCCTATAACTGACAAGTAATCTTCTTTACAAAAACAAGAAAAATGTGTAAACACTCATTAACTTTAACAGTTTTTTTGCCTTATGTTTGGTGAATATGTTAATATAAATTTTTCAATAAGTATGCTATAATTCTATTGTATAATTATATGTATTTGATTTGGAGGAATCACAATGAAGACAAACTTCAAAAAAACATTGGCTGTCTTTCTTGCTGTTTTGATGCTTGCATCAGTTTTTAGTGTAACAGCATTCGCAGCAACCTACACCGTTACCTATATGCCGGGTGAAGGTGTTGAAGGTGAAGTATATGTAGACGAATTTACATCATCTATCAAAATTCGTAAAGCTACATACACCAGAGAGCATTTTACCCAAACCGGTTGGTCAACAACTGAAGGTGGTAAGAACACAAACTCTTTTAACTCTACTTACAGAACCAAAAAGAGCATTGTTCTTTACCCTGTATGGAAGGGTGATACATACACCATCACTTATGATCCCGGTATGTATGCAACATCAGGATCTATTGTTACCGATAGTGCCAATTATGGTGAAGGTAAAGCTTTGAAAGGCGCTATTTTCTCTCGTGACGGCTATGTTCATGCCGGTTGGTCTCTTACAGATGGTGGTGCAAAGGTTTATGAAGTTGGTTCAATGAGTGACGCCATTACAGGTAACCTCACATTGTATCCCTATTGGGCAAAAATTTGTAAAGTTACTTATGTTCCCGGTGAATATGGTGTGGGTGCTAGTGTTGAAGACTCAGTCGAAAGTGGAATAGAATTCACAGTAAAAAATAAACTCTTCACTCGTGAAGGCTACAGACAGGAAGGTTGGAGTCTTACAGATGGTGGAGAAAAAGTTTACAACTTGTTACAGGGCTTCGTTACAATAAATGAAGATATTGTTTTATATCCTTATTGGGTGGAAAATGTTTACGGTATTGAAGTTAGTGCAAATGAGCTTTATTTTGGTGAGGTTTGTGAAGGTTATACAACTCCCGCAGCGCAGAGTATAAGCATAACTAACACCGGTAATATTGATATTACACTTACAGCTGTTTTACCTGCTAATTACACAATTTCAGCAAATGGTTCTTTAGTTTTAGCAGCAGGTGAAACCAGAGAGTTTGCTATTCAGCCGGGTTCAGCTCTTGGTATCGGTGATTATGTAGAACAAATCGTTATTTCAACTGCAGAAAAAAATACAATTGTAAAAACAGTTGATTTACAGTTTTATGTAAGTGAGCATGTTTACGATGATTTTAAATCTAATAATGATGCAACCTATACCGCTGATGGTACAAAAACATCAACATGTGTAAAAAACTGTGGTAAAGAAACTACAATAGTAGATGTTGGTTCAAAGAAGATTTATTCTATTGACAACAACACAGCGGCAGGCCTTGCATCTTCTTACGAATACCACAGAACAGTTCGTTTCACCGCTTTTGGTAGCGGTATGGATGCAAAGACCAATACTGAGATTGGTAAGCGCTTCCGTCCTGTTTCATGGTATGTGAATGATGAATTCAATGGTGAGTTCACAGGTAATCAGTTCGAAAATGGTTACGATGTAACATTCACACATACAATTTTCGGTAACTATACTCTCATCATCAATTATGTAGAAGAAGAGTATGATGCAACAACAGGCGAATGGATTGCAACAGGCGAAACAGATACCAAAACTTTTGAGTATACTGTTGGAACAACTGCAGAAGAAGAACAGGAAATTGTAAGACCCAATACAATTCTCAATATTATCTTCGGTCTTTTCGCAGAGCTTCTTAAATTACTCGGTCTTGGTGGCTGATTCCTCAATTAAATAATTTTCGGCATCGCAGGTTACTGTGATGCCGATTTTTTATTGCTTTTTTTACATATAATGTGATATATTAAATTTACATAAATATGGGAGGGGTATTTGTGAGCAGAAAAATAATAGTAGCAGGTGGTGGTCACGGTGGTATTGCAGTGGCTTCAATCCTTTCTCGTAATGGCTATGATGTAACTGTTTATGAAAAAAACTCAAGAGAAAATATGGGTTACGACTGGACTGATATTTTTGACCCTAAGGCACTTGCTAAAGCGGATATACCAATGCCTGATAATTCTCTTTTTGAATACAAAGAGAATATGACCTTTTATTCACCCAATGAAAAAACTCCCATAAAGCAACAGGTTCCCGAAGCAGAGCTGGAAATTAAAATGGAGCGTAAGGATATCTATAATTTGCTTATAGATACTGCAGAGAAAAACGGAGTTGAGTTTGTTTATAATTGTAATATAGAAAGAGCCATTATAGAAGATAATCGCGTTGTGGGTATAAATACCTCAATGGGTCAGGCGTACGGTGATTTGATAATAGATGCCTGCGGTTGCGAATCACCTGTAAGAATCAGTCTGCCTGAGGAGTTCGGTATAGAAAAGCACCCTGCTAAAAACGAAAAATTCTATGTTTACAGAGCTTTCTATAATAAAGCAAATGAAAAACCTGTTGAAGATAAATATAAAGTATGTCTTCTTCCCGAAGGTGAATTGGGGATTGGTTGGGTTGCAACTGAGAATGAATATACAGATTTGCTTATTGGTAGATTTGAGCCCTTTGATATGGCAGAGGTTGAAAGAACTGCAGAATACTTCAGAAGTCGTAACGAAAGCCTCGGAACAAAGGTTGTTCGCGGTGGTCAGTTTGTTGAAATTCCTGTTCGTCAGTCCCTTTCTCTTATGGTTGCCAATGGTTATGCTGCGATAGGTGATAGTGCATTTATGACGGTCCCCATTATAGGTTCAGGTATTGCAAATTCATTAAGAGTGGCACCCTTGCTTGCAAAAGCCATAATGGATGACAGAAGCGAAACCTATACCGCAGAAGCTTTGTGGCAGTATCAATATAAATTCTATAAAAATTTAGGAGCGGGCTTGGCACCCTTAGCGGCGGTAAAGCTTTTGCTTACCAAAATCACACCCGAACAGCTTGACTACATATTTGAAAAAGGTATACTTACCTGGAAAGAGATGACTATTACTGCAGATACCACGAGCATAACAGATTTTGTGCATCCTGCACTGGATATGCCCAAACGCGCAGTTTCAATCGTAAAAGACAAGGACCTTTTAAAGAAAATGCTAAAGGTTGGTGCTGATATTGGTAAGATAATGGCGCTCTGCATAGCTCTTCCGAAAGAGTATAATAAGGAAAAAGTAAAGCATTGGGCGGAAAAATATAACAAAATATTCAAATAAAAAAACAGGGAACATTCCAAGTCATTTGAACTTGAAATGTTCCCTGAAGCTTTTTTATTCGGGTAACTTGCAAACATCAATCCATTCAATGAAAGAGCTGGAATATTTTTCTAATTCCTCAGGTGTGAGTTCAATGGCACTGTTACTGCTTCCGCAGGCAGGGAAAACAGTTTCGAAACGCTTGATGCTATCATCAAGGTAAACCTTAACACCGTCGTTAATAGCAAAGGGACAAACACCGCCAACTGCGTGACCGATTTTCTCTTCAACCTCGTCAAATGAAAGCATTTTAGCCTTTGCGCCAAAAAAGGCTTTATATTTCTTGTTATCTATTTTCGCATCTCCTGCAGTAACAATCAGAATAGGAGAATCGTTAACAGAAAATGAAAGGGTTTTTGCAATTCTGCAACCGTCTGTGTTAAGTGCCTGTGCAGCAAGCTCAACCGTTGCACTTGAAACAGGAAATTCTAAAATTTTATCTTCAATATCATAGCCTTTAAAATAAGCTCTTACATTTTCGATGGACATATAATCTGCTCCTTTGTGATGATATTTGTAGTATAGCAGAAATAATAATCAAGTTCAAGTTAAATGATATATCGAAGATGCGATATGATATACGGCTTTGACGTGTGATATATTTGCTATGCAAATATGAGATAATATCCGTTCCGTTATGCGCGAAGCGTATATCATCTTCGGAGCAGATATCATAGCTTATAGCTATATCATCCGTGACCTTAGGGAACGGATATCATTGAAAAAAGCACTTCTTTCGAAGTGCTTTTTTTATGGTGGAGATGATGGGAGTCGAACCCATGTCCGAAAATCTATTCCCGAAACTTTCTACGAGCGTAGTTTATCTTTTGAAATTCCCTTGGGGAAACGCCGATAAGCAGGCTTTAACCCTCGGTAGCCCTTTAGACCGTGACAAGATACAAGGCTCTCTCTTGTTCACGTGCACCGCTAAATGACGCTCCTATCTGAGTCGCGGTACTCTCAGTAGGAACGGCAGCTGACTTAAGCAGCTGCTAAAACTGTTTTATTATTGTCAGTTATTTTTAAAAGTGTGGTTTTTAAAGCGGTACCACGCCTCTGCTCGCTTATAACGGTTCAAAATCCCCGTCGAAATCCTTTCATCCCCGGATATCTTTTGGTACATATACAGAACATCAAATTGCTCTGTATATGTACCTTTTTTGTTATTCTATTATAAATCTGACAATTGTGCCATCTTCGGCTTCAACCTTGAAAACCTCGCCGGTTGCTCCGTCTTCAACTATATTGAGAATTTCATCAAGCTGAACACCGTTTAATGTATTGTTGCCTAAAACACCGGAAATACCATTACCCATTTTAGCAAATCTTTTTATTGTTGAAAAGGGGAGGGAAACATTTACCGGATTTTGATTTTGTTTAGTGACATTAATAGTGAAGCTTAATTTGCTTGTATCAACGGATTTTGTTTTTTGCTCTTCGGTTTTCTTTTGTACATTTCCTAATAATTCATCGATACTTATATTAAGCAGTTGAGAAATTTTAGGAAGTAACTGAATATCAGGACAGGATACATCATTTTCCCATTTTGATACTGCTTGAGGAGTTACGCCCAAAAGCTCAGAAAACTCCTCTTGTGTGTAGTTGCTTTTCTTTCTGCCTTCGGCAATTTTTTGACCTAATGTTGAGACTTCTGCATCCTCTTCGTTGATAACGGGAGCATCATTTTCCTGCTCATTAATAACGTTCTTTTCTTGTTCTTTTCTCTTAAATATTGACATAATTCTTTCTCCTTTACTTCGGTAAAATTTTCCTTTCGGTAAATCCATTCTATCGGAGAATATGTTTTTTTAGAAGATAGCAAAGGTTGAAATGGAGGTTTTTTTATAAACTATTGGTTGTAAAGCCATAAAACCAACTAAACTATCAGTTGAATTACCTGTTTCTTTCAGCTAAACTGCGTTCGATGTTGCGTTGTGCATCTCTTTTGGCTTCAGCTTCTCGCTTGTCGTAGTTTTTCTTACCTTTACATAATCCTACAAGCATTTTTGCTTTTCCTCTTTCGTTGAAATAAACAGAGAGGGGGATGAGGGCACAGCCTTGTTGCTTAACCTCGCCCATAAGCTTCATAATTTCTTTTTTATGCATTAAAAGACGCTTGGGTCTTAAAGGGTCACGGTTGAAACGGTTACCCATTTCATAGGGTGATATATGCACACCATTTGCAAGCATTTCACCATTTACAACATTGCACCAGGAATCCTTAAGGTTAAGCTTACCTGCACGGATGGATTTGATTTCCGTACCGAAAAGCTCAATTCCTGCTTCATAGGTTTCAAGAACAAAGTAGTCATGGTAAGCCTTTTTGTTCTGTGCAACGGTTTTATTTTCCTTTGTAGCCATAACTACTCCTTTCTAAAAGTGGCAAGTTGAAAGTGGCAAGTGGCAAGTTTCGGGACCTGCGGTCGGAAATTATAATTATAATATTCGGAAGCGAAGCTTCCCCTTAATTTTCCACTTTCCATTTTAAATTTTCAATTCAATTACGTATTACGTATTAAGCATTACGAATTATAATTCGCTTCTGCCTGCCAACGCTCTCATAAGTGTGACATCGTCAGCATACTCAATATCTGCACCAACGGGAATACCATAAGCAAGTCTTGTTACCTTAACACCGAATGGCTTTATTAACTTGCTTATGTACATTGCGGTTGTGTCACCCTCAATAGTGGGGTTTGTTGCCATAATAAGCTCTGTTATTTCGCTTTTTGCACATCTTTCAACAAGGCTTTTTATGGTGAGCTGTTCAGGACCTATACCATTCATAGGTGAAATAACTCCGTGAAGAACGTGGTAAACGCCACTGAAATCTCTTGTTCTTTCCATTGCAAGAACATCCTTGGGCTCTTCCACAACGCAGACTGTTGCTTTATCTCTGTTTACGCTTTCGCATATAGGACAAAGCTCGTTTTCTGTAAGGTTATGGCAAAGTGCACAACGGTGTATTTTTGTGTGGGCATTTATTATTGCTTCGGAAAATTCTTTTGCCTCTTCGTCAGTTAAATCAAGCACATGAAAAGCCATTCTCTGAGCAGTTTTTCTGCCGATTGAGGGCATTTTCTGAAATTGCTCAATTAACTTTTCAAGGGCCGCAACATCGTATGCCATATCAGAAACCTAAGCCTGCGGGAAGTCCGAGTCCGCTTGTTGCACTACCCATCTTCTGCTCCATAGTATCGGATGCCTTGCGGATTGCTTCGTTAGTAGCTGCAATAATCATATCGGAGAGAATTTCAACATCGTCAGGGTCAACAACATCTGGCTGAATGTTAACAGAAACAACCTCGTGCTTGCCGGTTACAGTAACCTCAACTGCACCGCCACCTGCACTTGCAGAAAATTCAGAGCTTTCAACCTCTTCCTGAATACGAGCCATTTCGTTCTGCATATCCTGGATTTTTTTCATCATTGCAGCCTGAGAGTTTCCGCCGCCTTGGTTAGGAATTCTTGCTTTCATATTATTCTACCATCCTTTTTTATGATTTATTCTTCAATTATAAAATCTATATTGTGTTTACTGAGCTTTGAGAGAAACGCATCAATTGGTTCAGCAGTTTCATCTGCAGCAGGGGAAGAACCGTCATTGTAAATCATCGGCTTGAGCTTTTCGCCTGTTGCCCGCATAAGTGCTTCTGCAATTGAATCTGCGTGCATTTTTTGAGTAAACATCTGACTGAATGCAGTATTTTTAGCTTTAATGAAAACTGTGTTACCTGCTCTGAAAGCAGTTGAGCCGATAAGCATCGGATATAAGGGTCTGCTTATTTTTGAAAGCTGATTTAAAGTGTTTTCCCAGGCTGCAAAGGGCACAGCGTTATCTGAATCTGTAACAATACCTGTATCTATCTTTTGTGGTTGAGGTGCAAGTTGGGGAGCAACCTCTTTAATTTCTTCAACAACCTTTTCTTCGGGAGCTTCGGGGATGAACTCTTCAAAAGCAGGTGGCTCATCAAAGGGTATTTCATTGAGAGGAATTGCATCGGGCTCTTCAACCTGAACGGGAGCAGCCTCTTCAACCTCTTTAATTTCTTCAACAACCTTTTGAGGTGCAGTTTCTTCTATCACTTTCTTCGGCTTCTGAGACTCTGCAACTGTGACTGTTACACCCTGAGCCTTTAGAATCATCAGTTGTGCTTCTAATTCATCAAGCCTGCGGATAACTGCCGCATTATCTGTGGAAAGAGCAGGCTCACACAGTCTTATAAGAGTGGTTTCTGTCTGAGCTCTCTGGTGAGAGCTGTATTTTAATTGTGAAGCCTCACGGCAAAGGGTCTCCATTATATGAAGAATTGTGCCATAGGTCATTTTCTCTGCGTTTTCCTTGTAGCGTTTGAGCTCATCAGGAGTGCTTACAATGAATTTTTCAGGATTTTTAGTGGTTTTTGCCATCATAATATTCCTGAAATGGTTAACAAGCTCACTCATAAGCCTTTCCATATCGCAGGAAGAGGAATGGAGCCTGTCAATTATGTTGAGAACAGCGGGACTGTCCTGGTTTAAAAGGGCATCGGAAATTTCAAAAAGATAATCCTTTCCCAAAAGACCGGCTGCATTACCAACTGTGTTTACAGTAATGGGCTCGTTATAGCCTGCACATTGGTCAAGAATTGAAAGTGCATCACGCAAGGCACCATCAGAAACTCTTGCAATAAGAAGAGCAGCATCATTTGATAACTGCAAATTCTCATTTTCTGCAACTGTCATAAGTCTTGCGGCAATGTCTTCAGGCGGAATTCTCCTGAAATCAAAGCGTTGGCATCTTGAAAGAATAGTTGCAGGAAGCTTCTGAACCTCGGTGGTTGCAAGAATAAATAAAACGTGCTCTGGTGGTTCTTCAAGAGTTTTCAAAAGGGCATTAAAAGCACCGGTTGAAAGCATATGAACCTCGTCAATAATATAAACTCTGTATTTTGCGGCAGCAGGAGTGAAATTAACCTCATCCCTTAAGTCACGTATGTTGTCAACACTGTTGTTGCTTGCAGCGTCAATTTCCGTAACATCAAGAATTGAACCATCATCAATGCCCTTACAAATACGACATTCGTTACAGGGACTGCCATTAACGGGATTAAGGCAGTTAACCGCCTTTGCAAGAATTTTTGCACAGGTAGTCTTACCGGTACCTCTGGAGCCGGTAAAAAGATACGCGTGGGAAAGCCTGCCGGTAGAAATCTCATTCATAAGAGTTTCTGTGATATGGTTCTGACCGGAAACATCCGAGAAAACCTGCGGTCTCCATTTTCTGTATAATGCTCTGTACAAAATATTCACTCCTTGAATAAAGTTGCAAGTTGGAAGTGGCAAGTTGGAAGTGGCAAGTATCGGGGCGAAGCCGATTATAAAGATGCCAGATACCAGATGCCAGATGCCAGATGCCAGTATCGGGGCGCGAAAATGCGCCGTAGAAGATTTGGTAACAGTATCGCGACGCTTAAAATGCCGTGCGCAGCACCCGACATTCCTCACTCCTCATTCCTCATTCCTCACTTTTTTCATTTGCAAAGCAAATGAAAAACTTACGCTCCGCTCGGTCATACGACGAGCAGGCGGACTGTGGCGCACAGAACGGTCCGCTTAATGCTGCTCGGTTCCCCGCCTGACATGGTTCACGGTGCCCCGTCGCACAGGACCCACCCGTCGCATGACCGAATTGAGCGTAAGTTGTTACTACATATTATATATTAATAATAAGTAAAAATCAATAGTTAAAAGAGGAAATTAACCTTCGTATTCGTCCTCATTCTCCCAGTTGTGCCAAACACCCTGAATGTCGTCATTGTCATCGAACATTTCAAGCATTTTGCTCATTTTTTTCATACTCTCTTCATCCTCAAGGCGAGTATATGTCTGGGGAATATAAGCGGTTTCACTGCTCATAAATTTATAACCCTTTGCTTCAAGGTCGCTTGTAACTGCGCCAAGGTCGTTGGGGTCAGTACGGATTTCGAAGATTTCTTCTTCATCTGTGATGAAGTCCAAGGCACCGCATTCAATAGCATCTTCCATAAGCTTATCTTCATCAACATCTTCTTTTTCTATGATGATTACACCGTAGTAATCAAACATAAACATAACACAACCTGATGTGCCCATATTTCCACCGTATTTATCGAAATAGTGGCGAACATCACCTGCAGTACGGTTACGGTTATCGGTAAGTGCTTTAACAACAACTGCAATACCGTTGGGACCATAGCCCTCGTAGATGATTTCTTCGTAGTTTGCGCCACCTGTTTCGCCGGCAGCCTTTTTGATAATTCTTTCAATGTTATCGTTAGGAACATTGTTTGCCTTAGCCTTAGCAATGCAATCCTTGAGCTTTGAGTTACCTGCGGGGTCGGGACCGCCCTCGCGAACTGCAACAGCAATTTCACGGCCTATTTTTGTGAAAACCTTAGCTCTTGCTTCATCAATTTTGCCTTTTTTTCTCTTAATGGTACTCCATTTGGAATGTCCTGACATTTGAAAGCCTCCAAATTAACATTAGAATTAAATTATATATATTTATACAACCTCAATATACTATCACAAGCAATTTATTTTGTCAATAATTTTAGCGGATGTATATATTTAATAAAAAATAGTCAAAAATACCAAAGAAACCATAATATTTTTGAAAGTCAGGAGATAAGAAAAAATGAAAAAAGAGTGGAAACATTTTCCGTATTATGTTAAAATGTTAATTAATTATGGAATAAAACGGAGTGGTACTGTGAAATACGACTTACAGAATAAAAAATTATTCGAGGGAGTTGAGCTTTGCTCGGTCAGTGCAGAAGGGTTCAAGACAGCTTGTGCATCATTAAGCTTTGTTATGCCCTTGGGAGAAAAGGCATCTCTTTTTGCCCTTGTTCCCAATGTGCTTACCCGTTCTTGTAAAGATTATCCCGATGTTACAAGTGTTGAAAGAAAGCTCGCACTTCTTTACGGAGCAGAGGTTGTTGTTGATGTTACAAAATCAGGTGAAAACCAGATTCTGAAGATAGAGACTTCCTGTATTGACGACAGATTTTCAATTGGTGAGGAAAGCATAACAAACGAATGCCTGAAGCTGTTGTTTCAGATGGTTTTTGAGCCACGCCTTGAAAACGGTGTGTTTTGCTCTGATGATGTTGAAAGTGAAAAGCGCCTTTTGGCAGAGCGCCTTATTGCAGAAAACAGTGATAAGAGAACCTATGCAAAAAATCGTTGTAATGAAATAATGTTTGAAAATGAGCTTTATGGTATTCATCGCTACGGTACAGTAGAGGATATTGAAAAAATCACGTCCGAAAGTCTTTATGATGCATATAAGCAAATGCTTTCAAGTAGCAAAATGCTTGTTTGTGTCAGTGGTGGCAGCTTCAGTAATGTTGAAGAGCTTCTGGAAAAATATATTTCTGATGATGACCGCAAGGCAGAGCTTAACGAAACGCTTTATGTTGAAGAGTGTGAAGATGTAAAGTATGTAAAAGAACAGGAATCAGTAAAGCAGGGTAAGCTTGTTATGGGCTTCAGGCTTGGTATGAAGAGTGAGGATGATGACTATGCCGCACGAAGAGTTATGGTTGACCTGTTCGGCGGGAGCCCACATTCAAAGCTTTTTACGGTAGTCAGAGAAAAAATGAGCCTTTGCTATTATTGTTCAGCTATGATGTTCCGTCAGAAGGGTGTTATGCTTGTTCAGAGCGGTATTGAAAGCTATAACGAAGAAAAAGCCAAAAATGCAATTTTAGCTCAACTTGAAGATATTAAAAACGGAAATTTTACAGATGATGATATTTCATCCTCGGTTAAATCTCTTGAGGATGGCTTCAGAAGTGTTTCCGACTCTGCAGAATCTGTTGCAAATTGGTTTACCTCTCAGGTCTGCTCAGATAAATATTTATACCCCGAGGATTTTATTGAACAGTTTAAAAAGGTAACACGCGATGACATCATCAAGGCGGCAAAGGCTGTAACTCTTGATACAGTGTTTATGCTTGAAGGAACAGGGGAAGGCGGTGTTAAGGAATGAGCGAGAATGTTGTGAGATTTATTGAAAATGAGATTCTTGGTGAGGGTTATTATAGTATCGGCCATAAATCAGGCTTGAAAATACTTGTTTACCCTAAGCCTGAATTTACCTCAACCTATGCAGTTTTCGGTACAAAATATGGTTCAATTGATACCCGCTTTAAACGAAGCGACAGAGAATCTTTTACAGAAATTCCTGCAGGTACAGCTCATTTTCTTGAGCATAAGCTTTTCGAAAGTGAGGAGCTTGATGCCTTCCAGAGATACGCTAAAACAGGCGCATCAGCAAATGCCTACACAAGCTTTGACAGAACCTGTTATCTCTTTGCTTGCACAGGGCATTTTAAAGAAAATTTTGAAATACTTCTTGATTTTGTAAGGCATCCTTATTTTACCGAGGAAACTGTTCAGAAGGAGCAGGGCATAATCGGTCAGGAAATTGATATGTATAAGGATTCTCCCGAGTGGGAATGCCTTTTTAATCTGCTTGAATGTCTTTATCATAAGCATCCTGTTAAAATTGATATTGCAGGCACAAAGGATTCTATTGCACAGATTACCGCAGAAATGCTTTTCTCCTGCTATGAAACCTTTTATAATCTTTCAAATATGGCTCTTGCAGTTGCAGGTAAAACAACTGTTGAAGAGGTTCTTGAGGTTGCAGACAGGCTTCTCGAAGGTGATGAAAACGTTACTGTTGAACGCGCCTTTGAAAAGGAGGAAGAAAGCATAGTAAAGAATTATATTGAAGAAAAGCTGCCTGTTGGTACACCCGTTTTTGTTTTGGGCTATAAGGAGAGCTTCTTTAACGAAAGCTGTACCTTGGAAGAGGAAATTGCAATGAGCTTAATGCTTGATATTATCGCAGGGCAGATTTCACCTCTTTATAAGGAGCTTCTTGATGAAGGGCTTATAAACGGTAGCTTTGGTACAGAGTTTTTCAATGGTCATAATTATGCCTCTTGTCTCTTTTCGGGTGAATCAGTAAATCCTGCAGAGGTTGCAAGAAAGATTAATTCCTGTGTTAAAGAATTAAAGGAAAAAGGCATAACCGAGGAGCAGTTTGAAACAGTCCGCAAAAAGCAATACGGAAAAACCGTCAGAGCCTTTACAGATATTGACACGGTTGCAAACGGACTTGTGGTTTCTCATTTTGAAAAGGAAGAGCTTTTTTCCGAGTTTGAGGTTATCAAAAATTTAAAGCTTGAATTTGTGAATGAGCTTCTTAAAAAATGCTTTAACGAGGATAAAGCAGCACTTTCAGTAGTTAAAAATTAAAAAAGCAACCTGAAGTTGCTTTACATAGGAGTGATAAAATGGAATGGTTTGCAGATTTTGCCCGTGTTACATTCGGCGGAATTGACAATGTTTTCGATGTTTCATCTGTGTTCTGCGAGTTTAATATAGGTGATAAGTTCTTTCAGATAAAATGGTACGGAGTGATTATTGCCTTCGGCTTCACTCTTGCGGCTCTTTTTGGTGGGAGAATTGCATATACCTGGCGAATTAATCTCAGTAAAATGATTGATGTTCTTATTTACGGAACCTTTGGCGGAATAATTGGTGCAAGAGCATATTATGTAATTTTCCAATGGGATTATTACAGTCAGAATCCTGCTGAAATATTCCAGATATGGAATGGCGGTCTTGCTATTTACGGTGGTATAATCGGCGGTATTTTAGCAGCGTTTATTACCTGCAAGGTAGAAAAGCTTAATTTCTGTAACCTTCTTGATATGGTTGGTATGAGTCTTCTTATCGGTCAGGGTATCGGCAGATGGGGTAACTATGCCAATCAGGAGGCTTTTGGTACATTTACTAACGGAAATTTCGGTATGATGAGTAAAAAGGTTGTGGCTTACATAGCTTCTCATCCTGACAAGTTCGGATTAGAGGGCGTAACCGATGTAAGTGCATATATTGAAGAAAATAATCTTTTCGTTCATCCTACATTTTTCTATGAATTTGTATGGTGTATATTAGGCTTCCTGGTGCTTTATATCATACTTAAAAAATTCCGTAAATTCAGTGGTCAGCTATTTCTTTCCTATGGTATCTGGTACGGCTTAGGCAGAACCTTTGTTGAGGGCTTGAGAACTGATAGCCTTTATATTGCTGACACCAATTTAAGAGTTTCTCAGGTTCTTTCAATATGTATTGTTATAGTTTGTGCAGTAGTTCTTGTGGCTATGCTTGTTAAAGTGAAAAAGCATCCCGTTAAAATTGAGGGCGTTGATTATTTTCCGCCCGATGCTGCAAAAATGAGAAAAGAAATAAAAGAGGAAAAATTAAAGGCACAGTCCAACATTAAAACTGTTGAGCTCGATGATGAAAAAGGGGAAAGTGACAATGGCTGAAATTATAAGCGGTAAGGTGGTTTCTGCTGCCAAGCGAGAAGAACTCAAGGAGCGTGTGAAAGCTCTTAACGAAAAAGGGATAAGCACAGGTCTTGCGGTTATTATTGTTGGAAATAACAGTGCATCAAGAGTTTATGTAAATAATAAGAAAAAGGGTTGCGAGGAAATCGGTGTAACCTCCTTTGAATATGCATTATCCGAGGAAACAACCGAGGCAGAGCTTCTCACTCTTATCAATGAATTGAATAATGACGATAGGGTGGATGGTATACTTTGTCAGTTACCCCTTCCCAAGCATATTGATGAAAAGGTTATATTGAATTTCATCGATCCTGCAAAGGATGTGGATGCCTTTCATCCTGTAAATGTGGGTCATATTATGATAGGTGATTTCACATTTTTGCCTTGTACCCCTGCAGGTATTATGGAAATGCTTAAATTCTATAATATTTCAGTAAGCGGTAAAAAATGTGTTGTAATCGGAAGAAGTAATATTGTGGGAAAACCAATGGCGATGCTTCTTCTTAAAGAAAACGGAACTGTTGAAATCTGCCATTCAAGAACTGCAAATCTTAAGGAAGAAACTCTTTCGGCAGATATTCTTGTTGCGGCAGTTGGTATTGCAGATTTTGTAACTGCCGATATGGTTAAGGAAGGCGCAGTTGTAATTGATGTTGGTATGAACAGAAATGCAGAGGGTAAGCTTTGCGGTGATGTGTGCTTTGATGAGGTTGAGAAAAAAGCCTCCTTCATTACACCCGTTCCCGGTGGAGTAGGTCCTATGACAATTACAATGCTTCTTGAAAACACAGTAAGGTCTGCAGAAGCAAAAGCGTAAATTTGAAGCTTTACCCAAAAATAATACGATTTGGTAAAAATATTACTAAAATATACAAAAATTGCATATCAGTAGCCTTGTTAATTGCTTGACAATGAAAAGGGCGTATTTTATAATTTGATTGTAGATTTTAAAACACTTGAATAGTGTTGATTTCGGAGGAAAAAATAATGAAAATGAAGCTTTCTTTCCGTTGGTATGGTGAAACAGACCCTGTTTCCCTCCAATACATTTCTCAGATTCCCGGTATGCGTTCAATTGTTTCTGCGGTTTATGATGTTAAGCCCGGTGAGGTGTGGCCCGAGGAATCACTTAAAACAATGAAGGAGCAGTGTGAAAAGCACGGTCTTGTTTTTGATGTTGTTGAGTCAATTCCAGTTCACGAGGATATCAAATTGGGCAGAAACAATGTTGAACAGCTTCTTGATGTTTATTGCGAAAACATCAGAAGATGTGCAAAATACGGTGTTAAATGCGTTACTTATAACTTTATGCCTGTTTTTGACTGGACACGTACTCAGCTTGATAAAGAAGCTAAGGATGGTTCAACAAGCCTTGTAATGTATTGGGAGCAGATGAAGGGGCTTGATCCTCTTAAAGACGATATTCACCTTCCCGGTTGGGATTCAAGCTATACTCAGGAAGAGGTTCGTGAGCTTATTACCGCTTATGGTGAAATCGGTGAAGAGGGCTTGTGGGCTAATCTTGAAAAATTCCTTAAAAAGGTTATTCCCGTTGCAGAGGAATGTGGTGTGAGAATGGCAATTCATCCTGATGACCCGCCATATCCCATTTTCGGTCTTCCGAGAATTATAACCTGCGAAAAGAATCTTGACAGAATGCTCAGCATCGTTGACAGTCCTGCAAACAGTCTTTGCCTTTGCACAGGCAGTCTCGGGTGTGCCGAAAGCAACGATATTCCCTCAATGATTGAAAAATATGCTAAGGCAGACAGAATCGCATTTATGCATATAAGAAATGTTAAAATTATGGAGGATGGCTCCTTTGAAGAAAGAGCACATCTTTCCGAGTGTGGCTCTCTTGATATGTATAGAATTGTTAAAGCCCTTACAGATAATGGCTTTGATGGTTATGTTCGTCCCGACCACGGCAGAATGATTTGGGGCGAAACAGGTAAGCCCGGCTACGGTCTTTTTGACAGAGCCTTGGGTGCCGCTTATATCAATGGTCTTTTTGAGGCTTGTGAAAAGGAGTAAGAATAATGAACGAAATGAATACAAAAATTTCCGCTATCGGTGTTGTTCCCGTTATTAAGCTTAACAATCCCGAAAGAGACGCGGCACCTCTTGCAAAAGCGCTTTGTGAGGGTGGCGTTCCCGTTGCAGAGGTAACCTTCCGCGCAGCAGGTGCAGATACTGCTATTAAGCTTATGAAGGAGGCTTGTCCCGAAATGCTTGTCGGTGCAGGCACAGTTCTCACAACAGAGCACGTGGACAAAGCTATTGCCGCAGGCGCAGAGTTTATCGTTACTCCCGGCTTTGACCCTGAAATTGTAAAATACTGTGTTGAAAAAAATATGCCCATTTACCCCGGCTGCACAACTCCCACAGATTACCACGCAGCTCTTAAATTCGGTCTTGAGGTTCTCAAGTTCTTCCCTGCAGAGCAGTCAGGCGGACTTGCAAAAATCAAGGCTATGAGCGCTCCATTCCCTATGTTCAGGGTTATGCCCACAGGCGGTATCGGTCTTAATAACCTTAAGGAATATCTCTCTTGCCCTGTTATTGCGGCTTGTGGCGGTTCATATATGGTTACTGCAGACCTTATTGATAATCAGAAATGGGATGAAATTATCGAGCTTTGTAAAAAGAGCGTTGAAATTGTTAAGGAGGCAAGAAAATAATGGCAAAGGTTGTTACATTCGGCGAAATTATGCTTCGCCTTGCACCTAACGGATATTACCGCTTCTTCCAGAATGACCAGATGCAGGCTACATTTGGCGGTGGTGAGGCTAATGTTTCTGTTTCTCTCGCAAACTACGGAATGGAAAGCGTTTTCGTAACAAAGCTTCCCGACCACGCTATCGGTCAGGCGGCAATCGACTCTCTTCGTTACTTTGGTGTTGATACCTCAAAGGTTGTAAGAGGTGGCGAAAGAGTAGGTATATATTACCTTGAGAAAGGTGCTTCTCAGAGAGGCTCAGTTTGTATTTACGACCGTAAATACTCTTCAATTCAACAGGCATCAGTTTCAGATTTTGATTGGGACTCTGTTTTTGATGGGGCTGATTGGTTCCATTTTACAGGTATTACTCCCGCTTTAGGCGAAAATCTTGTTGATATCTGCCGTGAGGCTTGTAAAGCTGCAAAGGCAAAGGGAGTTAAAATCTCCTGCGACCTTAACTATCGTGGCAAGCTTTGGACAAGAGAGGAAGCAAGAAAGGCAATGACAGACCTTTGTCAGTATGTGGATGTTTGCATTTCCAATGAAGAGGATGCAAAGGATGTTTTCGGTATCGAAGCAGAGGATACTGATATTTATGGCGGTAAGCTTAACCACGAGGGCTATAAGTCTGTTGCAAAACAGCTTGCAGATAAATTCGGCTTTGAAAAGGTTGCCATCACATTGAGAACATCTATCTCTGCAAGCGATAACGATTGGGCAGGTATGCTCTATGACGGTGAAAATTAC
>JAFSDL010000063.1 GCA_017436285.1 Clostridia bacterium
AAGGAGCACGGAGGTATTTCCGTTTTCTCAGGTGTTGGCGAGCGTACCCGTGAGGGTAACGACTTATACTGTGAGATGAAGGAGTCAGGCGTTATCAATAACACCGCTCTTGTTTACGGACAGATGAACGAGCCCCCGGGAGCACGTATGAGAGTTGCACTTTCAGGTCTTACAATGGCAGAATATTTCCGTGACACAGAGGGTCAGGACGTTCTTCTTTTCATCGATAATATTTTCCGTTTCACTCAGGCAGGCTCAGAGGTTTCCGCTCTTTTAGGCAGAATGCCCTCTGCGGTTGGTTATCAGCCCACCCTTGCAACCGAAATGGGTGCCCTTCAGGAACGAATCACATCTACTAAAAAGGGCTCTATTACATCCATTCAGGCAGTTTATGTGCCTGCGGATGACCTTACAGACCCTGCTCCTGCAACTACCTTTGCTCACCTTGATGCAACAACTGTTCTTGCAAGAAACATTGCTTCTCAGGGTATTTATCCTGCTGTTGATCCCCTTGAATCCTCAAGTCGTATTCTCTCCCCCGAAATTGTTGGCGAAGAGCATTACAATGTTGCTAAAGAGGTGCAGAGAATTCTTCAGAGATACAATGAGCTTATGGATATTATCGCAATTATGGGTATGGATGAGCTTTCCGATGAAGATAAAATCCTTGTTCAGAGAGCAAGAAAAATTCAGCGATTCCTTTCTCAGCCCTTCGACGTTTCTGAAAAGTTCACAGGTATTCAGGGTAAATATGTTCCTATCAGCGAAACAGTTCGTGGCTTCAAGGAAATTATTGAAGGTAAGCACGATGATTTGCCCGAATCTGCATTCCTTTTTGTTGGCACAATTGAGGAGGCTATTGAAAAAGCAAAGAAGGTGCAGAGGTGAGCACATTCCACTTGACTGTATCTTCCCCTGACGGCAACAAATTTGATGGTGAGGTTTTTAAATTTGATGTTCGCGGTGTTGAGGGTGAGCTTGCAATTATGGCAGGTCACATTCCTTTTATCACATCAGTCATTAAAGCCCCTTGCACCGTCTGGCTTGACGAAGATAAAAAGAAAACAGCAGTATCAGACGGGGGACTTTTAACCGTTGATACTGACCGTGTAACCTTTATATCGGGTTCATTTGAATTTGATGATTAAACAACAGTTCCCATAACTTTTCGAAAAAAGTTATGGGAACTGAATTTTTATTTACCAAACTTAGTCGTATTATTCTTCCGGTGTTTCTTTTATTCCTATAATGTAATCTGCTGAAACATTTAAAATTTCGCATATTGGTTTCAGATATGTTACCGGCATAACATTAATCCCTTTTTCATATCTGGCGTATTGCTGTTGTTTAATTCCTAATTTTTCAGCCATTTCCTTTTGGGTTATGCTTCTGCAATCTCTCATCCACGCAATTCTTTCATTGTAATACATAACAAAACCTCATTGGCATTATACTGTTTACAACAAATTTGTTGTTGACAAATGCACTGAATTTTTATTTTTTCCATATAGGATTAGGGTCATCTGTGAGGCATAAAATATAATCTGCGCTTACATTATAGTATTTACACAATTTTACAAGATGATGAATTTTCAACTCTCTTTTTCCCGACTCATAGAGCTGATATTGCTGTTGCGTAATTTCCAAAATCTGCGCAATATTCTCTTGGTTTAAGTCTTTGTCTTCTCTTAAATCCCGCAATCTCTGTGTAAAGTGCATTATTATTCAACCCTCGATTTGTTAATATAAACAAATTATAACAACAGTACAAATAAAGACTTGAATTTACATTTGTTTGAATGTATAATAAGCTCATAACACATACTCCTGCTGCGACACGAATTCAGACAGAAGCAAATGAACCGCAGATGCCTTTTGGGTATCTACGGTTCGTTTGTTTTTTATTTTAACTTTTCAAGCTTTGCTACATCTGCAATAACAATAAGCTTCATATTTTCTGTTAAGGGCATTTCGGGGTCTATATTTGTTATTACCTCTTCGCCCTTTATAACTGCCACAACATTTATAGAATATTTTTTTCTGAGATTAAGCTGAACAAGGTTTTTGCCTATCCACTCATTTTTCACCTGAAGCTCAACCATTGAAGCATCCTTTGAAAGCTCAACAATATCAACAAAGCCTGAGCTTAAAAGATTTTTGCCAAGCCTTGTGCCTGCTTCCTTTTCAGGGAAAACAACTCTGTCTGCACCAACTCTTTCAAATATCTTACCGTGCATTTCTTCAACACATTTTGCAATAACAGTGGGAACTCCTGCCTCCTTGCAAAGAGTTATTGCCATTACTGTTGCTTCAAGGCTGTTTGCCATTGCAATTATAACAACATCCACATCTGCAATATCAAGCTTATCAATAACCTCAGGCTCTGTAACATCTGCGCATTTGCAAACGGGAATAGTCTGCGCCGCTTCATTTACAAGCATTTCGTTATTGTCAATTGCAATAACATCTGCACCGTTTTTAACAAGCTCTTCTGCCACTGCTCTGCCGTATCTTCCAAGACCAAAAACTGCATAAGTTTTATTTATACTCATAATTTTTACCCCACGCTTATATCTTCAACAGGATTTTTTATTATATTCGGATTTTGCTTTTTCAGGTTAAGTGCCACAGCTAATGAGATGGGACCCACTCTTCCGAAATACATTGTGGCTATAATTATAATTTTGCCGACAGTATTCAAGGATGCTGTAAGATTTCTTGTAAGTCCCACTGTTGCAGTTGCGCTTACTGTTTCATAAAGAATGTCAATAAAGCTTGCTTCTGTTACAGCGCTCAGAAGAAGGGTTGACATAAACATTATAAAAAACGATGTGCAGATTACTGCAACCGCCTTGCTTACCGCTTGCTTTGACAAGGCTCTGTTAAACAGGGAAACATCATTCTTGTTTTTTATTGCAGCTATTGCCGCCATAACAACAACAGTAACAGTAACAGTTTTAACACCACCTGCAGTACCTACGGGGGAACCGCCTATAAACATCAGTAAAACTGAAGCAAGGGCTGAGCCATTTGAAAAGTTTTCCTGAGGAATTGTGAAAAAGCCTGCAGTTCTTGTGGTTACCGATTGAAAAAATGATGCCTGAATTTTTTGATACAAGGTAAAATTCTTCATTGTTTCGGGATTATTATATTCAAAAAGGAATATACAAAGAGCACCGCCAAAAATGAGAACAATTGTTGTTACAAGAGCAATTTTGCTATGCAGAGTTAAATTCTTCAACATTTTAATTTTTCTGCTTTTACTGAATTTTAATACCCTTATAACATCCCACCACACAATATAACCTATACCACTGAGGCATATAAGCATACAGGTGGTAAGGTTGATTACGGGATTGTGAACATAGCCTGCTAAGCTATCTGCCGCTATTATATCAATTCCTGCATTACAAAATGCAGAAATTGCAGTAAAAACAGAAATCCATATTCCCTTTAAGCCAAACTCAGGAACAAACACCGTCATATAAAGAAGAGCGCCAATTCCCTCAACAACAAATGTGCCTAAAACAACCTTTTTTACAAAAACAGAAAGTCCCGAAAGGGTGTTCAGGTTAAAGGCATCCTGCAAAAGAAGCCTGTCCGACAGGCCCATTTTTCTATGCATAAGTAATGCCAAGCCCGAAACGACTGTTATTACCCCTAATCCGCCTATCTGAATCAAAAAGAGAATTATAATATGCCCGAAGGTGCTCCAGGCAGAAAAGGTGGGCACAACTACAAGCCCTGTTACACAGGTTGCGGTTGTTGATGTGAAAAGAGCATCAACAAATGGTGTCCATTCCCCTGTTGCAGAGCTTACAGGTAGCATAAGCAACACCGCACCCAGAAGCACAGCTAAAAAAAAGCTCAAAAGTATTATATGAGTTGTAGAAAGTTTAAGTTTTGATTTTTTCATAACCGAACCTTATCTTCTGTAAGAATATACTTCATTATATCACACATATCATTTTTTACAATAATTTGATTAAATTCTTATTATATATTATCGTTGTAAAAGGTTTTTCAATATGTTAAACTAAAAATACCAAGATAGTTAAACGGAGGGAAGAAAAATGATGACTTCTGCAAACAATAATCGAGCCGTAAAAAACAAGCTTAAATATACCCCCGCCATATTAGATGCCATATTGAGTATTACCCCCGATATAATTTTTGTAAAAGACAGAGACCTGAGATATGTAGCTGTATCCCAAAGCTTTGTTGAATACACCGGAAAAACATCCGTTGATGAAATCATCGGAAAAACAGATGAAGAAATCTATGGAGAAAGTGCTGTTGCAGAAAAATATCGTCTGCAAGACCTGGAAATGATGGTTTCAGGAAAATCCGAGGTCAATGTTGTAAGCCTCATTCCTGATGAGGATGGTAACTCTCGTTTTGGATTTGCTAAAAAACACATACTAAACGATGAAGATGACAAGCCCATCGGAATATTTGGTATGATACGAGAAACCTCAAAAGAATATCTTGATAAGCAAAGCTATGAGCAAGAGCTTAATTTCCTTCTGGATACCAATAAGAACACCTATTGCTTAAGCCTTATTGACGTTGACAATTGGGAAATCATAAAAGAGCGCAGAAGAACGGTGAATGGCTTCAAGCTACCACTCTTTAAAGATATTCAAACCTTCTGCAATATAGCCTACGATGGTGTTGCTGACAGCGATAGCGATGCTTTTACATTCTATAAAAATTTCACAAAAAAATACATAAAAGAAATTTTTTCTCAGGGTCGCAGAGATATTGTTATGGAATATCGTCGTATTCTTCCCAACGGTAAAATCCGTTGGGTACAGGATATTGTAAAATTCCTTGTTAATCCCGAAAACAACCATTTATCTGTTGCTCTCATTTCACGCGATATTGATGCAAGAAAGAAAAAAGAAGCAAGCCTTTTAAAAGCAGCCGAAACCGATGAAATGACAGGTGTTCTTAACCGTGCAGCCATAACTAAAAAAATAACAACATTTCTGGGTACAGAAGGTTTAAATAGCTCCCACGCCCTTTTTATGCTTGATATTGATAACTTTAAACGCCTGAATGATACTCTTGGTCATCAGGAGGGCGACCGTCTTTTAGTGGATTTGGTAACAGCTGTAAAAGCCTGCTTCAGAAACACCGACTTAATCGGCAGAGTTGGCGGTGATGAGTTTTTTGTTCTTATGAAGCATTGTCCTGCGCGATATATTGCAGAATACAAAGCCTCTGCTCTGATGAGTGCTGTTGGTAATGTTTGCTCTGCATATAAAAAATATGATATTTCGGCAAGTGTCGGAATAAGCATTTACCCTGCAGACGGAACAAGTCTGACCGAGCTTTACAAAAACGCCGATAATGCACTTTATTATGCAAAACAACACGGTAAACACACTTTTATTTTTGCAGAAGATATTAAATAACAACAAAAAGGTGATAATATGCCATATTTATTCGTTCATTTTAAAGAGAAAATTACTGTTGACGGTGAAGCAGTTTATTTCGGAATAAGTAAAGATGGCTTCAACTGGGAAAAGGTTAATAACGGTAATCCTGTTCTGATGAGTAAGCTTGGTGACAAGGGTTGCCGTGATATTGAAATAATAAGGCTTCACACAGGTGGTTTTGTAATTCTTACAACCGACCTTTGCATTGCAAGTAAATTTGATGAAAACTATAATGTTGACTGGAAGCATATAAACAGCCACGGCAGCAAGTGCCTTTCAATGTGGAAAACTGATGACCTTATTAATTTTTCTGAGCAAAAGTTAATTTATTTCGGCAGAGATGATTTCGGCTGCCTTTGGGCTCCTGAAATTTTCTTTGATGAAATCAATGAAGAGTATCTTATACATTGGGGTTCAACAGTTGCAGAGAATAATTTTACACATATGTCTATTTATTGCTCTGTTACAAAGGATTTTGAAGTCTTTTCCGAGCCGAAGCTTTACTTCACAAAAGAAAACGAAATTTTAGATTCCCACATAACCAAGGTTGGCGATACCTACCACCTTTTTTATAAAAACTCCTCCAATCCCCCCATGAATATGCACGCCACATCAAAAAATCTTTACGGTCCCTTTGAACACGATAAGGGCTTTGAGGAATATATGGATAAGGAAATTTATCACCCCGGCTCCTATGAGGGTCCAACCACCTATACTCTACCCGATGGCAGATGGTGTCTGATGCTTGACTTTTTCGGTTGCGAGAAAGAAAAAATGGGCTATGTTCCCTTTGTTTCCTCCTGCCCCGGTGATATGAATTTCTCAAGAGCAGACAAGGATTTCTCCTTCCCCTATGGCTTTAAGCACGGAAAAGTTATTGAAATCACCTGCGATGAATACAAAAGATTGAAAAATATATAATAAAAGGGACGGATTTTCCGTCTCTTTTTATTGTATTCTTATTTTACTTGTGCTAAAATATTTTATATATTGTTCAAAAGAGGTAATTTTATGAATGCTATTATAACTGTTGTTGGAAAAGACAAGGTTGGTATTATGGCAGGTGTTTGCGTTGTTCTTCAGAAAATCAATGTAAACATTCTTGATATAAGCCAGACCGTTATGCAAAATATGTTCACAATGAATATGCTTGTGGATGTTAAGGAAGCAAATGTTTCATACCCTGAAATTGTTGACGCTCTTGATAAAGAGGGTCAGCGCCTAGGCGTTAGCATCCGTATTCAGAGAGAAGATATTTTTGATGCTATGCACAAAATCTGAGGTGACTTATGCTTAATCAACGCGAAATTATTGAAACTCTCAATATGATTGATAATCAGCATCTTGATATCCGCACAATTACAATGGGTATCTCCTTGCGCTCCTGCGGTCATCCCGACCCCAAAATCTGCGCTCAGAGGATGTATGATAAAATTACAAAATATGCAGAAAATCTTGTTAAAACAGGTGAAGACCTGGAAAGAGAAATGGGTATTCCTATTATTAACAAGAGAATTTCCGTTACACCAATTGCCATTGCCGCAGAAAGCTGTGAAACTGAGGATTACACTATCTTTGCTCAGGCTATGGACAAAGCCGCAAAGGAATGTGGCGTAAACTTTATCGGCGGTTTTTCCGCCCTCGTTCAGAAGGGCTTTACAATTGGTGACAGAAGACTCATTAGTTCCATCCCCGAAGCCCTTGCAACAACTGATTTTGTTTGCTCTTCAGTTAATATCGGCTCAACAAAGGCAGGTATTAATATGGATGCGGTTAAGCTTATGGGTCAGACCATTAAGAAAACTGCAAAAAGAACCGAGGATCGCGATGGCTTCGGCTGTGCAAAGCTTGTTGTTTTCTGCAATGCAGTTGAGGATAATCCCTTTATGGCAGGTGCTTTTCACGGTGTTGGCGAGCCTGAATGTGCAATAAATGTTGGTGTTTCAGGCCCCGGTGTTGTTTATAACGCACTCAAGCAAATCAAGGGCGAGCCCTTTGATGTGGTTGCAGAAACAATCAAGAAAACTGCATTTAAAATCACAAGAATGGGTCAGTTAATGGCAAGCGAGGCCTCAAGGCGCCTTGGTGCAGAATTCGGTATAGTTGACCTTAGCCTTGCTCCCACACCTGCTATCGGCGACTCTGTTGCCAGAATACTTGAAGAAATAGGTGTCGGTGTTTGCGGTACTCACGGTACAACTGCCGCTCTTGCTATGCTAAACGATGCAGTCAAAAAAGGTGGCGTTATGGCTTCCTCCCATGTTGGCGGTCTTTCAGGTGCTTTCATTCCCGTTTCCGAGGATGAGGGTATGATTGCCGCCGCAGAAAAGGGTGTTCTTACTCTTGATAAATTAGAAGCTATGACCTGCGTTTGCTCGGTTGGTCTTGATATGATTGCAGTCCCCGGTGATACATCCGCAGAAACAATTTCTGCAATTATTGCTGATGAAGCCGCAATCGGTATGATAAACAATAAAACAACTGCTGTAAGAATCATTCCCGCACCCGGCAAAACTGTTGGTGACTCCATTGAAATGGGAGGTCTTTTAGGAACTGCTCCCGTAATGCCCGTTCATAACGAGGGCTGCGAGGATTTTATAAACAGAGGTGGCAGAATTCCCGCTCCTCTTAACAGCTTAAGAAACTAAAGGGTGTGTAAATATGATAATACTTAACGAACATTTTAAAGAGGTTGAAAAAAGACTTGAATTCCCTCAGGAAGCAATTGAAGTTTTTGAAAAAATCGCAACAAAAATTGACTCTTCCAAAAATCTGAACAAAAAATTTGAAGCAATATTCAATGAGTATCTTTTTCCTGAAGCTCACGATTTCGGAAAATGCTTTGATAAACTCACTCTTCTTTCAATTGGGTATGGTATAAAAGAATATTCTTTAGATATGGTATTCCTTATCCGTGCCGCTGAGGTTATGCACAATCTCTATAAAGAGAGAGGCTTAAGCGAAGAGCTTTTCTGGCACACAATCAAGGACTTAAAATACAAATATGTTGAATGTGTTAACTGCAAGGGCGTTCACGGTACCTTTGTTCCCTGGTGGAATACAGAGTTTTTCAATCTTCACCGTTTTGCATTAGGCAGATATCAGTTTGATATGACTACATACGGTGGCGAGGATTTCACATCTTCTGCAGGTATCACAATCAAAAAAGGTGATAAAACTCTCGGCTTCCATATTCCCTCATCAGGTATTCCCCTTACTGATGATGTCCGCCTTGACTCCTTCAAAAAGGCTTACGAATTCTTCACAGATTATCGCCGTGAGGACGGTCTTATGATTTTTGAATGTGGCTCCTGGCTTATTTACGAGGGTTATAAGGATTTTCTTCCCGAAAGCTCAAACATTCTTAAATTTATCGGTGACTTTGAAATTGTTTCAAGCGAGGCAAGAGATAAATTCAATGATGCTTGGAGAGTTTTCAATGCAAGCGGTTACAAATCTCCTAAAAAATGGGATGAAAACACCTCTATGCAGAGAGCATTTAAAAAGCACGTTTTAAGCGGTGGCAAAACAGGTCACGGTCACGGAATTATCGTATTTGACGGTGAAAAGATTGTAAGATAAACAATCTCACCTCTTCACTAAAAACACCGCACCTTTATAATCGGCTTTGCCCCGAAACTTTCCACTTTCCACTTTCAATTTTCCACTAAAAAAGACTTGTAGTTCAACATGAACTGCAAGTCTTTTTATTTATGGTCTCTGTAATATTGTGTATGTGTTTTGGGGTGAGGGTTATTCTCCCATATTTCAGTTGCAACCGGTTTCCACGCCTTACTGAAATCATCACATTTTGAGCAAAGCTCCTCAACAGTTTCCTGAGAAACGAAATCCGTGCTCTTTGCACCCGTATCTTTTATAATTCCCCTTAATATATCGGGATTTTCAAGCATAGGACAGGGCATCAGGTGATTATCATTAAAGGGCTGGCCCTTTCTGTATGCCATAAACAGCGGCTTCTGAAGTGCTTCGAGAAGAGTATCTGTTTTAATGTTGGAATCAGAGTAATGAACAAAAACACAAGGCTCCATATCACCCTTGGAGTTAATGTGGAAATAGTTTCTGCCACCTGCAATGCAACCGCCAACATATTCGCCATCGTCCTGAAAATCCATAACGAATAAGGGCTTGCCCGTGTGACTATTACGCATCTTCTTAAGCCAATAATACATATATTTTCGTTGTGATGGTGTGGGAATCAAAGCCACTTCCGCACCCTTACCAACGGGCATAAAGTTGAAATAGAAGGCGTATTTCACTCCCAAATCAACCATTTTATCAAGGAACGCATCGCTTGTTACATCATTTACATTTTTGCTTGTGTAACAAACAGAAATACCGAAAAGAATTTTTTCTTTTCTCAGAAGCTTCATAGCCTCAACGGTTTTTTCATAAGCGCCCTGACCTCTTCGATCATCGTTACTGCATTCATCACCCTCAATTGAAAGAGCAAGGGTGATATTTCCGCATTTTTTAATATCATCGCAAAGCTTTTTATCAATAAGTGTTGCGTTTGTGTAAATAAGGAAGGTACATTCAGGATTTTCGGAAGCGAGAGTAATAACATCATTTTTTCTGATAAGAGGCTCTCCACCTGTTAACATATAAAAATGTGTACCCAGCTCTTTACCCTGATTTACAATGCTTCTCATATCATCAAGAGAAAGCTGAAAGCTATGGCCATATTCTGCCGCCCAACACCCCTTGCATTTAAGGTTACAGGCACTTGTGGGATCAAAAAGAATAATGAAAGGAATATTGCAATTATATTTATCTCGCTTTGCACGGACTGTTTTAGTTCCGTAGTAGCCTGCGTGAATACCTAAGGAAATGAGCATTGATTTTACTAAATCGCGGTCAACGTCATTAAGAATGTTTTTTGCTAACTGCATATAGACATTCTCTTTATCGCCTACCGCCTTGCGCATTTTTTCGTAGTTCTCTTTTGGGTACATTGTGAAATATTTTTCCGCAACCTTTAAAATCTTCAGAAGATTTTCTTCAGGCGCTTTATCAATATACCTGAGAATTCTTGACAATGCTTTATCCGCCGCAAAGTTGACTAATTTATGCTCCAATTGCAATTCCTCCTTTCACAAAATTTTATAACTGATTCATCATATCACAGATTCTAAAATTTGTAAACCGTTCAAAAAATTGTTAACAAAAAAATTATTGGTTTTTTCTGCTATTTTATACACATTCAAATTCCTTGACACTTACTATATTTATACTTATAATAGAGGTATCAATTATTTAGGAGTGTTTTTATGAGCAAAAACAAAGTTATAGCTGAAAACAAGCTCCCCGGCAGAACCTGGTTTAACATCTGCCTTTTCGGACTTGTTGGTCAGATTGCATGGAACCTTGAAAACATGTATTATAACACCTTCATGTATAATACAGTTTACGAAGGCGGCACAGTTACAGGTACTCTTTCTTCTATGACTGCAATCCGTCTTATGGTTGCGTTAAGCGCTGTTACTGCTGTTGTTACCACATTTATTATGGGTAACCTTTCTGATAAAATGAACAAAAGAAAAGTTTTCATTTCTGTTGGCTATCTTATCTGGGGTGTTATTACCGCTTCCTTCGGCTTCTTAACAAAAGAAAACATCGGTGGTCTTTTAGGTCTTAGCGACACTGCTCAGATTGTTACTGCAACCGCAATCTCAATTATTGCTATGGACTGCATTATGACCTTTGTTGGCTCAACAAGTAACGATTCCGCCTTTAATGCTTGGATAACAGATGTTACTACAACAAAAAACCGTGCAACTGCAGAAAGCGTTCTTTCAATTCTTCCCATTGTTGCAACAGTTGTGGTTGTTGTTTTGGGTGGTATGATTGAATCCCTTGGTGGTTATTCCAACTTCTTCTTTATTCTCGGCGGCTTTGTTATCTTTTGTGGTATCATTGGTCTTTTCACTCTTAAGGACTCAAGAAATGGTGAAAGAAATCCCAATGCAAACTATTGGAAGGATCTTGTTTATGGCTTCAGACCTTCTGTAATCAAAGAAAACAGCAAGCTTTATATTTCACTTTTAGCAGTTGGTGTTTACTCCATCGCTGTTCAGATTTTCTTCCCCTATCTTCTTATTTATCTCGGCAAGCTCGGTCTTAAGGTTGAGGATCTCGGACAGTATCTTACAACACCCGTTCTTATTGCAGCACCCTTTGTACTTATCGGTGCAGGTGCCCTTATTGTTGGTGCCGGTAAATTAATTGACAAAATCGGCAAAAAGAACTTTGTTATTGTTGCAAGCGTGCTTTTCATTATTGGTCTTATTATGGCAGGCTTTGCAGATACACTTGGTGCTTTCGGTATTGCAGCAATTCCGCTTCTTACAGGCTATGCTCTCCTTGGTATTATGCTTAATTCAACCGTTCGCGACTATACTCCCGAAGATAAGGTCGGACTTTTCCAGGGTATCAGAATGATTTTCTTCGTTCTTATTCCTATGGTTGTTGGACCAGCTATCGGTGATGCGGTTTGTAAAGCAGCAGCAAGTGGCGTTTATTTTGAAAACGGCATGGAAAAATACGAGCCCTGTGCAGAAATGTTCCTCGCAGCAGGTGTTGTTGCAGTTCTTATGCTTATCCCTCTTGTTATTCTTCGTAAAAAAGGAATTGACAAAAAAGAGGATTGATTATGAAAACGATATTACTTTCATCTCTTGCTAAGGTTTTTAAGGATACAGAACCGAATTTCAACGAGTTCACCTCTTTTTCCTGCCTGAAAAACGAGAAATTTTCATTTCAGTTGGCTCTTTTAGCTGAAAATGCAGAAGAAACGTCCGTTACTTTTGAAATTGATTCTGATATTAAGAACAATATATCTGCTTATATCGTTAAGAACATTCCCTTCAGAAGAAACAAAAAGCATAACTACGACTCTTTTCATTATGACCTTAACCGAAAGGAATTCCCCGATTTGCTTGAGCCAACAGAAAATTCAGTTGAGCTTAAAGCAAATGAATGGACTTCAATCTGGTTTGAGTTCAAGGGCGATTCCTCTGTTACAGGGGAGCAGCTTATAAGAATAACCGTTAATTCAGACGGCAAAGCAATTGAAAAGGCATTTACTCTCAATATTATCGACAGAGTCTTGCCCAAGCAGGAGCTTCTTTATACCAATTGGTTCCATAATGACTGCCTTTGTACCTATTATAAGGCTGAGGTTTTTTCAGAGAAATATTGGAAAATTGTCGAAAACTATATAAGAAATGCTGCAGAACACGGCGTTAATATGCTTCTGACTCCTGTTTTCACGCCTCCCCTTGATACTGAGGTGGGCGGTGAACGACCCACAGTTCAGTTGGTTAAGGTTATAAAGGAAAACAACGAATATTCCTTTGATTTCACCAATTTCAGAAGATATGTGAAGCTTTGCCTTGATTGCGGTATTGAAGCCTTTGAAATTTCCCATTTCTTTACCCAATGGGGCGCAAAGCACGCTCCTAAAATTATGGCTACGGTAAATGGCAGAGAAAAGCGGATTTTCGGTTGGGAAACAAAAGCCAGCGGTAAGCCCTACAGAGCCTTCCTTGAAGCCTTCGCATCCGCTTTCAAAAAAGAGGTTGAGGAATTGGGAATCAAGGACAGATGTTGGTTGCATGTTTCCGATGAACCAAGCGAATCACAGATAAAGGAATATAAAAAAGCGGCTGATATAATTCACGAGCTTTTTGCAGACTTTAATATGCTTGATGCCCTTTCCGACATAAAGTATTATAAAAACGGACTTATAAAGACTCCCGTTTGCGGTGAAGGTGAAGCAGATGTATTCAGAGCAGAGGTTAAGGATTTCTGGACCTATTACTGCTGTACTCAGATTAATCACTTCTTGCCCAACAGAATGTTTGCTCAGCCATCTCTGAGGAACCGTGTTTTAGGCGTACTCCTTTATAAATATGATGCCAGAGGCTTTTTACAATGGGGTCATAATTTCTGGTACTCACAATACTCCATAAAGCCCATAAATCCATTTAAGGTTACTGATGCCGGGGGGAGCTTCCCTGCAGGTGACTCCTATATGGTTTATCCGGGTAAAGACGGCAAGCCCCTCAACTCTCTTCGTCACCTTGTTTTCTTTGATGCCTTTCAGGATTTAAGAGCCCTAAGGCTTTTAGAGAGCCTTACATCAAGGAAATATGTTTTAAGCCTTATTGAGCAAGGGCTTGATATTCCCCTCTCTTTCCGGACATACCCCCATGAACAAGAATGGTTACTTAATTTAAGAAAAAAAGTAAACAAAGAAATAGAAAAAATATAAAAATAATCGTCTGAGCATTAAAGTTCAGACGATTGTTTTTATAATTAACTAAAATACCAACATACCCATAGCAAACCACATGCCTATATCAAGCATAGATGCACCACAATAATGTGCGCCGTCATTTTCACCATTTTCATTATTATTCTCCAATTTGGAAAGGCAGGTTGATGTGTCAACCCATATTGAATTTGTTAGCTGTGTGGTTGAACCGCTTGTGTTCTGATATAGTCCTGCTGTTGTTTGATTTATTACATTTCCTGTAGTGTTTTTAGGAACAAACCAATGAGATGCATTGTTTGCTTTTGCTATGTTGACAGTATCGGAATAAGTCCATGTATTAATGCCTTCCTTGTATGCCGCTATAGCTCCATCAATAAATGGGATTTTACTGTCGTTATCCCAACTGCCCAACTCGTTACGGACTCTGTTTACAAGAATATTCTGTAACTCACCATACTGATTTGCCCATTGCTCAACACAAGCATCGCTTTCACCCTGCATCCACATAAACGCACGTATGTTAACATTACCAACACCATATATACTCGTAAGCTCAGCAAGGTCCGCAGCAGCCAGATTAATCATTCCGTCTGCAAGATAAACCCCAAGGTCATTTTTTATGTTCTCAGAATTATTTGCATTCAGATATGAGCCTGTTGTGTCATACAACCAGTGGCCACCAAGATAGGTTCCTGCTGCAGTGGTTTTAATAATATACCAGATTTCATCCTTAGTTGCTTCGTTTGTTGCGAGATGATATGCAATTCCTGCCTCAGGACCAAACCACGCATCTGCCTGACCGCCTATACCTAAACGATATGTTTCAAAAGTACTGTTAGAGTAATGAACTCTCCAATTATTCGTACCGTCGTCGCTGTTAATATTAGTGTATTTAATTTTTATATTAGAAAAATCTGTATTGCCAATTGCATTACGAACCTCCTGAGTTAAAGGACTTGCCCCATAAGCATTGGACTGCCCGGCAAGAATAATAACATTTACCTTTGTATTTCTCTTCTCAAAAAACTCTTCCATACTCTTAAAAACAGATTCAGGAGTATTTTCGTTTTGCTCACTTAAAATATTCTTATCATTAATATCAAGAATACCATCAGAATTTAAATCGCAAGCATATTTTTGCCTTGTATTTAAAGTATCCTGATTTACAAGACCTTTTTTAATTGCGGCTATATCCTCTTTAGTAAATGGTACACCGTCGCAATCATAGTCTCCTTTTAAATAAACATCTACTTCATCAAGTAACCCGTTTACGATTAAATACATAAAAGCACTGTCGATAGCATTAAGACAACCATCACCATCAATATCCGACTTAAGCATATCCTTATACACGAGTTCTTCTCCGGAAAGCGCGCTGTTTACAAGGTGTTGATAGTCATTTTGGTCTACATCTTCATCTTCATCAACATCGCCAATACCCGCTAAAACATAAGTATCCTGTAATTTAACATCATTTACCTTATAAATGCCTGTCTTATCAAACACAGGGCCGTAACCTGATACATTGGTCTTTTGTCCCCAAAGCTGTTCTGTATTAGCACTCTGCAACAAATATGCCACTTCACCATTTGCAAATTCTTCGATGGTTTTTGCTGAACCGATATTACTTTCTACAGTGCCAGAACCATCTGTTGCGCAATTTGAAAGATAATAACAATTTGAAATGTTCGAAGAATTGGTTTTATCGCCTGCAATTCCGCCTGCATAACCGGTTGCATTTACAACACCTGTATTGTAGCAATTCTCAACTACACCATTGTTATATCCAGTTATACCACCCGCATATGAACTGCCTTGTAAAATCACATAGAACGAGTAGCTATTTGATATTTTACCGTCATTACAGCCACTGATACTGCCTATATATTGGCTTCCTTTAAAATATGAATTGTCAATGCCAACCTCTATAATTTCTGCGTTTGAAGCTGTATAACCAAACAAGCCACCATAGGAAATAGTTGAGTCATTCATATACAATCCATTGACTGTATAGCCCTGACCATCAAAGCTACCATTATATTTGTATGTTGCGTTTCCTATGGGCGTCCATGTTCTGAAGGCTGATGTATTGCCTGCTAAAATGCCATAACCTGTAAGAACACCTTCGTTATCGGTGATATCACAAACAAGAACTGCATCTGCATCGACATTACCCTTGTTTACAAAATTACTGAACCAATGAAGCTCACCGGCATTAGAAATCTCATAAATGCCCTCTTCGTTCACTTCAGGGGCGATGCATTTGCCACACATATCACAGAAGCCGTTTGTACTTGTTGCATTACAGATATCCACATCTGTCTGTGCAACCTTTCTGAAATTCTCACGAATAGTATCTACATTACCCGTTGTCATATAATAACAATATGAAATAGGCTTATAGCTTTGGAAATAAAGTGTATCAACAGCGGCAATATATGAGGTTGAACTATGGTTGGCTGCCGGCTGACCGGGAATAAGATTTTCATCGCTTGCCACTTCATCGCTGTCTTGTAAGGATTTTAATGTACCCCTTTGAAAAACACCTGTAAACATTTTCGTCTGCCCGGGACAGTAAAGACCTATACCAAAGCTGTCTGCATCATCACCTATATACGCTGCCCAGTTTTCGTTGCAGACGAAGGTCTGATCTGCACCTGCTTCCTCACCCCAGAAAACAAGGTCGGATTCTGTAACCATTTTATTACTGTCTGTCCAAGCCTCTCCACCTGAATAATAAACAAAATTATTAAGAGGCTCAACACAATAGAATGCAGGGAGCTCCTGTGTAGTTGTAACTGAAGGGTAACCCGAAAAATCCACAAATCTGCAGGTAGCCCTTATCATACCACCCTCAAGAGTATACCATGCTTCCATATATGAGGGGGTTATATTTTGCTTTTCCTTTGCCCAGTCAAGAGGACGGCATTTTACATAAATTTCGTTTTCTGTTACCTTAAGGTCAACGATTTTACTTGCCTCGTTATAAAGGTTACCACCCTGAACGGGGTTATAGTTCCAAACAGCATCACCATACATTCCCGGCTCATAAGGATAAGAGCCTGTGCCGTAATATGACTGCTGAACAAGACGTCCGGTGTCATGAGCATTAATTAAGTTAACATTACCTTTTGTGTCATATTTGTTTTTTGTAGTCCCGCCAATATTAACAGAGCCTATGTTAATACCGCCTGAGGTGAACGTACCCGTGTAATCTGAGCTAAAGCCCACCTGTATGGGTAACGATGTGTCTTGGTTGCTTTTTGCAGCAACAACATCATTGCTCAGGTCCTCCATATAGGTAAGTGCACCACCCCAATCCAAATCAATACCGATTTTGTAATAGGAGTCATTAAGATACACCATACCATAGTCCTTATTTATATCACTCGCTTTATTAAAATCAACAGCAAATAGCGTAAAGTCCGCAAACTCTTTGTTAAGCGACTCAAAGGTGATATTTGCAGCTTCAGTTTGGGTTGCACCCTCAAGGAACCCATCAATATATCCTGAAAATGTGCCATTTTGTGCAGGCTCTAAAAAGAATTCTTCAACTGTTCCGTTAAAATCCAGTTCACCCTTTATATAAGCATCAGAGGAATATGTTATTACATATTGGTTAAACGCATTGCCATTGTAATTGAGAGTGTATGTATTATTTGCTTTGGTAACGGAATATTCGGATTTGTTAAGTAAAATGCTTGTCCCCTCAGAGCTTTTAACATTCACCTGAAACTCTGCCGTCTGACCACCATAGGTAATTGTAACATTCTGTGTTCCTGACTTTGTAAAAACACTCGGAGAACAGGTGAAGCCCTCATCAATATTTTCCTTGGTACCATCAGGATAAGTTACCCCGATAACCAAGCCCATTGTATTAACCTTTTCACCTAAATAATAATTATCCTTAACAGGCTCAGTAACAATTTTCAAGCTCTTCACAATAGGCTCCCATTTGGAATAAAGACTTGTGCTTGCGGGAGCCATAGTAGTATCTGAAGCGATTTTTTCACCCTTGCCGTCCGGCTCGGTAAACCAACCTGCAAAAACCTTTCCATCTCTCTCGGGAGAAAGGAGATTTCCGTATTTTGCGCCTGCGGTATATGTAAATGTTTTTCTGCTGTATGAATAGTTCTTTGCATATTCATAAGTTTCTTTTGAACAGATTCTAATATCAGAAACTGTCATATTAGTGTTAGGGGAGTTATTATCAAATCGAACCTGGATATATCCTATATTTTCACCCGTTGTAAACGTCCATTCGTTAAGTGCATTCGGAGTTGCAAATTTATTCTCTAAAGATACATAATTACCCTGAGTATCGAAATAGAAAACAAAGGCTTCTACACTGGTTGTTGTGCCGTTTGCAACATAGGATAAAACATATTCTGTACTATCTTCAACAGGCATTGAATAAAATGCACCAATTGAGCTGGTTGAAAACGTTGTGTAAACCTCATTGCTTGTTGTGTTATTAGTAAGCACAAAGCTACCGTTTTCAATATTTGTTGTCAATGTGCTGGTTGTAGAACCATCGCCCGCAAGTGCCTTTAAATTGGCGTGATTTGCCCATTGCTCAAAAATGAATAAATTATCAAAGGTAAGCTCATAAACTCCTGTTGCAGCATGTGCTATAGGAGTAAAAAAACTCGCTACAAGTAAAACGATGCAAACACTTAGTATTACACTTTTCTTTAAATATTTCCTCATATTAAATTATTCTCCCAAAAAACAATCATAGACATTTGAAAGAATTATACCACACATAGTTGTTTTGCACAATATGTCTTCAACAAAAAGCGTGCTGTTCTTTTTAAACTTCATAATTCCAAGTTATTTTTATCCATCAACCAAACAAGATTTCTTGTGCCTGCAGTTGCATCCTTTTGGGGCTTTTCCTGTTGCTTTTTTGAGTTTTCTGCATTAACTATTCTCACACCATTGATTTTTGCAATTCTGCGTTGTCTCCTCTGATTTTCTTTTTCCATAATATTGACTCCTATTTAAAATTTATTTTTTCTCAGCAACGATGTAAAAAGGGAACGGGGCAACCCACCACCGCTGACGCGGTCCCCCTCCCTATTTGCCCAAGGGCAAACAGGGATGATAAGCTTCGCGTTACTTTTACATACTTGCAACTTTATAATGCCGACCGCAGGTCCCGACACTCCTCACTCCTCACTCTTAATTCCTAACTTTTTTCAAATATATTATTTGAAAATGTTGTCCGTTTATACTTGTTTTAGCAAAACATCTCTGTTATACTGTATTATGTATATTTATATATAAATCAAGTAATTTTTCGGAAGTGGAATATGAAAATCAAACGAATTTTATCTTTTATATTGGCAGTTATCTGCCTTTCCTCAACTGTTGCTTTTTCGGGTTGCTCTTTTGCTGAAAAAGGAGTGGCAATGGAAATTAACGATGTTGAAATAAGTGATGATGTTTTCACATATTTCCTCGACCTTGCAGTTGTGGATTTAGGTGTGGATGCGCCCTTGAAATCCTTAAAAGAAAAGGCAACCGTTTATGCCGAAACATATTTTAAAACAAATTCCCTTGCTCATTCTCAGGGCATCACTCTTTCCACTGCAGAAAAAGCGGATGTTTCTGAACGGGTTAATGCTTATTGGGGAATTTATGGTGAATATTATTCAAAAATAGGCGTAACAAAGGAAACCTTAACAAAGATTTTTACTGCCGATGCTTTCCGCGAGGCTTTGCTTGTGCATATTTACGGCACAGGTGGTGAGGAAGAAATTCCTTTAACTCGTCTTTACGCTCAATTCAAAACAAATTATATTGTTTTTCAGGCTATTACAGGCTATTTTACAACAACCGACCTTAACGGACAAACGGTAAAAATCAGCGAAACAGAAAAGGAAGCACTTGTGCTTAAATTCCAGAATATGTCCGCTATGGTGAACGCAGGCGAACAGAATATGGAGGAAGCGGCAGATTTCCTTGCAGAATCAGGCTATCAGAGCTCTGTTCAGACGGTTGTTCTTCACAAGGATGATACAAGCTATCCCGCAGGCTTCTTTGAAAAGGTTAAAAATACCGAAGCCCGTCTTGCAACCGTTATCGGAACAGAGGAATATATTTTCCTTGTTCTTCGTGGGGATGCGGACACAAAAAGCTCTTATTTCAACGAAAAGCGAACAGAAATGATTGAAATTATTGTAGGCAATGAAATTGACGAGAAAATAGAAGAATCATTGGTAGTTAAAACAAATATTGACAACTCTCTCGCTAATGGCTATTTCTCTCTTATTTCAAAAGAAAAGGGTGGTAAATAATGAATCCCGTAATTGAAAGCATAATGTCGCGTCAAACCATTCGCGAATATACAGACCAACAAGTACCTGACGAGCTTCTTCAGATTATTCTTGATGCGGCAATCCGTGCGCCAAGCGGAAGGAACTCTCAGCCCTGCCATCTACGAGTTTTGCAGAGCAAGGAAAAGCTTGAAGAAATGAACAAGGATTTTAAAGATATTGTGGGATGGGACACTCCCGCCTACACAGGCTGGAATCTTCGCCCCGTTTACCATAATGCTCCCACCTTCATTTTTATTGTTGCGCCTACAAAGGATGGTATGTCCGGGGGACTTATGGCAGAGAACATTGCCCTTGCGGCACATTCCTTGGGTCTCGGTTCTTGTATGATTGCCTCTCTCGGTGCTCTTTTTGATAATGAAGAGGGTGCAAGGAAATGGAAAAAAATCATTGATGTTCCTCAGGATTGGGAATTTATTTTAGGTATGTCCTTGGGCTACCCCAACGAGAAACCGCCCTTCAAGGAAAGAGAAGACGGTCACATTAAATTCATTAAGTAAGGCGAACAATTTATGAAATATTTTGCAGGAAATTATGATGTTGCGGTTATCGGTGCAGGCCACGCAGGTATTGAAGCCGCACTTGCATCCGCAAGGCTTGGTGCAAACACAGTTATTTTCACCGTAAACCTTGACTGGATTGGCAATATGGCTTGTAACCCATCAATCGGCGGAACATCAAAAGGACATCTTGTCCGTGAAATTGATGCTCTCGGTGGCGAAATGGGTAAGGCGGCAGATAAAACTTTAATACAGAGCCGTATTCTCAACTTGGGAAAAGGCCCTGCGGTTCACTCCTTAAGAGCACAGATTGACCGCCGTGATTATACAGAATATATGAAGCGTTGCCTTGAAAATCAGGAAAATCTTGATTTAAAGCAAGGGGAAATTGTTTCATTAGCAAAAAACGAAGAGGGTCTCTGGGTTTTCTCAACTAAGCTTGAAGCAGAATACACCGCAAAATGCGTTGTTATCGCAACCGGCACATTCCTTAAGGGTATGGTTTATGTTGGTGATGTTTCCTATGAAAGCGGTCCTGACGGAATGTTCCCCTCTAATGAGCTTTCCGAATCTCTTATGAAATTGGATTTACCCTTAAGGCGCTTCAAAACCGGTACACCACCAAGAGTAAACAGAAACAGTGTTAATTTTGAAGGTCTCGAGGAACAGGTGGGCGATGAAGAAATCACACCCTTCTCCTTTGAAACTCCCGAAGGTGTTTTAGAGAACAAGGCTATCTGCCATATTACATACACAAACGCAGATACAAAGCAGGTTATACTTGATAATTTACACCGCTCCCCTCTTTATTCAAACAAAATTGAGGGTGTGGGACCCAGATATTGCCCAAGCATTGAGGATAAAATTGTCCGCTTTGCAGAAAAGGGCAGGCATCAGGTGTTTATTGAGCCCTGCGGACTGAGAACGGAAGAGCTTTATCTCCAAGGACTGTCATCCTCTCTTCCCGAGGATGTTCAATTAAAAATCCTGAAAAGCATAAAGGGACTTGAAAATGTTAAGGTTATGAGAACCGCTTACGCTATCGAGTACGATTGCGTTGACCCTCTTGCGCTTAAATCCACACTTGAATTCACAAATCTTCCGGGACTTTATGGTGCAGGTCAGTTCAACGGTTCATCAGGCTATGAAGAGGCTGCCGCACAAGGACTGGTGGCAGGTATAAATGCCGCCCGTAAGGTTCAGGGCAAGGAGCCCTTCACCCTTGACAGAAGCACATCATATATCGGCACTCTTATTGATGACCTTGTTACCAAGGGCTGTCGTGACCCATACAGAATGATGACCTCAAGAAGTGAATACCGACTTATTCTCCGTGAGGATAATGCGGATTTAAGGCTTACGGAAATGGGTTATGAAATAGGTCTTATCAGCCGGGAAAGATACGATAAGCTTCAGGAAAAGAAAAGGCTTATTGAAGAAGAAACCGAAAGAGTTTCAAAAATTACTATTCCCCCATCAGAAGAGCTTTCAAGGGTTCTTGAAGATGCGGGAACTGCACCAACAGTTACGGGTTGCAGACTTTCCGAGCTTATTAAACGCCCTCAGCTTTCATACAAGCTACTGACACCCTTTGATAAAAAACGCCCCGACCTTCCCCGTGAGGTTTTTGAGCAGGTCGAAATAAACCTTAAATATGCAGGGTACATCAAGCGTCAGTTAGCTCAGGTTGAGGAGCAAAAAAGGCTTGAGGTTAAAAAGATTCCCGAGAACATTGATTATGATGATGTTCAGAATCTTCGCCTTGAGGCAAGAGAAAAATTAAAGAAAATCAAGCCCGAAACAATCGGTCAGGCATCCCGTATAAGTGGTGTTTCCCCTGCCGATATTGCGGTACTGTTGATATATCTGAAAAAGTAAGGAGTTTTTAATATGATACCAAGAAATGAACATCCGAATCCGAATTTTAAAAGAAATGACTATATAATCCTTAATGGCGAATGGGATTTTGAATTTGATTTTGGCGATAGCGGTAAGGAAAGAAAAATGTTTGCCGTTGATGCTCCCTTTTCAAAAAAAATCAATGTACCCTTCTGTCCCGAAAGTGAGCTTTCAGGCATCGGCTACAAGGATTTTATGGCGGCTGTCTGGTACAAAAGAACTGTTAATATTTCCGAAGAACAGTTAAAGGGAAAGGCTTTTATTGTATTCGGTGCAGTTGATTTCCACGCAAGCGTTTATGTAAACGGTGAGCTTGCAGGTGAGCATTTCGGTGGCTACACATCCTTCAGAATTGATGCAACAAAATACTTAAACACCGGCGAAAACACAATTACAGTTTGCGCTCAGGACGATACCCGTTCACCCTTACAGGCTCGTGGCAAGCAGAGTGAGCTTGTTTATTCCCACGATTGTGACTACACAAGAACAACAGGTATCTGGCAGACAGTTTATATGGATTTCTGCCCCGAAAATTATATTAAATCAGTAAAATATTTCCCCAATATCACAGATGGCACTCTCACAATCCACGCAGAGCTTGTAGGTAACGGTACATTCTCTGCAAAGGCTTTCTGGGATGGTAAAGAGGTTGGCGTTGCTTCAACTGAAGCACTCGGTCAGACTGCAACTGTTACTCTCAACCTTTCCGAAAAGCATCTTTGGGAGGTTGGAAAGGGCGGTCTTTACTCCCTCAACCTTTCTTTTGGTGGTGACGAGGTTTCAAGCTATTTCGGTCTTCGTGAGGTCAAGCTTACAGATAAAGCAATCAACATCAACGGTGAACCCGTTTTCCAGAGACTTGTTCTCGACCAGGGCTTCTACCCTGACGGAATTTATACCGCACCTACTGCGGAAGCTCTTAAAAATGATATTCTTCTTTCTATGGAAGTAGGTTTCAATGGTGCAAGACTTCATCAGAAAATTTTCGAACCCCTCTTCCTTCACTATTGTGATGAATTAGGCTACATTGTGTGGGGTGAGCACGGTAACTGGGGTGCAGACCACACTAATTTTGAATCTCTGCGTTATTTCCTTCTTGAAATTGAAGAGGAAATTGAAAGAGATTTCAACCACCCTGCTCTTATCGGTTGGTGTCCTTATAACGAAACCTGGGATGTTAACGGCAGAAAGCAGGACGATGATGTTATCAGAATAGTTTACAGAACTGTTAAAGCTCTTGATAAAACCCGTCCCTGCATTGATACAAGCGGTAATTTCCACGTTGAAACAGATATTTTTGATGTTCACGATTATGACCAGGACTGCGAGCTTTTCAAGAGTCATTACGAGGACCTTACAGACAAAAATATCCTTTTCGACCATCAGGGACATCGCCAGCCTTGGACTGGCGAGCCTGTATTTATGAGTGAATATGGCGGAATCCGAGTTGAGCTTAAGGAATTCGAAGAAAATGACAGAGAAAAGGCATGGGGCTACGGCAATGCCGCAACAAGCCTTGACGAATTCTATGCCCGCTATGACGGACTCACAACAGCCTTGATTGACTGTCCCAAAATGATAGGCTTCTGCTACACTCAGCTTACTGATGTTGAGCAGGAATTGAATGGTATTTACAAATATGACAGAACAAAGAAATTTGATTCTGAAATTCTTTACAAAATCAACACAAAGAAAGCTGCTATTGAAAAATAAAGGATTGTGGATTTATGAAAGCCTTTAAAAAAATTCTATGCGTTGTTATTCCCGTAATTATTGTCGGACTTTCAGTTTTTGGTGTTATCTCGGCAGGTGTTTTCAATAAATTCACCTTTACTGTTGATGCAACCAAAACCACCAACACATTACATAATGTTGTAAATAATGTAAATATATGGTCAATTGAAGGCAACCCCTTTGTTAATGCAACAGTTAATGAAGAAAACAACATTTTCGAATTTGTTGATTATGTTCAGTTTATGCAATGCTCAGGTGGTACGGAAGCCCGCGACCTTTTCAAAGATCCTCTTGACAGAACCGTTCTTGACGACTACGACTTTACAGTTCTTATTGAAAACTGCAGAGGTGTTTTAGAATTAGGCGGAAAGCCAATGCTTAAATTAGGTAGCGTCCCCCTTAAATATTCCGAAAAAGCATCTACAGACGCGGGCTTTGGTATGAACCGCTATCCCCCCGATGATTACGATGTTTATTATGACTACATAAAGGCAATTGCAAAAGCTCTTGTTAAGGAATTCGGCAAAAAAGAGGTTCTTTCATGGCGTTTCGGTGTTATGACCGAATACGAGAATTACGATTGGTTCGTTGGCTCAGACAGTGAGGATGATGAAATTCTTGCAAAGGAAAGTGCCGAGGCTTACTGCAAGCTTTACGACTATACCGCACAAGCACTTGTCGATGTTTTAGGCAAGGATGTTTTTGTTGGTGCTCACTCAATGAGCGTTACTGAAGGGCTTTGGGATGAGGCTATATTCATTGAGCATTGTGCTAAAGGCAAAAACTACAAAACAGGTGAAACCGGCTCACCTCTCAAATACCTTTCCGCCTCCTTTTACGATTCAACCCCCGGTGACTATACCGACGGCTATACTCTTCCCGAAACAATTGCTTATATAAGAGGTGTTGCAGAGGCTAACGGCTTAACCGACCTTATTTACGGTATCGACGAGGGCAGAATACTCTGTGGTGTAAACAGTGGCGCAAACAATGACGAATTGCTCACAAGAACCTGCGGTTATACCTATCAGGCAGCTTATGATGCTCGCCTTATTGCACAGATGTTCAATAATGACATCGCTTATTTCTCAGCCTGGTCCTACCTTTCAGGCGGATTTTTAAGCGGTAACCCCACAGTAAGCTACCATGTTGCGAAAAATGCTGCTAAAATGGCAGGTGCACAGCTTGCACATACCGAAAAAACCGAAGAAGGTATTATCATCGGTGGCGAAATTGACGCTGTTTCTGCTTTTAATGAAGATGCTGAAACGCTTTATGTTATGGCTTACAATTTCAAAAATGACCTTGATTACAAAACAAGTGCGGAATTGAATTTTGAAATTAATGCTCCCCAATTTGACGGTAAAAAAGTAAAAATCACCACCTATACAATAGATGATGATTGCAACTATTTTGATGAATGGGTTGAGGACAGAAAAACCTATAACATAGGTGACGACTGCTTCAACTGGTCACCCGATGACCCCGAAATTGATGCCACCACAACTCTTGAAAACCAAGAGGCGAGAGATATTTATTTCAATGAGCTTTATAGTAAATACACCGAATGCTCAAGGCTTGTTCCCACAGAAGAGACCGTAAAGGTTGAAAACGGAAAAATCCTTCTCAACAAAACTCTCAACCCTCACGCAGTTGTTTTCTATGAAATAACCGCAATATAAAAAACAAACTGCTTTACTCTTAATTGGTAAGGCAGTTTATCTTTTAGTCATCAATATTATCTCTGTCAAAAAGTGGTGAATTAAAAAAATCGTTTAGCGAAATTCCTAAACCATCGCATATTTCATAAATTATCCTTAATTTCATACTTGGATATGAGCATTTCATTATTGTACTTAGTGTAGATTGTGGTACACCGCTTTTTAGATACAATTGATATTGAGTGAGCTTACTTTCTTCACATAATTCCTTTATTCTTAATGCAACTGCTTCATTTAAATGCACTTTTCCCACTCCTCTATACTTCATTTGCACGATAAAAGTATAGAGTATAGCTTCACAATTATACTTCGGGTACTTGATATTTGTTTCCTTTTATGTTATTCTACTTATAAATAATAATATGGGTGTGTTTATGATTACGAATTTAAATGTGGTAAAAGAATTAAAGCTTTATAAAAAAATGTATAAACATCTTTTCAATTCTGTTACTCGTATCATAAATATTTGTAAAGACCCTGTTGCAAAAGATTTACTCATAATTGCACAACAAGAAACTGAAGAAATATATGTATCAGAAGACATTTCCTAAAAAATTAACACCTCGGAGCTTTTACTGCTTCGAGGTGTTTTGTTATTTATTTTCCTGCCTTCTTGGAATATTTCATCTTATAAATAATTCTCATAAGGTGTGCATCAATTTTTCCGATGGGCTTAACATCTGCATAAAGCTCTGCGCCAACTGCAGTTTTTGCTGCCTTTTCCATAACCAATTCAACTGCTTCTGCATCGTACTGATTACCTGCTACACAAACTGCTCCATTATCCTTAACAAGAACTGCATTTTTGTTGCCGAGAGCCCTTGCAACCTTTTTGCTTGTTTTGAGAGTGCTTGAGGGGTTAAACACTGCACATTTAACAACAGGTCCGCAAAGCTGAGCAAAGTCATCAAGAAGAGGCTTCATTGTTTTGCCCTTTCTGGACATTGCAACAACAAAATCATTCTTTGTGTGACGGATGAATTTAACATCCTCTCTCTTTTTGTAGATAGCCCAATGCATATCTGCACTGTCGGGGATTTCGCCACCGCCTACCCATGCACCGCTTTTTGTGTCGATAATAGCAGCCTGTTTGCCTTCTTCACCAACAAAGAAGCAGTTGCCCTTTCTTTCACTATCACAAGGAGCGAATTCCTTTGCCGGCTTATATTTTTCACCTGATTTGAAAACATCGGTAACATAATCAACAACGCCACAGAAGGTGTCAATAGCTTTACCTGAAACCTCTGCACAACGAGCCGCAATAAATTTCTCGCAAACTCTTTCAAGAGCATTTGCAACTGCGAAGGCATCCTCATAGCTTTCACCAAGGCAAACTGCACCGTGATGCTTCATAATAGCTGCCTTTGAGGTTGAACGCTCAAGAGCGCCGATAACCCCCTGACGAAGCTTGGGCTGACCGGGAAGACCATAGGATGCACAGGGTACATCTGTACCAAGAATTTCTGCATCCTCGCCATCAATATTGTTAATATCAAGACCAAGAGTGCTTACAACAGAAGCATTCTTCTGATGAGTGTGAATAACAAAATTGATGTTGGGACGAAGCTCGTAGCAGGAGGCGTGAATACCTTTTTCTGAAGAGGGCTTAACATCACCCTCATAGGAAAGGTCTGCAATATTAACAAGAACAATATCATCGGGAGTAAGAACATCATAAGCCATACCGCTGGGAGTGATAACAAACTGCTTATCATTAACTCTGCAGCTGATGTTACCCCAGGTTCTTACAATAAGTCCTGCTTCCAAAAGCTCGTGACCTGCTCTGATGACTAATTCTTTTGCTTCTAAAATATCCATAAAAATCTCCTCTCTGGAGTTTTAGAAAGCCACGGAAAACCGTGGCTTTTCTGTTTTTTAAATTATTCTTTAACTGCAACGTTTGCGAATACTCTGTCAAATCTTCTGAGAGCTTCGTCAATAAGCTCAGGTGTGTACTGAGCATTAGTGTAAAGACGGCTTCCTGCAAGAGTAACAAGACCTTCTGCCATATATGCTGCACCCATATGCTGCATTTCTTTCTTTCTTTCGCTTGTTGCGGAAAGAACTCCGGGAATTTCCCAAGGCTTAGACCAGTTGATTGAGTAGTGCATTGTACCAACTGTGTCAATATGGCAAACTGAGCCCTGGTTGAATGCAACGAAGGGAAGGTTATATTTCTTAATGAGCTCCTGAAGACCCTTTGTAAGTCTGTCACCCATTTCGCCTGCCTTCTGACAAGCATTCTGTTTATCAATCTCTTCAAGTGTGTAGTAACCTGCAACACAAGAAAGAGGAGTAGCAGCCATTGTACCGCCCATAAATGCCTTCTTAACCTTTTCGCCACTTGCATCAAGACCTGCACCGAGGTATTTCATATATTCCTTCTTACCACCGATACCGCCTGCACCGGGATAACCACCGGCAATAACCTTACCGAAGATTGTAAGGTCAGGAGAAACACCATAGTAGCCCTGTGCACCTGCCATACCGATACGGAAGCCTGTAACAACCTCATCAAAGATAAGGAGTGCGCCATATTTACGGCAAAGTCTTTCAACGCCCTTGTTGAAGTCTTTATCAAGAGGTCTTGTACCGCTTTCGGGACCGATAGGCTCCATAAATACAGCAGCAGTACCGCCACGGAACTGATTAAGACGAAGAACTCTTTCAAGAGAATCAAGGTCATTGGGGAAGAATTCCTGTGTATGCTTGAAAAGGTAGAGCGGAACTCCGTGTGCCTGAGTGAATTTTGAACCGGGAACACGGATACTGTAACCGAGCTGGTCAGACCAACCGTGGTAAGCACCACCCATTTTTACAATGTTTTTATTTTTTGTTGCAAGTCTTGCAACACGAACAGCTGCCATACAAGCCTCTGTACCTGAACCGAGCATACGGAACATATCGCAGGTTTCAACGCTGTCGCAGATTTTCTTTGCAAGCTTATATTCAAACTCGTGGAAAAGACCTGTTGAAGGGCCACAGGTATTGAGAAGGTCAATAACCTGATCTCTTACTACCTTGGGGTTTGAGCCGAGAACTGTGGGGCCACCTGCCTGAAGGAAGTCGAAATACTCGTTGCCGTCAATATCATAGAGCATCATTCCGTCTGCCTTTGTGAAAACAAGGGGGAAGGGATAGTTGAAGGCAAGGTTATGCTGAACACCACCGGGAATAACCTGTTTTGCTTCTTCAATCATTTCCTTACTCTTAGCGCACTTTTTGTTGAAGTATTCTTCTTCGTAGTTTTTAAGCACGTCGGGTTTAATAGTATAGATTGGTTTTTTGATGAGCTCGTCAAGCTGTTTTGTTACCGCTGCAGCATCATGATACTCATTAATAGCGAATCTTGTGTCCATAAAGACACCTCCTGAAATAGAGTTTGATAACAAAAGTGAATTTGTATTCACTTTTATTATACATTATTATAATAAATTGTCAAGAACGCGGTGAATTCAAATTCAACAAAATAAAAGCTCACTTTTTATGAACTTTTTATAAGAATTTTGTCAAAACAAGCTCTTTTTTCCTGAAAAGAATTAAAAACAGGTTTTTGTGTAATTTTTCAACATATTCCTGTTTAATTATTTTTTAGTATTTGTTGACTTTGCCCGAAACCTCTGCTAAAATATAATGGACTGAATTCTATTTTTAAAAAGGAGGCAATCGCTTTGCAAAATTTAATGGATTCAAAAACACTTGCGTACATAAATATGTATGCGGTTCTCGGTACTTTGGAAAACCTTTGCGAAATCGTTCCCGAAGCATCAGAACTTCTGCAGGGCAAAAAGCCCATTTCAATCGGATTAGAGGTTAAGGACGGTCCCGCGGCTACTCTTTACTTCAAAAACGGCAAATGCCGTATGGAACAGGGTTGCAGTAACTGTGATGTTAAACTCCCCTTCTCTAGCTGTGAAAAATTCAATGGTCTTATTGATGGTACAGTGACTCCCATACCTTCAAAGGGATTTACACACATCAAATTCCTTCTCAAAGAATTTACCGCTCTTACTGATTTACTTTCAAAATATATGAGAGCAAGTGAAGAAGACCTTAAAGACCCTGTTTTCTTTGAGAGAAGCACAATGCTTATGCTTTACACCATCGGTGTTGCCATCGCTCAGATCGGTAACAATGATGAAATCGGTAAATTCAGCGCAAAATATATTGCAGATGGCAGTGTTATGATGGGTATCAAAAACGGTCCCGCAGTTGAGCTTGTCTGCAAAGACCATCGTCTTGTAACTCTCAAAAAAGCTCCCGAGAAATATCGTGCGGCTATGATTTTCGAATCAATCGAAACAGCTCGTGCTCTTTTTGATGGTAATGTTAATGCTCTTACCTGCATCGGTACAGGTAAAATTGAAATGCACGGTCTTGTTAGTATGCTTGACAATGTTAACCGCATACTTGACAGAGTTGCATTATATCTTGCATAAGGAGGTAGCAAAATGAGTGAAAAATTCCCTTTATACAAAACAACAAAATCAGATGAATGGTATGCTCGTGCTGCCCAGGTAATTCCCTCAGGTGTTTACGGACATCTCGGTCCTGCTGAAGGTCAGTTCATTCCTGTTAACAGATGGCCTCGTTTTTCAGAAAAGGCAAAAGGCTCATATTTCTGGGATGTTGACGGAAATAAATATATTGACTATATGTGTGCTTATGGCCCCAATGTGCTTGGCTATGGCGATGAAGATGTTGATGCTGCCGCTATTGAGCAGATAAAGAAAGGAAACTGTGTAACATCTCCCGATAAAATTATGGTTGAATGTGCAGAGCTTCTCGTTGATACAGTAAACTGTGCTGACTGGGCATTCTTTGCAAAAAATGGTAACGATGCTACTCAGGGTGCAATTCTTACCGCTCGTGCTCATACTCACAGAAAGAAACTTATTTTCTTCAACGGTTTCTATCATGGTGTTTCCCCCATGGTTCAGAAAATCGACTATCCCGGTGTTACTCCCGAAGATGTTGCAAACAATCTCTACACTCCTTGGGACGACATTGAAAATTTCAAGAGGCTTCTTGCAGAAAACGAAGGCGAAATTGCCGCTGTAATTGCTCAGCCTTACAACCACGGCAACTTTAACGACAACTCTTTCCCCATTGATGGTTTCTGGAAAGAAGTTCGCGAGCTTTGCACAAAGAATGAAATCGTTCTTATTGTTGACGACGTTCGTTGCGGTTTCCGTCTTGACCTTGCAGGTAGTGACCATTTCTTTGGCTTTGAAGCTGATATTATCTGCTTCTGTAAAGCTCTTGCAAACGGCTACAATATGTCTGCTTTCTGCGGTAAGGAATTCCTTAAAAATGCCGCATCAAGCCTTTCATACACAGGTTCTTATTGGATGAGTGCCGTTCCTTTTGCTGCTTGTATAGCAACAATCAACAAGCTCAAAAAGCTGGATGCTCCCAAGCTTTTCGATACACTCGGCAGAGAGCTTACAACAGGCTTCAAAAAAGCAGGTGCAGAACACGGCTTTGACCTTGTTGTTTCAGGTGCTCCCGCACTCTTCTATTTAAGAATTGCAAACGATGATTCTCTTCTTCTTCATCAGGATTGGGTTGCTGAATGTGTAAACCGTGGTTTGTTCATCACATCTCACCACAACCATTTCATTAACGCTTCCCTTACCCACGAAGATATTAACCGCTCTATTGAAATTGCAGAAGATGCATTCAAAGCAGTTAAGAAAAATCATCCCGAATTAGGCTAATATTTTGGAATTAAACCGAGTTTTCGGTTAATCAAATAAACTTTAGGAGGCTTTTATTATGGCTCTTTCAAAACAGGAGTGGCTTGCTCTTGAAAAGAAAGCAAATGAGCTCCGTAACCTCTGCCTTGATACAACTTACTGGGCAGGTTCAGGTCATATCGGTGGCGGTATGAGTGTTATGGACATTATGACAGTGTGCTATCACAAATATATGCACATTAAGGTTGAAGATCCCAACTGGGAAGACCGCGACAGATTCATTCTCAGTAAAGGTCATGCAGGTATTGCTTATGCACCTGTTCTTTGCGACCTTGGCTTCAACGACAAGGAAATGCTTAAAACATTTAACCTTTCAGGTTCAAAAATGGGTATGCACCTTGACTCAAACAAGGTTGTAGGCGTTGACGCTTCAACAGGCTCTCTCGGTCACGGTCTTTCAATCGGTGTTGGTACTGCTCTTGCAGCAAGACTTCTGAAAAAAGACTATAAAACATTCGTTGTTCTCGGTGACGGTGAGCTTGACGAAGGCTCCAACTGGGAAGCAGCAATGAGTGCAGCTCATTTCAAGCTTACAAACCTTATCACTTTTGTTGACCGTAACCACAATATGATTGACGGTAACACAGAAGATGTTATGGCTCTTGAACCCCTTGCAGACAAATGGGAAGCATTCGGCTTTATCGTTAAGAAAATTGACGGTAACAACATCAAAGAGCTTTGCGAAGCTATTGACTTTGCTTATGAAAACGAAACTGATAAACCTGTTCTTATCCTTTGCGATACAGTTAAGGGTTGCGGTATCGACTTTATTGAAGGCGATTTCAGATGGCACTACGGTGCATTTGATGATGAAAAATACGAAAAGGGTAAAAAATCTCTTGAAGAAACTTATCAGAAACGTGTTGCACGTGCAGAAAAGGAGGCTGAATAATTATGGCAGGCGGATTAAGTTACACAGCTGAACAATCAACATCTCTCTCCACAGCCGAAATTTACGGTCAGGCTCTCGTTGAGTTGGCAGAAGCACATCCTGAGGTTGTTGCTCTTACTGCTGACCTTGCAAAATCAACAAAAATAGGTGATTTCCAGAAGAAATTCCCCGACCGTTTCTTTAATGTAGGTATTGCAGAACAGAATATGTTCGGTGTTGCTGCAGGTATGGCTAAGGCAGGTCTTGTTCCTTTCCTTTCAACCTTCTCTCAGTTCGCATCCTTCCGTTCAGCAGACCAGCTCCACACAGATCTTTGCTACCAGAATATCAATGCAAAAGTTATTGCTACTCATTCAGGTACATCCTTCGGTCAGGCAGGTTCAACTCACCACGCTATCTGCGACCTTGCTTTGACACGTTCTATTCCTAATCTTACAGTTATCTGCCCCGCTGACGGTTACGAAACCTATAATGCAGTTATGGCAGCATATAACACACCCGGTCCTTTCTATATCAGAATTAACCGTGGTTTTGACCGTGTTCTTTATAAAGATGCTAACTACGGCTTTGAAGTAGGTAAAGCAGTTGAAGTTCATGAAGGTTCAGATATTACAATTATCGCTTGCGGTTCTTGTGTATTCCAGGCTTTCCAGGCTGCAGAATTCCTTGAGAAAGCGGACGGACTTAAAGTTCGCGTTCTTGATATGCACACAATTAAACCTCTCGATAAAGAAGCTGTTCTTAAAGCAGTTATGGACACTCGCCGTATTATCACAGTTGAAGACCATACAGTTATCGGTGGTCTCGGTAGCGCAGTTGCAGAGGTTGTTGTTGAATCCGGTAAGGGTTGCGCATTCAAGAAACTTGGTGTTCAGGATACATTCGCACCTATCGGTCTTCACGAAGACATTATGAGCTATATCGGTATCGACTCAAACGGCATTATCGAAGCAGTTCGTGAAGTAATGAAGGCTGATTTTGAGGAAGACAACGACTGGGACGACGAGTTTTAATGTTTTTTTGCGAATATGCAGGAATCTTTGCGTTTTAGCGACCCGAACTCGCGTACCTATGTACGCTTCGGGGTCACTAAATCCGCAAATCTCCCCACATCTTCACAAAAAAGAGTGAAGCATTAAGACAAGGAGAATCAGTTTTCGGTATGCGAAGCCTCGCCCTCCTGCTTCAGGAGGAGGGGGGACCACCGTCAGGTGGTGGGAGGTCCCAAAATGTTGACCGCAGGTCCCGAAACTCCTCACTTTCAACTCCTCACTAAATCGAAAGGAATGATTTCTCATGGCAAATACACAA
>JAFSDL010000009.1 GCA_017436285.1 Clostridia bacterium
ATGGGCATATTCCTTTTCGTGTTAGAAACTTGTTTGGAACACGAAAACTTTACTTATGAAAGAACCCTGTTTGCGGACACGACAGATGATAGTGTTGAGCGAACCTTAATCGCAAAATATAGCTATTGTAAATAAGTAAACGAATTCCAATTTGTCGAACTAAAAACTACAGGAGCTGACTTTTTCAGTCAGCTCCCTTTCTTTGACTTATGCAGTAAAAATTTTTACATGAATGTAACTGTAGAAATGTCGTGGAAAATATGGTATAATGGGGTTAATGCATTAGATTCCGGAGGGGAGAGAAATGATACAAAAAGTAAATTTGAAAGAGAATGCAAATATGATCGATGAATTATTCTGCTATAAGAGAGTAGGCACATTGAATAATCATATGCTAAATGTATTGCAGGCTGAAAACAGAACTTTAGATTTTCATATACACGAAAATTCTGATGAAATGTTTTACTGTATTGAGGGAGAATTTGACATTGAATTCGAGGACGGATTAACACATTTGTGTGAAGGTGATTTTATAATCATTCCCAAAGGAACGAAGCATCGCCCCATATGTAAGGATTTGGTTAAATGCCTTTTGATTGAAGTTGAGGGAACCCTTAATAAAGAAAATACGGGAGGAACATACACATCATAAGGAGATATAAATAAGAATTTAAGGGATAGGGTAATATGCAGTACGCAATTGAATTGTTTTTCGATAAAGATTTGGAAGAAAAGCTTTATAATTTAGCCAAAAGAGTAGCAGATGAAAAATTGAGCACAAAGTTTTTGGAATGGAAAACCAGACCTCATATTACATTAGCGTGTTTTAATGATTTGAATGAAGAAAAATGTATAAAACAATTAAAACGATTTGCAAAGACTCATAAGCAAATGCCTGCATGTTTGGGTTCTATTGGAATGTTTAATGATACAAGAGCAATTTTTGCATCTCCTGTTATGACTGAGGATATGTATCGGTTTCAGAGAGAATTACATAAATATATGCGAGGTTTTGATACGAAAGGATGGGAATGGTATCTTCCCAACAGATGGGTACCGCACTGTACTTTAGCTATGACTCAGGAGGATGACGAAGAAGTTTTCTATAAAGCCGGCACTTTATTATTGCATGAGTTTGAAAGTTGGGTTGGTAAGTTCTCTTCAATAGGATTAATTAAAATAACTTTTCCTGTAGAAGAAATTTACACTGTTGATTTGAAGGCCTGAACATAGTAGGACAAATTCCAATTAATCGAACTGATAGCAACAGCAAGTTGCTGTTCAAACTACAATCCTTGAGGTATAATTGGTATGAGGTGGTAATTTTATGGAAACTAAAGATATTATTCTTGAACTGAGAATTCAAAAAGGTATGTCGCAGGACGAGCTTGCTGAAAAAGTCTTTGTAACCCGTCAGGCAGTTTCTCGTTGGGAAAACGGTGAAACTACTCCAAATACCGAAACTTTAAAATTGTTATCAAAGCTGTTTGATGTTTCAATCAACACGCTTCTTGGGTCGCCAAGACAGCTTATCTGTCAATGTTGTGGTATGCCACTTGAAGACGGAAACATCAGCAAAGAGAAAGACGGTTTTTTCAACGAAGAATACTGCAAATGGTGTTATGCTGACGGTGAATATATGTATCACGATATGGACGATTTAATTGACGTCTGTGTCGGACATATGGCAAATGAGCAGTTTACACCCGAGCAGGTACGGGCATATATGAAGGATGTGCTTCCGAAACTTGATTATTGGAAGAAGTATAAATACCTCGGCGGTGCAGAAAAATTCGAAGAATTCAAGCAACAGCTCATCGGCGAGTTTAATGATTTGCATATTGAAGGAATGCCAAAGGTTGAAAAGTTAAATGCGCTCGTGGGCGGATACATCAACCTTGAATACCGCCTTCCAAATAGTCAAACTGTGAAATTCCTTGATGACAATGCAACATATCTCGGCAATCAGCTTGAGTGTGAATTTGGTGGTGACCGTTGCTTCGGTATTGCCGCAAATATGGATTTCCTTCTTGTATGTACTTACGAAGAAAATGGCGAAAATCCTGAACTTGTGATATATAAAAAGAGATAATCCTGCCGAAAGGCTTGATTATAAATATTTTTTAAAAGGAGATTGCTTTTTGAGAAAAACAATCAAGACAGTGGAGATTGTGTTTTAACCGAGGAGGTTTGTAAATACAATCGCACAAGCCTCCCACATTGAAGGTCAACAATTTTCAGGAGGAAAAACAATGAATAAAAATGACTTAATGATTCGTAATGAAAGAAAAGAAGAACAAAGAGAAGTTGAAAATCTTGTAAGGGAATCATTCTGGAATGTGTACCGTCCCGGTTGCCTTGAGCATTATGTTCTCAATCAGCTTCGTGATGACGAGGCATTTATAGACGAACTCAATTTCGTAATGGAAAAGGACGGCAAAATCATAGGACAGAATATGTTTATGAAGGCGGTTATCAAAGCCGATGATGGCAGAGATATTCCGATTGTTACAATGGGTCCTATCTGTATTGCAAATGAACTGAAGCGTCAGGGTTATGGTAAAATCCTACTTGACTATTCTCTGGAAAAAGCAACGGGAATGGGCTTTGGTGCAATATGCTTTGAAGGTGACATTGGCTTTTATGGCAAAAGTGGTTTTACTTATGCCGGTGAATTCGGCATTCGTTACCACGATTTACCCGAAGATGCAGATGCATCATTCTTCCTTTGCAAGGAACTGAAAAAAGGTTATCTCAAAGGTGTTACAGGTGAATACACTCCGCCACAGGGATATTTTGTAAATGAAGATGAGGCACAGGAGTTTGACAAGCAGTTCCCGCCGAAAGAAAAATTGAAGCTTCCAACGCAGCTTTTCTGAAGGACGAATAAAACAAGGGCAGTGTACCTCGGTGCACTGCCTGATGTTTTCTTATTCTTTGAATTATGCAGTAAAGTTTTTGACATTAATGAAACTATGGAAATGTGGCGGAAGGTATGGTATAATGGGGATGATAAATGAGAATTTGTCAGGAGGTTAATTTATGAGTAAAGTAGTAATGCTTGATGACTTAATGGAGCAAATGCGTAATTTTAAAAGTCAAAAAGATGTTGCTAAATTCATCAAAAAATATAGGTCTGTTGATTATTTGCCTATGATTATGATGAATTATGCTGATGAATTAATATCGAAGAATAAATATGATACTGCATGTTTGATATATCTTGAAATGGCTGAAAATAAACATCTTGGGTACATTTATGATGAAGTTACTTTGTGGTTCAGATTGGGCGAGTATTATATAAACAATAATGAAATTGAGAAGGGTAAGGCTTATTTAATTAAACTTTGTGATGAGATTTCAAATTATGAAGAATCGTTAGAGTTTAGAGATTTGACTGCTGATTGGCAAAAGCTGAAGCCTTATGTTGTTAATGAAATCAAGCCGTCTGTTGTTTCTGCTGAAAACGCAGAAAATGACGAAACAATGACAGATGATGAACTTGTTGAATTGTTTCTTGAAGAAATGGCATCCGGCGGAATACATGCTTATTTAACTAACTATGGTCATAGGTTGGAAGAAACTCTTGCAGTGGCAAAACGCAGAGAAAAGCCTGTTACAGTTGAACTTTTAGAATTAATTAAAACAAAATATTTCAATGGGGAAATGCCAAAGAATATAGAAGCCATAGAAAATATAATTGACAAAAATGATTGGTGGTTTGAAGAAGAATACGACCAATATTATTATGATATTGAAAAGGAACTTTGTTGAACATAACTCAGTTTGAAGATATAAGTAAATGTTGGCGTAAAGAACAGGAGGATGAGCAATGGCAAAATTAGAGCGGGTTATTAATGGTGATTTCGGGCAGATATTAAATATGATTGAGCGCGGAATATTGAACGGGAGTATGTCGGCAAGTCTTGAGGATTCCAGCGATATTTGTGATGGTGATGCAAGGTGCAGTGTTCGTGTTTTTGAAAGATACAGCTATGCAGGCGGTAACCGTGTGAGTATGAATGTTACATTGTTTCAGAATGCGAATGGTCCTATTTACCTTTCTGCCATTACATCAGGCGGAAGTCAGGCAATGCTTTTCAAGGTGAATACCTTGGGAGAAGAAGCATTCCTTGATAAGCTGAGAGAATTGTTGTGATTTAGTAAAACAATTTGAGCAGGCTTCGGTCTGCTTTTTTCTTTGTGTTAGGTAGCAGAGCACTTCGCCAACTTCCCGAAAAATATTTCGCCAATCTCCCGAAAAATATTTCGCCAACTTCCCGAAAAATGTTGATTTAGGAATAATTTGTGGTATAATATGAATATAAATCTGTGTTAAAAGGAGGTTGTGATATGCCAGAAATAAAAAATTATCGCAAAAGAATTGCAGATGATATTTTGAAGAGAAAACTGGAAGGTAAAGGCGCTGTTTTGATTGAAGGACCTAAATGGTGCGGAAAAACAACCACAGCAGAGCAGGTTGCAAGCAGTGTTTTATATATGGATGACCCTGAGAAAAAATCCCAGAATATAGCAATGGCTGAGATGAACCCGAAAAGATTATTGAAAGGTGATTCGCCACGTTTGATTGACGAATGGCAACTTGCACCTAAGCTTTGGGATGCAATCCGTTTTGAAGTCGATCATCGTTCTGAATTAGGTCAGTTTATTCTCACAGGTTCTGCAGTTCCTCCGGAAACAAAGGATATTGCTCATACCGGTACAGGAAGATTTACCTGGTTGACTATGAGAACAATGAGTTTGTTTGAATCAGGAGATTCGACAGGTGATGTCAGCTTAAAAGAACTCTTTGAATCACCTGAGACAATTGATGGTGAATCTACAATTGACCTTGACCGTTTGGCTTTTCTTGTGTGCAGAGGTGGCTGGCCTCAGGCTATTGATATGAGAGATGAAATTGCTCTTGACCAGGCAATTGATTACTATGATGCGGTTGTTCATTCTGATATTAACAGAGTTGATAATGTAAATAAGAATCCTGAACGTGTAAAGAGACTTATGCGTTCCTATGCGAGAAATCAGGGTACTCAGGTTGCAAATACAGTTCTTGCTAATGATGTTATGGCAAATGACGGAGCAAGCATTGATGACGATACTATTGCGAGCTATGTGAATGCCCTTAAAAAGATTTTTGTGGTTGAGGATATGCCTGCCTGGAATCCTAACCTGCGTTCTAAAACTGCAATTCGCTCATCTGATACCAGATACTACACGGACCCGTCTATTGCAGCTGCAGCATTGGGAATAGGCCCTCAGGATCTTGTTGCAGACCTTAATACTTTTGGTTTTCTTTTTGAAACTATGTGTGTAAGGGATTTACGTGTTTTTGCTGATGCAATTGGCGGAACAGTATATCATTACAGAGATAAAGACGGACTTGAGTGCGATGCTGTTGTTCATTTGCGAAATGGTTCATATGGTCTTATTGAAATCAAACTTGGTGGTGACACATTGATTGACGATGGTGCCAGAACTCTCAGTACTTTAGCACAAAAGATTGATACAGATAAAATGAAAGCACCGGCGTTTTCTATGGTGCTTGTAGGTATTGGTGATTATGCTTATAGACGACCTGATGGTGTTTATGTAGTTCCTATCGGAAGTCTTCGTAATTAGTTTGATACTATTTAAAACCCACCAATGACCACATAAAGCCCACAGACAGGGTTGGACTATATGAAAACAGTGTAGAATTCAGCTTCAAAGAGCATTCCCAAAATACACGAAAGCACAAGCTGTTGTGTGGAGTTCCCGAGAGCAGACTGACATAGCCCTTCGGGACGAAGAAGTCGGGTGTTCGAATCACCTCACTCCGACCAAGAAAGAACAGATAGCATCAGTTATCTGTTCTTTTCTTTTATTGCTTTAGTTGTTGATTGGTGATATAATCAACTCAACATATAAGAATTTGTATATTCTGTGGTACAGGCAAGCCTGTACCTTACGGTTTGGAAGACAGACTTAAGGATGCAGTTATTGCAAGAACGTTGTTTGAAATATAAGAATGTATAAACACCAACGAGGAGACCGGAATCTGCTCGTTGGTGTTTTGTTATTTTGGTAGCTTACCTGTTTCGTAAAGCCGATTTATTTTTTTGTAATGGTTGCAGGCTCTTCCGCCATTTATGGAGCAGATACCTTTTTCATACTCTGATTTTTGGGTGTTGTTATCAAAGGCTTTTATGTGTTTTTTACCGTCCTCACCCTCGCAGTTAATGAACCTATCGCCCTCGCCAAGATAAAAGGGGCATTCGATAAGCCTTTCAATGAATTTTGCCATAGCGTTGCACCTGACTTGTTAGGCTATATAATCGTAATTTTTACATACTGCAGCAGCGTTGCCGTTATCATCAAAAACAAGGTCAACAACACCGATTGCCTTTGAACCGTCGTTATATTCAACCGTAAATGTGATTGTATCATTGAAGGTTGAAAAGGGTGTGTTTATATTTTCATCAAAGGCTTTTTTCAGCTCTTCTGTGTAATCCCAATAGAAGCTGCCACCATCAAAATTATATTCCTCGGCGATAATGGTGAAATCGTTTCCGTGGGGGGGAACATCAAAGGTTCGTTGGTTTGCATTATACGCCATCTGACCGTATTCTGATGTATTCGAAACATTGATTGCTTTAATGCTTTCGGTGTTTTTTAAATTCAGCTTAAAGCTGTTTAATGTGCATTGAGCCAAAACAATGTTTGGAGTTGAGGAAATTACCGCACTGCCTGTAAAAAAAGCTTTGTATTCATAATAACTGTTGAAATCCTCGCTCATTTCCTTAACAGTTTCCGTTATTTTATCATCCGAAAAGCCTTTTACATCCCTGACTTCTAAATACACCTCGTAAGGATATTCCTCGTTAAGCTCAAGGGTTTTGGTTGGGATTGCAGCTTCTGTGCTTTCTGAATTGGCGGCACCTGCAACCATAATGAAAGGATTTACGGTTTTGTTATTTGATACTGCACTTCCTGTTGTATTCTGTTGGGGGGCAGGTGCTTCGGGTTGTGATATGAAGCCCACACCGAAAATAATTGCAAATGCAAGGCAGAATGCAGTTACGGTCAATGCAAGTGGCTTGCGATTTTTAACAGGGGAGTAATCTGTTGTAATTTTTGCTCTTAATCTGTTGCCCATATAGGCATCAGGGTTGATGTTATCAATTGATTTTTTGAAATCGTCTTTTTTCATAAAGCATAATCCTCCAATTCTAATTTGAGAATATCTCTTCCTCGTTGCAAACGCTTTTTAACTGCAGATTTGCTGATTTTCAAGGCTTTTGATATTTCTTCAACCGTATAATCGTTGTAATAAAACAGGATTATGGCAGATTTATATTTTTCGGGTAACGCAATAACTCTTGCAATAATATCCTGCTCCGTATCGTTATTTTGGTATGTGGCAGATGCAGGAATATCATCAATGCACACATTTTTGCGACCTGATTTTTTAAGATAATCAAGGCACTTGTTCTGGGTTACCCTGATAAACCAGGCTTTTTCGTGCTCGGGATTTTTGAATTTATAATTACCGCAAAGATATTTTGTGAAAACATCCTGCAAGGCATCCTCGGTATCGCTTCGGTTACCTAAATATAAAAATGCAATTTTATAAAGCATATTGCCATAATCGTTGTATTTAGCTTCAAATTCATTTTCGAGATCTCGTTTGCTCATAGCGTCCTCCTTTCACTATGTTTGAGTACTCTCACCCTGAAAACGATTGACAATTGCTTTTGGTGACAAAAATATTATAGCATATATATTTATTTCTTTAAATTATGCAGTGATTTTTTGCGTTGAAATGTAATTGTGGAAATGTTTGGAAATGTGTGGTATAATGAGAGGTAACAAATTCCGATTTGCAGATATAAGCAAGGGTTTGTGTAAAGAATAGGAGGAAAAATAATGCAAGCTATCGTTAAATTTTTCATTACAATTTTCACAACTGTTTCAATTTTCTGTTCAAATCTGTTGTTTCCTGCAACAATTAATCCTGAAAGCGAGAATTTCAATTTTTCCTATCTTGAATATCCGGAAGAAGCAATAATTACTCTTGAAGAGGCAGGTCTTACCGAGCAGGAGCTTGTTGGGCGTGCTTCGGCTGAGCTTCCCGAATATGTTCAGTCCGGTGGTTATGACGATATAAATGGTATAACAATATCACCATATTACACCGCAAAGGTAAGCGGTGAGGAAATTCCTGTTTATGCTTCGGTGGTTTTCATACGCGTTGACGATACAGGTACGCTTCATTCCTTTTCTGAAATTTATGTTGATTCAAGCGAGGATTTTTCCTTCAATATTGAGATAACCGGTGCTGATGTTGAGCTTAAAAACGCCATTGTTTTACCTGAATCACAGGGTGTAAAGGCGCAGTGTGAGGACAACACCGTAACAGCATCTATCAACAAAACAGGCACATACACCTTCCTTTTTAACGACGCAAATCAGTATTACGGTTATACCCTTATGGTACGCGATAAGGTTGATGAAGATAAAGAAATTGCAGAATATATAGAGAAATACGGTGAGGATAACGTCTGGGTTATTGATAAAGGTGTGTATGAGTACGATTATGTTAACCTTGTTGCCCACAATAATCTGGTTATTTATCTTCGTGAGGGAGCTTATGTTATAGCCAACCACCTTTTTGATATCAACTGTGCCGAGGATGAAGATAAATATTCTGAGCCTACTGCTTGGGGAGATAATGCAATAGGTCTCACAAGATATCCGTTTATTAATTTTTATAATTGTAATAATGTAACTCTTACAGGTAGGGGTGTAATAGATATGACCCGACTTGACAGAAGAGAGAGAAGAGGCGTTGTTTTCACCAACTGCAATAATGTAAATGTCAGTGATGTGAAAATCATAAACTCGCCCGAATGGTCTTTTATCTCGTATTGCTGTACCGATGTCAGCATTGACAATGTAGATATCATCGGAAACCGTGGTAACTGCGATGGCTTTGCGATCTGCAACAGCCACAATGTAACTGTTGATAATTGCTTTGCGAGAGTGGCAGATGATACCTTTGAGGTAAAGGCTCTCGGCGGTACAATGGATAGTAAAAATATTACATTCACAAACTGCATTGCTTGGGGCGGATACGCAAGATGCTTCGGTATTACCGGTGAAGTCAATAAGAAAATTTCCGATGTAGCCTTCCGTGACTGTGCGGTAATTTACCGTGACGGTATATGGAATAATGACAGAATCGGCTCTCTTGTTGTTGTAGCAGAGCAGACCGAGGGCAGTATTGACGGAGTTCTTTTTGAAAATATTGAAATATTCCGTGATGAAGGCAGACCGATACTTGTGAAGATTTATGATGAAGAGGCTGAGAATTTTGAAATTAAAAATGTTGTATTCAGAAACATTTCTTACACTTCATATATGAGCCCGAAAATCGCAGGTACAGACAGCAACACAAATACAGTTCAGGTTGAGCTTGACGGTATTACAGCTAACGGAAATAAACTTCAATCCCCAAAAACAAGGTTCATCATCGGTAAGTATTGTGATGTGACCTCTGAATAGAAAATTAAACAGACGACAGTATATAGAAAATGGTTAAAGTTATGGGCAATGTAATTAATAATGCAAAGCAAAGACCCTTATGGCAGAAAATTCTGATAATTCTTGTTGGTGGGCTTCTTTTAGGCTTTTTGTGGCGTCTTCGCGGGTCTCGTGGCTGGGGCTCGGAAGCAGGTGTGTTTAATGTGGGTTTTGTTTACCTGCTTTTTATCACAACTGTTATGGGGGAACGCAAAAAGCTTGATTTAGGATGGCTTTCCTTAACGGCTATGTCTTTTATTCTGACAGTACCCAGTTGGGGAACAATAGTAAATCAGATAACAGGGGTTATCCGTGAGAGCGAAGTTGAGGGTGCAGAGCATTTCTTCAGATATATTTCACCTGTGTCAGGAGCATTTATGATGTGTTGCGTAGGTTTGGGTATGGTAGGTATTTACGCAGTGCTGTTGGGCAGAGGATTCAGCTCTCACCAATGGAAAGTGAAGGATTTCCTTTTTGTTATTGGTGCTTTCCTGGTTTTTGACACAGTTTCCAAAGCGAGTGTTTCCCATTGGATTGTTGGGCTTCTTCAGCCTGAGGCTGTGGAGCTTTTTGAGAAAGGTCTTGAAATAGCAGGTGAAGAGGGCTCTGCATATCAGGTATACATGCAACATTTCGCTGATATTTCCTGGGGTAAAAAGATTATCGGAGGCAGAAATTATTTCTCCGAAATTCAGGCTGTTTCTGCCGCCATCAGAGCTTTGGGTGCAATACTTGCCACAAGATTTATTGTTAAAGATAAGGTTGCTGCAAAAGTGGGTGCTCTTGTATGCGGTGCATTCGGTATTTCTATAACAGTATCTAACTTGTTCTTCTTTTTTGCAAACGGTGGTTACCGTCAGCTTGGTGCACAGTATGAGGGCGATTTTTTATACGCCTGGTCTTGTTGGGAATATTTTACAGGATTTATTGCAGGCGTTATAATTACTGCTGTTCTGATATCCTTGAAAAAAAGCGAGGATGTTCCCGAAATTGCATTTTCAAAGATTCCCGAAAAGCCAAAGAAAATACTTGTGTTCTTAGCAGGATTTATAGGTACGGTAGGTGTGAACCTTGTCCGTCCTGTTTCAAGGCGTTTTGAAGATAGCTCCGATACAATATATATAATTGCAATAGCTGTGGCAGTTATTTTAACTGCAATTCTCATAGGGTTGCTTACTAAAAAAGCAGGTATCAACGCAGAGAAAAAGGGTATGGAATGGCTCTCGAGGATTTTACTTCCCGTATTTGTTGGGTTTATGCTGATTTCATATTTCTTTTTGGGCTCGCAGGAGCATTGGGCAATAGTTGAAATATTTACTTTACATAACATACTCGTTATTATTTCGGCTTTAGCGGTACTTGTATATTCCGTTGCGTTGCTGAAAAAATCAAAGGTGTAAAATATATAAGAGCAGATTTCAGTCTGCTCTTTTCTTGTATTATGCAGTAAAATTTTTTGCATTATTTTTGCATTTTGTCTTTTAGTTCTTTTGCGCGTTTTTCTGTTATATCGGCTTCTACATCGTAACCTCTGCTGCGGTAGATATCAGCCATTTTCATGCACTCATTATATGCCTTTTCATATTCGCCCATTTCTTCATACAAACCTGCTTTGCAGTCCATTTCATCGCAGAAATATGTTCCGATTTCACCTGCTTTATTATAGCAAGCTAATGCTTCATCATATTTTTTGAGACCTTTGCAGATGTCTCCGCCGTGGATATACATGCGCCAGTCATCGGGGAACTTTTTGATTGTTTCTGTGAAGAGATTGTATGCATCATCATATTTTTCAGCCCAGATAAGAGCATTTATAAGGTTGTCTATTTCTCTCGGATTGTCAGGGTTAGCTTTTGCCTTTTCTTCAAGCTCAGAAATGATTTCATTTTCTTTATGAAGAAGAAAATACATCCAGATTCTATGCATACAGGCAAGCTGATAGTTTTCAGGGTCATCATTGGGGTTATCGTTTACGGCTTTATCATACCATTCAACAGCAACATCTCTGCAATAGTTCATCATATACATATGAATCCAACCATAGTGCCATTTATCCTCGGTTGAAAGCTCGCCGTCTTTTATAAGCTTTTCGTATTCAACACGGCAACGCATAAAGTCCTCAGGGTCACGGGAGTTTTCATAAACAGATGCAAGGCGTTGCGCATAGTTATCGTATGCAACTGAGTTCTTTTTATAAAAATCATCTACAGTAACTTCATATAGCCTTGCAATCTCAGGAAGAGTCAGAACATCTGGGAGAGTTGTTCCGCATTCCCAACGGGAAACTGTTTGAGAATTCACATTCAGCTTATCTGCAACCTGCTCCTGAGTTAAACCTTTTGCAAGGCGGAATTTTTTGAGATTTTCAATAAATATATTGTTCATTGTTTTCACCTTTTCAAGTTTTTTCGAAGCTTCTGTTGTGATTATATCACGGAGGACTGCAATTGATAAGGTCTTATTTTATGAATAGAGTCTTGAATTATGTGTAGTGGTTATTAAAGGTGCGATGATTTAATATAATGATTTTTTCTTTGAATTATGCGGTAAAGTTTTTACATGTATGTAACTGTGGAAATATGGCGGAGTGTATGGTATAATAATTTTGAAAATAAGATTTTTATGAGACGAGGGGTGCGAAAATGAAAAAGTTTAAAATCCCGATTATTATAGGTTTAGTAGTTATAATTCTCGTTGTTGTTAATCTAAGATTTGATTTAATCGATAGAATTATCGTGCAATTCAGCAGTGAAAAATATGCTGAATATGTTTCTGAAATGGATTATGAAGAAGCACTGTTAAAAGAGCCTGTATGTATCAAGGATATGGCATCAGAGGACAGGGAGCTTACAGAAACAGAGCTTGATAAAATTATAAAGCCCTATGATTTTCATATACAGCTTAATGAAAAATATAAATTGTCCGATATAGCAACTGCTGACAGTGATTTTGATAAGGCTGTTCAGATTCTTGAATGGCTTACAGAACACACATATTACAGCGGAATGCAAATGAAAATGCTGAATGATGACACTCTTGAAATTTTGGAGTATTCCTTTGATAAGCCTTTTAACCGTGCCATAAACTGCCGTTACAGAGCAATAGCCTTTGCAGATTGCCTTGTAGCAGTAGGAATAAAGGCATTCCCTGTGGCTATGGTATCTTCGGAGTTCACAGGCTCTCATTTCACTTGCTTGGTTTACATATCCGAAGAAGATAAATGGTGTTCCTTTGACCCGTCCTTTGGTTGCTGGTTCACTGACGAAGAGGGTGAGCTTTTAGATATATTTGAAATAAGAGAGCTGTTTTTAGAGAACAAAGAGCCTGTAGTTAAAGGGTACAGCTTTAACGGTAAACAGGAAAACTTTGATGTTTATATGAACAGCTTTTTGAAGTTTTGTATTTCAAATCTCAGCACCTGGGCAGATAATTCAACTGACAGAAGGTCAGAAAACACCTTTTCGGGAAGAAAGCAGTTTAGTTCTGCTGTACCTGAACAAATATTTACAAACCAATAATCAATTAAATCAGTTAACTGCTTTTGCATTAGGTGTAGGCAGTTCGTTCAGAAACTTTTAGAAAAAATTGCGGGGTAAATTGATTTGGAGATTAAGAATTTGTGGGTGCGAAAAAGTATGACAAACAATAAATTTAAAAGTGAGATTATTTTTTTTGCTATAATGATATCTGTGTATTTTGCATTGGTTAATTTGGCAAACATACTATCAGTTGCAATAAACATACCAAACAGCATAAATGCAATAGTGGAAATAATTTTTCCGATTGCTGTAATTGTTTATTTGAAAAAGAAAAAACTTCTCTCCTATTACGGTATCAACAAGCTAAAATGGCTTCATTATAAAAATTTACTTTTTTGTATACCGATGATTATTGTTGCATTAACTAATCTGAGATACGGCATACATATAAATTATTCTTGGTACCAAATTATTTTGATTTCTATAGAATCGTTAGGAGTAGGATTTTCTGAGGAAATTTTGTTCAGAAGCTTTTTGATGAAGGCAATAATGAATAAAAGTTCAATAGTAGCGATTAGTATTTCAAGCATAGTTTTCGGTATGCTTCATATCTTTAACTTGTTTTCCGGTGCAGATGTAAAACTTACAATAGCTCAGGTTATTTATGCAACTGCTTTAGGTTTAGTGTTTGCAATGTTTTTTTATAAAACAAACAATGTTATACCTTGTGTGATGTGTCACAGCGTCATAAATATAACTAACACCTTTCTGCCGAAGGGTTTATCAAATGCGCAGATGTGTACAGGATGGATTATAATTATAATCACATCGATTTTTTATGCTTACTATTTACACAAAACCGGAAAAGTTTTAATTAAAAAGTACTGTGCGAAGTTTTAGCATATTTCAAATGTGCAGGCATCATTCAAATTATGGGTGAAGAAATGAAAAAAATATTAGATGCAACCAAGATAAAATTTATTGCGATTATTGCAATGACGATAGACCATATCGCTTGGTTGGTTTTTCCGGGGATTTAATAAAGGTACAAATCAAATGGGGAGTGGGAATTAAGGAGTATTTTTTATTTTAGCAAAATCACCAAAATGTTTCTACATTGTTTGTGCAATATCTGCAAATTGCCATCTTGATTTTATAGGAAAATCAAGTATAATTGTCTCTCGGTAATAAAAAGCTTTAAACACAAATTTACTCAGAGGTAAACATGCAGAATTCTATCACTTTACTCGGTCACACATTAGGTTTTATTTCAGTCGCATTATTCTTTTATTCTTATCAGCGCACCCAGAAAAGCAAGATAATGATTATTCAGACTATTGCAACAGCTTTAAGCTGTGTGCAGTATCTGCTCATAGGCGCAACATCGGGCTTTGCATTGAACATTGTGTGCATTATTCGTAATTTTGCATTTTACTATCGTGAAAAAAAGAATATAACAGATTTGTTTACCCCCGCATTCTTTGGCGCTGCTATGGCAGTGGTAAGCTGGTTCTCATGGGAGGGTGTTCACTCTCTGCTCATAACTCTCGGACTTGTTGTTAACACTATATGTATGGGCGTTTTCGATGCGAAGAGCTTCCGTAAAACAATACTTGTCTCATCAACACTTATTCTTGCTTATAACTTATTTGCGCTTTCATACAGTGGTATGTTAAGCGAATCAATATCTCTTGTTTCAGTTATTATCGGCATTGTCCGTTACAGAAGAGTTCCTGTGAAGGTTACCAGAGCAAAGGAAATGGGTACGGGCGAAAAGCTGGCGGCGTAAATTAGTTAATTATTTAAAGAGGCTGTAAAAAACGATAAGTTTTTTACAGCCTCTTTTCGGGGATATGGAAAAAAGCGCAGACCGCATAAAACATTAATTTTTCCTGTTTTTTGAGTTTTGAATATGTTTATGGGGTTCTTACAGCATTTTTACTGTAGGAACCCCTTGGTATATAGGGTGTTATTTTAATCTGCTATGCTTATATCCCAATCCTCAAGGCTTCCTGTGAGGCAATCTATGGTACAATCACCATCTGCAAAGGTAACCTTAGCAAGAATATCGGGAAGGCAAAGCGGGAAGGAGATGTTGTTGTTTACGGGCTTGAAGGTAAGCATCTTGCTTTCATAATCAACACTCATACCTGATATTGCATTGAGAATTGTCCAGCTTGACATTGGTCGGGTATAATGGTGACCGCATTCCCAATGGTCCCAGAAATGACCGAGGCGCATCTGGTTATCTGATATGGAATTTATTTCCTTGTCTGCAATTTCCGGTAATCCAACTGAAAAAGCAAGGGCAGAGAAGGCATAGCCTATACCTGTCCATACTGCAATGGTCTGGCAGTTTTTGTAGGTGTGGATGCTTGTTTTTCTGTTTTCGGGAACGGTGGCATTAACAAGCCCTTGCTCCTCATCAAAATTAGCTTTGAAGATTAAATCAAGCACAGAACGGACTCTTTCATCAGGAATATTTCCCGGAACACCCATCATTCTGAGGAACCATTCACCGTCAAGCTGGTCTGTCATAAGGGATTCATCGGTTTCCTCATTGTTTCGCCAAAGGTTATAATATTCACCATTCCAGAGCTTTTCTTCAAGAGCCTTTTTGCCTTTTTCCAATATATTATTCCATTTATCAGAGAGGGCTTTGTCTCCGACCTTGTGGGCAATAATTATAGCAGCCTTCAGAGAAGCCAACCAAAGAACCGCGATATATACGGGTGTGCCTGAGAAATTCCACGCATCGTAGGTGTTGCGCTTAGTATCATAATCGGGAAGACCATCCTTGTCGGTATCAAGCTCCTCCGTTGAATCCATAGCCCGCTTTACATTATCCCACAGGGAGAGGAGATAATCCCTGTCCCCTGTGAAAAGGTAATCACGAAGCACCATTAAAACAAACTGCATATTCATATCAACACGGTCAAAGCCATTGTCAACTGATTTCGTATCAGGCTTGAAGCAGTGGTGCACTCTTCCGTCCTCTCTCTGATATTCTGCACCCATTTTCATTTGCTTTTTCTGTAAATCGGGAAAAAGACTGATAAGGGAAAATGAGGCGTGATAGGTGATGTCGGTAGTATGAAGTCCGCAGTAGCCCAGACCCTCCCAAAGACCGAAATTGCCGTTTTTGAGATAAACGGAGCTTTTAATCAGAGGGGAAAGGTTCGATGACCAGGAGTCAGGATAGACCAAGGGTAAATCTGTTGAATACAGAAGCTCTGCAAAATCAACTGCAGATTTAAAGATAGTGTCATTATCTGCAAGGAACTTGTTTGCATCTAAGGAGCTGTTATAGAGATTTTCGTAGTAATGCCCCTGCTTTTCGCCATCAAGAGCATAAAGGTTTGGGAAATACCAGGTGAGAATGAAGCGCACATTTTTCTTTTCACCGGGCTTAAGCTTAACATCAGAGCAAAGAGCACATGCACCAAAATCTTCGCCCTTTCTTGTGTTTTTGTTAAAGCAGTTATCAAGAAAAGCGATTTTTTCTTCTCTTGAAGAAGGATAAAGGGGATCAGAATATTTAATTCGATTGAGTATGGAAGCAACAAAGGGGTATTTTATTGCGTTATTGCATAAGTCATCAAGCTCATTATCACTTAATGCTTCAAGATTTTCGGGCAATGCTTCTGGCTTGGTGCCGATTTCGGTGTTGGGCAAAGCGCCATTCTCCCTGAAGCCGAACAAAACGGATTCCTGCGTTACGCCAAGCCTTGATTCGCCTATGAACTCTCTCATAAAACGATAGTAATCTGCAGTGATATATGATTTTTCACCGTCACCGTTTACTGAAAGACAGAGGTTGCCACAGGAATCAGAGTCAGAGCGTTGAGCAGGCTCAATATGAATACCCACACCATTAGAAAGCTTATGAAGTGAGTTTTTGTTGCCTTCATTCCGGTTGGCAAAATCAGGCACAAGAGTACCCAGAAGGCTTACCTGAAGCTCGTTGTCAGTTGGGTTTTCAATGGTGAAATCCATATAAAAGCCGGGTGTTGACGAAGCATCGCTGTTATGGGGAACAAAGGGCGAAATCGCCTTAAGACTGAGCTTACAGGATAACGCGCTATCAATGTAATCCAAGTCGCACATAGGGAATTTACCGTCAAATTCAATTTTTTCAACGGGCTTGTTCCATGCGAACATACGGTATGAAAAATCATCCGCATCGGTTTTCATACCAAGCTTGCGGACAATGGGCTTACCGCCGGACTTAACCTCTCGTACCCAGAAGGAAAGGGCACCCGTACTGCCTTCTCCGTCATCAACTTTGTCCTCAAAGCAAACCTTGGTTATTCTCGGTTGATTGGCAATAAGCCAGGAATGGAATTCGCCATCGGGCAGAAGCTCAACGCTTCCTGCACCGATACCCCCTAAAGCGATACCGCTTGAATGAGCTTTTGTAGTTATAATCTTTGCCATATACAAAGCACCTCGATATAGAGAGTTGTTTTAATTAAATACTACCATACAAGTAATGGTGTTACAAGGAATAAATTATAAAAATCAGTTTTAATTTTTGATGCTTGATTTTGAGCTTTAACGAAAGATAAAACGAGGATGTAAAAAACCGAAGTTTTTTACATCCTCGTTAAATTTATATCTTACATATATCTTCCTTTGTTATGAGGTGGAAGCCTGCATTTTCAAGGGTGCTTTCTGCGGTGGCATTATCCTCAACACGAATAACAACATAGGCGTGCTTTTCTGTACGAGCCATAAAAGCATAAAGATATTCAATGTTGATTTTGCTTTCGTTAAGAACCTTTAATGCCTCTGTAAGCTTACCGGGTGCATCACCGATTTTAACACCTACAACATCGGTTATTTTAATAAGATAGCCCTCTTCTGTAAGAATCCTTTCTGCTTCGGCTTCATCGTTTACAATAAGGCGAAGAATGCCGAAATCCTGAGTTTCTGCAATTGAAAGGGCTCTGAGATTTATGTTGTGCTTGGAAAGTGTGTCTGTAATAGAAACAACTGTGCCCTGCTTGTTTTCAACGAATACTGTTAATTGCTTGATTGCCATAACTAAAAACGCCTCTCTTTCTTATATAAGCTTTCTTTTGTCTATAACGCGGACTGCCTTGCCTTCACTACGGGCGATGCTCTTAGGTGCAACAAGGTGAACTGCAGGATTGATACCTAACATAATCTTCATTGCATTTGCAAGGCTCTTTTCCATAGCAAGAATATCGCTGACCTTATCAGTGAATTTATCTGCTGTCATTTCCACATTAACCTCAAAGGTATCGTTATTGTTTACGCGGTCAACAATAATCTGATAGTTGGGCTCATAGCCCTCTTTAAGAAGAACTGCTTCAATCTGGCTTGGGAATACGTTAACACCACGGATAATGAGCATATCATCAGTTCTGCCCATAGGCTTAGCCATTTTTACAAGGGTACGACCGCAGGAGCATTTTTCACGGGAAAGAACGCAGATATCACGGGTGCGGTAACGAAGCAGGGGGAAAGCCTCTTTATCAAGAGATGTGAAAACAAGCTCACCCTTTGAGCCCTCGGGAAGAACCTCGCCTGTGTCGGGGTCAATAATTTCTGCATAGAAATGGTCTTCGTTTACATGCATACCTGTCTGCTCTGAGCACTCAAATGCAACACCGGGACCTGTGGTTTCAGTAAGGCCATAAATATCATAAGCCTTGATACCGAGAGTGTTCTGAATACCCTGGCGCATTTCCTCTGTCCAGGGCTCTGCACCGAAGATGCCTGCTTTTAAGGGAATATCCTCAGGCTTGTAGCCCTGCTCCTTGAGGGTTTCACCGATATATGCTGCATAAGAGGGAGTGCAACAGAGAATTGTTGCGCTAAGGTCAGTCATAAACTGAATCTGACGCTCTGTGTTACCTGATGACATAGGAAGAGTAAGGCAACCAACCTTTTGTGAGCCACCGTTAAGACCGAAGCCACCTGTGAAAAGGCCATAGCCATAAGCTACCTGGCAAACATCCTCGTTGCTTCCGCCTGCGGCTACAATTGCACGGGCACAGCAATCATCCCAAAGGTCAATATCTTTCTGAGTATAGAAGGCAACAACACGGCGACCTGTTGTTCCTGATGTTGAGTGAATACGAACACAGTCCTTAAGAGGCTTTGCAAGAAGACCGTAGGGATAAGCATCTCTTAAATCTGCTTTTGTAAGGAAGGGGAGCTTGTGAAGGTCATCAATTCCCTTTATATCTTCGGGCTTAACACCCTTTTCATCCATAAGATTTTTGTAGTAGGGCACATTTTCATAAACGTGCTTAACCTGCTTAACAAGCTTTTCGGATTGAAGCTTTTTCATTTCCTCAGCCGACATTGTTTCGATTTCTTTTTGAAAATAATTCTGTGGCATTTTAATCATCCTTTCTGATTTGGGGAATGCTTCGGAATGTAGGGTTAAATAAAAATAAAAAAACGCCCTCCGCATTCCGATAAGGAATACAGAGGACGAGAAATAAACAATCCCGTGGTACCACCTCAGTTCGTTGCTACCTCACGATAACAACCTTTTCAGGTACTGACATACCTTAGTTCTGTGACGGGAACACCCGTTGCATCCTACTTAAGATTAAACTTGCTTAAGATTAATCTTGTTCAGCGCACTGCTAACAGAAGGAATTCGAGAAGGACGCCCTCTTTGCCTTGCACCAACCGGCAACTCTCTTAAGATTCTTTCCAGCCTACTATTTTCTGCTCAAATGCATTTACAACAAAAAGAATAACACCAAAAAATTATCTTGTCAACATTTTTTTGTAAATCGTTGACAAGATATTATAAAATAATCTTAAGATTTTGTAATTAATCAGCAAAATTTCTTTTTTGCTGATTCAATCATTTCATAAACATTCTTTGCAAGGGGCTTGCTTTCTTCCTTTAACTGAGCGAGGGGCTTTCTTGCATCGCCGATATCAATACCCTGAAGGCGAAGCACCTCTTTTGCGGCGGCATACATATTGCATTTGCAAGCGCACATTGCATAAATGATTTCATTTACTGCATACTGAATTTCTCTTGCATCATCTAAGCGACCTGCTTTGATAAGCTCATCCATTTTAAGAAAAAGTTCGGGCATTACGCCATATGTACCACCGATTCCGCCTTCTGCACCGATTGCGCGACCTGCAACAAACTGCTCATCGGGTCCGTTGAAAACAACGAAATCCTTGCCACCCTCGGCTTTGAACATCTGAATATCCTGAGTGGGCATTGAAGAGTTCTTAACACCGATTACATTGGGGTTTTTAAGCATCTCCTTGAAGAGAGTCATTGTAAGAGAAACACCTGCAAGCTGAGGAATGTTATAGATAACAAAATCTGTGTTGGGTGCTGCAGAGGAAATATCGTTCCAATACTGAGCAATGGATTCCTCGGGAAGCTTGAAATAAATAGGGGGAATTGAAGCAATTGCATCAACGCCAAGACCTTCTGCGTGAGCGGCAAGCTCCATTGAATCTGCAGTGCTGTTGCAAGCAACATGAGCGATAATTGTCATTTTGCCTTTTGCAATTTCCATAACGGATTCAAGAATAAGCTTTCTTTCTTCCTTGCTCTGATAAATACATTCGCCTGATGAACCGCACATATAAAGCCCTTTAACACCTTTATCTAAAAGGAATTTTGCAAAGGCTTTTGTTCTTTCGGGAGATACATTTCCCTCGTCATCATAACATGCGTAAAAAGCGGGGATTATTCCGTGGTATTTTTTTAGGTCTTTCATATTGTAGCATCCTTTCATTTTTTAAAATTAGCAAGTTGTGGCAATGCCACATCGATATAAATCCTGACGGATTTTCGATATATTTATCAATTCGATATACCTGCGGTTCGATATGTGCCGTTGGCACAAGATTATAAGGATTTATATCATATCGAATTCAGCAACACTGAATATATCGAATTTTGTCTTGCAAAATATATCGAACAAGCTTGCTTGTATATCGATAATATATATGCTATTGAGCACGGTCAAAACCGAACCATACATTATAACAAAAGAATTCTACCATATTTTTCATAAGTTGTCTATTAAATATTAAGAATAATTTAAAAATTGATTTTGTTGTTGAACCATAAAAATTTTTATGTTAAAATTATAGCCATAAACAGCTTAACACAAAGTGGGTGTTTTTATGAAAAAGCATTTGGCAAACATAGTAACATCCAGCAGGATTATAGGCGCGATTGTGCTTTTTTTCTGCAAGGATATTACAACATTTTTTCTTGTGATTTATGTCCTTTGCGGATTTACTGACCTGATTGATGGTCCCATTGCAAGAAAAACCAACAGCACAAGCACTCTTGGTGCAACTCTTGATACGGTGGGAGATGTGGGAACATATCTTGCGTTGACTAAAATCCTAATAAAAAACAAACTTGTTCCGCTATGGATTTTTGTTTGGATTTTAGGTGCCGGCATTCTTTTCGGTGTTTGTTCATTTGTATCTAAAAAGCGTTTTAATAAATTATATTTGCCACACACATATATAGGTAAAATTTTTGGCGGAGTGGTTTTTGTTTTGCCTGTGGCAATGAAGTTTTTTGATGGAACAATATGGATGGCATTAATCTGCACAATTGCATCAATTCATGTTATAGAGCTGTTTATTGTTCAAAGTAAAAGCAATGAAGCAAAGGATTTTGTTCCTTCAATATTTCACATAAATAAGTGAAGAATTAAAGAGTGATATATAATGAAATTGAAAAATAATTTTATAAAAAAAGTGATAATGTTTCTGACTATTGTCATCGCATTCTCTTGGTTTTCGGGTTGCTCAAAAGAAGTTGAAGAACGGACGGAAGATTTTAAGGTTGTGGCATATATCCGCGGAGATTATGTTCAGGAGACAGGAAGTGTTTATTCTGAGGATTTTAATATTATTACAAACGTTATTCTTTTCGAATGCGCATCCTTTAACGAAAAAGGTGAAGTGATATTAGAAAAAGAAAAGCTTGAAATTGCACTTGAAAACATTCGTAAGGCGATTGGGGAAAGAGATGTTAAAATTACTCTTAATCTTTTAGGACCGCGCGGTACTACAGAGTCGGATGTCTGGGAAGAGCAGATGGAAGCTCAGAGTGATGAGCACAATAAAGCCTTTAAAAGTGGTGTTTTAGAGAAAAATATTGTTGATGTTCTTGATGAATATGATTTTGACGGAGTTCATTTTGATTATGAATACCCACTTTCCTCTGAAGCATGGCGTAATTACAACAAATTCCTTGTTTCTCTGGATGAGAATTTGGGTGATTATACCTTGGGCGTTTCAGGGGTTGAGTGGAATATAGGGTTTACCAAAAAAGCGGCAAAGGCAATTGATTCACTTGAGCTGATGGCTTATGATTATAATGACGCTGACGGAAAACACGCTACTTACGAAGATATTATAGCTCGTCTTGAAAATGCTGATTTCGGCAGTATAGACAGGAACAAAATTAATGTTGGTTTACCATTTTATTCAAGACCTACTGATATGGGAGCCTTTTGGTACGGCTATAATGGTTACTATAAAGAAATTGACGAAGACGGATGGTATCATTGCCCTGAAACCGATAAGGATTTCTGGTTCAACACTCCTGATGTTATTGAAAAGAAAACAGAATATGCTATTAATAACGGGTATGGCGGTGTGATGGTCTGGCATTATAACTGCGATTTGCCATCAACAGAAGAAGACTCGCTTTTCCGAGCAATAGGCGAAGCGGTTTCCCGAAAAGATAAATAAAATTAACAGGTCGGTTTACTTTGAAATGTAAACCGACCTGTCTATTATGCTTTCTTGTTATTCTTAGGACTGTCGCTTTCCTGTAATTTGATTTTTGCTTCCTCACGGGCACTTGTTTTGCCGTGGGGAACGATATCGCCTGCTTTTGTAAGGGCAACCTTTGTTAAATAAGGTCCTACAAGCTCATAAATAAGAACAGAGAAAAGAGTAATGCTCTGAACGAGAACACCGATATCCCCACCGAATTCAAGAGCCTGACTTGCCATACCTAAAGCAACACCTGCCTGCGGGAAAAGAGTGATACCTAAATATTTAACTATGTTATTATCGCATTTAGTAGCCTTTGCACTGAAACGAGCACCGTAATATTTACCGATGCAACGGAAGATAATATATGCTCCGCCTATAACTATATAAATCCAGTTTTTAAATACTGATAAATCAAGCTCTGCACCGCTTATAACAAAGAAGAGAACTAAAAGGGGCGTTGTCCAACGGTCTGCTCTTTCCATAAGCTCTTCTGAGAAATCGCAGATATTGCAGAAGATTGTACCTAACATCATACAAGCTAAAAGGCTTGAAAAGGCAATATGTATGCTGCCGATTTCAAATTTCATTGAAGAAATTGCAACTGTGAGCATTACAAATGTAACGGAAATTGCCATACGCTTTGAACGGGAATGGAAGAATTTCTCACAAATGGTGAACAAGAAGCCCATTACTGCACCTAAAGCAATTGATAAAACAACCTCTAAAATGGGGTTTACAATCATTGAAATAACATCGATTGCTCCCGTGTTGATTGCTCCTGCAACTCCGAAAGAAACTGCGAAAACTACAAGACCGACTGCGTCATCAAGGGCAACAACAGGAAGAAGAATATCGGTAACGGGACCTTTTGCCTTGTACTGACGAACAACCATCAGGGTTGCTGCAGGTGCGGTAGCAGTTGCAACTGCACCAAGAATAATCGCTGCAGGAAGGGGGAGATAACCCTCGGGCAAAATAAATGAAAGGGCAATAAGTGCAATGTCTACAACAACGGTTGTAACAAGTGCTTGTGCAATACCGATTACGGTTGCCTGCTTACCAATCTTTTTAAGCTGAGCAAGGCGGAATTCATTGCCGATAGCAAAGGCAATAAAGCCTAATGCCAAATCGCAGAGAATTGAATAATGCTCAGGCGGGTTATAAGCCTCGCTGAAGCCGAAGCCCAATCTGCCAAGGCAGAAGGGACCGATAATCACACCTGCCACAAGATAAGCGGTAACCGCAGGGAGCCCCATTTTTTTAGCAAGTCTGGAAAGTAAAAGCCCTGATAAAAGGGCGATTGAGAGGGTTAAAAGAACCTCTGGAGTTGAGTGCATAGTATTACTTCTTTCTTGTACATATTATATAAATAATTATATTGGCAGTTGTATATTTTAGCACAACAAGTGTTATTGTCAAGGGGGAAAATTAAAAATGCAATACTTTTACGAAGGGTAAGCTTTACGGGGCTACCCACCACCATCGCAAGCGATGGTCCCCCTCCCTATTAGCCTGACGGCTAACAGGGATGATAAAGGTTGCGATACTTTTACTAATTGCTATTTGCTATCTGGCATCTCAGTGGTGATGATGGTGGCTATGCTCCGTGTGATTGGGTTTGCAAATTAAATCTCCGCACTCTTCATCGGGCGCTTCGATTTCTACGGTTGTATGGGAAATGCCATGCTCTGATAACTCCTCTTTTACTGCTTTTTTTACTGCTGAAGGGTCGGAATCGGTAACAATATGGAGAGTAGCAATATGATTTGCACCATCAAGGGTTCTCAGGTGGAAATGGTGAACATCAATAACGCCCTCAATTTCTTTTAAATGGTGCTTCAGCTCAGAAATATCAATACCGTCGGGAGCTTTCTCAAAGAATATATCAAGAATTTTTCTGAAATTTTTAAAAGCATTAACAAGCAGGAATATAGAAATACCTATTGACATTATCGGATCTATATAGCTGATGTCGGTAAATTTCATCAGAACTGCGCCGACAAGCACAACACCCCAGCCTAAAACATCCTCAAGCATATGAAGGCTTACTGCTTTTTCGTTAAGAGAATCGCCCTTGTGAGTTGAAATTGCCGCAACAAGATTAATCACAACTCCAAAAATTGCAAAAATAATCATTCCGTTATAATTGATTTCTGTCGGGTGGATGATTTTGTCACAAGCATGGATTATAACAAAAATTGAGCCTACTATAAGAATAACAGTCATAATTAGACTGCCTAAAACAGAATATCTTGCGTAACCAAAGGTATATTTATCATCAGGCTCTTTTTTGCTTTTCTTTTCAAGAATATAGGAAATGCCGATGCTAAGACTGTCCCCAAGGTCGTGAACAGAGTCTGAAATAATTGCAACACTTCCTGTTAGCGCTCCACCGATAAATTCAAACACTGCAAAAATAAGGTTGAGCACAAAGGCGGTTAAAATTCGTTTTTGTGATTTCATAAGGTTCTCCTTGAAAAAATAGTTAAAAGGTATATAATATTTATACAATATATTTTACTACCGTTCTGATAAAAATTGCAAGGTGTTTTTTATGTATAAACAAAAATTATGTATGTCTATAAGCAAATCCTATGGTGAGGATTTATTGGAGCAGATAAGGCTTCTGAGAAAAACGGGGTTTGAGGGCTTTTTTGTGCTCTGGCAACAGGGTATGGATGAGGTTATTGCAGATTGTGCAAGAGTTGCAAAAGAGGAAAATATGATTTTTCAGTCCATTCACGCTCCCTGGGGCTACTGTCAGGACCTGTGGGATGAAAATGAAAGGGAAGATGCCCGAAAGGGTATTGAAGAGCTGAAGCACTGCCTTGACCTTTGCAAAATGTATGATGTGCCCGTTCTGGTTTCTCACGTTTTTGTTGGGTTTGATGTTAAATATAAGCCAACTGAATTCGGACTTGGTAATTATGGCGAGGTAATTGACTATGCGGAAGAAATCGGTGTTAAAATCGCCTTTGAAAATACCGAGGGTCTCCCATATCTGAAGGCTCTTTTTGAAAGATACGGTCACAGAGAGGCTATGGGCTTCTGTTGGGATTCGGGTCACGAAATGTGCTATAATTTTTCAGAGGATTTACTTGCTCTTTTCGGTCACAAGCTATATGCCACCCATATTAACGATAACCTTGGGGTTAAGGATTTTAACGGAAAAATTTTCTGGCACGATGATTTGCACCTTTTACCCTTTGATGGTATCGGGGATTGGGATTACAATGCAAAAAGACTTGTTAAATGCGGGTACGAGGGTATTCTGACCTTTGAGCTTAACAACAAATCAAAGCCAAACAGACACGAGAATGATAAATATGATAAGATGAGCTTGGAAGAGTATGTTTCTGAAGCATACATAAGAGCTTGTCGCGTAGCGCAAAAAATGCGGAATTCGGAATGAAATACCAGTCGCCAGTCGCCAGTCGCCAGTCAGCTTCGCAAGGACGAGAGATAGAAGAGTAAATTTGCGGTGTTTGGAACCTGCCTTCGAAGGCGGGGGGACCGTCTTGAAACAGTTTAATCTTTCCAATACAGTATCAGGCGAGCCTATTATAAATTTATGGTTTGTAGTGTGGCGGAACGGTGGGTGGTTCTCTGCGCGAGTCCTCGAGCGTAGTTGAATCGTCAGATTCAATTGTAGTAAACTAACATAGAACAATAACTTTATTTCAGTTTCACCTAACGGTGAAATGACGCTCAAGTGTTCGCGTCAAGAACTCTCCACCGCCCGACTAACTAAACCCGTATATTTTATTTATTCCACGATTAAAACAAAAATAGAACAATAATAAATCAAAAGGCGGTCCCCCTCTCTTCGAAGAGAGGTAAGGACACGCCTTTACTTTTTTGTTCTGTAATACTTTTATAGTGTTGTTATTTTTGCGTTTTCGATTAAATCGGATTTTCTTAAGAAATAATACTGATTTGCATAGAAGTTGAAAATCATTCCGAATTCCGCATTCAATAAAAACGCTCTGCGTTTTTATTGTTTTGCTCCGTTATCAAACATTTCGAGAACCTTAACACTTGCTGCGTAGCATAATTCAAGGCATTCCTTGTTGAGAGCATCGGGAGTATCAAGTCTTGTATGATAGAAATCGGGGAGGGCGTGGCTGAGAGCGGTAATACCTGTAGCTCTGAGACCTGCCTGAGCAAATGCTGCTGAATCGGTCGCGCCACCAAGGGGGGGAACCATACCTTTTTTGCAGGGGATTTTCAATTCCTCACAAGCCTCGATAAACAAATCGGAAACATCCTTGTCAACCTTGACTGTACCGTTAAGGTCGCGATAGTTTACCATAAGCTCTTCTGTCTGAGTGATTGTATCGTATGAATAAATGAAGGTGGGAACATCGTTCATTTCATCCTTATGAGCCTCGCACCAAGCCTTTGCACCGCGAAGACCTGCCTCCTCACTACCTGTGAAAATAACACCGATTTCTGTGTTTTCAAGCTCAATTCCTTCATCCTGAAGCATTTTAAGGATACCCATACCGATATAGCAGCCTGAAAGGTTATCGTTAGCACCGTCAACAATTCTGTTTCTGTTCCACATATAGTAAAGACCAATCCAGAAGGGCACGAAAACGAGGGCAGCAAGACCGAGCTTTGTTGCAAGAGCACCTTCAAGAATACCTGCTGTTTTCAAAATACCGATGGCAAGGGTATAGAAAGCACCGATAAAGCAGACAATCATATGAATATCAAAGCCCAGATATGTAAATTTGTATTTGAAGGGCCATTCCCATGCACCGTCAGCGTGACCAACGAATATAATTCTTCTTTTTACTTCGCCTGCAGGCTTTTTGAAGCCTGTTGCGTTGTGGCCGATTTTTTCCTTGAAGAATTTATCAACAAATTTTTTATAAAGCCCGAACTGCAGAACGCAGATTATGAGACCCATTACAATGAGTGCAATTGTTAAAGCGGGAATAAAGAAATATGAAACGAATGCCAGAAGGCAGAGGGTTATGGTGAAATAAATCCAACCGAAGAAGGAACCGGGATTTTCCTTAAATTCGTCAACAAAGGCTCTGTCGCAGCCTAATTCCTTCATTTTTTCTACCGCATATTCGCAAGCCTGATGCTCACCCTTTGAGCCGGGGCCTCTTTTTTCAAAGGTGTTGCAGATATATGTGATTTCATCAATCATATATTGAGCAGCCTTACCCTTTGCTTCAATAATTTTACTTAAATCCATTATCATCTCTCCTTTTAAGTATTTGTAATACCCATAAGAATATTTTACAATAAAATCAACCAAAGTCAACAAAAAATTAACAATATTAAAAATTTTTTGTTGCAATATCACAAAAAATCGGGTAGTGGTCGCTTAATTCCTTAAGAGCATTCTGGGAAAGGGTGGCGTGTTGAGAGATTTCGGCATCACCGAAGCTGAAAATATGGTCTATAAAAAGCGTTCCCTTGTTGGTGTTTTCTCCGTGGGAGATGGTTTCTGCCTGATTCAGTGTATTCTGAAATGCAGTTGCAAGAATATCATAAATGGGTGAAGGGGTGCTTTTTGTAGGCTTATGAGTGTTGAAATCACCTAAGGGGAACACGGGGCAATTAAAAAGCCTTTTTAAATCCTTGCAGAGTGTTATCAGCTCAAGGGCTTGGGTAAGCGGGGTTGTGTTGTCGTTATAGGGTGAATTGCTCAAGCTGAAATGAGTGCATACAACTGCAAAAATTTTATCTGTTTTCTTATGACGGAAAACTCCCCATACCATTCTGCGAAGAGGGGAACCGCTACCGTTTTTGAAAACCTGCTCACCGAATGCAACAGGATTAACTGTTTCGGGATTGTAGGTGAGAGTTGTCATTGTGGGGAAAACTGCAGAGCGGACAGGGTGAATGAATTTATAATCCGTATTATTAAAAATGCAGGCAAACCATTTTCTGCTCATTTCCTGAAAGCCACATACATCGGGGGCGATGCCTTTTATAATTTCGCAGACTGCATCCGCTCTGCTTTCTGCGGGTGAGCCCTCAAAGCCTATGGAATCCGCAAGCAAATTATAGGTCATAAGGCGGATTGTGCTTTCATCCTTTTTATAGATTTCACTGAGCTTTTCAATTTCTGATATTTGCTCTTGGGTTGCAGTAAATTGGGAAATGTCACCGTAGGTCTTGATATACATATCTGCCCCTGTTAAGAGGAAAAGTATTATTGTTGTTATAATTGCGGTAGTTTTGAAAATAGTGTTTTTTATCATACTGTTAGTATTTACAGTTTGGTCGTAATAATTACAAAATAGTTAGGAGTGAGTAGTGTCGGGACCTGCGGTCGGCGATTATAAATATGTACTATTGTGGTTTGTTTTGGGGTATAGGCGAGCCTATACCTTACGGTTACGACCCTATCTGACATAGTCACTTAAACCATCAAACCCGTAAGGCACTGGCTTGCCTGTGCCATAGGAAATGTAAAAGTATCGCGAAGCTTTGGCATCTGGCGACTGGTAACTGGTGGCTCACATTACTTTTAAATCTTGAAAAATATAAAAACTATGATATACTTTATTAAACGAATAAACTGAAATAATTGGTGAACTTATGGAGCTTTTTGAAAATAAAATTGAACAGGAGAGGGCGGTGCTTGTGTCTGTTGATACAGGCGAGTTTGATGTTGATTCATCTCTTCTTGAACTCAGTGAGCTTGCCCGCACTGCAGGGGCAGAGGTTATCTGCGAAATGACACAAAAAAGAGAGTCGCCCGAGGCGGGAACATATCTTGGTCGCGGTAAGCTTGAGGAATTGGCAGAATACTGCGAAAATGAAAAGCCCGACCTTGTTATTGTTGATGGTGAGCTGACACCTGCTCAGCAAAAGAATATTGAAACAATTACCGACACAAGAGTTATTGACAGAACAACTCTTATTCTTGATATTTTTGCTTCCCGTGCCTTGTCGGGTGAGGGTAAATTGCAGGTTGAGCTGGCACAGTTGAAATATGCCTTGCCCCGTCTGGGCGGTAAGGGTGCCTCAATGTCCCGTCTTGGTGGTGGTATCGGTACTCGCGGCCCCGGTGAAACAAAGCTTGAAACTGACCGCCGTCACATAAGGCGCAGAATTTCTGCTCTTTCTGATGATTTGAAGGAGCTTGAGGAAAGAAGAGCCCGTCACAGAGAAAGGCGAAAAAAGGACGGAGTTGTTACTGTTGCTCTTGTGGGCTACACAAATGCAGGTAAATCAACTCTTATGAATACCCTCACAGATGCAGGTGTGCTTGCAGAAAACAAGCTTTTTGCAACCCTTGACCCAACTGCAAGAGCCTTGACTCTGCCCGATGGCAGTAGTGTTCTTCTGATTGATACGGTTGGCTTTATCAGAAGGCTTCCTCATAAGCTTGTTGAGGCATTTAAATCCACCCTTGATGAAGCGGTAAACGCCAATGTTATTCTCAATATCTGCGATGCTTCAAATGATGAATGTGCAGAGCATTACAAGGTAACAATGGATTTGCTTGAAGAGCTTGGCTGCGGTGATAAGCCTATAATCACAGTCCTCAACAAATGCGACCTTGTGAATGATATTTCAATTCCTATGGCTAATTCCGTAAGAGTTTCCGCTAAAACAGGCGAGGGTGTTCCTGAGCTTCTTGAGGCAGTTAAGGATGCACTTCCCCCAACAAGAAAAAGAGTTAAAATTCTTCTTCCCTTCTCAATGGGTGGGGTTGGTGCAGAGCTTCGAAAAACAGGTGTTGTTCATTCTGAGGAATACACAGTGGAGGGACTTTTGCTTGATATAACTGCAGAAATTTTTACACTTGAGAAGTATCAGGAATACATTTTATAATGCGGAATGCGGAGTGCGGAGTGCGGAATGAGCTTCGCAAGATTTAAAAAATATTCGTAAAACAAAAAGATTCAAGACAAATTGTTTTTGTCCTGAATCTTTTTTTGTTTAGCTAATTTAAAAGTAAAAAAAGTTGTATTTAGTTAATTTTAAAACGAAAAAGTTGTTGTTTGAACAAATAATATAATGTTTGGAAGCGAAGCTTCCCAGACATTCCGCATTCCGAATTCCGCATTCCGAATTCGTTTAGCGTACGCTAAACAACAACTCTCCGTAAGACGGGTAGCACCATTTATCTGTGGGGCAGAGGGCTTCTGCGCAATCAACTGCGAAGCGCAGGTGCTCCATAACAGGAATAATTCTGTTTTTATAGAACATTGCGGCGGCATCGCTTTCCTTGATTTCCTTAACCTCTCTTGAAAGCTTTTCCAATTCATTAACTGCACCGAAGGCTTCCTTTGAAAGACCTGAAAGCTCCTTTGCAACTGCTTCCTCATAGGTGGTGTCAATATATTCGCCAACCGCTCTTTTTGCAAGAATTGTAGCAGTAAGCTCACTGACCTGACGGCTGACACAGGGGAGAATATCCTTCTTTGTCATATCAATCATTGTGAGAGCCTCAATGTTAAGATATTTGCAGTATTTTTCATTTTTGATTTCATAGTGAGCCTTGATTTCTGCTTCACTGTAAACACCGTGCTTTGTATAAAGGTCAATATTCTTTTTATGAAGCATATAGGGGAGACAATCGGGAGTGGATTTAAGGTTGAGAAGACCTCTCTTTTCTGCTTCCTTAACCCAGGCATCGTCATAGCCGTTTCCGTTGAAAATAATTCTCTTATGCTCCTTGATAACTCTTTTAATAAGAGCTTCAATTGCGGAATCAAAGCTTTCTGCATTTTCAAGCTCGTCCGCAAACTGAGAGAGAACCTCTGCAACTGCAGTATTAAGAGTTGTGTTAGGGCCTGCAACCGAAGCGGAAGAGCCTAACATACGGAATTCAAATTTATTACCTGTAAAGGCAAAGGGTGATGTTCTGTTTCTGTCGGTTGAATCCTTGGGGAAACGGGGAAGAACGTGAACACCGACCTTGAGAACCTCTTTTTCCTTTGAACCGTAGCTTTCGTCATTTTCAATTGCATCAAGAACTGCATTAAGCTCTTCACCAAGGAACATTGAAACAATTGCAGGGGGTGCCTCCTGAGCACCGAGACGGTGGTCATTACCTGCGGAAGCAATTGAAATACGGAGTAAATCCTGATAATCGTCAACCGCCTTGATTACTGCACAGAGGAAAAGTAAAAACTGTGCATTTTCTGCGGGAGTTTCGCCGGGCTCAAGAAGATTTGTGCCTGTGTTGGTGGAAATTGACCAGTTGTTATGCTTACCGCTACCGTTAACGCCTGCAAAGGGCTTTTCGTGAAGAAGGCAGACCATACCGTGCTTTTTAGCAATTTTCTGCATTGCCTCCATTGTTATCTGGTTGTGGTCGGTAGCAATATTTGTTGTGGCATAAATAGGTGCCAATTCGTGCTGAGCGGGTGCTGCCTCGTTATGCTCGGTTTTTGCAAGAACACCCAATCTCCAGAGCTCCTCGTCAAGCTCTGCCATAAATGCCTGAACTCTTGGTTTGATAGCACCGTAATAGTGGTCGTCAAGCTCCTGACCCTTTGGTGGCTTTCCGCCGAAAAGAGTTCTGCCTGTGTAAACAAGGTCCTTTCTTTTGTTGAAAACATCCTTATCAACAAGGAAATATTCCTGCTCGGGACCAACAGTTGTTTTAACGGAAACAACATCTGTGTTGCCGAATAATTTTAAAATACGAAGAGTCTGCTTGTTGATTGCTTCCATTGAGCGAAGAAGAGGTGTTTTCTTGTCAAGGGCATCGCCACCATAGGAACAGAATGCGGTGGGAATGCAAAGAACACCATCCTTAATAAAAGCAAAAGAGGTAGGGTCCCAGGCAGTGTAGCCACGAGCCTCAAAGGTTGCACGAAGACCGCCTGAGGGGAAGGAGGAAGCATCGCTTTCACCCTTAACAAGCTCTTTGCCCGAGAACTCCATTATAATGCCACCATCTTTGGTGGGGGTGATGAAGCTGTCGTGCTTTTCGGCAGTAACGCCTGTGAGGGGTTGGAACCAATGGGTGTAATGAGTTGCGCCCTTTTCAATTGCCCAATCATTCATTGCATTGGCAATAACATTTGCAACATCTAAATCAAGACGATGACCTGTTTCAAGAGTACGTTCAAGCTCTGCATAAGTTTCTGCAGGCAAACGCTCCTTCATAACAGATGCGGAAAACACATCACAACCGAAATATTCTGTTACTGTTTTCATTGATATCAACCCTTTCTGATAATCACCGACATTATATAACAAAATATTTCGATTATCAACAGGAAAGTATAGGTTTGTGAAAGTTTTGTCGAATGTTATATATTATTTATTGATAGGGAAAACAGAATTAGATAAAATGCAAAGTAAGACGAAAAGTAAAAGTAGTGCAATTCTTATCATCCCTGTTCGGCTTGCCGAATAGGGAGGGGGACCATCGCTTGCGATGGTGGTGGGTTGCCCCGTAAAGATTACCCTTTGTAGAAGTAACGCAATAATAAATTGCAAGTTAACTGTTATCTACCGACAATAATTGTTATTAAAAATTTTAAATTCTCTTAATTCAGTTAAAACCATAAAGAAAATCTATTATGTCCCTCATCAACGATGTAAAGAGGGAACGGGGCAACCCACCACCATTCCGTCCGAACAAAAATAAAAGTGAGTGCATTCACCCGAAACACACTCACCAAAATAATATAACTTATTTAAGAATGGTCCCCCTCCCTATTTGCTGGAGCAAACAGGGATGATAATTATTGCACTAATTAAGCAAATACCCGGAAATTATACCTATGACTGCAGAAAGTACGATAATTATGATGGGATGAACCTTTTTGAAAACTAAAATCGTCATCACAACGGCGATTGCAAGAGAAACAAGCAAATCGGGGATTGCGATGCTACCCAAATTGAAGCCGTCCGGGAGGAAAACTGTTACTACCATTGAAACAAGGGCAGAGCCTATAAGACCGATAACCGCAGGGCGAAGACCTGTCATAACAGAGGAAACGATTTTGCTTTCCTTGAACTGCTTATAAAACCTTGCAACACAGAGAATAACTATAAAGGAGGGGAGAACAACGCCCAATGTGGCGCAGATTGCACCCGGCACGCCACCTGTTTCCATACCTACATAGGTTGCACAGTTGATTGCAAAGGGACCGGGTGTGCTTTCGCTTACAGCAATAAAATTGATAACCTCTTCAATCTCCATCCATTTATGTGCGATTACCTCTTCCTGAATGAGCGGAAGCATTGCGTAGCCGCCACCGAAGGTGAAAAGGCCGATTTTGAAGAAGGTTAAAAATAATTCTAAAAGGATGCTCATTTTTCAGCCCTCCTTTTAAGAACAAGGGTGTTGAAAAGACCTGCAACACCACAGCCTATAATCACAAATATAACATTTATATCGGTGAAGGCTGCAAGAATGAAGGAGGCACCCATAAGAATATATGAGAAAAGCCCCTTGGGCGCTTTTTTATACATTGAATAAAGAGCCTTGATAATAAGGGCTAAAACACCTGCACGGATGCCGTTGAAGGCGTATTTAACAACAGGTATATCGCTGAATTCACGAAGAACGAGAGCGATTATTGAAATAATTGTAAAAGAGGGGAGAACAACACCGAAGGTTGCACAGAAAGACCCGAAAACACCACCGATTTTATAGCCGATAAAGGTTGCAGAGTTGATTGCAATAGGCCCGGGTGTGCTTTCTGCAATAGCGAAAATATCAAGAATATCCTCACTTTTAATCCATTTGTGCTTTTCTACCATTTCCTTTTCAATAATGGGTATCATAGCGTAACCGCCACCGAAGGTGAATGCACCGATTTTAAGAAATGTAAGAAAAAGCGTTAAGCAGTTTTTGAGTTTTTCTTTCATTGTTTTTTCCTTTCAAAAATGTTCTGATATATTATAGATACATATACATAATTTGTCAAATAATATATTGAAAAATGGTGATAAGATATGGTAAAATTGTTCTATGTGAATGTATCGTGCGGTATAGGCAAGCCTATACCTTACGGTTGTTGCTCTAATGGGAAAAATTTAAACCTTTCACCAGTAAGGCACTGGCTTGCCTGTGCCACAGAACAAATAAAAGAGGTAAAATATGACTTTTGAAGATGCTAAAATAAGGGCAGAGGAATTGACTGCAATTCTTAATGACTGTATAGACAAATATTATATGGGTAACGAAAGCGATGTATCGGATTATGATTACGATATGATGATGCGGGAGCTTTCTGCTATTGAAGAGGAATTCCCACAGCTACTCAAGGAGGATTCGCCCACTCACAGAGTCGGCGGAAGCCATGACACTACCTTTGAAAAGGTGGTGCATACTGTAAGAATGGAAAGCCTTCAGGATGCTTTTTCAACTGATGAGCTTCGTGAGTTCGATGAAAGAGTGAAAAAGGCTTTTCCCAATGCTAAATATGTTGTTGAGCAGAAGATTGATGGGCTTTCCTGCTCCCTTGAATACCGTGACGGAATACTGGTGAGAGCCTCAACCCGAGGTGACGGTATCGAAGGAGACGATGTTACGGGCAATGTTAAAACAATCCGTTCCGTACCCCTTAAGCTTAAAGAGGCTCTTCCCTATATTGAGGTGCGTGGCGAGGTTTATATGAGCCACGAGTCCTTTGATGAATTGGTTGAAAGGCAGGAGCTTAAGGGCGAAAAGGCATTTAAAAATCCCCGTAATGCCGCCTCAGGCTCATTAAGACAGAAAAATCCGAAAATTACCGCAGAAAGAAAGCTTGATATTTTCGTTTTCAATATTCAGCAAAAGGAGGGTGGCAAGGAGCTTCACTCTCACAAGGAAAGCCTTGATTACCTTTCTGAACTGGGCTTTTCCACTGTTCCCGAATACAGCCTTTGCAATAGCATTGATGAAGCGATTAACTGCATTGCTTCAATTGGTGATAACAGAGGAAGCCTCTCCTTTGATATTGATGGTGCAGTTATCAAGGTTGATGATTTTGCAATGAGAGAGGAATTGGGAAGCACATCTAAATTTCCCAAATGGGCGGTTGCCTTCAAATATCCGCCCGAGGAAAAGGAAACGAAGCTTTTAGATGTAGAAATTCAGGTGGGCAGAACAGGTGTTTTAACTCCCACTGCCATATTTGAGCCAATCACTCTTGCAGGCACAACTGTTTCAAGGGCAACTCTTAATAATGCGGATTTTATCAAAGAAAAAAATATTGCTATCGGCGATAAAATTATTGTCCGTAAGGCAGGTGATATTATTCCCGAGGTGCTTTGTGTTAAGGAGCATACAGGGGAAAATGAGCAATACCAATACCCTGAGAATTGCCCTGCCTGTAACAGTAGGGTTGTTCGTGAGGAGGGCGAGGTTGCAATCCGTTGCATCAATCCCGATTGCCCTGCACAGCTACTCAGAAAGCTTATTCATTTCTGTTCAAGAGATGCTATGGATATTGAGGGTCTCGGCGAGGCAGTTTTAGAACAGCTTGTTAATGAAAGGCTTATTTCCAAGGCTTCCGATATTTACAGATTAAGTCCTATGGATTTGGTTTCCCTTGAAAGAATGGGTGAAAAAAGCTCTCTCAATCTCATTGAGGCTATTGAGAAATCCAAGGAAAATGATTTATATAAGCTGATTTTCGCTTTAGGTGTTCACCATATCGGATTAAAAGCGGCAAAATTACTTGCAAACCATTTTGATACAATGGATGCCCTTTTAAATGCAAGTGAAGAGGATATTAAGGAAATTGACGGTATGGGCGATATTTCCGCAAAAACTCTTAAGGATACCCTTTCTCTTCCCGAAACAATTGCTCTTATTGATGATTTCAAGGCTTTCGGACTTAATATGAAAAGCCTTACCGAAAAGGCGGATGACCGCTTTAAAGGAATGACCTTTGTTCTTACGGGTACTCTTTCAAAATTCGGCAGAAAGGATGCAGAAGCAATTATTGAAAAATTCGGCGGTAAGGCATCGGGCTCTGTTTCCAAAAAGACCACCTATGTTCTTGCAGGTGAGGATGCAGGAAGCAAGCTCCGAAAGGCGAATGAATTGGGAATTACTGTTATTTCAGAGACTCAATTTGACGAAATGATTAAATAAAGTAAAGTTATTTTATGCAAATATACAATAGACAAAAAGCGTAGTGATAGGGTAAAATTACCTTATAACAAACCTCTCTTGCGAAGAGAGGGGGACCATCGCTTGCGATGGTGGAGAGTTCTAACGTCGCAAGACGCGTAGAATTAAATCTTTTACCTATCAAGAAAGGTTGTTTTTTATGCCTACAACAGAAGTTTTCAAAATCAAAACAAAAAGAAAAAATCTTTTTTTGCGTGTAGCAAAGGGGCATTTTGCAACAAGCTACACTCATTCAAATTATTATATTGATGTTGCCGACCAGAAATCCCGTTACTCTGAGGCGAAGGCAGTTGCGGAAGAGCTTTGCTCAGCTTATAACTATACCTCAACTATTGTTGACACAATTCTCTGCCTTGACGGAACAGAGGTTATAGGTGCTTGCCTTGCAAACGAGCTTACAAAAAATTCCTTTGCAAATATCAATGCCCATCAGACAATTTATGTTGTTACTCCCGAAATTGTTAACGGCTCTCAGATGATGTTCAGAGATAATCTTGTTCATATGGTTCAGGGCAAGCATGTGCTTGTTCTTGCGGTTTCTGTTGCATCAGGTGCAACTGCAAAGGCTGCTATTGAAGCGGTTAAATATTATGGTGGCGAGGTTTCAGGTGTTGCATCAATATTCGCAACTGTTGCATCCTGCGGTGGCTACACCGTTAACTCAGTTTTTAATCCGAATGACCTTGAAGGCTATTTCGCAGTTCCCGCTCACGAATGTCCCCATTGCAGAGAGGGCAAGAAGCTTGATGCACTTATTAATTGTCACGGATGCTCGAAATTATAATGCGGAATGCGGAGTGCAGAGTGCGGAATGAAGGTGCAAAACTAAGCTTCGCAGACTTCTAACTTTAAAATAAACAATAAGAAAGATTCAGGACAGTAAATGTCTTGAATCTTTTCTTTATATATAATTGCGTCGCAGAGCTAATGGCTGGCAGCTGGCGACTGGTGACCGGTAGCTAATATGTTTGCATTTTTTTGTTTAATTTGTTTAATATATTGAAGAGTTGAAATTTCTGTGATAAAATGATATCTGTAAGATTTTGGCTTTGGGGGTAATGTTATGACCTTTTTTGATGTTTTAAGTCTTTTGGCGGGACTTGTTTTCTTCCTTTTTGGTATGAACACTATGTCTGACGGTCTTGAAAAAGCGGCGGGCAGTAAGCTTGAAATAATACTCAAAAAAATGACATCAAATGTGTTCATAAGTATTATTATGGGCGCACTGATAACTGCGGTTATTCAATCCTCCTCTGCAACAACTGTTATGCTTGTTGGTTTGGTTAATTCGGGACTTATGGCATTTGAAAATTCAATCGGTGTTATTTTCGGTGCTAATATCGGTACAACAATTACCGCCTGGTTTTTATCTTTGGTTGGTGTTGAGAGCAATTCGTTCTTTATTCAGATGGTTAAACCCCAGAATTTTGCTCCTATACTTGCGGTTATCGGTATCGCATTTATAATGATGTCAAAAAACGATAAGAGGAAAATTGTAGGTACTATTTTTGTCGGATTTACGGTTCTTATTTATGGTATGGATATTATGTCCGGTTCTGTTTCGGGCCTTGCCGATTCACAAGGGTTTCAGGAGCTGCTGTTAAAGTTCAATAACCCCATAATAGGTATTCTTATCGGTGCGGTTGTCACAGCGGTTATTCAGTCCTCTTCAGCTTCTGTCGGTATATTGCAGGCGCTCTCTCTTACAGGCTCAATTACCTATACAATGGCAGTTCCCATTATTCTCGGTCAGAATATCGGTACCTGTGCAACAGGTCTGATTTCCTGTATAGGTGCCGGTTCAAATGCAAAAAGAGTTTCATTTACTCACACTATTATAAATGTTATCGGTTCATTGATTTTTATGCCCGTATTCCTTCTTGTTAATTCTGCTATGGGCAGTTACTTTGACGAGAATTTTGTGAACCCTGCCAGTATTGCTGTAATTCACACAATCTTCAATGTTACAACAGTTGTTCTTCTTGCACCATTTACAAAGCTTTTAGGCAAGCTTGCCCATAAGGTTATTAAAGATAAAAAAACATATGAAGAACATAAAAAAGCAGTTGTTTACCTCGATGAAAGACTTTTCCGTTCACCAACGGTTGCAGTTATGGAATGTGATAACTATACATCACAGATGGCTATAGTTGCTAAGGTTACCATTCTTAAGGCTCTTAACCTTGTTTTTGATTATAACAAGGAGGATGCGGGAATTATTAAAGAAAACGAGGGTGTTCTTGATACCTACGAGGATGAATTGGGCACATATCTTGTTAAGCTTTCTGCAGAATCACTTTCAGGGAACGATGCTCGCACAGTTTCAAGAATGCTTCACACAATCGGAGATTTTGAGAGACTTGGTGACCACGCGTTGAACCTTAAAAAAGTGGCTCAGGAAATTTACGAGAAGAAAATTGAATTTTCTGAAAGTGCACAAAAGGAAATCACAACCCTCATTGAAGCAATTACCGAAATTGTTGTTATGACAACAAAGGTCTATGAGAAAAATGATTTGGAGCTTGCAGCAAGAGTTGAACCTCTTGAACAGGTTATTGACCGCCTTGCTTCCGAGATTAAATCCCACCACATTAACCGCCTTCAAAGTGGTGATTGCACTATTGAATTGGGCTTTGTGCTTTCAGATTTGCTTACTAACTGCGAAAGAATTTCCGACCACTGCTCGAATATTGCAGTTGCAGTAATTGAAGCGCAGAATGATAGCTTTGATACTCACAATTATCTTAACAAAATCAAATATAATAACGAGGAATTCAAAGAGATTTTCGAGGAATACAATGGAAAATACGATTTGCACAAATGATATACCCATTATTTTTGAAGATGAGGATATTCTTGTTATAAACAAGCCTGTGGGAATTTTATCTGAGGATTCTCAAAAGGGTGAAAAGGGGATTTTATTTCATCTTCAAAATGAAAACAGAGATAATCTTTACCTTTTACATCGCCTTGACCGTGAGGTTTCGGGTGTTATGGTGCTTGCAAAAAATAAAAAAAGCGCATCGGCTCTTTCAACCGATATCGCTAAAGGTAAATTTTATAAATCCTACCTCGCAGTTACTGACGGCATTCCCGAAACTGACGAGGGCATATATAAAGATTTGCTTTTTAAGGATTCTAAAAAGAACCGCTCATTTGTTGTTAACAGAATGAGAAAGGGTGTAAGGGAAGCAAGTCTTGAATATGTTGTTTTAAAGAAAACAGAGAAAAATGCACTTGTGAGAGTGCTTTTGCATACGGGCAGAACTCACCAGATAAGAGTTCAGTTTGCTTCAAGAAAAACTCCCCTTACGGGTGACGGACGCTACGGCAGTAAGGTGAGAGACTGCAATATTGCCCTGTTTTCTCATAAAATCAGTTTTAATCATCCGAGGACAAGGGAAGCGGTTGAATTTATTTCAAATCCCGATTTTAATATTTATCCTTGGAACTTAGGAGATGCTACATAATGCCCGATATATTAACAAATTTCAGTGGTGTGCTTGTAAATGTTTTAACAGTTTTAATAGGCAGTACCCTTGGGTTATTACTAAAAAAACAAATACCCGAAAAATTGACAAGCGCGGTTATGACTGCAATTGGTCTTTGCACCGTTGCTATTGGCGTTACAGGTGTGATTAAAGGACAAAATCAGCTTGTTATGATTATTTCCCTTGTGCTCGGCACAATTGTGGGCACGCTTATTGACCTTGACGGAAAGCTTACTAAAATAGGGGATAGGCTTCAGAAAAAAAGCAAAAACAGTGAAAATGAAAAAAGCACCTTTTCTCAGGGCTTTGTTACTGCTTCTCTTCTTTTCTGCGTTGGGGCTATGACCATTGTGGGCTCAATGAATGCAGGCATTTCGGGAGATAATCAGATGCTTTACACAAAGTCTGTTCTTGACCTGATTTCCTCAACAATGCTTGGTGCAAGCCTTGGTATAGGTGTGCTTTTCAGCTCTGCTTTTGTGCTTGCCTTTCAGGGCGGACTCGTGGCACTTTCAATGGCGCTCGGTTCATTCCTTAATGATTTTGCGGTTGCGGAATTAATTTGTGCAGGGTCTGTTATGATTATTGCCCTCGGTCTTAACCTTATCGGTATCACAAAAATCAAGGTGGCGAATTTGCTTCCCGGTTTGATATTTGTTCCGTTTGTTTGTAAAATAATGGAATTATTTTAGCTGCCAGTCGCCAGCTGCCAGCCACCAGAAGTTTAGCAATGAGTAAAGAAAAACGAATAAAGTTGATGTATAGTGAACCTCTCTTCGAAGAGAGGGGGACCGTCTTGAATATATAAAGCTAACCAATACAGTTCAAAACGAGCCAAATGTAAACCAAACAAATTAAAGTTCAGCGGAACGGTGGAGAGTTCTTGACGCGAGTCCTCGAGCGTCATTTCACCAAGGGTGAAACTGTAATACGCTCTCCCCAGTGACATATATAAGGAAGAATAATGGATAAAAGAAAACCATTACCAATGAACCACGATTTAAAATAATATGCCGTTAAAATGCGAAAAAACCAAACTGACGAAGAAAACGCGTTGTTATAATCAACAATATGTGTGAAGCACTTGCAAACGGAGTAAAGGTTGCTCCTGATTATAGAGAATAGTTGAGGTCGGTGTATGTCATTTGAAGTTTATGCTTCAACGACGCTCAGTTCTCGCGTCGAGAACTCTCCACCGCCCGACTAACTAAACTTTTAAACTTTATTTATCACACGCTTGAAACTTTAATATAAACAACAAATAAATCAAAAGGCGGTCCCCCTCTCTTCGAAGAGAGGTAAGGACGCGCCTTTACTTTTTTGTTCTATTTTAGTTTATAGTTTTGGAAAATTATAAACTGAAATTATTTTGAATATTATCAAAGAAGTGCTCTGTAAAGCTCTGCGATTTCTTCAACGCTTGTGTCCTTGGGGTTACCGGGACGGCAGGCATCTGCGAATGCGCTTTCAGAAAGGAACTGAATATCCTCTTCCTTAAGAATACCCTTAAGGTCCTTAGGAATACCAACTGTTTCGTTGAGGGCATAAACTGCGTCAACTGCTGCCTTTCTTGCTTCCTCAACTGTCATAGCATCTGTGCCTGCAACACCCATAGCCTTTGCAATATCTCTGTATTTATCGCCTGTGCATTCTGCATTGTAAGCCATAATTGAGGGGAGAAGAATTGCGTTTGCAACACCGTGAGGTGTGTCATAAAGAGCACCGAGACCGTGAGCCATTGAGTGAACAATACCAAGACCGACATTTGAGAAGCCCTGACCTGCAATATACTGTGCAAGAGCCATACCCTCTCTGCCCTCGGGAGTGTTTTCACAAGCACCGGGAAGATGCTTTGCAATAAGCTCAATTGCTTTAAGGTGGAACATATCTGTCATTTCCCAGGCACCTTTAGTTATGTAGCCTTCAATAGCGTGGGTGAGGGCATCCATACCTGTTGCGGCAGTAAGGCCCTTGGGCATTGTGGACATCATATCGGGGTCAACAACTGCAACCTCGGGAATATCGTGAACGTCAACACAAACGAATTTGCGCTTTTTCTCAACATCTGTGATAACATAGTTGATTGTAACCTCAGCAGCAGTACCTGCAGTTGTGGGAACTGCGATTGTGAATACTGCGTGGTTCTTTGTGTCTGCAACACCCTCAAGGCTTCTTACATCTGCGAATTCGGGATTTTCAATAATGATACCGATTGCCTTTGCAGTGTCCATAGCAGAACCGCCACCGATAGCAACGATGCAATCTGCACTGCTTGCCTTGAATACTTCAACGCCTGCAAGAACATTTTCAATTGTGGGGTTAGCCTTGATTTCACTGAATATACTGTATGGGAAGCCTGCTTTGTCAAGAAGGTCTGTTACCTTTGCTGTAACGCCGAACTTGATAAGGTCAGGGTCGGAGCAAACGAAAGCCTTTTTAAATCCACGACTCTGAAGCTCTGTGGTGATGTTTTCAATCGCTCCTTTTCCGTGATAGGAAATAGTGTTTAAAACAATACGATTTGCCATTTTTATACCTCCAAGGTTTTTAATCGAGCCTATTATACTACAAATACATTGATAAATCATTAACAATTTTCAAATATTTTCAGATTTTTTAAATTTCGGTAAGTTTTACAAATTTGAAAGCGAAAACCCTTGCAACATTACCATTGTTTTAAAAATTTGGTCGTGCTATACTGAGTTAAATGTATAAGCAAAAAAATTCACAGGAGATTTTTATGGATATTCCGAAGATACTTTTGCAAAAAGCAGATGAAATCACAGAAAAATTAAAGCTTAAGTACCCTGAGCTTGCTCCGTTCTTCAAGGGTTGTTTTTTAAATACAATTGAAACTACGGTTACAAGGCTTGACGATGGGGGCTATTTTGTTATAACAGGTGATATTCCTGCAATGTGGCTTCGTGACAGTGCTTCACAGCTAACTCACTACATCCGTTATTGTAACGAGGATGAGGATTTAAAGGAGATAATCAGAAGTGTTATTGCCCGCCACGCTCAGTTTATCTGCCTTGACCCTTATGCAAATGCTTTTAATGCAGTGCCCAATTCAAAAAGTCATAAGGATGATACTGATTTTCAGCACGAGCTTATCTGGGAAAGAAAATATGAGGTTGACTCCCTGTGTGCTTCTCTTTACCTTGCGTATCAGTATTATAATGAAACTCTTGATAGCTCCATATTTACAGAGCAATTCCACCGGATGATGTGGAAAATTGTGGATTTATTTAAAAAAGAACAGAACCATTTCCGCAACTCTACATATTATTTCAACAGAACAAATTGCCCCACTATTGACACACTTCCCAACGAGGGTAAGGGCAATGATGTTTTATACACAGGTATGACCTGGTCAGGCTTCCGCCCCTCTGATGACAGATGCCTTTACGGTTACCTTGTGCCTTCAAATATGATGGCGGTGTGCGCTCTTAAAAAGGCGGCGCAGATGGCTAACGAGGGCTATGAGGATACAAGGCTTGAAAGTGAATGTCGTTCTCTCGCCTTTGATATTGATGAGGGTATTATGGAGCACGGAGTTTATGACCACGACCATTACGGAAAAATGTTTGTTTATGAAACAGATGGTATGGGCAATATGCTTTTGATGGATGATGCCAATTCACCAAGCCTGCTTTCTGCCCCGTACTTAGGCTATGTAAAGCCCGATAACGAAATTTATAAGAATACAAGAAAATTCATTCTTTCTCACAGCAACCCCTGGTATTTTGAGGGTGCGGTTGCAAAGGGAGTAGGCAGTCCTCATACGGGAACTGATAAAATCTGGCACATTTCTCTTACTATGCAGGCTCTGACCTCAACAGACCCTGAGGAAATCAAGGATTGCATAAGAATGCTCACAACTACCCACGCAGGCGCATACCTTATGCACGAGTCCTTCCATAAAAATGATGATACGGATTTCACTCGTCCCTGGTTTGCCTGGGCGAACAGTCTGTTTGCTGAGCTGATGATACGATTAGCGGATTGTGGCGAAGCCACAGCGATATAAATCCTGACGGATTTGCGATATATCTGACGATGCGATATACCTGTGGTTCGATATGTGCCTATGGCACGAGATAATAAGGATTTATATCATATCGAATTGAGCAAAGCGAAATATATCGAATTTTGTGAAGCAAAATATATCGAACAAGCTTGCTTGTATATCGCTATTATAATGCAGAATGCAAAATTATCGGGGAAGCTTGGCTTCCAAACATTTTAATTAATTAATTAATGCGTAGTTCTTAATTTGAACTACGCATTGTTTTTATTATTTTGGTTAAGGTATAGCCAACAAAGAATACGGTTAAAATTGTTTTTAACTGTGATATTCTCAAATAGGCTTTTGTGACGTTTGAAAGATTTTGCAGGGTTTGTTGTTTGTTCATAGTTCCTCCTTAATAATGCACCGTATGTGCATATCACATTTTCGCAGAAAATATATCATAAACTCTGTTTATATCATATTGCCATCAGGCAATATATCATTAGAAATGATATCCGTCTGCGCCGGATGATATACCTTTGGTATGATATTCGCTTCGCGAATGATATGTTTTGCAGAGCAAAACATTGTTATAACTGCTACGCAGTTAAAACAACTCCATGCGCTATTCCCGGTGTGCTTTCTTTTTGTTGGGCTGATGTAGGGGAGAGCAGTGCACCTGTGCCTACAAAAAGAACCTTGTTAAGCTCTTTATTGCTCAATTTATTCAGAATATATGAGCACACAACACTTGCAGAGCATCCGCATCCCGAACCGCCCGAGTGCATATCTTGTTTTTCTAAATCAAAAATCATCATACCGCAGTCGTTGTGGACAGATGAAATATCAATTTTATATTCCTCTTTCATAAGCTCCTTTAAAAGAGCAGAGCCTGTTGCTCCTAAGTCACCTGTTAAAATCAAATCGTAGTCCGTAGGCTTTGTGTTGGTGTCGGTGAGAAAATCGCCGATAGTCTGTGCCGCCGCAGGAGCCATTGCAGCTCCCATATTATTAACATCGGTAATTCCCAAATCCCTTACAGAGCCGATTATAACCTGCTCTATGTGAGGGGTGTTTTCTTTGCTTTCGGCAACAACTGCTGCCCCTGCACCCGTAACTGTCCATTGACTTGCGGGGCTTCTCTGACCGCCATATTCAAGTGGGAAGCGGTATTGCCTTTCCGCCGAGCAGAAGTGAGATGATGCGGCGGCAAGAGCGGTTTTGGCAGCGCCTGAATCCACAAAAATTCCTGCAAGGGCAAGGGATAGCGCCATTGTTGAGCAGGCACCGTAAAGCCCTGCAAAGCAGAAGCCCAAATCACGCATATCAAAGGATGAACCGATGCATTGATTTAAAAGGTCACCTGCAAAGGCAATCTGAATATCTTTTTTTGAAAGCCCTGATTTTTTGACTGCAGTTTCAATAGTCATTTTCTGCATTTTTGTTTCCGCCTTTTCGAAGGTCTTTTCACCGAAAAAGGCGTCGTTATATGCTTTATCAAAGCATTGACCCAAGGGACCGTCTGCTTCCTTTTTGCCAACCACTGCGCCATAGCCGATAATTGATGGGGTGTTGTTTAAATTTATTGTATATTTTCCTATTCTTTCGGGCATAAAATCGTTCCTTAAAATAACTTTTGGTTATATTGTTTGTAATAAGGGCAAAAAAATACGCAACCACTAAAATGTTATGGCACTATAATGGGGGTGCAGTTTATTAAAATTTATAAATTTGTGAAGTATAGGCTTGCTTGTGCTGCAAAATATATAAATTCAAAAAATAAATTCAATACAGTTTCACCTGCGGTAAAATGACGCTTAGGGGTTCGCGTCAAGAACCACCCACCACCCGAATAACTATACTGTAATATTTTTATCAGTAGGCGCGCTTGAAGCAATATCGAATTAACAACAAATCAAAAGGCGGTCCCCCCGCCTTCGAAGGCAGGTAAGAACCACCATAAACTTTTTTGTTCTGTTTTTAAGACTTGCGAAGCAAATATCACTATGCGTAGCATAATATCACTGCAAAGCAATATCACTCGCCGTCAGGCGAATAAAACTGGCGTTGTGTCCTTTCGAACACAACGCCTTGAATTAAAGAATATCATCAAAAAGTCTGATATTTTTCTTTTCGGCTTTTAATTCACCATTCTGGATTTTTTTGATGATTTCAACGATTTTGTCGTTGATGGGTGTGGGTACATTATGCTTTCTTCCGAACTCGCAGACAACACCGTTGATTGCATCAATTTCGCAGGGCTTACCTTTCTTTAAATCCTGAAGCATTGAGGGCTCAATAAGCCTGTGCTTTTTCATAGCGATAGGAAGAAGCTTGCAGCCGAGAGCGCGTTTGAGAGCGCCTTTATAGTAGAAAAGCCCGACAATGTTTTTGCCCTGAACGGGAGCAAATTGAGTTCCTGTTGCGTGACCTACATCAATGCACTCCTTCATACAGCGTATAGCAACCTTCTGGGCATCCTTATCCTCGGAAACATCACCGAAAACACCGCCCACAACAGTTCCGAGACCTGAAAATGTTGCATTGATAAGAAGCTTTGACCAACGGGCGCCCATAAGATTTTCTTCCTCGTGAACGGGGCACATAAGCTCAAGAAGGTCTTTAACCATTTTAACCTGCTTGTCTGTGATACCCTCTAATTTACCCATATGGAATGAAAGACTGTCAGGGGCAGATGTCAGTTCACAAACGCCGGGCTCGATAAGTGCTGCGCCCCATTCAACTGCGCAACCCATTGTGTGATTTGCGCCAACGATTTCTGCAATGCCCGGCTCGGGAATACCGTTCTGAAGAGTTACGATAACACCCTCTTCGCTGAGGTAGTCCTTAAGCATTGTAACAACATCCTTGTTGAAAAGCTGTTTTGTAAGAAGAACAATAACATCGTATTTGCCTTCCATCCGGTCGGGAGTGATAGCTGTTACAGGAACTGTCATATCAACAGTACCGATGATTTTTGCGCCCTTTGTATTGAGAATTTCAACGTGAGCCTTGTTTCTGTTTATAAGGTCAACCTGACCACCGTTTTTAGTGATGTATGCGCCTAAAACAGTACCGAGAGAGCCGGCACCGTAAATTGCATTTCTGCTCATATAAACACATCCTTGTTAAAAAATTAATTATCATTTAAGAATATATCATACATGAGCGATTAAATCAACAATATTTATTTTAAAAACAAACAATAAATCAGTCCATAAAGACTGGCGGCGGAGCAACCGTAAACAATAACAGGTCCTGCAAGGTTGAACATTTTTGCACCTGTGCCTAAAATTTTACCCTCTGCACTGAATTCAACCGCAGGTGAAACAACGGAGTTTGCAAAGCCCGTAATGGGAACAGCAGTGCCTGCACCTGCATATTTGGCAATTTTTGCAAAAAGACCTGAGCCTGTGAGAACTGCAGTAATTACGATTAATGTTGTTGGTACTGCAAGCTTTACTCCGTCTTCGGTTAAGCCCATATTTCCGTAAACCATTTTTAAAAGCTCACCGAAGGCACAGATAGAGCCACCGAAAAGGAAGGCTAAAGCGCAGTCCTTTATTAGTGGAGATTTCGGGGTGGTGGAGTGGACGAGCTGTTGGTATTGCTTTGGGTTCATTGTTACCTCCTGAGAATTCGAAATGGGTTTCGCATGATTGTTATAAATTGTTTTTCTTTTATTTTTTCTTTCTAATTCATCTTTTATTCATTGATTATTTTAAAAATATATTATATAATGGAGATACAAAATGTACCTGACGCGAAGGGGGAGTGTTCCCCTGAAAATAAGGGACGGAAGATTTAATTCGGAATGCGGAATGCGGAATGCGGAATTATAATGGTTAATTAACGGATGATTACGCATTACGAATTAAGCATTACGCATTCTTTTACCGTACCCTTATTATGTTTTGGGTATGGTATTTTTATTTTATTGAAGAAGGTGAATTTATGTCTTCTCGTGTTGGAGTTATCAGCATTATTGTTGAGAATGGAGAAAGCGTTTCTGAGCTTAACAATATTTTGCATAGCTACGGTGAATATATTATCGGCAGAATGGGAATTCCCTATCGGCAAAGGGAAATAAGCATTATAAGTGTGGCTGTTGATGCCCCACAGGATGTGATTTCCGCTTTAAGCGGTAAAATCGGAAATCTTAAGGGAATAAGCGCAAAAACCGTGCTTTCAAATGTGATGAGCGATGAATAGTATTTTTGATATTGCCGAAAAGCTTGTTAAAAGCAGCTCCCTTAATGTTGATGAATATGAAAAATTAATTGATGGGTTTAATCCTGAAATTGCGGAATATTTAAAAATTGAAGCGGTTAAAAAGCGCAGGTCTGTTTACGGTAATCAGGTTTTTATTCGCGGACTTATTGAAATAAGCAATATCTGTAAAAACAACTGCCTGTACTGTGGTATTCGTGGCGGTAACGGAAATTGTCAGCGATACCGCCTTTCTCCCCAAGAGATTTTAAGTGCCTGCATCAGTGGATATGAGCTGGGCTTTCGCACCTTTGTTATGCAGGGCGGGGAGGATGGATTTTATACCGATGAAATTCTTTGTGAATTGATTGGCGAAATTAAGAAAAGGTTTCCCGATTGTGCAGTTACTCTTTCATTAGGTGAACGAAGCAGAGAGAGCTATCAAAGGCTTTTTGATGCCGGGGCGGACAGATACCTTCTTCGCCACGAGACTGCAGATGAAGAGCTTTACGGTAAGCTTCATCCCGAAAATATGTCCCTTGAAAACCGAATGGAATGCCTTAAAAATCTTAAGGAAATCGGTTATCAGGTGGGCTGTGGCTTTATGGTCGGCGCACCCTGTCAGACAACGCGACATATTGCCAAGGATTTGAAATTTATTGAAGAGTTCAAGCCCGATATGTGCGGTATTGGTCCCTTTGTTCCTCATAAGGACACGATTTTCAAAAATGAAAAAGCGGGCTCTGCAGATTTAACCTGCTACCTGCTTTCGATTGTAAGATTAATTCATCCTAACATTCTGCTACCTGCCACTACTGCTTTAGGTACAGTGGAAAATGACGGAAGAGAAAAGGGTATTCTCTCAGGCGCAAATGTTGTTATGCCCAATTTGTCGCCCGAAAGCGCAAGGAAGAAATATGAATTATATAATAACAAACTGAATACCGGTGTGGAAAATGCTTTTCATATAGCTGAATTGAAAAAGAAAATGGAAGGTATAGGGTATGAGGTTGTTGTTGCAAAAGGGGATGTTGTGGCTTCGCCACAGCGATATAAATCCTGACGGATTTGCGATATATCTGATGATGCGATATGCCCTTGGCGCGATATGTGCCTGACGGCACGCGAGAAAGGAAAATTATAATGGCAAAATATGATGTTAAATCTTTAAAAGCAGAGGCACAGGCAAGCCAGTGCCTTACGGGTGTTTTGGTTTAAGTGAATATGTCAGATAGGGGTGTAACTGTAAGGTATAGGCTCGCCTATACCTTAGAAAAAACTGTGATAGTGCATTTTATAATGCTGACCGCAGGTCCCGACACTCCTCACTCCTCCCTCCTAACTTAAAAATTACTGAAAGGAATTTTTAGTATGGCAAAATATGATGTTAAATCTTTAAAAGCAGAGGAATTTATCAATGACGGTGAAATTCTTGAAACTATAAAATATGCAGAGGAAAACAAGAATAATATTGAATTAATAGACAGTATTCTTGAAAAGGCAAGACCTCGCAAGGAGGGTAACGGGCTTCATTGCACAGGGCTTTCTCACAGAGATGCGGCGGTGCTTCTTGCTTGCGATATTCCCGAAAAGGTTGAGGAAATGTTTAAGCTTGCTAATCAGATTAAGCAGGATTTTTATGGTAACAGAATTGTTATGTTTGCCCCTCTTTATCTTTCAAATTATTGTGTGAACGGTTGCGTTTACTGCCCCTATCACCTTAAAAATAAGCATATTGTCCGTAAGAAGCTTACTCAGGAAGAGGTTAAGGCAGAGGTAATTGCTTTGCAGGATATGGGTCACAAGCGCCTTGCTATTGAAGCAGGCGAGGACCCCAAGAACAACCCCATTGAATATATTCTGGAATGTATCAAAACCATTTACAGCGTTAATCACAAAAACGGTGCTATCAGACGAGTTAATGTAAACATTGCTGCAACTACTGTTGAAAACTACAGAAGGCTTAAGGATGCGGGAATCGGTACTTATATCCTTTTCCAGGAAACATACCACAAGGAAAGCTACCTTGAGCTTCACCCCACAGGACCAAAGCACGATTATGATTATCATACCGAGGCTATGGACAGAGCTATGGAGGGCGGTATTGATGACGTTGGTCTTGGTGTGCTTTTCGGTCTTGAGAGATATATGTATGAATTTGTTGGTCTGCTTATGCACGCAGAGCACCTTGAAGCAGTGCACGGTGTTGGCCCTCATACCATAAGTGTTCCTCGTCTTAAGAGGGCAGATGATATTGACCCCGATACATTTGACAACGGTATCAGTGATGAAATGTTCAAGAAAATTATTGCTTGTATCAGAATTGCAGTTCCCTATACGGGTATGATTATTTCCACCCGCGAAAGCGAAAAGGTGAGAGGTGAGGCACTTCACCTTGGTATTTCTCAAATCAGTGGTGCATCCCGCACATCTGTTGGCGGTTACACAGAGGAAGAGCGTCCTCACGATTCAGAGCAGTTTGATGTTTCTGACCAGAGAACTCTTGATGAGGTTGTTTGTTGGCTTATGGAAAACGGACATATTCCTTCATTCTGCACTGCTTGCTACCGCGAGGGCAGAACAGGTGACCGCTTTATGAGCCTTTGCAAATCGGGGCAGATTCTCAACTGCTGCCATCCCAATGCTCTTATGACTCTTACTGAATATCTTGAGGACTATGCTTCGCCCGAAACTAAGGAAATAGGCTATAAGCTTATTGAAGAGGAGCTGAAGAAAATTCCTAAGGATAAGGTAAGAGAAATTGCCGAAAGCAATATTAAGGATATTAAAAATTCCAACAGACGAGATTTCAGATTTTAAGGTGATTTTAAATGAGTTTGAATGAAGTTGCTTCTGCCGAAAGAGTGCATATCGGCTTTTTCGGTATGCGAAATGCAGGTAAATCAAGCCTTGTAAATGCAGTTACAGGGCAGAATCTTTCTGTTGTTTCAGATGTGAAGGGCACAACCACCGACCCTGTTAAAAAGGCTATGGAGCTGTTGCCCTTAGGTCCTGTTGTGATTATTGATACGCCGGGCTTTGATGATGTTGGTGCCCTTGGTGAAAAGCGGGTTGAAAAAACTAACGAAATTCTCGCAAAAACCGATGTTGCAATACTTGTTGTTGATGCTTTAAAGGGGATTTCAGAGGGTGACAGGCAGTTGATTGAAGCCTTTAAAAAGAGAAATATTCCGTATATTGTTGCTTTTAATAAATGTGAATTGCTTGCAGAAAAGCCTGCTCTTAATGATAATGAGATTTATGTAAGCGCAGTTGAAAATATAAATGTTTTTGAGCTGAAAGAGAAAATCGGTGCTCTTTCAAAAACTGCCGAAAAGAAAAAATATGTGGTTTCTGATTTAGTGGAAAAGGGTGACATCGTTGTTCTTGTAATCCCCATTGATGAAGCCGCCCCAAAGGGCAGACTTATTCTGCCACAGCAAATGACTATCCGTGATTTATTGGACGGCAACTGCATTGTTGTTTCTTGTCAGGACACAGAATTAGAAAGCACCTTGCAATCACTTGCTAAAAAACCGAAGCTTGTTATAACCGATTCACAGATATTCGGCAAGGTAGCAAAAATTGTGCCCGATGATATTCTTTTAACATCATTTTCAATTCTTATGGCGAGATACAAGGGTGAATTGAAGGTTCTTATAAACGGGGCAGAGCGTTTGAGTAATATAAAAAACGGTGATAAAATTCTCATTAGTGAGGGTTGCACTCATCACAGACAATGCAACGACATCGGCACTGTGAAAATCCCAAATATGATTAGAAAATTTACAAATGCAGAGCCTGAATTTTCTTTTACATCAGGTGGCGAATTTCCGCAGGATTTGAGCGAATATTCTCTTGTTGTTCATTGTGGCGGCTGCACCCTTAATGAAAAAGAAATGCACCATAGAATGAGCCTTGCAAATGAACAGGGCGTGCCTATGGTGAATTATGGGGTTGCTATTGCGAAGATGAGTGGAATACTTGAACGAAGCGTAGAGATAATGCGGAATGCGGAATTCGGAATGCGGAATTAAGCTTTGCGGTGTTTTTGTTTAATTGTTCTTGAAAATACAAAGCGTTTATGGTAACATAATCCTTGGAGTAAGGCAGACCATAACGGTAGGCGGTAAGTCCTCTTTATAAGGAGGGCTCTTTTCCCTCCGGAAAGGAGGGCGGTGCTTATGATTACATATAATGAGTTGTTCCTTTTGGGTACTCTTATTGTTTCAATTATTGCACTTGTTGTTGATATAACAAAAAAGAAATAACCGCCCTCGTCAAAGTCGCGGTTATTTCTTTTAACCAAAACTAGGACAACCGTATATCGGTTTGCCTTATTTCATCTATATTATATTAAATTGTACGCAGTTTGTCAACCTTTAATGCGGAATGCGGAATGAGGAATGCGGAATTAAGCTTTGCGATACTTTTACAAAGGGTAATCTTTACGGGGCTACCCACCACCACCCCGATTAAGTTTGTTTATAAATGTAGCAATTGGCACGAAATTTACTAATTCATAAATAAAATATATTCAAGGGCGGTCCCCCTCCCTATGCGCTGAAGCGCACAGGGATGATAAAAGTTGCATTACTTTTATATTTTGGAGTGATTTAATGAACATAATTCTTTGCATAGATAAAAACAACGGTATGGCGTTTATGGGTAAAAGGCAGAGTATGGACTGCGTTTTGCGGGAGAAAATGCTTGAAATTGTTGGTGCTTCAAGGCTTCTGATGAGCTCATATTCTGCAAAGCAATTTGAAAATACTGAAAGCATTGTTATTGATGATGATTTTCTGAACAATGCAAATCAGGGGGATTTTTGCTTTGTTGAGAATAATGAAATATCCTCTGAAAATGTTGAGAGCTTTTATATTTTCAACTGGAACAGAAAATACCCTGCAGACCTGTTTTTTTCAGTTGACCTTAAGGCAGAGGGCTTTAGGAAAATAAAAAAAGAAGAGTTCAAGGGGAACTCTCACGATAAAATTACTTTAGAAATTTATTCAAGGTGATTGTATGAAAAAGAAGATAATTATAGCGGTTGTTTGCTTTTTGGCATTAGGATTTATCGGCTTTTTAGGTAGTGATTCAGAAGCTCCTTCGGATGCAACAACGGAAATTGTTTCCACTACTCTTGAAGAGCTTGTAGCTGAAAATGATACCAAAGAAGATATAACCGATAATTCGGCAGTTGATAAAATTACCGAAAAAATACAAGAAAAAACCACCGAAAAGGAAACTGAAAAGCAAAATAAACCCAATAGTGTCGGTGATGATAACAGCAAGGCTGTTTTATCAGAAATTCCTGCATATTCGGGCAAGCCTTATGCTGTTATCAACGGAAATATTCCGTCCTTCAATAAATATGAGCTTACAACAAAGGGGTATGAAACCTATGCTTCACTTGATTCTCTCGGTCGTTGCGGTGGTGCGGTTGCATCCTGCGGAAGAGAGATTATGCCGGGGATTGATGAAGAAAGAGGCAGTATAAGTGCAGTTAAGCCTTCGGGCTGGGTTCAGGCGCAATATGACTGTGTTTCGGGCAAATATCTATATAACCGTTGCCATTTGATAGGTTGGCAGTTGTCTGCGGAAAATGCAAACAAAAGAAATCTTATAACCGGCACAAGGTATATGAATACCGAGGGTATGCTTCCCTTTGAGAATATGGTTGCCGACTACATAAAGGAAACAGGCAACCACGTGGCATACAGAATCACACCCGTTTATAATGGCTCAGACCTTGTTGCAAGCGGTGTGCAGATGGAAGCATATTCCGTTGAGGATGATGGTGAGGGAATCTGCTTCAATGTTTATTGCTACAATGTTCAGCCGGGTGTTACTATTGACTATTCAACCGGCAGAAGTTGGTCCGCTTCAGGTAGCGTAGCAACTACCAAAAAGCCTGTTGTGGCGGTAACACCAACTACCGAAAAGCAGGTTGAGACGACACAAGCATCTGTTACCTACAATACCTATGCTTATAGCTCAAAAAGTGACAAGTTTCACTACCCGAGCTGCAGATATGCAAAAACTATAAAAGCAGAAAATTACTGCGAATATACAGGAGACAGACAAGGTATGCTTGATAAAGGCTATTCACCTTGCAAAAATTGTAATCCGTAAAAAAGAAAATGATATTCGAGTTCAAATGAATTCGAATATCATTTTTTATTTGTGTTATTTTTGCGAAGCTCATTCCGAATTCCGAATTCCGCATTCCGCATTCCGCACTCAATATAGCTCTTCAGGAGAGTTTAAAAGATATGTCGCACCTGATTCTGTCAGCTCTTCTGCAGTTCCGAAGCCATAGACTGCACCTGCGCTATCTAAACCTACCGCCCTTGCGCCCTCAATATCATAGCAACGGTCACCAACCATAATAACCTCACATTCATCGGGATTACCGAAGAAATCAAGGCAGGCGTTGATTAAATCCTTTTTGCTTGAATGGTTGTTTTTAAAATCCTCTGCGGAAATAAAATCATAATATTTAAAAATATCGTGGTATTTTGAAATTTCCTCAACAAAATAAAGTGGCTTACTTGAAGCGATGGCAATTTTTTTGCCATCCTTTTTTAATCTTTGAAGCATTTCGGGAATACCGCCATAGATTTTTGATTCCTCTGCGGCTTTTTCTCTGTATCTTTCACGATATTTGTCTATCAACCATTGGGCATCCTCATCTGAAACATTGTAGATTTTCTTGTAGCTTTCAAAAAGGGGAGGGCCAACGAAATAACGAAGCTTTTCAATATCTGTTTCCTTTATTCCGTAGCATTCCAGAGAATAAATAATTGAATTGAAAATACCCTCGGTTGTGTCGCAGAGAGTACCGTCAAAGTCGAATAAGTAGTAGTTGTAATCCTTCATTTTTATCACCGAGAAATATTATATAATCTTTCTTTACCTATTGCAACATTTAAAACAATATAGTAAAATAAAAAGTAATTATTTTATTTCTTATACACAGTGAAAAGAGATGGTTTTGTGTCTGTTGAGAAAAGCCTGATTGACGAGATTCTCAAAAAGTATGAAAATCCTGAGGAAAGCCTTATTGCAGTGCTTCAGGATGTTCAGGCTATTGATGGCTATATTTCAAGAGAAAGTGTTGAATACATAACAGAAATAAGCGGAATTCCCTCTGCAAGAATTATGGGAGTTGCCTCCTTCTATGCAGGCTTCCGCCTTAAGCCCGTTGGTAAATACAGAATTATGGTTTGTATGGGTACTGCCTGCCACGTTAACGGTGCAGAGCGGGTTGGTGACACAGTAAAAAGAGTTCTCGGTATTGAAGAGGGTGACGTGACCGAGGATGGTCTTTTCTCCTGGGAAGAGGTTGCCTGCCTTGGCTGCTGCAGTATTTCTCCCGCTATGATGATTAATGATACTGCTTACGGAAAGCTTACTCCCGATATGGTAACTGATATTATCAGCTCCATAAGAGAGGAGGAGCTAAAATGAGATTTCTTTTAGGCTATGGCTCCTGTGGTATAGCATCAGGTGCAAAAAATGTTCTCAGAGGACTTGAGAGTACATTTGAAAATACAGATTTTACAGTTGAAAAGGTCGGTTGCAACGGACTTTGCTTTGCAGAGCCCATTGTTGAGGTTATCTGCGACAATGGTGAAAGCATTCTTTATGGCAGACTTGATGAAAAAAGTGCAATTGCATTGGGCGAATCTGCAAAAAACGGAGCTCTTATGAGTGAAAATCGCCTTACGGATGATGAGCTGAAATTTCTTAACGGACAGAAGAGAATTGTTCTTTCCTCCTGTGGCAAAATCGACCCCGAAAGCATTGATTCCTACATAGAAAACGGTGGTTATTCCGCTCTTAGAAGGGCTCTTGAGCTTGGGTCCGAGGGCATAATTGAAGAGATTAAAAAATCAGGCTTGCGCGGTCGTGGTGGTGCAGGCTTCCCAACTTATATCAAATGGCAGTCTGCAAAAAATTCAGCAGGGGATGAAAAATACATTGTTTGTAATGCTGATGAGGGAGACCCCGGTGCATTTATGGACAGAGCTGTTCTTGAGGGCGACCCTCACAGAGTCCTTGAGGGTATGATGATTTCTGGTATTGCAGTTGGTGCGCAGATGGGTCTTATCTATGTCCGTGCAGAATACCCCCTTGCAGTTAAGCGCCTTAATCTTGCTATTGAGGAAATGCGAAAAAAAGGCATTTTAGGTGAAAATATTTTCGGTAGTGGCTTCAGCTTCGATTTCAGAATTATGATGGGTGCGGGCGCATTCGTTTGCGGTGAAGAGACTGCTCTTCTTGCATCCTTGGGCGGTAACAGAGGTATGCCCGTAACAAAGCCACCCTTCCCTGCACAAAAGGGCTTTCGCGGTAAGCCTACCAATATCAACAATGTGGAAACCTTTGCAAATATAAGCTGGATTATTGAAAACGGTGGCGAGAAATTTGCAGAAATGGGTACTGAGGGCAGTAAGGGTACAAAGGTTTTTGCCCTTGCAGGTCGCGTAAAGCGTGGCGGTCTTGTTGAGGTGCCTATGGGTCTTACCATTAATGATATCGTTTTCGGTATCTGTGGTGGTATTAAGGATGATGCTCAGATTAAAGCAGTTCAGATGGGTGGCCCGTCAGGTGGCTGTATCCCAAAAAATCTTTTAGATACTCCCATTGACTACGAAAATATCGCAAAAACAGGGGCTATTATGGGCTCGGGCGGTATGATTGTTATGGATGAGAAAACCTGTATGGTTGATATGGCGAAATTCTTTATGGATTTCACAAGCAAGGAAAGCTGTGGCAAATGTGTACCCTGCAGAATAGGTACAACAAGAATGCTTGAAATTTTGCAGAGAGTTGTAAAGGGCGAGGGTCAGGAAAGCGATATTGAAACTCTCGTTGAGCTTGGCGAGGCTATTAAAACAGGTGCACTTTGCGGTCTCGGTAATTCTGCGCCCAATCCCGTTTTAACCACAATAAAATATTTCCGTGAGGAATATGAGGCACATATAAATGAGAAAAAATGCCCTGCAAAAAAATGTCAGGCACTAATCAGCTATAATATTGTTGCAGACAAGTGTAAGGGTTGTTCCCTTTGCAGTAAAAAATGCCCCGTAAATGCAATAAGCGGTGTTATTAAATCGCCTTATAAAATTGATAATGAGCTTTGTGTTCGTTGCGGTCAATGTATTGAAAATTGCAAATTCGGTGCAATTGAAATTCTTTCAGGGGAGGGTGAAGAATGAGTCAGGTAAGCATTATAATCAATGGTAAGGAATACCCTGCAGATACCGATAAAACTCTCCTTGATAATATTCTTCAGAACGGAATATATCTTCCTCACCTTTGCCATAATAAAGAGCTTGAAAGCTATGGGGGTTGCGGTCTTTGTCTTGTTGAGGTTGAGGGTATAAGAAAGCCTCTTCGTGCTTGCTCAACTGCTGTTACCGAGGGTATGAGGGTTACTACAAGCACACCTGACCTTGAAAAAAGCAGAAAAATGACTCTTTCTGTTATTATGAGCGACCACGCAGGCGACTGCAAGGCACCCTGTTATATGGCTTGCCCTACCCATCAGGACATTCAGGCTTATGTTGGTCTTATTGCAAACGGTGAAGAGAAAAGGGCTCTTGAAATTATCAAGCAGGACAATCCCTTGCCTGCTTCAATAGGTAGAGTCTGCCCCCATCCCTGTGAGGAAAAATGTCGTCGTGCTCACCTTGAAGGTGCTGTTTCTATCTGCGCTCTTAAACGTTTCGCGGCAGATAGCTTTATGGATTATATTCCCCAATGTGAAGAGCCAAACGGTAAGAAAATTGCAGTTGTGGGTGCAGGTCCTGCAGGACTTTCCTGTGCATATTTCCTTGCAATAAAGGGCTATTCCGTTGAGATTTTTGAAGGTGAAAATCAAGGTGGCGGTATGCTTCGCTACGGTATTCCCGCCTACAGATTACCTAAAGATATTTTAGATAAAGAGATTGAAAATATTGAGAAAATGGGTGTGAAAATCCATTATAACACAAGGCTTGGCAAGGATTTTACCATTCAGTCCCTTAAGGGTGGCTTTGATGCGGTTTTCGTTGCAATCGGTGCCTGGAGGGCATCCTCTATGAGGTGCGCAGGCGAGGATGCTCTGGGCGTTTTCGGTGGCATTGATGTGCTTTACAAGGTAGCCAATGGCGAAAGGGTTGATTTAGGAAAAAAAGTATGCGTTGTGGGTGGCGGTAATACCGCTATTGATGCGGTCAGAACTGCTGTCAGACTTGGTGCGGAAGAGGTTAACCTTATTTACAGACGTACCGAAAATGAAATGCCTGCTGAACCTGATGAAATCCGCGATGCAAAAGCAGAGGGAGTGCAGTTCAAATTCCTTTCTGCGCCCGTTGAGGTTATCAGCGAAAACGGAAAAGTAACAGGGCTTAAGGTGCAGAAAATGGTACTTGGTGAGCCCGATGCAAGTGGCAGAAGAAGTCCTGTTGCCATTGATGGCGCAACGGAAATTATAGAATGTGATTCGGTAATTTCTGCTATCGGTCAGCAGGTTTCGGGTAGTGATATTGACTCTCTCGAATTAACAAAAAAATCAACAATTGCAGTTGATGAAGCAACATTTATGACATCTCTTGAGGGTGTTTTTGCCGCAGGTGATGTTATCAATAAGGGTCCCGATATTGCCATAAAAGCAATTGCAGGGGGTAAAAATGCCGCAAGGAGCATTGATTGTTGGTTCAAGGGCATAAGCGTTCCCCCTGAATTGCCCGATTACTCTGTGAACAAGAGCTTTAATCCCGAAGTTTTAAAAGGAATGCCTCAAATCAACAGAGCTGAAATAAAGCTTGTTGATGCAGATGTCAGAAATAAGAATTTTGACGAGGTGGCTTTCACATTTACAAGAGAAGAGGCTATGAGAGAGGCAGAAAGATGCCTTGAATGTGGTTGCTCTGCGGTTTATTCCTGTGAGCTTTTGCCCTATGCCCGTGATTATGACGCTTTCTCAATGAAGCTTTTCGGCAAAACAAGGCAATATGCTAAGGACAAGAGCCACCCGTTTATTGTAAGAGATAACAACAAATGTATTCTTTGCGGTCAGTGTGTGAGAGCCTGCAAGGAAATAAGAGGTACTGAAAACCTTGGTCTTTTCGGTCGTGGCTTCGGCACGCTTCCCTTGAGTGCATTTGATTTGCCCTTGGGTGAAAGTAAATGTATTTCCTGCGGTGCTTGTGTGAATGTGTGCCCCACAGGTGCTTTAACAACGAGAGTACCTACCCTCAAAAATCCACCCTTGCCCTTTAAGGATGAAGAGTGGATTTGTGAATACTGCCACAGAAACTGCAAATTCACAAGGCGGACCATAAACGGAAAAACAGTTAAAATGATTCCCGAAAAAATAGGGGAGAGCTGTTCAATCGGTATGTTCCTGCTTCCAGCGAAGGAGAATGCGGAATGCGGAATGCTGAGTGAGGAATTGAAGGACAGGATTTTTGGTGCGTTGGATTATTTTAATGGAGATGCGGATGAAATTCGGAATTCGGAATTCGGAATTCGAAAATAAGCTTCGCGATATTTTTACATTTTCTATGGCACAGGCAAGCCAGTGCCTTACGGGCTTGATGGTTTAAGTGAATATGTCAGACAGGGTCGTAACCGTAAGGTATAGGCTTGCCTATACCGCAGAACAACTACGATAGTGCATTTTTACAATTGTGCCGCAGACCCGAAACTTTCCATTTTCAACTTTCCACTACTACTTTTGCTAACTGCTATTTGCTAATTGCTAATTGCTAATTGCTGGCGACTGGCGACTTTCTACCCTGTAAAAAAACACCTGATTATTTTGTGTAAAATAACGAAAGAGTCGAAAATCCTTGGTAACACAAGGGCTTTCGGCTGTTTTATTTCCGAAAAACTATTATGTTTTTTATTAATATAAATACAAAAATCTATTGACTTTGTGTGGCGTTTGTAATATAATCAATGCAGGCTATAAGTGTTGCTATAACTATGTCTTGTTGTAGAGCGCTTAATATGGCAGAGGATTTTCCCCTCAATTTCAAGTAAAGGAAGATTTTAATGAAAAAAATTCTTGCGATTTTTCTTTCTGCGTTACTCATCTGTATCAGTCTTGCACCGATGAGTTTGGCAGTTGCTGACCCCGGACTCGCAACCCGAGTTATGGAGGGCGAGTATGACAGCGACAACAAAGGAACCGATGTTATCACAGAAACTACCTTCACAGTAGCTGTTAAGGTTCCCGCAGTTAAAAAGCTCACCGGTGTTAACCTCTATTTCGCATTTGACTCTGCTGTTCTCAGTGTTGCTAATGCAGGCGCTGCAGGTGCAGAGGATGAAGACGGTAACTTCAATGCCTATTTTAACGGTATCTCCGTTAACGGTTACAAAACCGGCTCTGATAGTGAATATTCATTCGGTTGGATTTCAAACAATGGTGTTACTAAGAATTCCGCAAGAGATATTTTCTACGTAACATTCAATGTTCTTGATACAAGCAAAACTGATACAGCAATTAACCTCTACATAGAAGAGTTCCGCACCGATGATGGTGACGATTCAAATGATGTTACATCAACTCTTCTTGCAGAGAATATGGCAGTAAGCTTCCTCTTCCCCGAGGGAACTCCTCCTGTAACATCTGATGATGCTGAAGGTGAGGGCGAAGGTGAAGGCGAAACATCTGCAGATGCTATCAATGCTCTTCTTGATCTTATAAGAGATATGCTTAACGGCAACGGCGTAACATTTGCTGACCTTGCAGATGCTATCGCAAATGTTATCGGTAACGCTGAAATTACAGATATCATCGAACAGCTTGTTGACGGTAATGTTGATATCTCAGATATGTTCCAGCAGATTCTTGATGGTCTCGGAATTGACTTCAGCATTCTTGAAGACCTTCTCAATAAAATCATCGATTTCCTTTTAGGTCTCTTCGGTCCTGATGATGAGCCCACAACTCCCGCAACAACAGCTCCCACAGTAGAAGATACAACAAACCTCGAAACAACTGCTGAAGGCTCTTCACAGGGTTCAGAGGAAACAGGCGATGCAGGTATCGCTCTTGCAGCAACAGTTTGCGTAGCAGCTTCTGCAGCGTTTGTTCTCACAAGAAAGAAAAAAGAAACAGTTTAATCGCAAGAAAACAAATAAAAAATGACCACCGCTGATGCGGTGGTTTTTTAGTTGCCAGTCGCCAGCTGCCAGCTGCCAGAATTGTGACAACAGCTCTGTTTTTCGAAATTTACTTAAACCTGATACTTAAACAAAAAGTATCTATTATAAAACTGGGGGCTGGAGACTGGGGACTGGGGACTGGTAGCTTTTTTAAAAATAAATAGTGACAAATGCGAAACAATATGCTATATTATATAATTGTATATTAAATATGTGAGGTATTTTAAATGCTTGAACTTAACAATGCTCTTGAACTTATTATAAAAGGTATAGGTGATAAAACCACTGAATATGGTTTCCGTCCCGAATACCCCGATGGTGTTTTTCCGCCTGCACTTCCTGTTGAAGAGGTAAACGGAAAATCAATTATTATGTATCGCAGTGAAAGAGGCAGAATCCGTCTTGAATATGAAAACGGAAAGCTCGGCCTTTTCTGTGCTAAGGAAAATCAGGCAGACACTCCCGATGACGATATGCCCCGTGCATCCCTGAGCCTTCTTGATTTGGAGACCTTCAACGAAAAGGATATTAAATATATCTGCCAGGAATATAACGAAACCTTTGAAAAGCTTTTCTCACACAAGCCTGCCCACAGTGGCAAAAAAGCTCCCACACCTGTTTCAAGAAGCCAGGCAAAGAGTGGTGTTCTCGCTTATGATGCTAACACCCTCGGTAGCAGATTTACAACAGTTTACCCCGAGCTTCGTGAACAGTACAAGGCTAACCTTGAAAATTACGGTGAATTTCTTGCAGAGGATTTCTTTACAAAATACGGTAATGCAGCAGTTGTTGAAACAATCCGTGAAAATGACCCTGCAAAAATGAAAAAGCTTTTTAAGCTTCTTAACGATATTTATGAGGACGGAACAAACGATACTCAGAGTATTGTTGCAGTTACAATTTTAGGTTGCTCTCTTGCAGATAACCCTGAGCTTGTTGATGTTGCTAAAGAGCATTTCAGCGAGACAATGAACGAGCCCGTTTGCGAGATTATCAAATATCTTCAAAAGAGCAAAAGCGCAAGAATGAGACTTGAAAATCCCCCTCTCTACAAGCCCAAAAAGGAAAAGAAAAAAGGTATGTTGTCCTCAATGCTTGGAATGTAAAAAATGCGTCCGAAAGGACGCATTTTTTAGTTGCAAATTGAAAGTGGCAAGTGGCAAGTTTAGGGGCGCAAAAATGCGTCAAATAAGAATATGTAAATTTAATGCGAAGCCTATCCCTCTTGCTCGCTTGCGAGGAGGAGGGGGGACCGCCCTTGAATGAAATAAATTTTATAGGTCGGCAGAATTCGTGTGAAAGAGTTTTTTAGTTGATGTGCTGTATCGGGGTGGTGGGTGGTACAAAGCTATGGAAAGAATAAAAGAAGTACCACCCACCGTTCCGCCCGAACCATATTTATCAATAAAAGCTATCACCCGAAATTTATAACTACAAATAATTTACAAGCAAAAGAACGGTCCCCCCTCCTTTTTGCTTAAGCAAAAAAGAGGGATAGGCTTCGCAACACTTTTGCTAATTGCTAATTGCTGGTGACTGGTGACTGGTAGCTAAAAAACAAGAGCGAGTAAAAACTCGCTCTTGTTTTTTATATTCCTTTCATAGTAAGCGATATTCTCTTTTTCTGTGGCTCAACGGAGAGGACCTTGACCTTGACAACCTCGCCGACCTTGAGCACCTCTGAGGGATGCTTGATGTATTTATCACAAATCTGTGAAATATGAACAAGTCCGTCCTGATGAACACCGATATCAACAAACACACCAAAGTCAATAACATTTCTGACTGTGCCTGTTAATTCCATACCCTCGCGCAAATCGTTCATATCCATAATATCGGTTCTGAGCATTGGCTTGGGTAGCTCGTCACGGATGTCGCGACCCGGCTTTTCAAGCTCGCCCATAATATCAACGAGGGTTGGAGTACCAACGCCACATTCCTCTGCTGCCTTGGTAAGTCCGTATTCCTGAACCTTACCGCTTATGCCTGATGCACCCTTATCTGCAACATCCTTCTGTGAATAGCCGAAAAGGTCAAGGAGCTTCTTGGCGGCATCATAGCTTTCGGGGTGAACGCCTGTGTTATCAAGGGGCGCTTTGCCACCGGGAATACGAAGGAAGCCTGCACATTGCTGATATGCTTTAGGTCCGAGACCCTTGACTTTTTTAAGGTCTGTTCGGGCATTGAAGCCACCGTTTTCCTCGCGGTATGCAACAATATTTTTTGCAGTTGCGCTTGTAACACCTGAAATATATTTAAGAAGTGAAACGGATGCGGTGTTAAGGTCAACACCAACGGAGTTTACGCAGTCCTCAACAACGCCCGAAAGGGATTCCTCAAGCCTTGCAGGGGGAACATCGTGCTGATACTGACCAACACCTATGCTCTTGGGCTCAATTTTAACAAGCTCTGAAAGAGGGTCCTGAAGTCTTCTTGCAATTGAAACTGCAGAACGGACGGAAACATCAAAATCAGGGAATTCCTCTGCACCTAATTTAGATGCAGAATAAACGGAAGCGCCTGCCTCGTTTACCACCATATATGAAACGGGGCGAGGGGATTTTTTGATTGTGTCCGCAATAAATATTTCACTTTCCTTGCTTGCAGTACCGTTACCGATGGAAATGCAGTCAATGTGGAATTTATTTATAAGCTCAAGCACCTTTGCCTCGGATTCTGCAATTTTTGACTGAGGGGGAGTGGGGTAAATAACCCCTGTGAAAAGAACTCTCGAATTACCGTCAACAACTGCGAGCTTACAGCCTGTTCTGTATGCAGGGTCAACTGCAAGAACAGTTTTGTTTTTGATTGGCGGTTGCATAAGAAGTGGCTTAAGGTTAGAGCCGAACATCTTGATTGCCTGCTCATCTGCCTTTTCCGTAAGGGTTGAGCGGGTCTCTCTTTCAAGAGAGGGGAATATAAGTCGGGAATAGCTGTCCTTGGCGGCTTCTCTGCAGAATTCTGTTGAAGAGCTACCATCTTTAATGAAAAGCTTGTCAAGGAGCATTAATGCGGTTTCCTCTTCAACCCCAACGCTTACCTTTAAAATGCCCTCTTTTTCACCACGATTAATAGCAAGAATTCTGTGAGAGGGGATTTTTGTAACGGGTTCAGAGTATTCATAATACATACTGTAAACGCTGTCCTCCTCTGTTTTTGCAACAGAGGTGATAACACCACGCTTGTTGATTAAATCCTTGAGAACCTTTCGTGCCTCGGGAGAATCGGAAATGATTTCTGCAATAATATCAGATGCACCCTGAAGAGCATCCTCGGGAGTCTCAACACCTTTTTCTGCATCAACATAATCCTTTGCCACATCAAGAAGGTCAACGCCCTTGAGGGTGAAGGAGAAAAGGAGCTCTGCAAGAGGCTCAAGTCCCTTTTCCTTTGCAACGGAAGCTCTTGTTTTTCTCTTTTGCTTGTAGGGGCGGTAAATATCCTCAACCTCTGCAAGTGTTACTGCATTTGCAATAGCTTCGCTTATTTCCTCGGTGAGCTTGCCCTGCTCCTCAATAGAGGAAAGCACCTCTTCCTTTCTTTTTTCCAGATTACGAAGGTAGGTGAGGCGGTCGTTAATGTCACGAAGCTTCTGGTCATCGCAGGAGCCTGTCATTTCTTTTCTGTAACGGGCGATAAAGGGGATTGTGTTTCCGTCATCAATTAATTCCACAATGTTTTTTATGTGGTGCTCGCTGACGGAAAACTCGTTTTGTAAAGTCTTTAAAATGTCCATAAAATCTTCCTTGTGCGTGTATTATATTATAATGGTATATATAATAGCACATTGTTTAGCAAATAGCAAATAGCAAATAGTCGCCAGTCGCCAGTCGCCAGTCACCAGTCGCCAGTCGCCAGATGTCAGATGCCAGATGCCAGAGCTTCGCAATACTTTTAATATTTGTGTGTTTTTTGATTTGTTAACAATTTGTTCATATTTTCGTGAAGATGTTGCAATAATGGTATGGTATATAATAGCCATAGACATTAATTGCTAAACATTTCATTTTCTCTTTCCAAAAAGTTCAACCCTTTGTCGTGAGACAGAGGGTTGAATTTTTTTAGTGCGGAGTGCGGAATGCGGAATTCGGAATGCGGAATTCGGAATGCGGAATTCGGAATGCGGAATGAGCTTCGCAAGGATTTATTATTTCTTTTTTATTATTTATTGTCTATTCTTTAAAACCTTAAAAGAATAAAGAAGAAAGAAAAAATAATGATGAATAAATTTTATAATCGGCGCCTTGCGCCCCTTTACTTAGCATTTAGCACTTAGCACTCAGCACTTTATTACAAATGCGAACAGCAAATAGCTAACCGCTAATTGCTAACCGCTAACTGCTGATTCGTAATTTTTTACAAAAAACAGTTGACATATATAGACAAGTGTGCTATAATCCCTTTACCTCTCAAAGAGGGTTCTTTTTTTGCGTCCTGATTTTAGGATGTGCGAAAATAAAAATGCATATCTTGACGCGGTTCAAGGCTCTCTCGGCAAGAGAAGGGATTCGCCCTTTTCACCGGCGAGAGGGAGGCTAATCAAAAATTGGAGGTGCCGTTATGAGAGTTAAAATCACACTTTCCTGCACAGAATGTAAACAGCGTAATTACAACACTATGAAGGAAAAGAAAAACAACCCCGACAGGTTGGAGATGAAAAAGTACTGCAGATTCTGCAAGAAACACACTCTCCACAGAGAAACAAAGTAAGGAGGTAACACCATATGGCAGACGAAAAGAAAACCGTCAAAAAGGAAGATACCTCTAAAGCTGAAAAGAAAACTAATCCTATCAAGAAGGTTGGCAATTTCTTTGTAAAAATCGGCAAAGCAATCGCTAAATTCTTCAAAGACCTCAGAGGCGAAACTAAGAAAATTGTTTGGCCCGGTCGCCAGATGGTTCTCAAGAGCACAGGTATTGTTCTTGCTGCTATCCTTGTTATCGGCGCAGGTATCTGGATTATCGACTTTGCAGTTTCAGGTGCAGTAACAGGTCTTGACAAGCTTGTTGACAAGGTTAATGTTACAGAAACAACTACTGAAAATGCTGACGAAGAAACAGAGGAAGACCACGAAGGTCACGACCACGCTGAAGAGGAAGAAACAGAAAAAACGACTGAAAAGGAATAATCCGATTCTTTACTGAAATTTAGTATAATTCGGAGGTAGACTATGTCAGGCGAATCAAGATGGTTTATAATCCACACCTATTCCGGTTATGAGAATAAGGTTGCGGAAAATATCGGTAAAATCGTTGAAAACCGCAAAATGCACGACAAAATCTTAGGTGTTAATATTCCGCTCGAAAAGGTTGTTGAAGTTAAAAACGACAAAACTGTTGAAGTAGAGCGCAAAATTTTCCCCGGCTATGTTGTTGTTAAGCTTGCAGTAGAATACAGCGATAAAGAGGGCGAGGAAAACGTTCTCAAGGTGCCCGATGAAACGTGGCACGCTATCCGTTACACAACAGGTGTTACAGGCTTCGTTGGTCCCGATGGTCGTCCTGTTCCTCTCACTAAAGCAGAGGTTGAAAAATTAGGGCTTGAAAAGACCGCAGATGGCGAGGACAACATCATCAACACAGTTACTGAGGTTCAGTTCAGCGAGGGTGACCTTGTTACTATCACTGAAGGTCTTATGGAAGGTAACTCAGGTGTTGTTGAAAGCATTGACACTGCTAACAGTACAGTTCGCGTTATCGTTTCATTTATGGGTAAAGAAGCACCTGTTGAGCTTCCGCTCAGTCAGGTAACAAAGGCGATTGACTAATAAAATTCAAGGTCAATCATTAAATTGGTAATCAGAGGCAATGTACTCTGTTATATGCGACATAAATTTTTATGTTGCGTGTGGGAGGAATAAGGCGAGCTTCTTATTCCGCCATACCACGAATTTTGGAGGTGCAAAAAATGGCTCAAAAGGTTGTAGGTTTCATCAAATTGCAAATTCCCGCCGGTAAAGCAACCCCGGCACCCCCTGTTGGTCCTGCTTTAGGTCAACACGGTGTAAACATTATGGCATTCACAAAGGAATTCAATGAGAGAACAAAAAATGATATGGGTCTCATTATTCCTGTTGTAATCACAGTTTACGCTGACCGTTCTTTCACATTTGTTACAAAAACTCCCCCCGCAGCAGTTCTTATCAAAAAGGCTTGCGGTATTGAAAGTGGTTCAGGCGTTCCTAACAAAACTAAGGTTGCAACAATCACAAAAGAGCAAGTAAGAAAAATCGCAGAGCAGAAAATGCCCGACTTGAATGCTGCTAATATTGACACTGCTATCTCTATGATTGCAGGTACAGCACGTAGCATGGGCGTTACTGTTGTTGATTGATTACGGAGGAATTGTAATTATGAAACATGGTAAAAAATATGTTGAGAGCGCAAAGCTCGTAGACAAAGCAAAGCTCTACGAAGTTAACGAGGCTCTCGAGCTTGCAACAAAAACTGCAAGTGCAAAGTTTGACGAAACTGTTGAAATTCACATTCGTCTTGGTGTTGACTCCCGTCACGCTGACCAGCAGGTTAGAGGCGCGGTTGTTCTCCCCAATGGTACAGGTAAAAATGTTCGTGTTGCTGTTTTCGCAAAGGGCGATGCTGCTGAGGCTGCTAAGGCTGCAGGCGCAGACGTTGTTGGCGATATGGACCTTCTTGAGAAGATTCAGGGCGGCTTCATGGATTTTGACGTTTGTATCGCAACTCCCGATATGATGGGTGTTGTTGGTCGTCTCGGTAAGGTTCTTGGTCCCAGAGGTCTTATGC
>JAFSDL010000010.1 GCA_017436285.1 Clostridia bacterium
AAGAGTGCTATGGAAAACATCTGCATCGGGAAGAGCTTCGTTCAGGTCATTAACCATCTGAACCTCTCTTTCATCGGGACAGGAAGAGTCGTGACCGATAGACCAGAAGCGATGATTTGTTGTCCAGTCGCCATCCTGCTCCTTCATAGCCTGCTCTGCTCTTGCCTGAATATTCTCTTTATGATACTCATAGAAGGGATGAGTGTACTGATAGTCAAGCTTCCAATCGCGGTCAATGAATTTGAATACACCATTGTTATCGTTCCAGAGCATATCACGATTATTTTCATCAGTCTGATTGAAATAAACAGGTCTCTGAACAACATACCAGATGTTATAACGAGGTCTTTTTGCAAGACGGGATGCGAAAATGCGTGTTCCGTCAGGACTTTCCCAGAAGAACTCTGAATTAGGTGCTTTATATTCGTTAATTCCGCGATAGAAGGATGCGAAATTAATGCCAAAGCCTGAATAAATCTGAGGAAGCTGAGAAATCTGACCCCAGCCGAATGGTGAGTAGCCTGTTTTACTGATACCACCCATTTCACGACCGATTTTGTGACCTAAAAGAAGGTTTCTGATAAGTGCCTCACTACCAACTGTGAATTCATCGGGAAGGCAGAACCAGGGACCAACCGCAATTTTGCCCTCCTGAATATATTTAATGAGCTTTTCCTTCTTTTCGGGGTAAACCTCAAGATAATCCTGAACGGGCATTGTCTGAGAGTCTAAATGGAAATGCTTATAATCAGGGTTTTTATCAAGAATATCAAGAAGCATATCAAGCATATAGCCGAGCATATACTGAGTTCTTCTTGCAGAGAAGCGCCATTCTCTGTCCCAATGGGTGTTTGATATAAAATGACATTGGATTCTATCTTTGTTTTCCATATTCTTCACCTTAACCTTTAATAATCTTCATAATTTCAGCGAAATTATCGCAGAAATGTGAGCAAACTGCCTTTGTACCGCTTGATTCAATATTACCACCTGCAATACCGATTGTGGTATAGCCTGCAAGACGGACTGAGCAAGCACCTGCGCCACTGTCCTCAATGCCGATAACCTTGCTTCTGTCTGCAAATGCTTCACCGAGACCTACAATGGATGTTTCACTGTAAAGCCAGGGGTGAGGCTTGGGAGAAAGCTCGCCAAGAGTACCTACGCTACCCTTTCTGAGAGGGAAGCCTGCGGAAATGATTGCATCATAGAAATCCTTGGGGTCACCCATACCGAGAGTTTTGAATGCAGAAAGAATTTCAGGCCATGCCTTTTCATAAAGTCCTGATGTAACAAGACCGATTTTAACGCCCATATCCTTAAGCTCTAAAAGGAAGTCCTTAACGCCCTCTGTGGGAGTGAAAGCGCCGTCTTTACCGCGACCTGCCATAATTTCTTCCATTTCTCTGTGAGTATGCTCAAAATAGAAATTCCTTGCCTTTTCAAGAGAAGCACCGGGGCAATATTTATCAATGCAATACTGAAGATGCTCAGAAACAGAGTGACCTGAAACAAAAGGTATATCCGCCTCTTCAAGCTGAAATTTAGGGTTACCGAGCATGCTTGCAGTTGTCATTTCAATAATCCATATCCAGAATTCCTCACTGCGGACTGTTGTTCCGTCAAGGTCCATAAGAACTGCATTGATGGGATATTCTGTTTTTACAGGGTAAACAGGATAATAAACGGGATAAGCTATTGCTGATTTAACACAAGCGAGGGTATGTGTTCCGAAGGAAACGAATTCAACCTTCTGATCACCTGTTGCGACAACAAATTCAATTCCGTTTTTGCCTGCCACAAATTTTCCGTCCTCAGTTGCGGGAAGAAGATGGAAGCCGCTGTCCACCCCAACCTCACCTAAGTCGGGTATGTATAAAGTTTTGTCGAGAAGCATAAAAAGTGTCCTTTCCTATTACATAATTAAACTGATTTTAGCATATTATTTCCGTTAAGTAAATCATATTTGGTAAAATATTGTAAACTTTTTTGTTTTACTTAATGGTTTTTATGTGATATAATTTAATAAAATTTTATGGGATGTGAAAATATGAAAAATCATTCAGAAAAAGCGGCAAAATTGTTTATAAACGGTTGCAACTGCTCTCAGGCGGTTTTCGGTGCATTTGCAGAGGACTGCGGTATTGATTTTGAAACCGCACTTAAGCTTTCCTCATCTTTTGGCGGTGGTATGGGCAGACTCAGAGAAACCTGCGGTGCGGTTACGGGTATGTTTATGGTTGCAGGGCTTCTCAAGGGATATGCAGATACCGATAATAAAGAGATAAAAGACAACCATTACAAGCTTATTCAGGAGCTTGCAAATGAATTTAAAAAGTTTTACGGAACATATAATTGCAATGAGCTTTTGGGAAATATCGGCAAAGGTACTTATGTATCATCTCCCCGCACTGCTGAATATTATAAAACAAGACCCTGTGTTAATTTTGTAATAACTGCCGCAGAAATATTGGATAAATATTTTTTTAATGAATAAAAACACAAAAATTATGAATAAATTTTAAATTTTCTATTTACAAAACTTTAGTACAGTAATATAATGAAGTAAAATTTTATCCGAAAGGGTGTTTTTTATGGAAAAAGGTCTTAAAAAGCAATACGGACTTTTAATGGCAATTTGTATGGTAGTCGGCACCGTTGTCGGCTCCGGTGTTTTCTTCAAGGCACAGGCAATTCTTCAGAAAACAAACGGTGATATGCCCATGGGTATTCTTGCTTGGATTATCGGTGGTGCGGTTATGATTTTCTGCGTTTTAGCCTTCTGCGTTATGGCTCAGCGCTACGAGAAGGTTAACGGTCTTGTTGACTATGCAGAAGCAACAATCGGCAGTAAATACGCTTACTTTATGGGATTCTTCTCAACAGTTATTTACACTCCCGCTATGACATCTGTTCTTGCTTGGCTTACAGCAAGATATTTCCTTGTTTTCGTAACATCAGTTAATCCTGATTTCGCAATCAACGGAAATCCTGTAACAAGCTCTGAAACCTTCCTTCTTGCAGGCTTCATTCTTATTGTTGTTTTTGCAGTTAACACACTTTCCTCAAAGCTTGCAGGTAAGCTTCAGATCAGTGCAACCTTCATTAAGCTCATCCCCCTTCTCTTAATGGCAGTTGTTGGTACCATCTATGGCTTGACTCACAACTTTGCAGGTGAACCCACATCAATTCTTGCCACAAACTTCGGCACAGGCACAGGCGATTTCTCGCCCCTCTTTGGTGCAGTTGTTGCTACTGCTTTCGCTTATGAAGGCTGGATTCTTGCTACATCTATCAACTCCGAAATTAAAAACTCCAAGAAAAACCTTCCCATCGCTCTTGTTTTAGGTGGTATTATCATTATTGCTATTTACCTCTTCTACTACATCGGCGTTGCAGGTGGTGCTCCCGTTCAGACACTTATTGACGAAGGTACTGCTCCCGCATTCATCACTGTTTTCGGTAATGTTTTCGGTAACATTCTCAACCTCTTCGTTTCAGTTTCCTGCTTAGGTACTCTTAACGGTCTTCTTATCGGTTGCATTCGTGGTATGTATTCTCTTTCAGTTCGTAATATGGGTCCCAAGGTTAACCTTATGAAGCAGATTGATGAAGGCTCAGGTATGCCCTCTAACTCCTGTATCGTTGGTCTTGTAATCGTTGCAGCCTGGATGGTTTATTTCTTTGGTGCAAACCTTACAACTCCCTGGTTCGGCAAATTCAGCTTTGACTCCTCAGAGCTTCCCATTATCACAATCTATGGTCTTTACATTCCAATGTTCGTTCAGTTTATGAGAAAAGAAAAAGAGCTTCCCGCTCTCAAGAGATTCGTTCTTCCCGGTCTCGGAATCATCGGTTCTGCATTTATGGTATTTGCAGCACTTTATTCACATGGTTATGCTCCCTATATCGCTGCTAAGGAAGCAGGTCAGGGCTTTACCTGCCCCGTTCTCTTCTACCTTATTGTTTTCGCAGTAATTATGGCAATTGGTATGGCAGTTATGAAGCCCAAGAAGAAATAATCCGATATAAATTTTATGACCCTGTTGCTTTTCACAAGGAAAAGTAACAGGGTCATTTGTTATTCAAAAAATTCACTTTCTAACATTGCACAGATTGTGTGATATACAGGCAAGGTATATTCCTGAATTTCAGGGGTTATTGTTGAAGGTAATTTAATGCAAGCATCAGAAATATCTGAAAGAATCCCCCCCTTTTCCCCTACTACTGAAACGACCTTACCGCCTTTAGCCTTTGCAGTCTGGGCGGCAGCAACAACATTTTTGGAATTGCCCGAGGTTGAAAGACAAAGAAGCGTATCATTTTCATTCATTAAGCCATAAACCTGCTGAGCAAAAACAAGGTCGGGGTTGCAGTCGTTACAGAAGGCGGTCATTAAAGCGCTCTCGCCCACAAGGGAAATTGCAGGCAAAGCACCCTGAAGACCGTTTGCAATTTCTTTATTCTGAAATTTAGCTTTTTCGCTTTCGGGAAGCTGACGACTTAACATAAAGCTCTTCATTAATTCCCCTACAATATGGCTACTATCGGAAGCACTGCCACCATTACCGCAAACAAGTAATTTACCTTTATTTATGTAGGTTGCTTTGATTATTTCAAATACCTTTTCAACCTCCTCTTTAACACAAGAAAGTTCAGGGTATCTTCTGAATAAATCATTATATATTTTTTCAACATTATTTTTCATATTATCACCTTAAAACAACACGCCCAAAGCGGCAAAATCTCCTATACTGTCCCCTAATTTTGCAGGTAAAATTTCACAGACCTCTGCATTGAATGAGAGGGCTTCTTTTTTTATAACATCTTTAATTATCGGCAGGAAAAACTCCTGATTTCTTTCATAAATACTGCCGATAACAACTGCCTCGGGATTAAGAATATCAATAATAACCGAAAGACCTCTGCCGAGATATTCAGCGCATTTAGTGTAAACCTCTTTTGCAAAGGTATCGCCCTGATACATAGCCTCGGCAACGATTTTCGCATCAAGCTTTTCAATATCCTCTTGGGTTTTGAAAAGAAGGCTTACTTTGTTCTCTTCAAGATATTTTTTTGCAGTCATCTGAGCAAGATTTTTAATTCCGCCACCTGAACAGAAGCCCTCGAAGGAGCCTGCCTTACCATAGCCAACAGGACCATTTTCTGCAAGGCGGATATGCCCTACCTCACCTGCACAGTCATTGGTGCCACAATAGAGCCTACCATCAAGAATCAGCCCTGCGCCCATACCTGTGCCAAATGTGAGAAACACAAGGTTATTGTAGCCCTTACCTGCACCAAAGCGCCATTCCGCAACGGCACAGGCATTGGCATCGTTATGAAGAACACACCTTACACCAAAATGCTCACGGACAATTTTCACAATGGGAACATTATCCCAATCAGGAAGATTTGGGGGGCAGTTAATTGTACCTTTTTTACTGTTAAGAGGCCCGCCACAGCTTATTCCTACACCGATTAATTCGGTGCTTTTTATATTGTTTCGGGAAAGAAGCTCATCGCCCTTTTCAAGAATTTCATTTAAAACCGCTTTCCAACCACGCTTAACATCTGTAGGAAATTTGATTTTATCAATTATAAAGCCATCGGTATTTTCACAAAGCTCACCCTTACCGAGAATTACCGCACATTTCGTGCCACCGATATCAATGCCTAAGGAATACACATTATCACCACCAAAGGAGTATGAATTTAATATAACAAAAATTATAGTTGGTGGCAAGTAAAAAATATAAAATTCAGCTTTGCGATACTTTTACAAAGGCATATCTTTACGGGGCAACCCACCACCATTCCGCCCAAACATCGTAATAAAAGTGAGTAATTTCACCCGAAATACATTTATCAAAATTGATATATATATTTAGGAATGGTCCCCCTCCCTATTTGCCCAAGGGCAAACAGGGATGATAAAAGTTGAAATACTTTTACATACTGGCAGCTGGTGGCTGGCGACTGGTGACTAAGTTTTCTTACTATGAAATGTTTCTTCACCGATTCGTCTTATTGTCACATCGGTGGTTATTGTTAATTTTATTTCGGGGAAGATTTTATCCCAATCGTTTATCATATTTTTATATAAATCATTTTCTTTTAATCTTAGTCTTTTACCATAGCGCACAACATCTGCACCGTGCTTTCCCTGAAGAACTATCAGGGTGTTTTCTGCTTTTTTGCACAAAGCCTCGCCCACTGCAGTCTGAAAGGCTTCAATAACACCTGTATCGGTATTGAAATATTCTGCACCCTGCACGCCCTCAAGGTCGCAGGAGAGTTTCACTGTCAGATTATAATGGAGAACTCCGTTTTCTTGAATAATTTTATATTTGCTTTTACCTTTATTTATATAAAAAGAGGCTTTCTGACCATTGGGTAAATCCGCACTGATTACCCCCTCTTCAAATTTATCATTAAGAATTGCAATGCCCTCGGCAGCTTGTGAATCTATATACATTGAAAATGTACTGTCTGTGCCGAAAATTGCACAACCATCCAGATCAAAATTTTCATTTTCTCCGTTTTTCTGTATTTTAACTGCGGGAATACAAAGTCCCGAAGCCTCATCCTTGATATAGTTGATTGCATCAATAATTCTGACCTTTGGAACAAGGGATTGTTTTGCACTTTCCTCTAACATATTTTCAAGGATTTTGCTTTTTATTGTGTCGGTTAAAAGCTTTGCTCTTATAACCTTTTCACCTGTTGTGTTTTTTGCAACACATAATAATTGTGAGGCTCTTGAATCATAATTCCTTTCAAAAAAATCCAAAATATCTGAAAGATTTCTGTTTGCTGCCTCTTCACCGATTACAATTACTCTGTTATGGGCAAACATGGGCTCATTACCGCTTTTGGTTATAAGCTTGCGAAGAGCCTCGCCCACGGTTTTTCCCTCAGCAGTATATATTTTTGTTTTATTTTCACTGTTACCGTTACCGCCGGGACTTCCGCTTTGCTCATTATTAAGAAGCTCAACTGTTACCTTGAAGCCATCATTTGTAGTATCTATACCTATCCCCTGCATAATCATCAATTCCGAAAGCTCTGTGCCCGGCTTTTCACAAGAGGAAAAGGATAACAAACAAGCCACAGAAAGAGAAAGCAGGGCGCATACCTTAAGATATTTTTTCATTTTTCTTTCTCCTTTTTATCAGATTATATATGAGCAAAACTGAGGGCAGAACAATAACAGGAGCAAGGTATATTCCCATCACAAGAGGTGTAAAGGAAATAAAATTGAAATTATTGATGTTGCCTGAAATAAAAATTAAAAAGCCTGTTATAACCGCACCCACTGATATAGCAGTAATTTTTTCGGAAAGCCTCGGAAAAGCAAAGCCGATGCATTTGACAATTGCAGAAATATAAAGAGTAAGCTTTGTTACAACGCACAAAATCCATATTGCAGTTTCCAGAGCATCAAGCCTTTCAAAAAGACCGAACTGAGCAAGGGTTACTGCAGAATATGTTGGGAAAAGCTGAGTATCTGCAAAAGCACCCAATGTTCCGATAACAAAAAACAGAATAAAGGAAAATGAAAGGGCGCTGAGAACCGACCAAAGAATATAATGCTTTTTAACATTTCCTTTTATTTCAGGGAAAAATATTACTATTGCACCGATTTCCGATGCCTGAATTGAAAAGCTCAGGCTATCTGTTATGAATTTGCCCACACCATTTTCAAAAAGTGGTGTGAAATTGAGTAAATCCACCTCTTTTGAAAGAGTGAATGAAGCAAATGCAGTTGCAGCTACAACTATAAGAGTGAAAATTGTACTTGCTCTGCCCAATGCGCCGATACCGCAAAAGGTAAGTGCCACGCAAACTGCCACAAGCCCCATTAAAAAATAAGTCATTTCCGTTCCCGGAAACAGCTCTGAGCTTGCAAAAAGGTCAAAGCGAGCCACAGTCATAAGAGCATCAATAAAATAAACAACACCATAAAACAGAGCGACTCCCTTATAAACCTTACTTTTCTTTTCTGCCTGCAGATTTTCTTTAAGCCCACCCTTTGTGCAAAGAAAATAAATGGGTAAGGCAAAAAGAATACTGACAACTGCAAAAACAACAGGTCTTAAAAGAGCTTCCGCAGTTGCTATTGTGATTTTTGGCGAGGAAATATACATAAACATACTGCCGAGCATTGAAAGGTACAAAAGCGCAAAAAATTGTGGTGCGCTCACAGATGATTTTGTCATTGCCTGCCACCTCTCTTAAAGCCGTTGATATCAAATATCTTACTGCCTAATTTTCCCATACTCGCTCTATACACAGAATCTCTCCAGAGGGTTTTGTTATATGGTGTTGCGGGTGCTAAAAACGGAACTCCGTAATCAGTCATTGAGGCAAGATTTATCAGTAGTGCCGCCGCGCCAATCATAATTCCGTAAAGCCCTGAAACACCACCCACAAGAATAAAAATAATTCTCAGAACAGAAATGGGCTGATATAAATCCGATGAAACAAGTGAGCATATTGCAGTCAGGGCAACAATAATAAGCATTGGCGCACCTATAAGCCCTGCGGTAACTGCCGCATCACCAATAACAAGAGCACCTACAATACTGACCGCGTGACCGATAGCCTTTGGCATTCTCAGTCCTGCTTCTCTTACAGTTTCATAGACAAAGTGAATAATCAATGCTTCTATGGTCAAGGTAAACAAGGTGTTGCTTTCCATTATGACGATGTTATACAGCATATCATCGGGAAACATTTCCTGATGAAAAAGCCCGATTGCAACAAAAACCCCGGGCAGAAATACACTTATAAGGAATGCAAGTAAACGCACACCTCGCATAAAAGTACAGAAATAGGGGCGGTTTATATAGTCATCAAGTGTCTGGAAATTCTCAATAAAAAGCCTTGGCACAATCAATGCAAAGGGTGTTCCGTCCACAATTATTCCGATTTTCCCCTCACAGACCTTTGCCGCAAGAGTATCGGGGCGTTGGGTCTGCCCCACCATTGTAAAAAGGCTTTTTCTTTTGGTATCAAGTGCTTTTCGCAGATAACCCGATGCCAAAACTGTGTCCATATCAATAGCTTCAAGTCTGCTTTTTACTTCTTTAAGAGTGTCGGGGTTGACTCTGTCCTTCATATAACAAATCAGAATTCGGGTCTTGCTTGTTTTGCCGATTTCATTGGTTTCTATTTTGAAATTTGTTGTGCAAAGCCTTTCTCTTATAAGAGTTAAATTAGTTTTTATGTTTTCAACAAAGCCCTCTCTTGAGCCGAACTCCTGAACCTCGTTATCAGGCTCCTGAATAGCTCTCTGAGGAGGATTCTGAGCACCAAAAACAATGCACTCCTTCTGTCCCTCAACAAATATCAGAAGAGTGCCTCTTAAAATCTCCTTAATTGCATTATCAAGGCTTTTTTCTCTTTTTTGCTCAGTGCCGTAAATAATTCTGTCCTGTATAAAATCAAGAGGATTTTCCTCAGGTAAGTCTCCCTCAAAGGTGAGCAAGGGCTTAATTGCATAATCCGCTATTCTTTGAGCATTGGTAAGCCCGTCACAATTAGCGAAAACAACACATTTCCCGTTGCAATATCCCTTTTTAACAACAATATCAAAGCTACCCTTAAAGGCTTGCTTTATAATTCTGCCATTTTCAACTGCATTTTCCTTTATATCACCATAAGTTTCTTCATTGAAATCCGACAAGGGAAAAAGAACATTTTCTTTATTTTCCATAAAATCACCATTGTTATTTTTCCCTATTTTTACTGCATATTCCAAGACTTTAAGGAAAAAACAAGAATGGTGATTTTAATGATAGCGACTATTATAAGAACCTTCATAATATACTGCGTTGTTTCCTTGTGCGTAAGGCTTATGGGTAAACGACAGTTAGGCGAGCTTCAACCGGGAGAGCTTGTTATAACCATTCTTATTTCCGAAATTGCCGCAATTCCCATAGAGGACAACACTGTGCCCATAATTAACAGTGTTATTCCTCTTATGCTGCTTGTGAGCTTTGAAATTATAAATTCTCTAATTGACAGAAAAAGCGTTAAATTCAGATATCTTACAGAGGGCAAGCCAGTAACCATAATAAGAAATGGTGAGCTTTTGCAGAAGGAGCTTAAGGCTTTAAGATTTACTATAAACGATGTTTTATCGGGACTAAGGCAGAAGGATGTTTTTGATATTGATGATGTTCAATATGCCATAGTTGAAACCAATGGCACGCTTTCCGTGCTATTAAAGCCCGATAAACGCCCTGCAACTCCCAAAACAATCGGCAAAACGGAAAAGGATACAGGTATGCCCTGCACTGTGGTTATAGACGGAAAAATTATTGAAAGCACCTTCAGAGACTGTGGCATAACAAAGGATGAGGTGCTACGCAAGGTTGAACGGGAAACCGGTAACATAGATAACATTCTCCTGATGACCGTTGATAAAAACAAAAAGCACAATATTATTCTGAAAAAGGAAAATTAAAATGAAAAGACTTGTTATTGCAATATTAATGCTTGTTATATCAATAGGGATAGGTGTTTCCTCGCTCATTTTTGTAAAAAAAGCCTGCAACAAGGCTATACAAGGGCTTGACGGAATACTGCAAGGCGCAGTAACCGAAAACAAGGATGAGGTTAACCGCTTAGCAGTTCAGGTGAACAAGCAATGGGAAAAAGAAAAATTTTTATTAAATATTTTAATCGGTCAGGGAGAAACAAATGAGATAAAAAAAACGTTGGATATTATTCTCTATTTCACCCAAATCCGTGACTATGAATCGGTTATTCTGTTTTCCGAAGAATGCAAAGGGGATTTGATGAATATAATCGTGTCAAATGAACCGAATTTAAGTACCATTTTATGACAAGAAAAATGTGATGAAAAAGTATTGAAAAGTGATAAAAAGGTGTATATAATTGAATTGTAAAGCATTAGAAAGGATGTGATTTTTATGATGGTCTGGATATGGGTTGCGTTGCTTGCGCTCTTTATAATTATTGAAGCCTCAACAGCACAGCTTCTCACCATCTGGTTCGCAGTTGGTTCTCTTGCCGCGCTTATTACAACATTTATAACAGATAACATTGTTATTCAGGTAATTGTATTTGTTGTTATATCTGCACTTGCTCTGGCAATTACTCGTCCTTTGGTAAAGAAAATGACAAAGACAAAAAAGCAGCCTACAAATGCAGATATGTACATAGGCAAGGAAGCAGTTGTTACGGAAGACATTAACAACCTTGAAGCAAAAGGGCTTGTTAAGGTAGGCGGTTCTGTGTGGACTGCACGAACAGAGGTTGATAACTACACAATCCCTGCAGGCACACATGTTACGGTTATTAAAATAGAGGGTGTTAAGCTTATTGTCCGCCCTGTATTATATAATTGATAATAGTTTTATTAAGGAGGAAAAACTATGTTTATTACACTTTCAGCAGCATCCGTTGGTTTAATTGCAATTATTGCGGTCATTGCAATTATAATTCTTCTCGTTATTGCAAACATCAAAATTGTGCCTCAATCAAAGGCTTATGTTATTGAGCGCTTGGGTGCATATTTTGCAACCTGGGACACAGGTCTTCACGTTAAAATTCCTTTCATTGAAAAGGTTGCTAAGGTTGTTTCCCTTAAAGAGCAGGTTGTGGATTTCCCACCCCAACCCGTTATTACTAAAGATAATGTTACAATGCAGATTGACACGGTTGTTTTCTTTCAGATTACTGACCCCAAGCTTTTCTGCTATGGTGTTGAATACCCCATCTCTGCTATCGAAAACTTAACAGCAACAACTCTTCGTAACATCATCGGTGAATTAGAGCTTGACCACACACTTACATCACGTGACACAATCAATGCTAAAATCCGCGGTATTCTTGACGAGGCAACTGACCCCTGGGGTATCAAGGTTAACAGAGTTGAGCTTAAAAACATTCTTCCCCCTCGTGAAATCCAGGACGCGATGGAAAAGCAGATGAAGGCAGAACGTGAACGTCGTGAAAGCATTCTTCGTGCAGAGGGTGAAAAGGCAAGTGCGGTTCTTGTTGCAGAGGGTAAAAAGGAAGCTCAGATTCTTGAAGCGGAGGCTAACAAACAGGCTGCAATTCTCCACGCAGAAGCAGTTAAGGAATCCAAAATGCGTGAGGCAGAGGGTGAAGCAAATGCAATTATTGCAATCCAGAAGGCTCAGGCAGAAGGTATCAGAATGATTAACGAGGCTTCTCCCTCTAAGGAATACATTTCACTTAAGGGTATGGAAGCATTTGAAAAGGCTGCAGACGGTAAGGCAACAAAAATTATTGTTCCATCAGACTTGCAGAACCTTGCAGGCGTTACAGGCAGCGTAAAAGAGTTCTTAAAGGACTGATTTCATATAAAAGGTATCGTTTCGGCGATACCTTTTTCTTTATTTTATTGACACTGTTCCAAATTATGTTATTATATTTATATATTGTTTTGGGAGGTAAATATATGGCAGGTTTTGCATCAAGCATTGGTGCTATTGTTATGGCGTTTATTACAATGCTTACATCTTTATTCGGATTACTCGGTAATTCATCCGATAAAACAGTAGTTCAGGGCTTTGAGCCTAAGGAGGAAACAGAAATGAGAATTATGAGCTTTAACATTCGTTGTGGGGATGTTGGCAACGACACCTGGGAAGACAGAATCGACATTGTTTCACAGACAATGCTTGATAGTGAGGCAGATTCAATCGGTGTTCAGGAGGCTACTCCCGAATGGATGGCTACTCTTAAAGAAACTGTCGGCGAAAAATATGCTTATGTTGGCGTTGGTCGTGACGATGGTGACAACGAAGGGGAATATTCCGCAATCTTCTACCTTAAAGATAAATATGAGCTTGAGAATAGTGGCACATTCTGGCTTTCAGAAACTCCTGAAAAGGTTTCATTCGGTTGGGATGCCGCTTGCAGAAGAGTTTGCACATGGGCAGTTCTTGTAAACAAGGAAACAGGCGAAAAATATGCTCACCTTAACAGTCACTTTGACCACGTTGGTATTTCTGCAAGAAAAAACAGCGTTGATTTGATTGTCAATAAGGCAAAGGAATTTGCAGATATTCCCGTTGTTTTCACTGCAGATATGAACGTTAAAGAAGGTAGCGACAACTATCAGCAGTTCGTTGAATCAGGTGTTCTTATGGATACAAAGAAGCTTGCACCCGACTCAATGAATTACTGCACATATCACGATACAAAGCCCGAAAAGCACAGTGATGATGTTATTGACTATGTTATGATTAACGATAACTTTGAGGCAGTTTCTTACAAGGTTGTTACAGAAGGTATTGACGGCAGATTTGTTTCTGACCACTACCCTGTTTATGCAGATATTGTAATAAAATAAGCTACAAGATAAATCGCCCTTTGATTCAAATGAATCAAAGGGTGATTTTTTTACTTTATTCAGTTCATATTATACATTTCTTTATAATATTCGGATGCCTCGTGAACCCCGCCATCAAAAATAAGCTGACCATTTTTCATAACGATACCTCTTGTGCAGAATTCTTCTGCAACTGCAGTCTGATGGGTAACGAAAAGAAGTGTAACATTATCCTTTTCAATTATTTCACTTACCTTTTCCTTACACTTGACTCTGAATGCAGTATCGCCAACGCTCAATGCCTCGTCAACAATAAGAATTTCAGGTCTGATATTAACATTGATAGCAAAGCCTAAACGGGATTTCATACCGCTTGAATAGGTACGAACAGGTTGGTCAATATAATCGCCAAGCTCTGAAAACTCGATAATTGTTTCTTCAAGCTCCTTTATTTCCTTATCGGAAAGACCAAGAATATGACCCTTAAGGTAAATATTCTCCCTGCCTGAAAACTCAAGGTCAAAGCCACTTGTAAGCTCTAAAAGAGCACTTACTCTGCCATTTACGGTTATATCGCCGCTTGTCGGGAAGGTAACACCTGTTATCATTTTGAGAATGGTGGATTTACCTGCACCGTTTTTACCAAAAAGGGCAACCGACTCTCCCCTTTCAATCTCAAAATTAACCGCATCAACCGCTCTTTTTTTCTTGTAGCCAACATTCTTCAGGAAAATTCCTAAAAGTCTTTTTCTTGTGCTTGAATAAAGCTTATATATTTTTGTTACATTATCAAATTTAATAACTGTATCCTTCATTTTATACTCCCCCTATCAAAGAACATCGGGAATTTCTTTACGAAGCTTCTTATATGCCCAAAGAGACAGGAAGCCCATTACAAGATACCAACAAACAAAACAAATAAGCTTTTCAGGCTCTTCAAAGAACCACACCTTGTTAATAAAGCAATTCCTGTAGCCATAGCAGATAAATGTAACCGGGTTGAGCATAAGAATTGTGTGAACAATTTTGTTATCTGCAACATTTTCAACATTCCAGAGAATACCTGAAAGCCAGAAAACTGCAATATTAAAGGATTTAACAAGGTTGGAAAAATCCTTGCCGATTGCAGAAATAAGGCCTGCAAAAAGTGACCACGAATTAAAGAAAAGGAACATTAAAAGCATATAGAAGGGTAATTGAACAAGATAAATTGTTGGCGGATAGCCCATAATCCAGAAAATGAGAATAACTACCGCAACAAGAATCAGGTGAACAATCAGCAAAGCAAGGCTTGTGAAGGTGGGAATTGTCATTACAGGATATTTCATTTTAGTTACAAGATAGCTATAACGCCTTATACAGTTTGTTCCGCCTGTTATGGCATCACCCATAAAGAACCAGGAGACCATACCAGAAACAAGCCAGAGAATAAAGGGATAGCCCCCTACATCACCACCACTGCGAAGACCGATAGAAATTGCAAACCAATACACAAAAAGGGTGAAAACAGGCTTGATTACCGCCCACGCCCAGCCTAAAGCAGAGCCATTATAGGTCTTTTTCAAATCTGCTACAGAAAGCTTCATTACCTGATGAATATTATCCTTATGCTCTCTGATATTTAAAGCAATTATATCAAAATAGCTTTTCATTAATTTTTGACACCTCTCTGTCAATTATCTATAACTATTGAATCCTCTGTTTCTTTAATTGAAAAGAAAACAGGTCTTTCCTTATATGAAATATTGGGACAATGAAGAGTTAATTTGAGATTACTTTCAAAATCCTTGAAAATCATTCCGTGACCGCCATCATCACTGAATATGGGCTCAAGATGTGACCATTTGCCGAAAATCGAGCCATTATCGGACGCCGCCACACACTGAACATAGCTGTTACCGCAGGTTGACCATATCATAATCAGCCTTCCGTTTTTCATTTTGTATAAAAACGGACCGTCGGTTACATTATGGCATTTTTCGGAAGCTTCACGCTTCAGGAATGAGCTTGCGGCAAAAAGCTCAACGGGTTCACCCACGCTTCCTGAAAAATCGGGCCTCAATTCAAGAAAACAAATTGTTCCGTCAAGAATCTGAGTATGCTCGTGGCAGAAAACACAATAGGGCTTTCCGTTTTCAATATACAATGTACCGTCAAGGCACTCCCAATCCCAAGGTGTAACCGCACCATCGGATGCAGGAACAAACTGCCCGTCGGGAGCATCACTTTTTAAAATATATGTGCCACGCAGTCCGTTTGGCTTTGTGAAGGTTGCGAACATATAAAATCTGCCCTCAAGCTCGTGAACCTCGGGTGCCCAATTAACTGCAGAATTAAAGCCATATTTATCGGAATTGAAAACCTCTATGGGCTCGGACCAATTTTCTAAATCCGTACCGATATAAACATCAAAGCCCCCTGTTTTAACACCAAAATTATCGGCTCTTGTTCCGTACATATAATATTTCCCGTTAGCCTTAAGAACAAATGGGTCTCTGATATTAATTTCTGAATTCTTCACAAAATCACCCACGATAATATTATTATATTAATAATACCATACATTTACAGAATAAACAATAGTTAAAATATACTCTCTTTCCATTGACAAAGGCTGACATAATTTTATATAATGACTTATATATGTATTATTCTTAGGAGAGTTACTATGAAAAAATCAACAAAGGCATTGCTTTATTTGGGTGGCGCAGCTGCTACCACAGTGGCTACACACTTTTTTAATAAAGAAAAGCACAAGGATATTTGTATGATTGCTCACAGAGGGCATAGCAGTAAGCACCCGGGCAACACTGAGGCGGCATTTTTAAGTGCTGTTAAAAACGGTTCGGGCGGTATTGAAACCGATGTTCGCATTACAAAGGACGGAGTTTTTGTTGTTAACCACAATGACGAAGCAAAATTCTTTGATGGCACAGAATTGCTTGTTGCAGAATCAACCTATGAGGAGCTTTCAAAAAAAGCTCTTTATAACGATAAATCAGATGAAATAGTTTATATCTGCACCTTCGAGAGATACCTTGAAATCTGCCGTGATGCCAATATGATTTGCTTCATTGAGCTTAAGGGCGAATTTTCTGATGAGGATATCAAGCGCCTTTTCACTATGGCAGGCGAAATCTACGATTTAAAGAGATGCTCTCTTCAGTCCTTTGAATTTGAAAATCTCATTAAAACTCACCAGGCTTTCCCCGTTTTGCAGATTATGCTTACATACGGTAAAAACTGTGGTGACTACCACAAATGCATTGAACACGGCTTTGATATTGATGCAGAGTGGAAGGTTACTACACCAAAGATGGTTAAGGAATTCCACGATAAAGGCTTGAAGGTAGGTGTCTGGACTGCCAATGATATTGCAGTTCTCAACTACTGTCGCGCATTAGATGTTGATTACATTGAATCCGATGTTTTCGGAAAATAAATATAAAAACAGGAAATTATATATTTTATGGGCTTAATATTTAAAACACTTTATGTTTATATTGCAAACCTTGGCATACTTGTTACAGGTATCTTCAAATCTTTTTTCAAATTGATTTTCAAAGGCTTGCAAAAGCTATTCAAATTTAATAAAAGCTCCTTCTCCTCTGCCAAAACCTTTTTCAAAAGAAGTATTGCCTTCATTTTGATTTTTGCAGTTCTGACGGTGTCGGTGGTTTATATCATTTCCACAGACAGTAAGGTTGATGCAGTTGCCCTGACCTTTGATGGCGAGGTTGTAGGCTTTGCCCGTTCTCAGAATGATGCGGACCACGCAAAAAATATGGCACTTAAGGCTTTAGGGCTTACAAGTGATAAAAGCCTTGATACCAAGGAGCTTAAAACAGAGCCCTATAACCTTAAAAGCATTGATATTTTATCGGATGCAATTGCTCAGAAAATTGCACCTGACAGAATTTGCGTTACAGAAATTTATTTTGACGGTGAGCTTTTCTGCGCTGTAACCGACAGACAGAAGGCGCGTGAAATATTTTTCAAGCAATTGGAAAAGGCTCAGAAGAAATACCCTGCCGCATCTGTTTCTTTTGCTCAGGAAATTACCTTATGCGATGCTTACTATGATGCTAAAGACGAGAAAATCTGGTCAACAGAGCAATTGGAAATTAACCTTAAAATTCTTGAGCCCCTTGAAATTTGCCACGTTAACTGTGAAAAAACCATAGAAACTGTTGAATTTGAAACAGTTGAAATACAGACCAATACTCTTTTCATTGGTGACAAAAGAATCCGCAGAAACGGTGCAGATGGCTCTGCCTATGCAATTGACCTCGTAACCTATATTGGTGACAAAAAGGTTTCTGCAGAGGAATTAATGAGTGTTCCGGTTAAAGCTCCCGTTTCACAGATTGTTGAACGCGGAATCCGTGCAGAAAGTCTTTCTCTCGGCACTTACTCGGTTTTACAGACAACAGGTTATTTCTGTTGGCCCGTTGTTGGCTTATTTACTGTTACTTCACCCTTTGGTTACAGAAGTCTTGGCAACCACAGAGGTATTGATATTTCAGGTGCAAGTGCCTCAGGCTCTCTTGTTGTTGCAGGCGCTTCGGGTACAGTTACAACTGCAGGTTGGAGCACAGGTGGTTATGGTAATTATGTTATTATTGACCACGGTAACGGAGTTGAAACTCTTTATGCTCATATGCTTGACAATTCACTTATGGTAAACGAGGGTGACCAGGTTACAAAAGGTCAGGCTATCGGTCGTGTTGGTAACACAGGTTACTCCTTCGGTGCACACCTGCACTTTGAGGTCAGAATAAACGGTAACAGAATTAACCCTGCCCCCTATTTAGGACTTGAATGATGAATATTACAGTTATTGCCCTTGGCAAGCTTAAAGAAAAATATCTTAATGATGCCATAAACGAGTATTCTAAAAGAATTTCAGCTTATGGCAAATTGCAAATAATTGAACTGAATCCCGTCAGACTTTCTGACAATCCCTCCCAAACAGAAATTGAAAATGCACTTTCAAGAGAAGCAGAGGAAATCAAAAAGAAAATACCTAACAACAGCTATGTTTTTTCTCTTTGCATTGAGGGTAAGGAAAAATCAAGCGAGGCCTTTGCAAAGGCTATTTCCGATGCCACACTTAACGGTAAAAGCAATATTGTTTTCATTATCGGCAGCTCATTCGGTCTTTCTCCCGAAATTAAAGCGCTTTCGGATTTCAAGCTTTCCTTTTCTCCTATGACCTTCCCCCATCAGCTTATGAGGGTTATGCTTCTTGAACAGATTTACAGAGCATTTCAGATTAACAACAACGGAAAATATCACAAATGAGGTAACATTATGGCAATGTGCGATATGTGTGAAAATTACAGATATGACGAGGATTTAGAGGAATATTTCTGCGACATAGAATTGGACGAGGATGAATACTTAAAATTCCTTACTTCTTCAAATGATGCTTGCCCTTATTTCAGGACGGATGATGAATATCGTATAGTAAGAAAACAAAACTGACTGTCACTTGACAGTCAGTTTTTTCATTACATATAAATAGAATATAAATGATAAAATATTTGCAACTACCCAACCGATAGGCCAGGACCACCAGATACCCATATAACCAAAGATTGGTGAAAGCACAAAGGAAAGAACTACCCTTAAAACTAAATCTGTAAAGGTTGCTACCATAAACAGCTTCATTGAGCCTGTTCCTCTTAAAACTCCGTCACAAACAAGCTTAATTCCGATAAAGGCATAGAATGGCGAAACAATTTTAAGAAACATTGAGCCCGACTCAATTGTATCTGCGCTACCGCTACCCTCAACAAACAATTCAATAAGCTGAACATTAAAAATAAGATACAAAACTGCTATTACCACACCGGTAACAACTACCATAATTGTTCCGTATTTCATACCCTCTCTTATGCGAGAGTGTTTTTTTGCACCGAAATTCTGTGCAGTAAAGCTCGAAACACTATTTCCGAAGGTATAAAGAGCATTAATTGTAAATGTATTCAGCTTGAAGGCGGCGGAAAAGCCTGCAATAACTGAAGAGCCATAACCGTTTATAAGCTTCTGAATAAACACATTGCCCACAGAAACAAAGCTTTGTTGAAGTATGCTTGGTATTGATATTCGGGCAATTTCCTTTAACAACGGGAACGAAAACAAATCCGCTTTTTCCTTTACAGAGAGCTTTCTCAGATTGTGAAACAGAGTAATAAAGGATAAAATCCCTGCAAGCCCTTGGGCAATAAAGGTTGCCCAGGCAACACCGCTCACGCCCATATTAAAGAACACAACAAAAATATAATCAAGAGCAACATTGAAAACCGAGGAGAAAATCAGGAAATATAAGGGTGTTTTAGAATCACCCAGGGCGGTAAAAATACTGTTTACTATATTATAGATAAAAAGGAATATGAAGCCACCAACATATATTTTCAGATACAAGGCAGAATCATCGAAAATGTTTTCAGGTGTATCAATAGCGGTCATAAGGGCAGGTGTAAAGATAATTCCGCCAATTGTAAGCACACTACTTAAAAGGAAGCCCGAAATCAAGGCAGTTGATATGGCGGTTTTCACCTTTTTATATTCCCCTGCACCAAAAAGCTGAGATATTACAACACCACAACCGATATTGCAACCAAAGCCCACTGCATTGAAAATATTTGTAATGGGGTATGATGCTCCCACTGCCGCAAGGGCATTTTCACCTGCGAAGCGACCTGCAATAAGGCTATCGGCTATACTATAAAACTGTTGAAAAACAACGCTTATAAAAAGAGGCAAAGCAAACTGCAAAAGCACCTTATTTACGCTACCCTTTGTTAAATCACGAGCCATTTGAATACCCTTTCAAGAATAAAAATCGGAATTTACAATAGTATATTATATACTGATTTTTCTATTTGTCAAAGAAAAGAGCGTTTTTATGGAAAGAATTTTTAGTGCTGTTGGCTCGGTTGTGTGGGGACCACCTATGCTTTTTATTTTCATTTTTACTGCATTGCGGTTTTCATTAGGCAGTAAGCTTTTTCAGCTTCGGGGCTTCTTCACAATGCTTAAGGGAACACTTTTCAAAATGTTTTCCAAAACAGAAAATGGGGGTATTTCTCAATTCGGTGCATTCTGCTCGGTTTTGGGGGCTTGCATCGGCACAGGTAACATTGTGGGGGTTGCAACTGCAATTTACTCGGGTGGTGCGGGAACTGTTTTCTGGATGTGGATTTCCGCTTTTCTTTCTATGATGACCGCTTATTCGGAAAATTATTTAGGTGTGCAATACCGCAGAAAAGACAGATACGGCATATTGCAGGGCGGTGCATTTTCATACATAGAGAACGGATTAAAAATGAAAGGGCTTGCAAAGGCTTACGCCTGCTTTTCGTTGCTTTCTGCCATTGGAATGGGAAACCTTACTCAGAGCAATTCCGTTGCCGAGGCACTTGCCACAGGCTTTGATTTTAACAAATATATTGTGGGAATAATCATTGCTTTGCTGTGCCTTTTTATAATAATGGGTGGTGTTAAAAGAATTGCAAAATTCGGTACTGTTGCAGTGCCCTTTATGACAATTGCTTATTTAGCTCTTTCTGTTCTCGTTCTTGTTAAATTCAAGGATAACATCATCCCTTGCATTATTTTAATCTTTAAAGAGGCTTTTTCACTTAAAGCTATTAATGGTTATGGTATGCTTAAGGCTATGCGCTATGGCATTTCAAGGGGTGTATTTTCAAACGAAGCGGGACTTGGCTCTTCTACTCTTATTCACGCGGAAAGCAATAACCAGAAGGGCGAAGCACAGGGTATGTGGGCAATGCTTGAGGTTTTTATTGATACTGTTTTTCTATGCACAATTACCGCTCTTGTTATTCTTGTGAGCACCAATAATTCGCATCATCACCTTTTCGGTGCGGATTTATCTGTGAAGGCATATTCCTCAATAGGTGAAATTGGCAGAAAAGGCATAGCACTACTTACTGCAGTTTTTGCCTTTACCTCCCTTTCAAGCTGTTCATTTTATGGTGAAAAAAGCTTTTCTTATTTGTTCGGCAAAAGGCATATAAGGCTTTACAAGGCAATTTATGTTGCTATTGTTTTTATAGGCAGTGTTAATTCACCAAAAATTATTTGGGAATTTGCCGATATCTGCAACGGACTTATGGCAATACCAAATCTGTTTGCGATTAATTGCTTGGGGAAAGAGATTGAATATCCGAAATAAGAATTCGAAATTCGAAATTCGGAATTCGAAATGTCGGGACCTGCGGTCGGCAATTATAATTGGCTTCGCCCCGAAACTTTCCACTTGTCACTTTCAACTTTCAACTGAAAAAGGCATCGCTTTTTCAAGCGATGCCTTTTTCTTAATATTTATCCGTTACTGTTTTTGTATTTGAACATACAGATGTGGTTTTGCTCTTATATGCTTTTACCTTATAGGTATAGGTTTTGCCCTTCTTGGCGGATTTATCAAGATAGGAATTCTTTTCTCCATCCTTTACTGTGGCAATTCTGCTGAAGCTACCGCTACCTGTTTTACGATAAACATAATAGCCACCTGCACCATTGACTGCTTCCCATTTTGCAGTTATGCCTGATTTACCGCTTTTTGCACTTAAAAGCTCAGGATTTTCAAGATAATAACGGGAAACCTCGGTATAATAGCTTACACAGGAATCGCTATAAGCCACAACCTTATAAAAATACTTTGTTCCGCTTTTTGCCTTAGTATCTGTATAGCTTGATTTGGTTGAGCCTGTAACCTTTGCTATTCTGCTCCATTTGCCATCCGCTGTTTTTCTGTAAACAAGGTAGCCCGAGCATTTTGAAACAGGCTTCCACACTACCTTAACCCCGTCTGCAGTATTTGTGGCACTTTCAGTTGTAACCTTAGAAATTCGTTTATAGGTTATCCCCTCTTCATCATAGAAGCCTTTAACATCATCACAAACGGGAACAACTGTGTAGGTATATTTGGTTCCTGCCTTTGCGGTTTTGTCCAAATAACTGCTGACATCCTCTGTCTCTGCAATTTTTGTCCAACCTGTTGAGCTTGTTTTTCTGCCGATAATGTAACCGTTGGCACCCGCTACCTTTTTCCAGGTAATTTTAATGCCTGTTACCATATTACAAGCAGATTTCAATTCAGGAACTGAAAGATACATTGCACTTACACCATCATAATCACAACCGCTTTCAACCGTTCCGTTATAGGCTTTTACTGTATAGAAATAGGTTTTACCGCTTTTTACAGTTGTGTCCTCAAAGGACTTAACCGAGCCTTTAAAATCTGCAATTTCCTTCCATCCGCTTTCTTCTGTTCTGCGATATAGAATATAACCCTCTGCATCAGAAACGGTATTCCATTTCACATTGATGCCTTTTCTCGTCATTTCTGCACTTCTGAGCTCAGGTGTATCAAGAACAACAAATTTAATTTTAGCGGTTTTATTATATGAGCTTCTTATATTATCCTTTACTGCAACAACTGCATAGGTATAAGTCTGACCGTTATCAACCTCCAAATCGCAATAAACAGTATCTTCATTGAGTCCTGCTTCTGCAATTTTAACAAAGGGCTTATCATCAAATGTTCTGTATATTTCATAGCCCTGAGCATCATCTACACTATCCCAGAAAAGTGTTACCGAAACCTTATCTGTATATATATTGGTGATTTCAGGTTGTTCGGGTGAAATATCTGTAAAGTCAAATCCGTTTTCTGTTGCATATTCTTCTGCAGTTGTTTCACTTCTACCATAGATTTTAAATGCTTCATTTTTTACATACTCAATATCATCAGTGCTATAATAACCGAAAGCATAGTCACTAATACTGTTAACACTATCGGGAATCACCACAGATTCAAGCCCTGTGCAATGGAATGCGGTTTTTTCAATACTCTGAAGCCCGTGAGGAAGATATATATTTGCAAGAGCAGAACAACCACTAAAGGCATTTGCATTAATTTCTTCAATACTATCGGGAAGAACAACTTTTTGGAGTTCTTTCGAGCCATAAAAAGCAAATTCGGAAATCTGAACCACACCTTTAGGAATAACTACTTTTTCAATATTTGAATATGCAAAGGCATTTTCGCAAATTTCTGTAACTGTTTCAGGAAGAACCACTTCTTTAACAGAAGAATTTCTGAAGGCGTTCTCATATATTGTTCTGAGTTTTTTTGGGTACTTATTAATCTCTGTTTTTGCTTCGGGAACCTTAAGAAGAGTATTATAATCGGTGTTATAAAGAACACCGTTGACAGAACGATATTCGCCCCCCTCTTCACAGATGATTTTTTCTAAATCACTTGCGTTTTCAAAGGTGTGAGGATTTATACTTTTTACTGTTTCGGGAATAAAAACAGATTTAACATCTGAATTTTCAAACAGGTAATCATATAACCCCCATACTTTATAGCCATCAATCTCAGAAGGAATAATTATTTCATCGGAATAAGGGCATTCCTTAAAAGAGATTAAAAGTGCATTTTCCTCATCAAGTGGAGCATACTCAAAAAAGTCTGTATAATCACCTGTATTGGTAACATCATTTTTATTTTCTTCTGTAGTTGCAGAGCCTACAACAGAAAGCATTGTAAGCACCATTACAATTGAAAGTATAAAAGAAAGCAATTTTTTCATAATTCTTCCTCCAAAATTATAAGCTCATATATATATTATACTATACTAACACTCTGAATTCAACACAAAAAAAAGAATACCCTACGGTAAAACCGCAGGGTTAGACACCTAAATATTTTATATATATAAATAATTAAGCCTCTGCTTCTTTTTTCTTGCTGAAGCACTCACTGCAATAAACAGGGCGATCCTCACGGGGTTTGAAGTAAACTTCTGCAACACCACCGCATTCAGCGCAAACTGTTGTGAATTTTTCACGCTCGCCTCTCATAGCCTGTTTACGAGCATCACGACAAGCCTTACAGCTCTTGGGCTCATTAACCAAACCTTTTTCTGCGTAAAATTCCTGCTCACCGGCTGTGAAAATAAATTCGTTGCCGCACTCTTTGCATACGAGTGTTTTGTCTTCGTACATTTTTGCTACCTCGCTTAAATTTTTTATGTAAACCGATTTTAATCGGAGCACACACTCTTTAGTTTTTTTCGCGCTCTCTGAAGCGCATTGTCAACAGATTTTCCCGTCATATTAAGCCTTTTACCGATTTCCTCATAGGACATACCCCCTGCCCTGAAAAACACAACCGTTTTTTCAACATCGGAAAGGGTTACCTCACAGGCACTCAAGACCTCGCTTAAATGCTCACCATCTAAAATAAGCTTCAATGGGTCATCGTCACTATCAATTGTTTCGGGCATTTCAGAGCTCATACCAACGGGAATTTCAACTCTTGAAACTCCTGCAGCGGTATTAATGCTATTCTGCATACATTTGAAGGCATAAGCTTCAAATGGAACACCTCGGGAAAAATCGTATGATTCAACAGCCTTTAAAAAGCCTATCATACCCTCCTGAACCAAATCATCAGAATCAAGGTAAGATACACTGACCCCTGCACCACGAGTATTAAGGAAACGGGCAGAAAGAACATCTTTTGCGGTTTCATCGGCATTCTGAGAAAGTCTTACAAGTTCTTCATTACTCAAAGATTCATAATCCTTGTAAAGCTTGGAACCCAATAAACCACCCCTGATACCAAATCATTTTGCTCTTATGTTAAACTATACCACTCTTTTGTCATTTTGTCAAATATTTTTTCGTTTTTTACAAAAATTTTGTATAAAATACAGAATATTTCTAAAAAAGCATTATTTTTAAAAAATCCGACAAAAAAAGACGATAGATATTCGCATTAAATATCTATCATCTTAATTTTCATTTATTTTATCTGAGAGAATATCAGTCGCGGCAGTTTGAATATACCATTTACCGCCTATCTGCAAGCAAACAAAATTTTCATAAACGCTTTTATATGTACCCTTTTCCCCTTTAGCTTCAATTTCGAAACTTAAAAACGCTGCTTTTGTTGGAAATTTGGAGTAATTAAAAGAATTTTCCAAGGAATTGTTAAGAGAATTGAGTGTATCGCCCGTTACATAAACAACATCAGTTATTTCATAATCCAAGGTGAAGCTTTCACCGCATTTTTCTGTGTAAAAATCACGACTTTCCTGAAGTGGCTTCGTTACTGCTTCAAAGGTTTCTTCAGCTCCGTAATACCAATTTTCTTTGTAGTACTCTATAATCTGGTCATCATAAAGAGAATAATAAAGCTCTGAATCATTGGTTTCAATGGCAGTAACCATTTTCTTTATAGCAACAGATGGCTTAGAGCCTGTAACGGAACCTGTAATAATGGCACTCACAGCAAGAATGAAAGCCACCGCAACTACCGCAATGACGGTTGTTTTAAATGAGATGGGCTTTGCTTTTTCTTTAGGCTTAACAAATTTCTGAGGCTTTTTGCGTTTATGGTTTTTCAAGGGCGCAGAGCAATAAGGACAATTAACGAAATTATCCGGACTTTGCCTATGGCAATTATCACAATACATACCCTCACCCTCTCTCATAAAAACCGTCCACTCATTAAGGGTGGACGGCACAAATTAATTTTCAAATTAATTATTCTTCGGAAGCAACCTCTTCAACGGGAGCTTCAACTGCTTCTTCGGCAGGTGCTTCTTCTGCTACCTCTTCAACAGGAAGAAGTGCGCGGATTGAAAGGCTGACTCTCTTTCTTTCCTCATCGATTTCAGTAATCTTTGCTTCAACCTTTTCACCGATTTTAAGAACATCTGCAGGCTTTGCAACGTGCTTATTAGCAATCTGTGAAATGTGAATAAGACCATCAACACCGGGAATGATGTGAGCAAATGCACCGAAATCTGTGAAGTTAGCAATTTCAACCTCTGCTACAGAATCAACTGCATATTTTGCTTTGAAGATTTCCCAAGGGTTGTCCTCAAGCTTCTTGTAGCCGAGAGCAATCTGCTTCTTTTCGGGGTTGAGAGCTTTAATTGTAACCTCAACCTCGTCACCAACAGAAACTACCTCTGAAGGATCTTTAATTCTGTTCCAGGAAAGCTCGCTGATGTGAATCATACCATCAACGCCGCCGATGTCAACAAATGCACCGAATTTCATAAGAGATTTAACAACACCCTTACGAACTTCACCCTCCTGAACCTCAGCCCAGAATTTTTCTTCTGCTGCTTTTCTTTCTTCTTTAAGTACTGCACGGATAGAGCCTACTGCTCTTCTTCTCTGTTTGTTAACCTCAATAACCTTGAACTTAACAGTTTTGTTTACAAGGTCTTCGAGCTTGTCGTTACGGCTTGCAGTTGCAAGAGATGCAGGGATGAAAAGGCGAGCATTGTTAGAAACAACGATAACGCCACCGCGTACAACCTCTGTAACAACACCTTCAAGAATTTCGTCTGTGCCTTCAGCAGAAACAACTTTGTCCCATGCTGCAATAGCATCATAACGTTTTTTGGAAAGCATTGTAAAGCCTTCCACATCGTTGGTTTTCATAATGATAAGGTTAAGTTCATCGCCGACTTTGAGTTCTGCTTTGGGGTCTGCGGACGGGTCGTTGCTGTATTCGCTGTAGGGAATATAGCCTGTTTGCTTCCTGCCGATATCAACCTGTATCTCTGTGTTAGTCACATTCAATACTGTACCAACAACCTTCTGGTCGCTGTTCATATTGCTGAGTGATTCTTCCAAAGCTGCTTCAAAATCGAATTCTTCAGCTGCTGCAGAGTCCAGCACTTTTTCCTCCTCAATCATAGTTGTGTCTTTGACAATTTCGGACATGGTTTCAAGTACCTCCTTTATAATACCGGCGGGAGTTGATGCACCCGCAGTGAGACCGATAGAATTAAATCCTCCAAGAGTGATACCATTAAGCTCCTGTGCGGTTTCAATAAGAAAAGACGGACAGTTTTTTTCGCAGACGCCAAGAAGCTTTCGTGTGTTGGAGCTATGACGACCACCCACGATAACCATTGCATCAGACATCCTTGAAAGCTCTGCCGCTTCATTTTGTCTTTCTTCGGTCGCACTGCATATTGTATCAAATATTTTCGGATTTGTACATAGAATTTTGATTTTTTTTACACTTTTTTCCCATTCTTTTATGCTAAAAGTTGTCTGAGAAACAAAAATCAGGTCTTTTTCTGCTAAATCAGGGCGATTAACGAACAACTCGTCCAATTTTTCTGCAGAATTTATAACAAATGCTTCGCCCCTTGCATAGCTTTTTATACCCTTAACCTCAGGATGATTTTCGTCACCTGCTATTAATGTTACAACATTTTCTGCGGAATTTTCCAAAATGATTTTATGAATTTTTTTAACAAAGGGGCAAGCGGCGTCAATAAATTCACATCCGTTTTTCTCTGCTTCCTCTAAAACCTCTTTTGTAACTCCGTGTGTTCTTAAAACAAGAACTGTAGCCTCAGGAACATCTGCAACCCTTTCTATAACAATAACGCCCCTGTTTTCCAAATCCTCAATAACCTGCTGATTATGGATTATCGGGCCTAAGGTTGCAACCCTTTTACCCTCTGCCACAAGCTTTTCAATAAGCTTTATGGCTCTGTCAACTCCGAAGCAGAAGCCTGCTTTTTTCGCTAATGTAATTTCAGTCATTAAAGTCGCTCCTTTATGACCTTAATCATATAATCAATGGATTCCTGAAGAGTAAGCTCGGTTGTATCAACAAGAACTGCATCCTCTGCCTGCTTCAAGGGTGCAATTTCTCTGTTCATATCCTGATAATCACGCTCTTTAATTTCCTTGAGAATGTTATCATATTCAACAACCTGACCCTTTTCGGTAAGCTCCTTAAAGCGTCTGTCCGCACGTGCTTCTGCAGAAGCGGTAAGGTAGATTTTAATTTTTGCATCGGGAAGAACAACAGTACCTATATCTCTGCCATCCATTATGCAATTATTTTTCTTTGCAATATCTCTCTGCAAATCGAAAAGAAATTCTCTTACCTTGGGAATAGCGGAAACATTGGATGCCGCCATAGAAACCTCATTCTGCCTTATAGCAGCTGAAACATCCTCTTCACCGAGGAAAACTCTCTGCTCCCCATCAACAAAGCGAAGTGAAACATCAAGCCCATCCAATGTGGGAACAACCTCATCTGCGCTTTTTGTGTCCTTACCGAGTCTTAAAGCATTAAGACCGACTGTTCTGTAAAGAGCGCCTGTATCAACATAAATAAAGCCCAATTCCTTTGATGCTGTTTTAGCTATTGTGCTTTTGCCTGCACCTGCAGGACCGTCAATTGCAATGTTTACTATCATACTAAATTCTCCTTATATACTTTCTCCTACAAGATGACCTGTTGAAAATGCTATCTGCAAATTAAATCCGCCTGTATAGGCATCAACGTCTATAACCTCTCCTGCGAAATAAAGTCCGTCGATAATTTTACTTTTCATTGTTTTAGGGTCGATTTCGGAAACGCTTACGCCACCCGAGGTGATGATTGCTTCATCAATGGGGCGGAAATCCGTTACAGTCAAGCGGATATCCTTAAGCAAATCCACTAACTGAGAGCGCATTTCTTTAGTAACCTGATTTGATTTTATATTACCGTTAAGACCCGAAAGCTTAACAACAATGGGTATCATTTTCCTTGGTAGCATAAGAGCAAGAGTATTATACAAATTCTTGTTTGAGCACTCTAATAAATCTCTCTGTATGCGCTTATCCAACTGCTCATAGGTAAGAGCGGGCTTAAAATCAATGTGAATGGTATATCTGCCCTTTTCCATATTTCTCATATGGGAGGATGCAGAAAGAATCATAGGACCCGACACACCGAAATGAGTGAAGAGCATTTCACCAAAATCCTTGTAAACCTCTTTATAGCTCTTATTATCTTCGACTCTGATTTCCACATTACGAAGAGAAAGCCCCATTGCTTCAGTGCACCAACCCTCGTGACATTCGAGAGGCACAAGTGAGGGCTTCAAATCGGTTATTGTGTGCCCTGCCTGCTTTGCTAAAGTATAGCCATCACCTGTTGAGCCTGTTGCGGGGTAAGACAAACCACCGGTTGCAATAAGCACATTATCTGCAAAAAATTCTCTGCCATCCTCGGTTCTGCAGCCCTTGACTGCACCATCCTCAATAATAAGCTCTGTAACTCTGCCTGTTTTCCGCTTAACTCCGTTAACGGTGATATATTTGTTAAGTGCATCAACAATATCAAGTGCTTTATCGGAAACAGGGAAAACTCTGTTTCCTCTTTCAATTTTAAGAGGTACACCCAATTCTTCAAAAAATTCGATGGTATCATCTGTGCTGAACCTTGAAAATGCACCATATAAAAATCTGCCGTTAACGGGAACATTTCCAATAAGCTCGTTGAGCAAAGGACAAGAATTTGTTACATTACATCTGCCCTTTCCCGTTATTCCGACTTTTCTTGCTAATTTTTCGTTACGCTCAATAAGAGTAACCTTAAGACCTCTTTTAGCAGCTGTTCCTGCCGCCATAAGACCTGCGGCACCGCCACCGATTACGATTAAATCCATATTTTCTCCTAAAATATTTCTTATAAAACTATTAATTTATCTGTCATTTCCTTGCCGAATTCATCTCTTACGGGAAGAGCCAGTGAAAGCATATCTCTTGCAAAGCACTCAAGCTCAAAAGTCCTTTTCGCATTCTCGCCTAAAGCGTTGATTTCCGAGGATTTTGTGACTATGGGTAGCGTTGCGGTTTCCTTTGCTTTTTTGAGAATTTTTGCCCCCTTTTCATTAAAGCCTAAAACCCTGATAAAAGGAACAGGCAACAAAACATCCTCTTTTTTTATACCCAAAAACCCACAAGCAATAATTCTTCTTATTCTTGAATGAGTATATCTCTTTGTTTTAACTTTTTCAAGTATTTCATCAAGACCAAGGGAAGCTTTCACTGCATCACAAAGCCTGTATTCAAGCCCCTCACTCACATCGGGTAATGCTTTAAAATCATCAATTGACATTGAGCGAAGCTTATAAAGAATTGCAGCTTCAAGCCTTTTATAATTTGCAGGTGCTTTTTGATTTTTTATTTCTTCCTCTAATATTTTCCTACTCTCTTCAGGTAGAAAAGCCTTGAAGTCTTCGTTTTTATCAAGCATTTCACGAATAGCGGAAGCGGAACAAAAATCGCCCTTAGCTTCTTCACTGTCGTGCTCAACGCCCTTTCGGGTAATGGGATTAATTTCCATATTCAAGCCCAATTTATTAATAGCCTTGATATATTCAACACCTAAAATATTATTGGGTGAAGAGAGAATTTCTGCAATTTCTTTACCACTAATTTCCTCAACTGCTCTCTGCCTTGCAACAGGGAAGGAAACACCCTCTGAAAGATGCTTTTCAAGAGCTTTTGAAAGCTCATCACTTACTAAAATATCGGCGCATTTTTTGAGATTTTCGGCATTGTCGGTTTCTGCACCGAAGGCTAAAGCATCAACACAGCCCAAGCCACCCAAAACAGAAAGTCCACCCATTGCAAAGCGCTCTGCACTTGCAGTGGCATAGGGTACGGGAAGTGACAGCACTAAATCTGCACCACACATAAGAGCCATTTTTGTTCGGGCGTATGGCGAAGCGCAAGCACACTCCCCTCTTTGCACAAAGCTTTCGCTCATAACAACAGTTACTGTGTTTTCGCCACCGTTTTTAATGGTGTCAACGAGATATTTGTGCCCGTTATGGAAGGGATTGAACTCTGCTACAATACCGTAATTCAAAAAATCACCTCTTTTTGTGTAGGTTTACTATTGAAAAACCTTAAAATAGTGGTATAATCAATACTTGGTAAGTATTTTACACAATATTATTGTATTTAATTTTCCAAAAAAGAAAATACACACTTTTAATGGAGGTTTATGATGAAAATTCTCGTAATTAACTGCGGTAGCTCTTCCCTCAAATATCAGCTTTTTGATATGGATGGCGAAAAGGTTCTCGCAAAAGGTATCTGCGAATCAATCGCAACAGATATGAGCCACACCAAAGGTTCAACCTTTGATGGCAGAAGCTTTGACGAATATGTTGACATTCCCGACCACAAGGTTGCCTTCAACATTGTTAAGGATGCTCTCACAACAGGCGACTGCAAGGTTATTGATTCTCTTTCTGAAATCAGTGCTATCGGTCACAGAGTTGTTCAGGGTGGCGACCGCTTCACAGAAAGCGTTCTTATTGATGAAAGCGTTCTTAAAGCAATTGACGAGCTCAGTGTTCTTGCTCCCCTTCACAACCCTGCTCACGTTGTAGGTATTGAATGCTGTAACGAGGTTTTCGGCGCATCTGTTCCTCAGGTTGCAGTTTTTGACAACGCTTTCCACAGCACAATGCCCGAAACATCATATATGTTCGGTATTCCTTATGAATACTATGAAAAGGACCACATCCGCCGTTATGGTGCGCATGGTACCTCTCACCGTTTTGTTGCTTACAGAACTGCAGAAATCGTAGGCAAGGACCTTAAGGATATCAAGCTTATCACCTGCCACCTTGGTAACGGTTGCTCAATTACTGCTATTAAGGACGGTAAGGTTCTTGACACAAGCATGGGGCTTACTCCCCTTGATGGCTTTATGATGGGTACTCGTTGCGGTGCTATTGACCCCTCTGTTGTTACATACATTATGGATAAGCACAACCTTTCACCCAAGGAAATGGATACTCTTATGAACAAAAAGAGCGGTGTTCTTGGTATTTCAGGCGTTCATTCTGATGACAGAGCTGTTAAGGCTGCTGCAGTTGAAGGCAACAAGAGAGCAAAGCTTGCAAGAGATATGCAGTGGTATCAGATCCGTAAATGCATCGGATCTTATGTAGCTGCTATGGACGGTGTTGATGTTATCGCTTTCACAGGCGGTATCGGTGAAAACTGTACAGACCTGAGAGAAGATGTTCTTAAAAACCTTTCCTACCTTGGCATTAAGCTTGACGAAAAGGCTAATGAAATTCGTGGTGAAGAGGTTGAGCTTACTCTCCCCGATTGCCCTGTAAGAGCTTTCGTTGTTCCCACAAACGAAGAGCTTGCTATTGCAAGAGATACAAAGGCACTCTGCGAATAATAGAATTAATTTCCCCTCAACATATTTCGAGAAATATGTTGAGGGGAAAAAAGTTAATTTTGCGTTTTTAACTTCACATAATCAATTTTTCCGAAGGGTGTTTTGGAAAATTCCTTCACAAATTCAAATTCCTGTGGAATACTGTAAGAAGAAAGCTTTTTCTTACAGTATTTTTTTATTTTATCTAGGGTAAAGGAATCGGGACTGTGCCCTTTTTCAAGAATTATAAAGGCTTTTGCCACTTCCTTTTTATACGGATGAGGAACTGCAACCGCAACACATTTTGAAACCTCGGGCATTTCCTCAATTGTTTTTTCAATATAATCGGGGTAAACATTATAGCCTGAGGAAATTATCATTCTTTTAATTCTTAATTTATAGGTGACAATTCCCTCTTCATCAATGGTTGCCATATCCCCTGTGTGAAGCCAGATTTTACCGTCAGGATGCAGTTTCAACGCTTTCTCTGTTTCTTCTTTATTGTTCCTGTAGCCTATCATAACAGTTGGTCCCGAAACGCACAATTCACCCTCTTGATTTGCACCCAGAGCATTAGTTGTGTCAGGCTCAACAACACACATTTTGTTTCCGATTAGGGCTTTTCCGATTGTGCCTGATTTATAGGCATCATTTACAGAAAGGCTTAAGGCTGCCAATCCCTCAGTCATACCGTAGCCCTCGCAGATTTTAATACTTGAATTATGAGCAATAAGGAAATCATTTGCTTTCTTTTCAAGACTTTCGGGAAGAGTATCGCCACCACTTACTGCATATTTCAGGAATGAAAAATCAAGATTTTCTATGCCCTTTGCATTTATAAGTGCTTCATAGAGGGTTGGCACACCGAAAATCATTGTTGGCCTATGCCTTCTGAGAATGCTGCCGAAATTCTTTGCATTGAATTTAGGTATAAGAACCGAGCAGGCACCAAAGCAAAAGCAAACGTGAACGCAAACACCTAACCCGAAGCCGTGAAAAATGGGTAAAACACCTAAAATTTTATCACCCACGCTTACATCACGTAGAGTCAAAACAGACTGAATACCAAAGGCATTGAAATTCTTGTCAGAAAGCATAATATCCTTTGGTGTTCCTGTTGTTCCGCCACTGTGAAGAATAATTGAAAGCTCCTCGTTTTCCTTTTCTGTGGGGAAATATTCGGGGGATTTTATATTGATATCTCTGATAAAATCCTGCCACAAAATATATTTTTCATTTTTGGGAATTTTGCATTTATTTCTAAGGCTATATGCAAGCTTTAAGGCTATAGGCATTGAATCTGAGGCTGAAGCGATGATTATTTTTTCAACATAGGTTTCATCAAGGATTTTTTCAATTTTTTCCTGACACAAATCAATGCACAAAGCATATTTACTTTTGCAGGAAGCAAGATAATTTTTAATTTCCTCCTCTGCGGAAAGTGGATGAATTATATTAGATACCGCACCCAGACGATTAAGAGCATATATACTTATAACCGCCTCGGGAGTGTTAGGCATTAAAACAGTTACAATATCGCCTTTTCTCACACCGATTTTATAATATGCATCCGAAGCCCTTTCAATATTCTCGCAAAGCTTTTTATAGGTGAATTTCTTGCCGAAATAATCTATTGCAATTGCTTCAGGGTGGCTTTTTTCTGATATTTTTAGCATACCGAACATTGAAGCATCGGGAATATCAAAGCCATATTCACTTTTGTTATTCTGATATTTATAAAAGGGATTTTCTGCGGTTATTTTTTTATTTTTCATTTAATTTACTGCAAACCTTTCTTTCCAATTCTTTATTTTCTTTTTCAAGATTTTCGTTAGTTACAAAATAGGGCTTTTGAAAAATAATTTCTACGGAACGAGCAAAGGGAATATATTTTCCTCTTATAGTGAATGGTACAATAGGGCATCCCGTTTCCTTAGCCATCTTAACTGCACCTATTTTAAAGGGTAAAACGGAATTTTTTGATGTTTTATTAAGTCTTCCCTCGGGAAAAACGCCAACTAATTTGTTGCTTTTCAAAAGCTCAATTGCACTTTCAAGGGCGTTCCTATCCTTACCGTTACGATAAACGGGAATAAGCCCTGAATTTGTGAAGAACCAATTGAAAAATCCCCATTTAAAAAGCTCTGCTTTTGCAAGGAAATGAACACACCTTTTTGTGCTTAATATAACCATAAAGCAATCAAAATTTGTTTTGTGGTTACCTGCAAGAATTGCACCGCTTTTCTTTGGGATGTTCTCTTTTCCTCTGATTCTGGGAAAGAAAAGAATATAAAACAATACAGAAACAATTGGCGAAAAGAATGTGTAAAAAATATTACTGTTTTTCATTTATTTACCCTTATTTTAATTTTATTTTTAGTATTTCCAAATAATTCTATATATACAAAAAGGTTTATAGTAAAACAAAAAACAAAGCAACTAACACAGAACTACTGTACCAGCTGCTTTTAATATTTATATATTTTCAGACTATATTTGCATTAATGTATTCTGTAAAATCGTAATAGTATTACTTTGATTTTACTGTTTTTAGTGAAGCAATCAACATTCTTCTGATAGCACCGCAATCGTTTTGCATTTGCTTATATTTTTCTTCAGTAATGCTATTAGTATCAATTAAAACATCTAACCAAAATTCCACCTCATAACATTCTTTTTGTGCAATTTCAAGCTTTGATATAAAGTCTTTTTTACCTTGAGCATATTGAGCTTCGTGAATATTTGCACCAACAGAAGTTCCTGAACGGAGTATTTGGTTTATTAAAGGTGCTTCTATATGATCCGCTTTCATTTCTCGGCAAAGAAAAACAATATCGATGGCGAATTTTTTTGATTTATCTCTTAAAATACTATCAGCCACTAATATCACCTCTATGAAAATTATATCTAAAACGAGAGATCTTTTCAAGTGATATTCTGCATATGGGCAGAGTGATATTATTGTCTTTGACAATAGTGATATTGAAACCTTCAGTTTCAGTGTTATTTTATTCGCCAGAAAACTGACCGAAGGTCAATAACACTATGCACAGCATAATATCACTGCAAAGCAATACCACTCGCCGTCAGGCGAATAAAACTGTTGCGTTCCTCAGAACGCAACAGCGCCTCTGTCATACTTACAGCTTCTGTAAGGCACGCCCATTTTTATTTTTGCACCGTTTCTTGAAAGAAGCTCATCAACTCTTACAAGCTCATAGCCCTGCTCCTGAAGCTCAGGGATTGCTCTTAAAACTGCTTTTATTGTGGCTTCTCTGGTATCGTGCATAAGGATTATTGCCCCATCCTTAGCTTCCTTCATTATGCGCTTATAAATATAATCCTCTTCCTCTTTAAACCAATCATATGTTGAGGTTGACCAATGAACAAAGAAAGAGTCTAACTGCTTTAACTGAATAAAATTCACATTGCCATAGGGGGCGCGAAGAAACAAGGGTCTTGAGCCTGTTATTTCTTCAATTACATCTGAGCCCTTAGTTATATTCTCTTCAATTTCAGTTAAAGTGGATTTATAAAAGTCAATATGACTATATGTATGGTTGCCTATAAGGTGACCATCATCATAAGCCCTTTTCACAATCTCTGGATTTTTCTCTGCTTTAGAGCCGATAACAAAAAATGTGGCTCTTGCTTCATACAAGGCTAAGCCATCAAGAAGCTCCTCTGTGTAGCCCGAGGGCCCGTCATCAAAGGTTAAGGCAATTGCTTTTTCACTAATACCACTTTCGCCTATATTAAGGCGAACTGTTCCGTTAGGAATGCAACGGGAAAGAATACACAAAACAAGAACAAATGGTATTATAATTAAGATTTCTTCTAAAATCTTGTTCATTCTTTTTTTATTTGCTTTTTTCATATATAAATCGGAGCAAAGCTCCGTTCTCCTCATATTATTATGTATATGATATCACATATTTACCAATATTGAAAGAAAAGTAACAAGACTGTAATAAATGAGTAAAAGAAAAAGCCGACTGAAATCAGTCGGCTTGAATGATTTTTTAATTATTTCTTGAAAAGACCGAGGATATCAACGATGTCGCCATCTTCATCATCTGCTGAAGAGGATACATCTGCTGCGGCTGCTGCACCGGATTTGTTTGCAAAGCCATTAGCATCTGTGCCGAAGCCTGTTGCGATAACAGTAACAATCATTTCATCATCAAGCTTTTCATCAAATGCAACACCGAAGATGATGTTTGCATCTGCATCTGCTGCATCTGCGATAATGCTTGCAGCAACGTCAACGTCATCAAGAGTGATATCAGCGGAAGAAGTGATACTGATAATAACACCCTTTGCACCCTGAATTGTTGTTTCAAGAAGAGGACTGGAAACTGCTGCATTTGCTGCGATTTCTGCCTTTTCCTTACCTGTTGCGCGACCAACACCCATATGAGCGTGACCTGCATCCTTCATAACTGCAGTAACGTCTGCAAAGTCAAGGTTGATGAGGCCGGGAACCTTAATAAGCTCAGAAATGCTCTTAACACCCTGGCGAAGAACATCATCTGCTACATCGAAAGCATTAGCAAATGTGATTTTCTGGTCAGAAACTAATTTAAGTCTTTCGTTAGGGATAACGATAAGGCTATCAACGTGCTGAGCAAGCTCTGCGATACCTGCTTCTGCCTGCTGCATTCTTCTCTTACCTTCAAATGCGAAGGGCTTTGTTACGATACCAACAGTGAGGATACCGTTGCTCTTTGCGATTTCTGCAATAGCGGGAGCTGCACCTGTACCTGTGCCACCGCCCATACCTGCAGTGATAAATACCATATTAGCACCGTTGAGAGCATCAACAATTGCATCTCTGCTTTCCTCAGCCGCTTTAAGACCCATTTCGGGACGAGCGCCTGCACCGCGACCGCCTGTCACCTTTTCACCAATCTGAATTTTATGAGTTGCTTTAGAGAATGTAAGCACCTGCTTATCTGTGTTGATAGCGATGAATTCAACGCCCTGAACACCTGAGCTTACCATACGGTTGATAGCGTTTCCGCCGCCACCGCCGACACCGATAACCTTAATCTGGGTAACATCTTCAAAATCGTTTGCAATTTCAAAGTTCATTTTTCTTCCTCCTAATTTATACATAAGAATACATAATACTTATATTACATCTTTTAAATATTAACACACAATTTGTTCAATAGCAAGTTATTTTGAAAAATTTTTATTTTTTTTGTTGTTTTTTAGTAGTTTCCTTCTTGGTTTCTTCCTCGTTGCCCGATTTAAAGTAAACATAGGGCTCTGTTTTCAAATCGAGAGTGCCTTTTGAATAGGAATTTATTTCATTTTCCTTTTCCAGAGCTGCCACGCCCCTTGCAAGCTTTGTTTCAATATTTGCAAGACTGCCTACCTCAAAGGTAATGCGGTCATCATATTTAATTTTAATATCATTGATATTTTTCAGATTAATTTCCGTAAGAAGCTCAAGTCCTGATTTTCTGATAGCCTCAAGAAGCTCTAAAAGGGCTTCGGTTTTCTTTTCATTTGTGAAGGAAGCCCTTGCCCCCTCCTCATACTCACTAAGCTTAACACCCTTTACAACTGCAACATTCTCCTTGAGAATTGAGGCATTTTTATCTAAAACCTTACCTGTTTCATCAAGCAGAACAAAGCCCTTTGCGGTTGTCACGGCGGCTACCTCTCTTGTGGCGGTAACATTAATTATCAATGTATCGGGCAATTTTCTTTCAATAGTTATCTCTTTTATGTAGGGAAGCTCCTGTGAAAGCCTTTCAGAAACCTGTTTTTCATTCACTCTGAAAAGATTTTTACCGGTCACAATTTCACTGTTTTCAATAACCATTTTATCGGAATAAACCCTGTCGCCACTGACGGTTATTGTGTTAATTCTGAAAAACAAAGAAAAAACAAGCACAATACCCACACACATAACCGCCACTGCAAGAAGCACTGTAAGAATATGCTTTTTCAGCTTTCTTCTGCGACTCATTTTCTTTTTATTTATTGAACGCACCTCATCACGGGACAAGTGCTGATTTTCTTTTTTCTTCGGTGGTTTTATAACCGTTTTTCTTTTGGCTTTTTTACGGCTTTTGCTTTCCATTTCAGTTTACCTTTCTTTTTACATCTGCATTAAGCATTGAAAGATTATCTTCAAAATCTTCATAGCCTCTGTCAATAAATTTCGTGTTATTTACAACTGTTTCTCCCTCTGCACAAAGACCTGCAAGCACAAGTGCTGCTCCACCTCTCAAATCGGGAGAAACCACCTCTGCTCCGTACAGCCTTTCCACTCCGTCGATTACTGCAACTCTGCCTTCCATTCGGATTTTTGCCCCCATTCTTACAAGCTCGGGAATATGCTTGAACCTACTTTCAAAAATATTCTCTACAATTACGCTTGTGCCCTTTGCCACACAAACAAGTGTTGTAAAGGGTGCCTGAGCATCTGTGGGAAAGCCCGGATAGGGCTGAGTTATTATTTTATCTATTCTGTTAAGTCTTCGTGGGGCTTTAAGCCTTATAGCTCTGCAACGGATATTTATATCACAGCCCGCTTCCTCTAAAAGCGGTAAAACAGCACTCAGGTGAACGGGGTTTGTGTTTTCAAGCACAACATCGCCACCTGTTACTGCACCTGCTATTAAATATGTTGCGCAGGCAATTCTGTCGCAAATAACGGAATATTCACAAGGGAAGAGCTTTTCTTTACCCTTTACGGTTATAACGCTTTCTCCTGCGCCGTATATCTCCCCGCCACATTTATTGAGAAAATCGCACAAATCAATTATTTCGGGCTCTCTTGCGGCATTTACAATTGTTGTTGTGCCCTTGGCAGTAACTGATGCTAAAACAGCATTTTCCGTTGCGCCCACGCTTGGGAATGAAAAGGTGATTTTTTTACCCTTTAATCCGTTGGGAGCAGAGCAAATCAGTTTACCATAGTTTTCTTCAACCTGAACGCCTAACTGCTTCATAGCATAAAGGTGTAAGTCTATGGGGCGAAGACCGATTTCACAACCACCCGGAGTTGAAATAACCGCAGAATTCATTCTGCCAAGTATTGCTCCTAAAAATATAACCGAGGAGCGCATTTCACGCATTAATTTTTCGGGTATTTCCGCAGAAGAAATATTTGAAGAGTCAACAATTATGCTACTCCCCTCCCGAATAACCTTACATCCGAGATTTTTTAATATTTTTATTGTGCCATCTGTATCTGACAGCTTAGGGCAATTATGTATAACAGATTTCCCTTCTGTTAAAACTGTTGCGGCAAGTATAGGCAAAACACTGTTTTTAGACCCCTGAACCCGCAGACTGCCACTTATACGGCGACCGCCTTTAATTACGAAAGCAGACATAGTGTCGCTCCTTTCATTTTTGGTGAAACACCTTACGACACATATTATGCTTTCAAAATTTTTTTGTTAATAAATTACTTTATAAGACCCACAACTATTTCACAAATTCTTTGTGTTGCATCGGTAACTGCCATTTTGCGAGCATTATCACCGATTTCCTTAAGAAGAGCCTTATCGGACAGGAGTTTGTCCATTTCCTCACCTAACTTTTTACCGTCAAGGTCTTTTTCCTCTATAATTACTGCGGCATTGTTATTAACAAGTGCCATTGCATTATGGAACTGATGATTTTCCGTAACATTGGGTGACGGAACAAGAATTGAGGGCTTACCCAAAGCCTCAAACTCTGAGAGAGAGGAGGCACCTGCACGGCAGATTACAAGGTCTGCAGCAGAAAGGCATCTGTCCATATCATTTATATATGTGCGGACATCAATATTTGCTTCTACTTCAGGGTCCACACCCTTTTCTCTCATTTTATCGGGCACCCATAGACCATACTGACCTGTTGAAATGAGATAGTTATATTTTTCTTTTCTGCCATCTGCTATGGCATCAATAACCGCTTCATTAATAGCACGGGCACCCAAGGAGCCACCCATACAGAGAACGAGAGGTCTGTTATCAAAGCCCAGCTCCATTCTTGATTTATCGCCATCTGCCTGAAGAAGCTCACCTCTTACGGGAAGACCTGTGATAATGGGCTCATTCTTGCAGTTAAGGTGCTTTTTGGCAGCTTCAACTGTAAGCATAACCGCATCTACCTTTTCTGCAAGGGCTTTATTGGTTACACCCGGGTATGCATTCTGCTCGTGAATAGCGGTAGGAATACCCATTTTTGCAGCCATACGAATAACGGGACCGCTTACATAACCACCAAAGCCCACTGCCACATCGGGCTTGAAATCGTTAATAATTTTCTTTACTGCACCCGAGCTTTTGAGAAGACGGGTAACAGTTTTAATATTCGCCTTTATATCTGCAGGAGAAAAGCCTCTTTTAAAGCCTGAAATTTCGATAGTTTTCAAGGGGAAGCCTGCATCGGGAACAATTTTTGCTTCAATTCTGTCTGCAGTACCAACAAAGCAGATTTCTGCATCGGGATATTGCTTTCTTATTTCACCTGCAACTGCAAGGGCGGGATTCACGTGACCGCCTGTGCCACCTGCTGCTATTAACACTTTCATAAAACTCACACCTTTTGTTTTTTACTTTTACTGAAGGAATAAAGCTTCGGCAAATCTGCCTGACGGGAAACACTTAAAAGGAAGCCCATTTCACCTAAGGTTACAAGGGTTGAAGATCCACCATAGCTGAAGAAGGGCAAGCTGATACCCGTATTGGGAAGAGTATCGGTTACAACTGCCACATTAAGAGCAACCTGCAAGCCAATCTGCATCATAATACCGAAAGCGAGAAGTGCACCGAAGCGGTCTCTTGCTCTCATTCCGATATATACACCTCTTAAAATAAGAAGTGCAAAAAGTCCGAGAACAAGGCAACAACCAACAAAGCCCAATTCCTCACCGATAATGGAGAAAATAAAGTCTGTGTGAGATTCGGAAACATAGAAATATTTCTGCTTTGAATTACCCAATCCCGAGCCGAAAAATCCACCTGAGCCCAGAGCAAACAAGGAATGGTTGGTCTGCCAACGTTTATCTGTATCTGTAAGGTCCTTGTTGAGCCATGAGCCGATACGGTCTGCCATATAATCCTTTAAAATGGGTATATCGTCATAAAAATTAATTACTATAACAAGAACAATTACTGCAGCAATTCCGCCTATAACAAACCATCTTGCTCTGCCCTCTCCCATCCAGAGCATTGCAACACCGAAAAGGAGAATAAGAATTGCACCTGATAGATGGCTTCCCAAAAGAACGAAAACTGCAGTTAAGCCAACAAAGATTGCATAGAAGAAGAGAGTAACCGTGCCTTCCGTGAAAACAATTTTACCGTTTGTTATATCGGCAAGTTTAACCGCCCAGCTGACTCTTGAGGGTCTTGTGCTTACCATTTTTTTGCGATTTTTATCAAGTCCGTTTGCACAGAAGAGAACAACTGCAAACTTTGCAATTTCAGAGGGCTGAATATCGAAAAAGCCAAGGCTTAACCAACGATTAATTTCGCCACCCTCGATTTTACCGATAACAATAGTTAAAAGAACAAGTCCCCAGGAAATCAGCAATGCGATGTTTGCGAAATATTTAAGCTTTTTATAGTCCAGACGGGAAAAGAAATACATAACCGAAAGACCAAACGCCATAAAGAAAATTTCTCTGAAGAAAAAGTGAAGGCTTGATTCACCATCTGTTTCATAATAGGAATAGGCATAGCTTGAGGATAAAAGCATTACAAGACCGAATGCCATTAACCCCAACATTATGATAAAAAACGGTACATCCATTCCGTTGCTAACAAACAAACCGGAAAGTAATTTGTTCTTTGTCTTCATAACCGACTCCTAAAAATTGTTTTGATAAATTTTTATTTCAGATTACCGAAATAAAAGAGAAGAATTGCGGCAATACCGCCTAAAAGGTTTACAAATGAGAAGATTTTTACAATTTTAACCTCTTTCCAGCCACACATTTCAAAGTGGTGGTGAATAGGTGCCATTTTAAAAATTCTCTTACCATGTGTAAGCTTGAAATAGCCAATCTGAATAATATCTGAGCCAAACTCTGCAACGTAGATAATGCCCACAAGCAAAATAATGAAGGGGCAATCAACCGCATAGGAAAGAGCAACAACCAAGCCACCAAGGAACATTGAGCCAAGGTCACCCATCATAACCTTTGCAGGATGCCAGTTCCAGATAAGGTAGCCGATAAGACCACCCACAAGGGCTGCTGCAAGAAGGCTTACACCAAGGCAGTTGCGAAGAGCACCGATAGCAATAAAGCTTGCTGCACAGGTTACTGTTACAGAGCCACAAAGACCATCAATACCATCGGTGAAATTTACTGCATTTGTTGTGCAATAAATAACTGCAATACCAATAGCCCAGAAAAGTGCTTTTGTTTCTACCATACCCACAAAAGGAATGAACATACTGCCTGTTGGGTCATTAAGGAAAAGAGTGAGCAGATAGCCTAACATAAGAACTATCTGAAGAACTGTTTTCTGCTTGATTGTAAGACCAAGATTACGCTTTTTAACAACCTTGATATAGTCATCAAGAAAACCGATGAATGCAAAGCCGAGAGCCATTACAAGTCCGCCCCAGATTTTGATATTCATTGATTTTGAAAGAATTTCGTTAGTGCCGATTATATCGTTACCGAGAGCCTTGCTTACAAGTGCAACTGCAACAAAAGCAACCACAGTACCGATTATAAAGAGAATACCGCCCATTGTGGGTGTACCCTGCTTATTTTTGTGCCATTTAGGACCGATATCAAGAATTGTCTGACCGAATTTGAGCTTATGTAAAAAGGGAATTACCACATAACCCAAGCCAAAGGAAATGCCAAAAGCGACAACTGCCGCAACAACACAAGCGATTATAATATTCATACTTCCCACTCCTTATAAAGAGATGTAAAAATTTCTTCCATTTTCATACCGCGACTACCTTTAAAAAGGACTGTGTCCCCTTCCTTAAGGGTTTGTCGCAAATAATCCGTTAATTCTGCTTTATCTCTGAAGGCTTTTCCCAAGCCACCCTTTTCAATAAAGCTGTTTGTTATATTTTCTGCGGCTTCACCGAAGGTGACAACCATACCACATTCTGTTTCAAAGGCTTTTTCGCCCACTCTTCTGTGAGCCTCATCGCTGAAGTCACCAAGCTCAAGCATATCGCCTAAAACTGCAACTGTTCTGTTTATTTTAAGGCTTTTGAGAGTTTCCAATGCGGCGCACATACTATCAAGATTTGCATTGTAGCAATCCTCAATGAAAACCATACCCTTAACAGATGTAATCTTCTGACGCATACCCTCGGGAGCAAAATTGCGAAGTCCTCGCACACATTCATCAAGGCTCATTCCCAAAAGAAGACCGACTGCAATGGCACACAAGCCGTTATATACATTATGAACACCCTGTGAGGGAACAAACGCCTGTGCTCTCTGACCCTTATAGGTTACCGTAAAACCGCTACCTAATTGAGTCGGGTCGATATTTTCCGCAACAACATCCCCACCATCAAGACCAAAGCGAATAACCTTAAAATCATCTGCTTCAACCTTATTGAGAATATCGCTGTCACCATTTATCACAAGGGGTGAGCCTGCCTTCATACCATCAAGAATTTCGGATTTTGCCTTTAAAATGCCGTTTCTTGAGCCCAAATTCTCAATATGAGCAGTGCCGACATTTGTGATAACACCGATATCGGGGCAAACTGTTTTTGAAAGACGGGAAATTTCGCCAAAATGGTTCATTCCCATTTCAATAACTGCGACTTCGTGAGAGCTTTCCAATCTGAAAAGTGTTTTAGGAACACCAATTTCATTATTAAGGTTGCCCTCTGTTCTCAGGGTATTGAATTTTTCGCTTAAGACCGAATAAATCATACCCTTTGTTGTGGTTTTGCCCACGCTACCTGTTAGAGCAACAAAGGGAATATTGAAGCTCTGACGATAGCCTGCGGCAATATCCAAAAGAGCCTTGCCCGTATCTTCAACAAGGATTACCCTTTCATCTTCTCCCTCATAGCGAGAGCAAACAACTGCCTTCACGCCCTTAGAAAGAACATCGGGAACAAAGTCATTGGCATCAAAGCGTTCACCCTTAAGGGCTATGAAGAGTGAGCCTGCATCAATATCTCTGCTGTCGGTTGAGATTTTATCGATAAAGCCATCAAGCTTCGCTTCAACACCGCACCATTCCGCTATTTTTTTTAGTGATATTTTTTCCATAAAAGACCACCTGTTATTTTAATATATCTGCTACAACCTCGCGTTCATCATAATGAACACGTTCCTTGCCTATTACCTGATATGTTTCGTGACCCTTACCTGCAAGAAGAATTGCATCATCCTTTTTTGCAATTGAAATTGCTTTTCTGATTGCATCGCTTCTGTCGGTAATGGTAATTATTTCTTTATTTTCTGCATCTATACCCTGAAGAATATCCTTTATGATTTCTTCGGGGTCTTCTGTTCGGGGATTATCGCTTGTTACAACAACAATATCGGAAAGCTCTGCGGCTATTTTACCCATTTTGGGGCGCTTGGTTTTATCTCTGTCGCCACCGCAACCGAAAAGAGTGATAACTCTGCCCTTTGTGAAACCACGAACTGCATTGATAGCTTTTTCAAGTCCGTCAGGACTATGGGCATAGTCTATTATAACACTAAAATCTGTATTTGTTTTTAAAACCTCAACTCTACCGCTAACGCTTTTGGCGTTGAATGCGGCTTTGATTACATCCTCTAATGCGTAACCTAAATTATTCACAACAGAAATTGCGGTAAGTGAATTGTAAACCGAAAATCCGCCGGGAATATGAAAAACAACCCTTTGTCCGTTCAAATCATACTCAACCCTGTCAGAGAAAAGCTGAACATTTTCTGCTTTATAGCTTGAGCTTTCGTTGATTGAATAGTCTGTTGCGGGAGCTTTTATACCCTGGCGCATAAAAGCAGATGCTTCATCATCATTATTGAAAATTGCTTTATCGCAATTAAGGAACAGATTTTTCTTACATTTTTTATATTCATCAAGTGTTCCGTGATAATCAAGATGGTCCTGAGTGAGATTTGTGAATGCACCCACAACAAAGTGAATACCTGCAAGGCGCATCTGATGGAATGCCTGAGAAGAGGTTTCCATAACACAATATTCAATGCCGTCGTCAACCATCATCTTGAAAAGAGCGTGCATATCATAAGGGTCGGGTGTTGTAAGCTCTGTGTGAAAATCCTTATCGCCAACCATATTTTTTACAGTACCGATAAGACCGCTCTGCACACCTAATTCTTTAAGAATATCTTTTATGACAAAGGCTGTTGTGGTTTTTCCGTTAGTGCCAGTAATACCGATGATTTTAAGCTTATCTGCGCTTCTGTCAAAAAGATTTTTGCACATAATTGCATAAGCCTCGCGGGTGTTTTCAACAATAATCTGTTCCTTAAGACCTAAATCTCTTGTTACGATTACTGCCCTTGCACCCTGCTTTATCATATCCTCTGCAACAGAGTGACCATCAAAACGAGCACCTGTTATGCAAACGAAGGCACAGCCTTCTTTAACGTTAGCTGTTTTATCGGTAACATCTGTTATTTCTCTGTCCTCAAATGAGTTGAGAACCACTATATCTTCTAAAAGGTGGGAGAGTAACATTTTATAAACCTCCGATTTTTATAAATGCAAAATGCAAAGTGCTAAACGCAAAATTTCGGGGCACATAAATGCACCGGATTTTATGTGTTATTGCTTAGGGAATTTTGATGAAATTGCGTAATTTACGAACCGAAGTTGTACAAAGGTACTACGAGGTGAGCAAATACGCAAGTTCGCAAAATTACCAAGCAAGAAATTAATCATCCTGAACGCCCGAAGTTGTTTTAAAATAGACTGTTATAGTTGAGCCGAGCTCGGCTTTGGTGCCTTTTTCTACACTTTGACGATAGGAAACAACCTCACTACCGAGAGAGGCACCTGAAACCTTGATGTTATAGCCCGAATTAACCGCCCGTTTATTAGCTTCGCTTATGCTTAAGCCTGTAAGATCGGGCACTGTTGATGTGGTTGATACATTACCTGTCTCTGTATAAAGAATAACAACACCGTCAAGGGGAATGTTTTGGTCTTTTGAGGGATATTGTGAAATAACCTTATCGCCATTTCCCACAACTCTTGCATTGAAATTATGCTTTGAAAGTGTATCCTTGGCTGCTGCAACGCTCATCCCGTTAACATCGGGTGCGGTTGCATTAAGCTTTGCCAATTCCTCATCAGAATAAACAGGTTCAACATTCATATATTTAAGAGTCTGTTCAATTACAACACCTGCAACGGGTGCGGCAATTGCACCACCACCGTGATTTGCAACCTGAGGCTCATCAATGATTATAAGAACTGCTATCTGAGGGTCATCTGCAGGCGCGCAACCGACAAAGGATGCAATATATTCACCGTCAACCGTAAGCTTTTCAGATGTACCTGTTTTACCTGCAACACGATAGCCGGGAATATAAGCATTTCTACCTGTACCGCCATCAACAACCTGCTCCATCATCTGAAGAACTGTGTTTGCAGTGCTTTCGGAAACAACCTGCCTTTTTACAGTTGGTGTTTTTTCGTAAACCGTGTTGCCCTCCTGGTCTATCTGCTTTGCAACCACATAGGGCTCCATAAGCTTACCGCCATTAGCAATAGCGGAAACTGCGGTAATCATCTGAATTGCACTGACCTGGAAGGTCTGACCGAAAGCACTTGAAGAAAGCTGTGAAATACCCATATCCTCTTTTTTATGGTAGGTAACGCCACCAACCGGGTTTGCTTCCGCAGGTAAATCTACTTTTGTAGTATCTGTGAAGCCGAAGGCTTCGAAATATTTATAGAATTTTTCTGTGCCGAGCTTCTGACCGATTGTGATAAAGAAGGGGTTGCAGGAATTAACAAGACCCTCAGTAAGAGTCTGCACGCCGTGACCCTCTCTTTTATGGCAATGGATTCGGTTATCCGCAACCTGAATTGCACCTACACAATTGTGAGTTGAATTGATATCAACAACACCCTCTTCAAGACCTGCCGCAGCAGTGAAAATCTTGAAAACAGAGCCGGGCTCATAGGTATCGCTGACAACCTTGTTACGCCACATCATATAAACCTGCTCGTTATAAGCCTGAGCATATTCTTCTTCGTCTTTTATTTTCTTAAGCTTCTTTAAAACTGCTTTATCTGTAATAACCGAGGGATTATTAAGGTCATAGTCGGGCATTGTTGCCATAGCAAGAATTGCACCTGTATTAACATCCATAACGATACCATAAGCAGATGTGGCATCATTATCCTTAACCGCCTGAGAAAGACCCTTTTCAAGATAATGCTGGATTGTTTTATCCAAGGAAAGCACAAGGCTTGTGCCCTGCTCTGCATCGAATTTGGTTTCATAGTTTGTTGACATTAAATCACTATGACCATCACGGGCGGTAATAATTCTGCCGGGAACACCTGTCAGAACATCATTGTATTTAAGCTCAATACCCACTCTTCCGTCAGAATCCACATTTGTCATACCGATAACAGTTGAAGCAAAGTTGCCGTATGGGTAATATCTTTTTGTATCAGGGTCGATGCACACAATTGCATACAAATCGTTTTCATTTATAAATTCCTGAATTTTTGTTTTGGGCTCATATTCGATTTTGCCCTTAATTTTTACATAGCCATAGTCCTTATTGCCGATTTTATTATAAATATCCTTCCACTTAAGGTCCTCATCATCAAGAATCTTTGCAAGGCCCTTTGAGATGAGAATTCTCTGCTCTTTATCTTTAATTTTGGACGGATTTACATAAACGAGCCATGCGGAAGCACTTTCTGCAAGCACCTCCATATTACTGTCATATATTACGCCTCGGTCTGCAGGAATTTCAGTATCGCTCAACTGACCTGATTCTGCAAGAACCCTGTATTCATCAGCATTGAAAACCTGAAAATATGCAAGGCGCAGAATATCAACACCGAAGCCTAAAACAAGCAATATTGCTATTGCTATCATACATCTGTTTTTCATTTTTTTGTTAACTCGCGTCATAATAAAACCCACCAAAAAAAGCACAAAATGAGAGTCGAGATACTCAACTCCCATAAATACATATTTTTATTTAGAAAATATATGCAAACAGCTGTTTTATTTTATTGGAAATATCTTCCTGTCCGCCAACGGTTCTGTCTCCGGACACAACTATCTCATCGCCCTCGGATAAGTCAATATAACTGATCTGATAGCTTTCAGCCTTAACCATACCGAGCACGTTTTCTGCATAGCTTTCTATTTTATCGGAAGAGATTTTGCTGCTCAATTCCGCATTAAGCCTTACAGCCTCGCCTTCCTGAATATCAATTTTGCTTTCAACAGATGCAATCTGCTTATCGAGAGCATTTATTTTAGAATCCATTACAAGTAAACCGAGGAAGCTCAGGCAACCTGCAACAAAACAAACAATAAGCTGTTTAGCAAGCTTGTTGACCTTAACAGATGTAGCTTTACGTTCAACTGTCTGGCTCATTCCGTTAACTTCAACTGCAGTTGTGATTTTTTGTTGAACCTTGGGCATTGCCTTTTTAACGGGCTTTGCAGGCGCAGTTTTCTGAGTTCTTTTAGGTTGTTCAATAACCTGGGGCTCGAACAACGAAAGGTCATAAGCCGCAGAGCTTCTGTAAGCTGCCATATCTTTTCCTCCTTATAGATTTACATCTTAATATCTTTACAATTTGACCGCAGTACGCAGCTTAGCGCTACGGCTTCTGTTATTTTCGTTAACCTCTTTACCTGTTGCCTTAACACCTGAGGATTTAACAAGCGCTTTAGGAGTTTTCCCGCAAACACAAACAGGAAAATCCTTGGGACAGGTGCACCCCTCTTTCAAGGTTCTGAAATAATCCTTAACAATTCTATCCTCAAGGGAATGGAATGAGATTATCGCCAGCACACCGCCTTTATTAAGGCATCTGAACATATCGGGTAATGTATTTTCCAAAACAGTCAGCTCTGCATTAACCTCAATTCGAATTGCCTGAAAGGTTTTTCTTGCAGGATGACCATTCCTTCTGAACTTTGCAGGAATTGCATTTGAAACAATTTCCGCAAGCTCAAGTGTTGTTTCAACTCTTTTTTTCTCTCTTGCTCTGACAATAGCAGAAGCAACAGAGCTTGCGAATTTTTCTTCGCCATATTTATTTATTACATTAAATAATTCCTTTTGCGAATAGGTGTTCACAATTTCTTCAGCAGTTGTGCCCTGTTGACTCATTCTCATATCAAGAGGTGCATCATAATGGAACGAAAAGCCTCTTTCGGCAGTATCAAGCTGATGACTGCTGACGCCTAAATCGGCAATTATTCCGTCAACCCCCTGAATACCAAGGTCATCAAGAATGCTTTTTATTTCAGAATAGTTACTGTGAACAACCGTAACTCTTTTATCGTCTTTAAAGCGGTTTGTGACCGTTTCAATTGCATCGGGGTCACGGTCAATAAGAATCATTCTACCGTTTTCACCCAAACGCTTCAAAACCTCTGCGGAATGACCGCCACCACCTGCAGTGCAGTCAACATATATTCCATCAGGCTTTACATTTAGTGCAACAACCGATTCTTGAAGAAGAACCGAAATATGATTAAATTCCATAGCTTTTAGAAATCAATATTAAGCGACGCGGTAGGAGTAACATCGAGAATAGCCATTTCCTTCTCCCACTCTGCAGGTGACCAGATTTCGATATGCCTTGTGTTACCCACAATGCAAACCTCGTTTTCAATGCCTGCAAATTCTTTAAGAGAGGAATTGAGAGTAAGCCTGCCACCCTTGTCAATCTCGCCATAAACGACGCCTGAAAGAATTTTTCTTGAAACGCGCCTTGTTGTTTCATCGTGCTGGTCGCCCTTTGTGAACTGCTCATAAAGCTCGTTCCAACCCTCTTCGGAATACATATATAAGCATTTTGTGCTTGGGTCGGGCGATTTAATTAAATATGCTTCAACACCCATTTTTGCACGGAGTGAGGCAGGGACTTTAAAGCGATTCTTTTCATCAAGACTATGATTAAACTGACCGCAAAACATACGCCAAACTCCTTTCAAAATTAGTGTTTTTTGTGTTAAAATCGGGACACTTTGACCCTATTTAGAACACTTTGCTCCACTATTATAAAAAAATCAACCCACAATGTCAATAGTTTTACATAAAAAAATTGGTGATTTTCAAGCAAAAATGCTTGAAAATCACCAAACTTTTTTAATCATTAAATTTTATCTGAGATTTTCCAATATTTCCATTGCTTTTTTTGTTATTTCTAAAGCCATTGAATCGGAAATTTTCCCCTTTTTGTATTCAAAGCACACGGTGTTGTTGCCTTGGTTTTCAACAAAGGTAACAAGGGTTGTGGAGCGCATTTTCAAGGGTTCTGACGGAAGAACCTCGTCAAAGTCTTTTAATGCAGACCAAAACGCCTGATTAAGATTATACGAGCAAAACTCCCCTGCCACCTCATTAGCACAACCGTATGTACAGGCAAGTTTTTTTGAATACTTGTGCTTAAACTCCCCTGCACAATACATATATTGGGAATCTGCAAAGCTTGGGGGCAGGCGCATAAAAAGGAATTCATTATAAAAGCTACCGAATGCGCTTGTTGCCTTTTTGTATATCTCCTTGTGGAATAGCAATGCATTATTCTGAAGAGTATCGGGTAGCTTTTTGTTTTTCTTTTTCTCTACCGCAAAAAAGCTATTGAATGCTCCCACATTCATATTTTTGTACTCCTCAAAAAACACTCTGCTATTGGATTGAATGTTCATTTTGCGATATTTCCTTTTTCCGCCTAAAGCATCTGTAAGACTTTTATAAAACGCAAATGCCACCAAAGAGGAAGCATCTGTACCCTCTTTTTGAGAAAACTCCTTAAGACTATCAACAAGCTCCTGCGGAACGCTTCTCTCAATCACGCCCACATCGTCTTTTTTGGCAAAATATTTTTCTCTTGCTTTTTTATAGTCTTCAACACCGAAAACAGCTGTTTTTTTCTGCCAGCCCACCTCCAAGCCTGAAGCAAGACGGTCAACCACCACAGAAAAAACATTGGACGGCATATCAGAAGCTTCGGAAAGAAGATTAATTGACGAGCCTTCCACAGAAAGAGCACGTTTATTATAAAAGGACATAAACTCCCCTGCAAGATACATAAGTGCGCGGGCATCTGCAACAGTAGTATGAGCGCATACACAAAGGGTATCCCCCTCTGCAACAGCAAAAGAGAAAAGCGCCTTTGAAAAATCTATACCGTCAATTTTCTTTCGCCATATATATTCACAGGCACTTAACCCCGGAATTTCAAGAGAGGGCAAGACCTTGTTAAGAACAACAAAGGCATCGCCATCCTCGCAGAGCTCTATTACACCACTTAAAATAGGCTCCTTAGCCCATAGCATTTTCAATGCTTTTTCACACTCGGTAATATCAAAGGTGCCATTTATTTTTCCACAGAAGGAAACGCAATTATCAAACTCAAACAGTCTGTTTCTTGTTAAACCAAGCTTTATTCTTTCAGACATTACTGTTCCTCACTTTCGGAGCAACGGGTAATTTTTTCAATAAGTGCCTGCTTAACGCCCCAGAGCTTTCCTGAGAAATCAACATAATATTTATGGGGGTTTTCAAATCTTGCAACCTCTTCCCAAAGAGCAGAAACCTGCTCGTTACAATAGGCTCTGATTTCCTCAAGGGTGGGTGCATTATAAACACACTGCCCCTCAGTGAATATTTTAACAAGCATTTCTCTGGCAACGAAATTATCAACTGTTTTCCTCTTCCAAGTGAAATCGGGGTCAAAAAGAGAATAGCTCTTTTCATCACTGATGCTTTCACTGTCAAGCGTAAGAACATCTGCAATTGCCTTACCGCTTTCCATATCGAAAAGGCGCCATACTCGTTTTGAGCAGGGAGTTGTTATTTTATTTACATTATTACTTACCATTATAGCCGGTGCTTTAACACCATCCTTTTCGGTTTCACAAAGCTTATAAACGCCATCAAGAACAGGTGATGATGCGGATGTGAGAAGCTTTTCACCAACAATAAAGCCATCTATTTTTGCACCCTGATTGAGCATATCCTTAATAAGAGTTTCATCAAGGGAATTGGAGGCAAAAATATCACAATCAGGGAAGCCCGCTTCATCAAGCATACGCCTTGCCCTTTTGGAAAGATAGGTCATATCGCCACTATCTATAATAATTCCTGCAGGTCTCAAGCCCTTGGGTACAAGAATAGCATTGAAGGCTTCAATAGCATTTTTTACGCCACTGTCAAGAGTATCATAGGTATCAACAAGAAGAGCCCCCTCTTCGCCCTGTTCTTCCAGATACACCTTAAAGGCTTCAAGCTCGTTATCAAAAAGCTGAACCCAACCGTGACCCATCATTGTAACAAAGGGAATACCATATTTTTGAGATGCAGGACAGAGTGTTGTACCGTTAACACCGCCTACATAAGAAGCTCTTGCACCATCAATTGCGGCATCAAAGCCATGAGCACGCCTTGCGCCCGATTCAAAAACCCTTCTGCCCGATGCGGCGCGGACCACCCTGTTCGCCTTGGTAGCAATAAGAGTCTGATGATTAATTGTATTAAGAAGAAGTGTTTCTATAAGCTGAGCCTGTATAGCAGGTCCCTGAACCTTAACAATGGGCTCATTGGGGAAAACGGGAGTACCCTCGGGCATTGCATAAACATCACAAGAAAACTTAAAATTCCTCAGATAATCCACAAGCTTATCAGAAAATCCTATGCTTTTGAGATTTTCCAATTCATCCTCACTGAAGGAAAGGCTTGAAAGCTTTTCAATCAACTGCTGAAGCCCTGCCATAATAGCAAAGCCACCTGAATCAGGAAGCTCTCTGAAGAACATATCATAAGTAACCCTTACATTTTCCATATTTGCAGAAAGAAGCCCCTCTGCAGTTGTAAGGCAACTGTAATCAGCAAAAAAATCTGTACCGAAGCTCATAAACTACCTCCGAAAAGAAAACAAGTTCTAAACTACTTTTTATTTTATCACAACAATCTGCTTATAGCAAATATTTTTATACTTTTCGCAATATATTTATTAAAGTTTTTCCACACTCTGCATTTTTTTGTTGAAAAATTCTTTTCACTATGATACTATGTGGTTAATGGATATGCTTTTCCACATAAAATATAGAAAGGGGTACCGATATGAGAGTACGAAAACAACCTGTCGGCACCCGCAATATCTGTGGAGCAAGGGTCGAACAAAGGCGCAAGGACATAGGAATGAAACAAAAAGACCTATTGACTCAATTGCAGATTCGCGGTGTTGACCTCAACGCTTCCGGTCTTTCAAAATTAGAAGGTCAGGTGCGCTCCGTTTGTGATACAGAGCTTATTGCTTTATCTGAGGTTTTAGGCGTTTCGGTTAACTGGTTACTTGGCTTAGAATAATTACGGGGCTGTTAAAAAAGTGCAGACCGCATAAAACCACATATGACAAAGGGGTTCCTACAGGATAAAAACCTGTAAGAGCCCCTAAAAATATTCCCAAATAACAGTTACAACAATTTTTAAGTTTTATGCTATGAACAAACCTCGCCACTCGACATACCTTTGTACGCCTTCGGGCAAACAAAAACAAGTCTGAAGCCTTGTTTTTGCTCGGTTTGTCCATTCTGCACCTTTTTTCCCTCCCCCCGAGAAAGCATCTGATTGTTCTCTTTGAGGGCAATCAGTTTTTTGTTTTATTTTCCAAATCTAATCACACATTTTCTTCATATTATATCTTTGAGAAAGTATATTTGTTGATTTTTGTCGAAAAGTATGTTAATATGATACAAAATAATGAAAGTGTGGTGGTGCAGAATGCTATGCAACAGAATGAAGCAATTCAGAGAATACAACAAATTGGATTGCACTTTAGTTGCAGAGGTTCTCGGAATATCAGAGTCTGAATACAAGGATTTTGAAAACAACAAGACTGCACCAACCATTGATATAATTACCGCCTTAGCATCCTTTTATAAGGTTACTGTTGATGAATTTTATGGCTACACTCCCCGCCTTTCTCTACACAGTGAGGAAAAAAATTTTCAGTTTGACGATGTCAGCGAAAGCATTTTAAAAATGTCAGATTTATCATGGGATGAAGCACGACTTATACTTTATTACAGAGCTCACAAAGATGAGGAAAATGACGAAATAATAAAAAAGATATTGGAAAAAGAAGAATAAGAATTTAAAGAGGCTGTAAAAAAACGACAAGTTTTTTTACAGCCTCTTTTGAATTAATTACAAAATTATAACTTAACAATCTCGCCCATCATACCGGGAGTTGCGAAAGCTGCGTTGCTTTCGTCAGTATCGATATGCATTGCAGGAGCAAAGTTGGGATGAACACGGCAAACAACATCACCGAAAATAAGTGAACGGCCATCAGATTCAACCTTAACGCCTACAACCTCTTTATCCTCAACGCCGAATTCTGCAGCAGCATCGGGAGTAAGGTGAATGTGTCTTTTAGCAACAATTACGCCTTCCTTAAGCTCAACCTCACCCTTAGGGCCAACAAGCTTACAAGCACCGCTACCTGCAATATCGCCACTCTCTCTTACAGGAGCAGCAACACCGATTGAACGAGCATCTGAAGCAGAAATCTCAACCTGTGAAGAGGGTCTTGTAGGACCAAGAATAGAAACTGCAGGAAACTGACCTTTTGCCCCAACAACAGCAACTCTTTCTTCACAAGCGAACTGACCGGGCTGGGAAAGGTCTTTTTTAGGAGTAAGCTCGTAGCCTTCACCAAAAAGAATATCGAGGTCTTCTCTTGATACGTGAACGTGACGAGCAGATGTTTCAATAAGTACCTTTGACATAAATATAACCTCTTTTCAAATCATTTAGCCTCTCACATAGAGAGGCTAAATTCAAAATTCAATTATTTAGAAGCTTCTTCAATAGCAACTGCGCAAGCAACAGTCATACCAACCATGGGGTTGTTACCTGCACCGATAAGACCCATCATCTCAACGTGAGCGGGAACTGAAGAAGAACCTGCGAACTGAGCATCAGAGTGCATACGACCCATTGTATCTGTCATACCATAGGAAGCGGGACCTGCAGCCATATTATCGGGGTGAAGAGTACGACCTGTACCGCCACCTGATGCAACTGAGAAGTAACCAACGCCATTTTCGTTACACCACTTTTTGTAGGTACCTGCAACGGGATGCTGGAAGCGAGTGGGGTTAGTTGAGTTACCTGTAATAGAAACACCAACGTTTTCAAGCTTCATAATAGCAACACCTTCGGGAACATTGTCTGCACCGTAGCAACGAACCTTAGCTCTGTCACCATTTGAATAAGCTGTTTCGTTAACGATTTTAACTGTTTCTGTATAGGGGTCAAACTCAGTCTGAACATAAGTGAAGCCATTGATTCTTGAAATAATCATAGCAGCATCCTTACCGAGACCGTTAAGGATAACGCGAAGAGGCTGTGTTCTTACCTTGTTTGCGTTAAGAGCGATTTTGATAGCACCTTCTGCAGCAGCGAATGATTCGTGACCTGCAAGGAAGCAGAAGCATTCTGTTTCTTCAGAAAGGAGCATTTTACCCAGGTTACCGTGACCGAGACCAACAAGACGGTTATCAGCAACTGAACCGGGGATACAGAAGCTCTGAAGACCTTCACCGATTGCAGCAGCAGCGTCTGCAGCCTTTGTGCAACCCTTTTTGATAGCGATAGCGCAACCTACTGTGTATGCCCAAACAGCATTTTCAAAGCAGATAGGCTGAGTTTCTCTGATGATTTTATCACAGTCAATACCTTTAGCAAGTGTGATTTCTTTACATTCCTCGATTGAAGAAATGCCATATTCTTTAAGAACTGCGAGGATTTTTGCCTCACGTCTTTCGTAGTTTTCAAATAATGCCATGTTCGTTTACCTCCTCTTATTCTTCACGGGGATCGATATACTTAGCAGCATCTGCGAATCTGCCGTAAGTACCCATAGCTTTATTGTAAGCTGTTGTGGGATCGTCGCCTTTTTTGATGAAGTCTGTCATTTTGCCGAGAGAAACGAACTCGTAGCCGATAACCTGATCATCAGCATCAAGAGCCATTCTTGTTACGTAGCCTTCAGCCATTTCAAGATATCTTACGCCCTTAACCTTTGTACCGTACATTGTACCCACCTGAGAGCGAAGACCTTTACCGAGGTCCTCAAGACCTGCACCGATTGAAAGACCGTCTTCAGAGAATGCGGACTGAGAACGACCGTAAACAATCTGAAGGAAGAGCTCACGCATAGCTGTGTTGATAGCGTCACAAACAAGGTCTGTGTTAAGAGCCTCAAGAATTGTTTTGCCGGGAAGGATTTCACTTGCCATTGCAGCAGAGTGAGTCATACCTGAGCAACCGATTGTTTCAACAAGTGCCTCTTCGATAATACCGTTCTTAACATTAAGAGAGAGCTTGCAAGCACCCTGCTGAGGTGCACACCAACCCACACCGTGTGTAAAAGCGGAAATATCCTTGATTTCATAAGCCTTTACCCATTTGCCTTCTTCAGGAATGGGAGCAGGACCGTGGTTAGGGCCTTTTTTGACCATACACATTTTTTCAACTTCATGTGAATAATTCATGATGTCTGTTTCTCCTTTCGGATGTTAAATTTTTACCAAATATCATTTTATTACATCTTGTCCGTTAAGTCAAGTAAAATCATACTTAACGCATTGACAAAATAATAACATAAATATTGACAAATTTATTAAATTTATATAAAGGTATTGCATTTTTCGACTTCCGCAAATATAATTATATATTGGAATTTTATCAATATATAATCTGTTTGTTTGAATATATATTATTAGTTATTGCAAATCAAAATAATCGGCGAGGTCAAAAATGGTATTTTCAAGTCTTTTGTTTATATATGCGTTTTTGCCGATATGTCTTATTTTCTATTCTCTTATGAAAGGCATAAACGGTAAAAATATCGTTTTGCTTATTTTCTCACTCCTTTTCTATACCTGGGGTGAGCCTGTTTATGTTTTACTGCTTATATTTATGACCTTCTGGGATTGGTTTTCGGCTCTTCTTATTGAAAAAGCAGAATCCCGAAGCAAGCAAAAATTCTGGTTAGCACTTTCGGTTATAGTCAATTTAGGTCTTATCGGCTACTTTAAATACACAGGCTTTGTTTTAGGTAATATTCAAAGCATTTTCGGTATTCCTGAAATTATACCGGAAATTGCATTACCCATAGGAATTTCCTTCTACACCTTCCAATTACTTTCCTATGTAATTGATGTTTACAGAAAAGAGGTTCCTGCACAAAAGAATTTCTTCTGGCTTCTTTTATATTCAAGCCTTTTCTATCAATGCATTGCAGGTCCCATTGTCCGTTACAGCGATGTTCAAAGAGAAATTAACGAAAGAAAGGTTAATTTATCCGAGGTTGCAACAGGTGTTACCCGTTTTGTTACAGGCCTTGGTAAAAAGGCTTTAATCGCAAATGTGTGCGGTTCACTTTCAGACCGGCTTTTAGTCAGCGATGCACTAATGAGCAGTTCATTTGAAAATGCAATTGCAGAGCTCACAGGTCGTTCTGCAATTGGTCTCTGGTTCGGTGTGCTTTTCTATATGCTTCAGATATATCTTGATTTCTCTGCATATTCTGATATGGCAATCGGTATGGGGCTTATGGTGGGCTTCCATTTCAAAGAGAATTTCGAATACCCCTATATAGCAAAATCCGTTACGGATTTCTGGAGAAGGTGGCATATTTCTCTAAGCTCATTTTTCAGGGATTATGTTTACATTCCTCTCGGCGGTAACAGAAAAGGCAAATTCAACACATATAGAAACCTTTTTGTTGTATGGCTTCTGACAGGTCTTTGGCACGGTGCAAGCTGGAACTTTGTTCTTTGGGGACTTTTCTTCTTTATTTTCCTTGTAATTGAGAAAATAGGATTTTTGAAAATCCTCGAAAAAATTCCTGCATTTTTCAGTCACCTGTATCTTCTTATTGTAGTATTCTTCGGATGGATTCTTTTCCGCTTCTCCGATTTCAGATTCATTCCCGTTGTTATCAAGGGTCTTTTCGGCTTAAACGGAAACGCCCTTATAGATTTTGAAACACAAACACTTTTAATCGGTAATATTATTTTTATTATCATTGCTTTGTTCAGTGTTACTCCAATTGTAAGGAGATTTTCATTTGCTTGCCGAATGAGTGAAAAGGGCTCATTCCCCTCTGTTTTATACAAGATTTTAAGTATCGTTTTACCCTTGGTAATTCTTTTCCTTTCAACGCTTGCCCTTGTGGGTGACAGCTATAATCCGTTCCTTTATTTCCAATTCTGATTTTCGAGGTTTATTGAATGATTTATGACAAACCAAGGGACATAAGCTTTGGCTTATTCCCTCACCGAAACGGTAAAAAACGCCGTAAAAAAGGAAAACAGAATATTGATAAAGCCCTTGCTTTAAAGGTTGTTGCATTTTTCCTTATGCTTTATGCGGGTGCTACCGTTTCTTTTATGATACCCTTGCGCCCCACTTATTCTGAAAGTGAAAAGCGCAACCTTAAGGAGTTCCCTGAATTTTCTTATGAGGCAATTCTTTCGGGTAACTACTTTGACGATATAAGCACCTGGTTTTCTGACACCTTCCCCTTCCGTGAGCAATTAACAAGGCTTAACACCTCTGTTAAAAAGCTTTCGGGCTTTGATTCTATCGCCATTCACGGTGATGTTGATTCAGGTGACGAAATTCCTGATGCGCCATTGGATGTGCCCGTTACAGAAGAACACACCGAACCACAGGTAACTGCTCCCCAAACCACTGCCCCTATTACAACACAACCATCTGAAACACAAAAAGCAGATGAACCCAAGCCTGATATTAAAACTCAGTCCTTAGGCGCAATTCTTGTGGCAGGCAACAGTGCTTATGAATATTATAATTTCTCAAGCAAATTAGCACCTGAATTCATAAGCTGTGTTAACAGCATCAAGGGTGTTGCAGGAAACAAATCAAATGTTTATTCAATGCTTATTCCTACCAGTATGGACATTACCCTACACGATTCCATAAGAAAGGATATCAATTCCTCTGACCAGAAGAAAGCCCTTGATTATTTCAATTCATCCTTTAAAAATGTTTCTGTGGTTTCAGGCGTTTATGATACTCAGATAGCCCACAGAAACGAATACACCTATTTCAGAACCGACCACCATTGGACTGCCTTAGGTGCATACTATGGCTATGAGGATTTCTGCAGAACAAAGGGTATTACTCCCGTTCCCGTTAATGATTATCAGACAACCTCATTTGACGGATTTTTAGGCTCGTTCTATTCAAGCTCAGGTCAAAGCTCTGCTTTAGAAAAAACTCCCGACACTGTTGTGGCATATCTTCCCCGAAATAATGTTGAATGTACCGTTACAGAAAGCGACGGTAATCAATTCAAATGGGAGGTTATAAGCGATGTTACAGACTATGCGCCCAACCTTAAATACCTGACCTTTATCGGTGGCGACCAAGCGTTAGTTACCATAAAAAACAACGATATTCAGGAGGAAACAAGCTGTCTTGTTATCAAGGAAAGCTACGGAAATGCCTTTGTTCCCTTCCTCATTCCCCACTACAAGAATATTTATGTTATTGACCCTCGTCATTACAAGGGTACTTTAAGCGATTTCACAACGAATACTCAGGTGGATGATATTATTTTTCTTGCCAATATTTCAACAACAAGAAATGAAATTTATATTGATGCGATGAAAGGGTTTATTAAATAAACAAAAAGGTTATTCAGAAATTTTTGTTCTGAATAACCTTTTTAAGTTAAGAGTGAGGAGTGTTGGGAAACGAAAATACGCCGTAGAATAAATTGTAAAATATTGCGAAGCTTATCCTCCTTAAATCTTCCCGTAAGGGAAATTTAGGGAGGGGGACCGCGTTAGCGGTGGAGGGTACCAAAATTATACTTTTCATACCTTTGTACCACCCACCACCTGCGGTGGTCCCCCCTCCTTTTTATCTGACGATAAAAAAGAGGGATAGCTTGGCTTTACTTTTATTTTATTGTTAACTTGTAATTAGCTTCTTTTCCGTTTATTGTAACCTCAATTGCACTTTCGTCTCTTGTTGTGTATGAGATTTCTTGGTCGTTGAGGGTTACTTTATAATCCTTCTTTTCATCGTTCATAGCAACAATTACTGTAAATTTATCATTATTGCCATAATACTTAAGCTCTGCTTCAAAGGCTTTGTTATCATTTGAAAACGCTTGTTTTTCCACCCAAACATCAAAGCCTGTGTTGAAGGTGCCGGGCTTGTAATATGCGGCGGTCCAGAGATTAATGGGTGCGGAAAGTCCGCCGAAATTATGGAACCAACCGCCACGACCTGTTACAACATTGACCATTTCAAAGGTATAATAGGAATATTCAACCTCTCTCTTCCATATATCGAGAGCCAATTTTGCAATTGTATATGCAAAGTCGCTTTCGCCCATATCGAGCATTGTTTTCCAGATAAACCACTGGTGAGGGAACCACACATGACCGTTCCAATAACCGTTTACCATAAAGTAGCCTGCAGTCATATCAACTGCGCTGATGCCATAGGGTGAAAGCATCTCCTTCGGGTTACTTAAGTGGTCAATAATTCTCTTCTTCCGATTATCGTCACAAACACCTGCAATTATGGGGTAAATGCCATCAAGACCTTTATTCACATTTTCCCCTGTTGCAGTTCTGAAAATTTCTGTAGGCTCATAATTTTCATCGTGAAGAACATAAGAATAATAACCGCTTTCCTCATCCCAGGAGTATTTATTAAGAGCATCGCCTACTCGTTTGATATCCTTTTCATATTCTGCGCTATCCTCTATTTTCCCGAGAGCAAGCGCTACCATTTTAAGAATTTTTGCACAACGGATTAACTGAGCAGATGAAATTACAGGCGCCGCCTTGTCACGAAGATTTTTGTTCATCATTTCAACCTGAGCAGGATAGTCATCCATACCGCTTGTGGAATAGAAATAATCATAAGTAGTTGTAAGACCGCTTTTGAACTTGGCGGTTGTTGAGCCTCTTATTTTACCTGCAAGGAAATCATAATAAAGCTTTGCTCTCGGGTAAAGAGAAAGGAGATTTTCTTTATTGTTATTCTTCTTTAAAAGCTCAAGATAGAGGTACATCTGCACAGGCACGGGTGAGCCGTGATGGAGGAAGGCATAGTCAGGATTGCTTTCATCACTTAAATATGTATCGAGAATATAGTGAGCATATTCCTCTGAAAGCTCTGCCATACCAAGACCGATAAAGCCTGAATCCCAGGTATAAAGGCAGTCCCAACGCTTGCCCGGGGTATGATGAATTATATTTTCACCGTGCTTATAAATGGGGTAAACTGTGTTAACCATAAGAGTTGAAGCAAGAATTCTGTTGCTCAGCTCATATTTTTCACCATTTTTATTGTAATTGAATTTAAGGGCTTTTTCTTTTCTGTTAAGATATATTTTTTCGTACTCTTCCTCAGTTAAATACCTGGTTTCATTTTTACTGATTACCGCATATTCAATGTGGGTCTCCCCTGCACCAACAAATATAGTATGAACTATTGTGTTATGGAAAAAGCCTTCATCACTATGCTTTCTTGAAAAGGTTTCGGTAAAGCTTTCAAGAACATCATCAAAGGTAACATCGGAATTTGAAAGACGGGCTGTAAGGCAATCCTCAAGAGCACCTGTTTCGATTTTTCTGAAACGGGTGTTGTCGTTAAAGGTTCTTAAGGTATATTCCCCATCAATATTTTTGTATTTTAATTTGGCGGTGTAGCCACCGTCAGAATTTTTCTCTTCCGTTATTTCGGGAGTAGTGTCATTTTTCTCCTTAAAAACCGATACTTTGCCCAAATCTTCTTTTTCAACAAGGCAAAGGAAGTCAAATTCAATTGCACCCTCTCCCTCTGAAACCAAAGAAAGCTTCAAATCACCTCTATTGATTTTACCGAAAGGTATTGCGGCAATTTTAAGGTCATCAGTTGCAATAAATGTAACTGTTTTATCATTGTTAATAGTGAAAACCGCGTCCTCTTCACCGGGAATAAGGTTAACACCAACCATTTTGCCCTGCTCATAGTGAAGGTCGCTTGTGCGATAGCGAATGAGAAGAAGAGCCTCGCTATAATCCTCTTTAACGTTGAGAGTATAGGAAACTCTGTCCCCTTTTTCGTAACCGAAGGGCTTGATTACTCTATGGGGCATATGCCATTTGCCCACTCTGTCGCCAAGACCTGTTTCATTAACAAAATCAGAGCTTCTGAACTCACCCTTTTTAAGACCATCGGGATTTTCCTCATCCCAGGGGCGAGGTGTGTTATAGATATATTCATCATAATCGGTTGCTTCCTTATAAGTGCATTTTTCGGGAGTTACAAGCCTTGTATAATGGGTATAAGGATATTCAATTGAACTGAAATAGTTAATAAGGCAATTCTGCACAAGCTCTGAATTATTCACAATTTCTGTTCTTACAAGGGTGCTTTCCTCGTCAATTTTAGAATATGAAACATCTGCATACACCTTATCCTTCCACTCAAGGTCATAGCGATATGAATAGAAGGAATAATCACCACTTGCAAGCCAAGGGTGACAGCCTGAGGGAACAGTTACATTGGGGACTTTAATATCACCACCAAAAATTGCAGGAGCAACTGTGAAATCGAAACGGATACCGCTTTTAAACTTATGCTCTGCAATTCGGGAAAGTCCCATATATTTTTTGCCATAAGGACCCCATGCGGGAAAGCATTTTGAATAAATCATAAAAACAACCTTTCGCTATTTTTCTGAGTTTAATTATATCAGTATTTTATACTAATTACAATACAAACTATTGCGTTGTTTTCAGAGGTGTTTTTCATTTATAAAAAATATATTGATTAAATTTGCATATTGTGATAAACTATTGTTGCTACACAAATTTAATAAGTTATTAGCGCGGTTGTATTTTTATTTTCGGTAAAAATGCAATCTCCCTTCAACTTTGCGCTAAGACTTAGTTTGAATTTGTGTAGCAACAAATCGGAGCTTGCGTTTTTCGTGCGTGGCTTCGGCTACGCATTTTTTGTTTTTCAGGGGGGATTTATTGTGGCAGAAATCAACTCAATAAAGGAGCTGCACAAATTTATTGAAATGCATCAAATTATGATTGACAGCATAACAGAATGTTCCATAGACTGCTCAGACCCCATTGTAAAAGATAAACTCACAAAAACTAAAAATCAAATTGAAGGAATCCTAAAAAAAGATACGGAAGCATTTTACGATAAATTAACACCTGACGAAGCAGTTATTATTCTTTTATTATCCTACATAAAAGAAAAAGAAATGAACAAAGATACATTTGATATTGACATTTTAAGTGAAGCAGGTAACTGGTTATCGGCATTTAAAAGAATCACATTTTGATGATTTAAATATTTTAACAAAAGGAACAAGTCCCAAATTTAAAATTCAGGACTTGTTCCTTTTGTTATGAATGGAAATCTAATGACTATTATGCTTATTATCAGGAGTTGGAATTACAACCGCTACAGCTGCCACAATTGCCTGAGCATTTCTTGGCATCGGGGCAACCGATACATTTAGCACCACTTTTTTTCGCTTTTATCACGTAAGCAAGCGCCAAGCCGATTATAAGGACAAGAACTGCTATAATGATAAAATTTTCCATAGCTTAACTCCTTGATTTTTTATTTTGTTACTGTTTGTTTCTTAGTTTTGTTTGCTTTCTCTTCCTTGAGAGATTTGTTGGCTTTTACAATAAGAGCTACTATAATTGCAACGAATACTGCAACTGCAACCAAGCCACCGAAGAAGCCTTTACCGAAGGCACCTGTTGTAATGAGGGTGCCAACCTGATATACAAGGAAGCCGATTGTGAAGCCCACGCCCATCTGGAAGCCGATACCGCCCCAGAGCCATTTTGCGCTCTTCATTTCGGAATTCATTGCCCCCATTGCCGCAAAGCAAGGAGGTGTGAAAAGGTTGAACATAAGGTAAGCAAGGGCTGCAACCTTTGTGATTGCAAATACTGACGCCACCTCTGCTCCTGCGCCCTCCATAAGTGCAAGCTCCTCTGTATCAATAAGATTTTCAAGTCCTACAAAGCAAACCGCCAATGTACCAACAACATTTTCCTTTGCAATAAAGCCTGTAACTGCTGCTGCGGCAAGCTGCCAGGAAACAACACCCACAATGGGAACAAGAAGGTAAGAAACCGGCCCTGCAATTGAAGCTAAAATTGATTGGTCTGCACTTTCTGCGACCTGAAAGCTCCATGAGAATGTCTGCATAATCTGAACTGCGGTATTGCACAGAAGAATAATTGTTGCCGCTTTAACTATGTACGCCTTACCGCGAGAAAGCATTGAAAGAGTTGCTCTTTTAAGGCTTGGCACTTTATATTCGGGAAGCTCAATAATAAAGAAGGATTTTTTTGCCTTGTTGCCTGTAATTTTATTTATAAGCAATGCACCGATAAAAATAACAAGAATACCTGCAAAATACATTAAAGGCCCTACCCAGCTTGCATCCTCAAAGAATGCACCTGCAAAAAGAGCGATAACGGGAAGCTTTGCGCCACAGGGCATAAAGGGAGCAAGCATTGCGGTTGCTCTTCTTTCTCTTTCGTTACGGATTGTTCTGCAAGCCATAACACCGGGAATTGCACAGCCTGTGCCGATAACGAAGGGAATGATGGATTTACCTGAAAGACCAACTCTTTTGAAAATGGGGTCAAGAACAACTGAGGCTCTTGCCATATAACCGCAATCCTCTAAAAGAGCAATAAGGAAATACATTACCATAACAAGAGGAAGGAAGCCGATAACTGCAACCACACCGCCGATTACACCATCAACAAGAAGTGCCGAAAGCAAGGGGTTGGCATCTGCAAGAAGCTCGCCCACATAACCCTGACCGCCTTCAAGAATTCCAACAAGCCCATCTGCAATCCACACGCCCGGGCCTGCCTGAGAAATCCAGAAAACAAGGAACATTACAATTGCAAAAATCGGAATACCCAGCCATTTGTTTGTGAGAATATCGTCTATTTTATCCTGAAAGTTTTTATCTTTGGTGAAAACCTTACGAGTTTCAACAGACGAAACAATACCATTTACAAAGGTAAAGCGCTTTTTGTCCGCTTCCTTAACAGCAGCTTTATCAGTAAGGTCTATTCCGCCCTGACTGTAAGGTGCAACCTGACCGCTACCCTTTTTAAGAGCAACCTGCTTAATAAGCTCTGAAAGACCTTCGTTTTTTGAAGAGGATGCAACAGTTTCGATAACAGGACAACCTAATTTTTCAGAAAGTGACTTTACATCAATTTTTGTATCCTTCTTTTCGTTAATGTCACTTTTATTAAGAGCAACAACAACGGGAATGCCCAACTCAAGAAGCTGAGTTGTGAAGAAAAGGCTACGACTAAGATTTGTAGCGTCAACGATATTAATAATAACATCGGGCTTTTCGTTTTTTACATAGTCGCTTGTAATACTTTCCTCTGATGTAAAGGGTGACATTGAATAAGCACCGGGAAGGTCAACGGCTATCATTTCCTCTGCACCGTTATAAAGGCTCTTTTTAACGGGGCTTTCCTTCTTTTCAACAGTAACACCTGCCCAGTTGCCCACCTTTTCATTTTTGCCCGTAATAGCATTATACATTGTGGTTTTACCACTATTGGGGTTACCTGCTAATGCAACTCTCACTAAAAAATCCTCCTTGGTTTTACCAAAAACTTCTGTTTTATTTCAGTTAGCCTTTGCTAACTCATTCTTGTAAAGAATAGCAGTCAGACAATCAAACCTTTTTCAGATTATAATTGCTTCTGCTAAATAATTATCGATATTATAGCGACTGTCTTTAATTGAAACAACGCAACCGCCTTTTTTGTGGGCAACCACCGTAATAGGTTCACCTGCATAACAGCCCAAGGAAAAAAGGAAATCATCCAAATCTTCATCATCAGTGATTATATCCTTGATGATATATTCAATTCCCTCCTGAGCATTATTTAAGTTCATATTTTTCGCCTCACGATTGCTTGTTTGAGTTAGCCTTTGCTAACTGATACACATTCTAACACCATCTTTTTATATTGTCAAGTATATTTTTCCAATTTTTTTAGATTTTTTAATTTCAATATATTTATAAATAAACTAATATAAACATTATATTAATATACAAGAACACAGTTGATTATTTGCCCTCTCCATATTTTTAATGAAGGTATTCTTTTTCTCTTGAATATCCGACAAATGTATGGTAAACTCTGTTTATCAGTTTTTTCTACAACTGACGGATATTATATAATTGACGGAGAAAGAAAATGGCAGAGCACAGAAAAATGAATAATAATGACAGAAGAGTAAAAAGAACAAAAAAGGCTCTTTATGAGGCTCTTCTAAGCCTACTTGAAGAGAAAACCATAAATGAAATTACCGTTACGGAGTTAACTACTCTTGCGGATGTGAACAGGGCTACATTCTATTTTTATTATACAGACCTTATAGATATGCTTCAGCAAATTCAGAACGAGGCTTACGATTCCTTTACAGCGGTTATTCAAAAGGCAACAATTCACGTTTCAACCATTGAAGGCTTTACAGAATATGCTGAAAGGCTTTTCAATTACTGCAAGGAAAATGAGGCTCTTGTAAGATTTATAATCAATAACGATGTAAACAACCGCCTTTATACATATATAAAACAGCTAATGCTCACAAATATACCTAATACTAAAGAAATTTTTGGTGAAAACAATCCTGCAAAATTCATTTCAAACTATGTTATTACCGCTATGATTGGTATATGCATTGACTGGATGGATGACGGAATGAAAATTCCTGCCCGCGACCTTGCAGAGCTTTGCGCCAATGTTTACATAAACGGTTCATATAAAACAAAACAGCTTTATGCAACTTATGAGAGATAAATGGGGCTGTAAAAAAAGCGCAGACCGCATAAAACCATATATACCAAGGGGTTCCTACAGTAAAAAAGCTGTAAGAACCCCATAAACATATTCAAAACTCAAAAAACAGGAAAAATTAATGTTTTATGCTACGAACAAACCTCGCCAC